>CALIVT010000018.1 GCA_938048185.1 uncultured Arenicella sp.
GGTGCTCATAATCTTGGCCGGAATAGTGATCTTTACCGCACAAAAATGCGCGTCTTACGCAGCGCGATACACAATGGTAATAAGGCGTGTCGTCTACCGAAACGATGGTTTCTCTTGCTTGAGTCATCCTAACTCTCCGAAGTTTCCTTGAACGATTAGAATCCCAAATTTATACAGATTTTACAAGCTTTAGTTATGGCTGTCCTCGTTCGAACATCGGCTGTCCTCGTTCGAACATCGTTCGAACATTGATGCTCAATTGAGTGAGGTGTGTTGTAATATCTGATAAGAAGACTACTCTTTTATGGGTGAGGGTGCGCATAAATTTATGGAGGTAAGAAAATGAATGATGAACAAGAGATACGAGACTTATTCAATAATTGGATAAAATCAACTGTTGAAGGAAATTTAGAATTGGCTCGTCAATGCATTGCCGATGATGCCGTATTTTTTGTGCCTGGTGTTGGCGAGATGGATAAGGAAACGTTTGCTCAGGGAGCTGCAGGAGGATCACCTGAAGATTCCTCAATTAACTATGATCTCGATAGCAAACTTCGAGAACTAAAAGTGTTTGGTGACCAAGCCTACCTCTGGATTGAATCGACACTATTATGTTCTCCTAAAAACGGGGATCCGGCCACGCGAATGGCCGGACATTCTCTTTCGGTTTTAGAAAAGCGAGATAGTCGATGGCAGATAACTCGAGATGCAAATACGGTGACAGTGGTTCCGGAATAGATGTTTTCGTATGTAAGACATACAAGAATCAAAAGTTCGCCTAACGGCGAGACGCCCTTGTCAGGGCGCCCCTTTGTTAGGCGTTGAGACTGTAGAAAAACTCCAATTCAAAAGGATATTTGATAAAATCGGGCAAGGATTCAAACAGAGTAGCCGATGCCAAATTACAAGCCATATGATTACACTCAATCGTCGATGATTGTGATCAATTATCAAGATCAGCTGCAAGCGGGTACTTGGCTCTTTGATAGTGACATCAATATTTGTCTGCGTTCAGGGTAGACGGCTAGCGTTGAGATTTCGCTCGTAGACAAAGAAATGAACCATTTCTAAATTAGTTTCGTCTTATTAGTAAGCAACAAACTTGTGAGTAATAAATGCTTCAAGCAGAAGAGGATTTATTGGTTCTGGCAGCCCAAGATGGGAACCATAAAGCATTTCATATGATCTTTCAGCAGTACCAAAAGCCTTTGCTGCGGTACGCATTCAAGGTCTGTGGCGACAAAGAAATTTCTCAAGATGCGGTGCAAGAAGCGTGGATCAAGTTTGCTGGGACTATTCGGAAATTAGACGACCCCCGAGCTCTTCGAAGTTGGTTATATAAATTGGTGCATTGGCGCATCGTTGATTTAGTCCGAGCTGAACACAATCATCGAAAGAGTGAGCAAGTTTTTGAGGACGAGAAACACGATTGCGCTATCGAAGAAACGCAGACTAGAAACGAGTCGCTTAATATTGCTATCGACTGTTTGCCATCGATCGAAAAACAGGTGATTCATTTGTTTTACCTTCACGAGCTAAAGGTCAACGAAATTGCAATGGTATTGCGTATACCTGCTGGCACTGTGAAGTCTCGCTTGAACAGGGCGAGGAAAATGCTTAAAGAAAAATACAAGGTTTAATAAATTATCTGGAGAATATTGATGAATTTAGATGAAAAAATACAGCATGAGTTACTCGATGATGCGCAACACGTTGACGAGCTTATGGGTAACGATGTGGGCATGTTTGGCATGGTTAGTAAATCGTATCGAGGTGGTCTGGGTAAATGGATGATCCTGGCCACTGTTGCAACGATCGTTGTTTCAGTCGCTATGGTGTGGTGTGGATATGAATTTGCAGTCGCTGAGGATTTAAGCGAAAGAGTATTTTGGGGTACTTGCTTAGTTGTATCTGTGAGCATGCAAATTGCGCTCAAGCAATGGTCATGGATGGAGATAAGCCGAAACTCCTTACTAAGAGAAATTAAAAGGTTGGAGATCGCGGTGCTAAGATTGAGCAATAAGGTCGAAAGCGAGTAAGTCTAGATAGAGCACACGTTGTTTGATTGGAATTGTTATGCCTTCTTTACGGTTGATTGCCCATCATGCGAAGCGTCACCGCTATCGCATGATGGCTTGATACTGATAAACTGAGCGCGCTATGAAAAAATATATCGTATTACTGCGCGGAGTAAATGTTGGTGGCAAGAACTTATTGCCAATGAACGAGCTAAAAGAATTACTTGAGGAATCTGGTTTTAAGGGGGTGAGCACCTATATTCAAAGCGGAAATATTGTTTTGATGTCGTCTCAAAACCCTGAGGTTAAGGTTAAGGCGCTCATTCAATCTAAGTTTGGTTTTAGCGCGCAGGTGCTGGCAATATCCGAAAAAAACTTCGATTTGTCGATAAATGCCAATCCTTACGCCGAAAACGAGGGTAAAACCGTACATTTCTATTTTTGTGAGCGTATTCCCGCACCAGATTATAGTAAGCTAGACGCGAAAATTTCTGAGAGTGAACGATATACGGTAATTGGCAAGGTATTATACTTACACGCGCCGGACGGCATCGGTCGTTCTAAGCTGGTGGGGTCGATTGAGTCGTGTTTAGGTGTCTCAGCAACCGGTAGAAACTTAAATACAATAAACAAATTGGCCAATATGGTACATAATCCGTAACTGAATCGACTGAACCCGTCTATTTAGATAGTTTGCGGGGTGTGATTTTGTTACTGTAATCGATAATATTTTCTTGGCCGTGTTGGTGAATCCGGCTAATGAGAACACTTTTTCATTCACCATTATTATTAGTAGAGATAGACATGAGTAAAGGCACAGTTAAGTGGTTTAATGCGGATAAAGGTTTTGGTTTTATTACACCGGAAGACGGTGGAAAAGATCTTTTCGTCCACCATTCTGAAATTAAAAATGGCGGTGGTTATGCCACCTTAGATGACGGTCAAGCGGTTGAGTTCGAAGTTGGTGAAGGTCAAAAAGGCCCATGCGCGACGAATGTAATACCTGGCTAAGCAGCCATGTAGTGTGTCTAGTCTCCAATAGAAAGGCGAAGGCCCTTTTGTCGGAGGCTAGTTACACTCGATTTATGGACTAAATCGAGTGGTATCGAAAGCAAAGCTATACGCTAAGCTCGACAATTTAGAGATGGAACTCCTGGCGAACCTTATTCCTCACTTAAGAAGTGCCGCAGACGGTCGAAATGACCTGGTTTTTTGCGTAACCGCGTTCAATCCCTTTCGAGAATTTAAGCATAGAACCGACCCGCTAACTGAGGAGCTGGTGGAAATTGGCTCGCAAATTCTTGTGCTAAATCAAAAGCTAGGTGAGCCCAGTGTTGGAACGCCGGCGGAGCGACTTTGTTGGTATTGTCGAGAGTGGGCAAATACCCACAATAGCCACCCTCATTCGGCCCAAAGGTTAGCCGGTAAATTTTTGATCGAAATTAACGCCCTTGAACATCTAAGGGCTTATTAGCGTATTTAGGCTAGGTTGGCATGAGAAAAATTTTAATTTTCGGAAATTCATCGGCGGGAAAGAGTACGCTTGCGAAGCGTTTATCTGAGGATAATAAGTTATCGCACTTAGACCTTGATACTCTTGCGTGGCAGCCGACAACACCGCCCACCCGCATGCCTCTTACGAAATCAAAGCAGTTAATCGATGAGTTTATCTTAGAGCAACAAGATTGGGTTATCGAAGGTTGCTATGCCGACCTTCTAGAACTTGTAAGTGATTGCGCAAACGAAATAATTTTTCTGGATATGCCGGTAGAGGTTTGCGTTAAAAATGCAAAACAGCGACCGTGGGAACCTCATAAATATAAAAGCAAAGCGGAACAAGATGCGAACTTAAGCATGCTTATCGAATGGATTAAAGCGTATACAGACCGTGACGATACGTTCTCATATAGTGCTCACAAGATACTCTTCGATTCTTTCGGGGGCAAAAAACGTAGAGTTAACCATTATGATTAGAGCCGTAAACGAGCATGATATATCTGCCTTATGTCGGATTTATAACCATTATGTGCTTAACACTGTTGTTACTTTCGAAGAGGACGCTGTCTCGCAGGGTGATATGCAGGCACGAGTCAACGAGGTCGAAACGGCGGAACTTCCGTGGTTGGTTTACGAGCAGCAAGGCCGCGTACTTGGGTTTGCTTATGCCAGTAAATGGAAAGGGCGATGTGCCTATCGGCATTCTGTCGAGATTACTGTTTATTTAGCGCATGATGCTATTGCAAGAGGCCTAGGCTCATTACTGTACGCCGAGTTATTCAAGCAACTCAGAGATAAATCTGTTCACGTGGTGCTGGGCGGTATCTCTCTGCCAAACGAGGCAAGCATTGCGTTGCATGAAAAATTTTCGATGGAAAAAGTCGCGCACTTCAAAGAGGTGGGTTTCAAGTTTGGGGCTTGGGTCGATGTGGCTTATTGGCAAGGAACGCTAGATTGATGCGAATGTCTATCGTCTAAGAAAATTCGGCTAGCCGTTAATCGCGTAGCCATAATTTATTAGTAGACTGCTAGCGCCCTGCAATTAGCCGCAAGCAATTTCACACGAAGCTGAATCGGGTTATAGTTCTAAATTATAAGAAAGATAAATGGCGACCTGATGTTCCGACCGCCAAAAATGATCTGGCTGGTTCGCTTGTTTGTTGTTTTCGGTTTGGTCTGGGCGTTCTGCGTTACGTGTCATTAAATATTTAAGCGTTTAGGTTTTATCTCGCTGAGGGAAGTTATGCATATTATTTTGGGTCTATTGGGCACCATCGTTACTATTTTGGTTTTAATAAACCGTCTTTCAGAGGCTGGAATCGACATTGGTTGGTTAAACCCGTTTAGTTGGCGTCGACGCCGAGCTTGGCGTAAGAAATATGAGGGAAACCCTATCTTCTCACTCAGTGATCCGCTAGAAGTCGCTTGCTTATTAGTAACCGCTGTTGCAAAAATAGACGGTGATTTGAGCAGGGAAGAGAAGGCGGTTTTGTTAGAGTTGTTTCAAGCTGAATTCAATAAATCGGAGCAAGAGGCGTCCGAACTGTTGTTGTCCAGCACCTATTTATTCGGTGACGGTGAAGAGGTTCTGACAAAGCCTGACAAGGTTATGAAAAATGCGCTGGAGAACTTCAGCCCTGAACAAGCTCGTTCGGTTGTCGGTTTGTTGCAAGCAATCTCCGCAATAGACACACGTAATCGCGCTGCTAAAGAAAACTATATTAAGAAAATTGAAGCGGCCTTTGATGACTGCTTCAACGTAAACACAAGTTGGTAAAGTAATCATGAAAGAGCAAACTGCACCTGAGGGTCAGACAAGAAAAATGAGCTTATTAGAAAGCTCGGTGAGTGTTGTAGCAGGGTATGTGTTAACGGTCTTAATTCAGTACTGGATTTATCCTCTCTTTGGCATATTCGTCCCGGCGGACAAGGCTTTATTGATTTCAGTCATTATTGTGTTTGCGGCGTTTGTAAAGAACTTTGGCGTCCGGCGTTTGTTTAACGCGCTTCATGTTCGAGTTCGAGCATGAGTGCCGAATCAGCAAGCAAGTCGGTAAGTAAGGCGTCGCTTAAGGCGTTTTTTGATAAGGAGTGGCCAGATAATAACCTTATTATTGAGTCGGTTGGTGGACGTAAAGCGCGCATTCGAATGCCGGTAACGGCGGGCGATCTGCGGCCAGGCAATACAGTCTCAGGGCCGTTTATGATGTCCGCTGTTGATACCGCTGTTTACGTTGCAATCATGGCTGAGCTCGGTCTGGTTGCGTTGGCGGTGACCACCAACCTAACGATCAATTTTTTACGTCGGCCACGCCCAGATGTGGACGTGATTGCTGAGTGCCGTTTAATAAAAGTGGGTAAGGTGTTAGTGGTAGGCGAGGTAAGCCTCTATTCTGATGGTGACGATCAAGCAATTGCGCACGCGGTAGCGACGTACTCGTTGCCGAAAGACAGCGCGTAACGGCGCTTTTTGCGATTTACTTCTTTGAGTTCTAAATAAGGTTTAAGACTTCTCTAAGATGCTGCACGTGGTGGGTTGGGCGCTCGCTTACGTTGGCAAAAGACTCTTCGAGAACCAAGCCGCCTGGGTTGTAGTAAACACCCCCCAAGCCTGCACGAATGGCTCCGGCAACGTCGTTAGTTGCATGGTCGCCAACTTGAATCGCGTCGCCGGCGCTAACCCCCGCGCGTCGCAGTGCTAGCTTGAATACCGGTGAGTGTGGTTTGTGTGCTCGGGCTTGCGCGCTCACCGTGACATGATCGACTTTGTCTTGAATCTTGAGGCTGTGAACTTTGTTCAATTGAACTTGTTCCATGCCATTTGTAATCAAGCCAGTGATGACCCCGCTTTCTCTTAGTGTGGCAAGAGTTTCTTCCGCGCCATCGTGAAATACCACGTTGCCTGCGCTGAGACTTAAGTAGTGTTCGAACATTTTTTGTCCAAGGCTTGCTGCTTGTGCACCGTTTGCCGCCCCGGTTGATTCAATACACTGAGCGAAGCATTCAATAAACTGTTGTTCGGGTGCTACGTCGGTATCGAACATTGCGCTCCAAAGAATAGGGGCCTGGCTGCGTAGCTCAGTAAAGAAGGTATCTTGGTTGTCTGCGCCCAGCTGGTTTTCAAAGTCATAGTACATGCGTGCGAAAAGCTCTCGTACCGAGAGGCGATTCTCAATTAGGGTTTCATCTAAATCGAAAAATACTGCTTTTAGTTTACGGCTCATTAGTTTCTAATTTCTAATCTGAAAGTTTCCAGTCGATTCTTCCCAAGCGCGGCGCAAAACAAACTCGCGATCTAAGCCAAGTGGAATCCCCGCAAAAGCGATCGGTTCATAACCTTCGTCGGTCTCAAGTTGGTCTGTCTTTAAGACGTCGTCTAAGCTAAGTTTGTTCGCTGCCGCCCGTCGGCCTATCTCGGCGAGTTCGGCGACGAATTCTTGATACGCTATTAAACCAGCGCGATCAGTCGTATCGCCGTGGCCTGGAATAACGCGATCGAAACTTAAGGCCAGCACATTATCGAGTGTGGCTGACCACTGTTGTACTGAGCCGCCAGCTTCAAGGTCTATATTTGGGTAGTGCTTATGAAAAAACAAATCGCCGGCCACAAGCGTTTTATCTTCTTCGAACACAACGACTAAGTCTCCGTCAGTATGCCCGGCTCCGGGGTGGATTAATGTGACGGTCTTGTTGCCGAAGTCGAATTTTCGTTGATCGTTAAAGATCTCGTTGGGAAGTAGGTGTGCCGCATCGCCTTGCCATGAATTCGCATCCAGCGCTTTGAGGTGCGAAAGTGTGCGCTCAGTCGCTGCGACTTGCGTGCCGGGCTTAAACCCTGGGTTACCATGCGTATGGTCTAAGTGATAGTGTGTGTTAATTAGCAGTACAACGTCTCTGCCGGTTAACTCTTCTGCTTTTTCTCTTAGTAAGGTACCTTGCATTCTAAACGTCATACTATCGACTACCACCGTGCCAGCGTCGGTTTTAAGGATCGTCGTGTTCCCACCAATGCCTCGTATCACAAATAAGTCATCGCTTATTTTTTCTACGGATAAACTTCGGATGTTTAATACCAGGTAGATTGCGAAGGTTGCAACCAATAGTAAGGTCGCAAAGATTAACTTTTTCCAAAATTTCATGGTTTAGTGTGCCACTTAGCTTGTTTTTATTGGTTAATCACACTATAAACCATCTGGTGAAAGTAGCACAAAACAGTTTGGGATTACCGAGCCGAGAAGAGACATGACAGAGACCACTTCAGAGTCGCGAATAGAATTAGTACAGCTGGCCAATGGCGACATTGCGTTGCGGCACGCCGATAACCCCGATCAGCCATTAGTGGTCATCAAGATTTCTGACCAAGTTGATGACCTGATGCCCATGGATAAAATTGATATTGCGCAGTCTATGGTCGAAGCTGGCATAGAGCGCTATCGTGATATTCAGGTTGAGCGCATTGAAGAATCGCAAAGCGCGAACGCGGGTATGCTGCATTAGTCGCCTAGCCTAGTTATAAATTGACCTATAGAGAGACTAGACATGTGGTATGCCGTTATCAGTCAGGACGTTGAAGACAGTTTGCCTTTGCGCAAAATTCATCGACCAGCTCATTTGGACAGATTGAAATTGCTTGATCAACAAAGCCGTTTGCTGTTAGCCGGACCACACCCGGCCGCGGACAGCAGTGAGCCCAGTGATGCCGGATTTACCGGCAGTTTGGTAGTGGCTGAATTTGATTCCTTAGATGACGCCCAAGCGTGGGCCGATCAAGACCCTTACTTGCTAAATGGCGTTTACCAGTCGGTTACTGTAAAGCCGTTTATTAAGGTATTGCCATAATCCACTTTTGAGCGCAATTTCCGTTTGCGCTTTAATGCGTTGGTTTTAGCACTCATGAGCTATTTTCGTCTTTTCTTGAAATTGAAGCTCAGATAGCCGTTTATACAAAGGCGATGACTCCAGTAGCTGGTCATGGCTACCCAATGCGACTAATTTACCTTCATCGAGTACCGCGATTGAATCCGCATTGCGGATAGTCGCCAATCGGTGCGCAATGATAATTGTAGTGCGGCCTTGCATAAGATTGTCCAACGCTTGTTGCACTCTAAATTCGCTTTCCGCATCCAGCGCCGACGTTGCTTCATCTAGCAGCAGAATTTTTGGGTCTTTTAGTATCGCGCGTGCTATCGCGACGCGTTGACGTTGGCCACCGGATAAACGAACGCCTTGCTCACCAAGAAAGCTGTTGTAGCCTTGTGGAAGTCGTTCGATAAAATCGTGAGCATTGGCTGCTTTGGCCGCTGCGATCACCTCTGCTTGAGAGGCACTTGGTTTGCCGTATCGGATATTGTGCATCACATCACCGCTGAATAAGGTTGGTTGCTGCGCGACCACCGCTAATTGTTGGCGTAAATCGTGCGGTGAAAAGCGGCGGATATCGACATTTCCTAGGTTTATGTTGCCGCTGGACGGGTCGTAAAAGCGTTGCAATAGTTCAAAGATAGTAGACTTGCCCGCGCCCGATGGCCCGACCACGGCTAAGGACTTGCCGGCCTCTATTGTCAGGCTGAGTTCGTTTAACGCCACTTGCTCTGGGCGAGAAGGGTAGTAGAAACTTACGTTCTCTAAGCGCAATTCTGAATCGAGAGCCGCCGCCGACGCTGGCTCAGCGGGTTGTTTGATCAGCGTCTCGATTGAAAGCAGCTCTAACAGTCGCTCCGCCGCACCGGCCGCGCGTTGGACTTCGCCTATAACCTCAGAAATGGTCGCGACCGAGCCCGCCACGATAATGGCATAGAAGACAAACGCGCCGAGTTCTCCGCCGGTCATTGCGCCATTAATGACGTCGTTACCCCCTACCCAAAGCATTGCCGCAATGGCACTGAAAATCAGCGAGATAACGACTGCGATTAGCATGGCGCGCTGCTTAATACGTTTGCGCGCGACGTTAAATGCACTTTCTACTTGTCGACCGAATGCGACACGTTCATTTTCTTCTTGGGTGTAGCTTTGGACTGTCTTTATTTGTTGAATGATCTCGCCCGCGTAGCTGCCTACGTCGGCGATAGTGTCTTGGCTTTCGCGGGATAGTGAGCGTACTCTTCGGCCATAAAGTAGGATCGGGACTAACACCAAAGGCACACCTGCTAAGACAAACATCGTGAGCTTTAGATTTGTAAACAGCAATAGAATTAAACCACCAATAAAGGTTAACAGCGAGCGCAGAGCCATGGAAGCTGATGAGCCAATGACCGTTTGCAACAATGTTGTGTCGGTGGTTAGGCGCGACATGATTTCGCCACTTCGGTTCTCCTCAAAGTAACTCGGGTGCAACGTGATGAGGTGGTTAAATACGGCTTGGCGTATGTCCGCCGAAACACGTTCGCCTAACCATGAGACTAGATAAAATCGGGTATAAGTGCCAATTGCCATTAGTACCGCAATACCGACAATAAAGAGTGCTGCGCTATTGAGCTTATCAATCGACCCGGCGATAAAGCCGTCGTCGATCAAAATTTTGACACCTTGGCCCATTGCTAGGGTGACGCCCGCAGTGAAGATTAATGCGCAGCTTGCGGCTACCAGCGTAGGCTTATATTTTAGAAGGTAGGTACCGAGTTTGAACAGTACTGAGTAGTTTTTTTCGGCCATGCGTCAGCTAGTTTTGAATGCTTAGCATTCGATTATCGCATTATTGCCAAGCCGCGATTGTGAATGTCGGGCGGGATAATTTTTAGCTCACTCACTCCGATGATGTCAGAGTGAGTGTGGATACGCTAAAAGCAAGCCGGGCTAGTTAAGAAAACCCTAGCTCGGCGGTGGTTGAAACAGTTGCTTAAGCGATCAGTTAAACAGCTCAGTCATATTTGGCATGTCAGGCATATCTTCAGGCTCCTGAGTGATTAGGCTGACGGCGCCCGATTTGCCAAACTCAAGTAGTTGCGAGGAGGTGGTCGACGCTTTGCCGTTGGTGACCGAGGTTGTCTCACCACGCACTGCGCCAAAAGGCACTTTGTCAGAAATCCAGACCGTAGAATCACTTTCGACGTGAATTTTTTTAAAGATTACTTTCATTTCAACCGTCCCAGAGCCACTAATTTTCTGCGCCTCGAATTCACCGGCCGGAACGCTCACTGATTCAGAGCCTTGCGCACTGTAGTCGTGGGTAATTTGCGCCCCAAACGCGTTCATCATACCGGCCATCATGCCGCCAGAATCTCGTATGCGCATGGGCTTTTCGTTACCGGTTTGAATAATCGTCTCTTCGCCAAGGCCATTTAGGTTGCCAAGAATATTTTCGGCGTCGCTTTTAAATACGCTCTCGGCGATGAGCGCTTTAATAACCATTGTTTTGCCGCGCGGTTTACGCTTGCCTTTCTTGCTTATTTTAAACGAGCTCATAGAAGCTTCGATCCAATAGTGCATCTCGCCATTTCGCTCTTCTGTGCCAAGCATCGACGTGCGCATGGTGATGCCGCTTTGTTTGCCTTTAGCGTTGGTTTCAATATCTTCGCGCACTTGCCAGCTACCAACGGGTGTGGCGGCGAGCATGTCAAAGTCAACCGCATGACTGCTGGGGACCCCAATACTCAGTGAAAATAGTACGCTTATTATTGCTATTAATAGTTTCTTCATTATTACCTCGGTACACTCCAATTTAAATCAGCCTAGCCAGTTTACTCACTAGTGCTACTATTAACCAAATTTTGGCAGCCATTTAGTCTTTAAAGGCTGCCGGTGAATTACTAACTTCGATCACTATGACTCAAGTACTATGACCCAAGCACAACAAATGCCGAAACTTGCTTCCATCGAGATAGAAAAAGCGTATCTCCACTTTGCGGCGGCGCACTTCACTATTTTCTCGGCGACTAATCGCGAGCGCTTACACGGCCACAATTGGCGCTTGGCGGTCGAGATTACTGGTGAGGTAGACGACAATGGCTTATGTTTTGACTACGCTATTTATAAAAGAATTCTCAAGGACCTTTGCCATAAATACGACGAATATACCTTGATTGCCGAGCATTCGCCGTATTTAACTATTACCGAAGATGAGCAATTTTACTTTATTAAACACGATGGACGAACCCAGCCGCTATTAAAGACGGATACTATTGTGTTGCCTATTAAAAATATAACCATTGAAGAGCTCTCGCATTTCTTTCTCAATGAGCTCACCAAAGACGAGGCTTTTCTTGAAAGTCTTAAGATTCACGCATTCGAAGTGCGCATCTCATCGGGCGTGGATCAATGGGGTAAAGCGCGCTGGAGCCGTTAATGAATAAACTCGCTGTCTCTGGTTCGTACGTACAAGAACGCCGCGAGCGTGTGTTCTTAGTGTTAGCCGGTTTCTTTTTATGTGCCATGACTTTGTTGAACGTAATTGGCATAACTCGGTTTGTGCAGCTCGGGCCAATGCAGTTAGCGGTGGGGGTATTGGCCTACCCATTAACGTTTTTATGTACCGATCTAATTTCCGAGCTTTATGGCCGCGCACGTGCGAATTTTATGGTGACGGTTGGCTTAGTGTTAAACGGTTTTATTTTATCCGTGATGTGGCTGGGTAATTTCTTGCCCGCGATCGACCCAAGCACCCAGCCGCCCTGGCAAACTTTGACCTTAGCGCAGGACGTTGGTTTGCCAGACGGCAGTTCTGTTGGTGGTTCTGTGGAGTTGTTCTCACTAATCTACGCTAATACAACGGGCGCTGTGTTCGCGTCTATGGTTGCCTATGTATTGGCTCAATACGTAGACGTATACCTATTTCACTGGATCAAAGCCAAGACTCGGGGAAAGTACTTGTGGTTACGTAATAATGGCAGCACCATTGTGAGCCAGGCGGTGGATTCTGTTGCGGTGATCAGCGTGACGTTCGGGGCTGTCATTTTGGCAGGCGGCATGAGTTTTGAAGTAGTGTTAGGCTTGATGTTGAGTAATTATCTCTTCAAACTATTTTCGGCGCTGGCCGACACCCCCATTATTTACTTACTCGTGCATAAGCTAAGGCCATACCTTGAGCTTGAAGATGCACACCTAAAATAGGACGAATTCGTGAGCAAGGTATTACTTATTACTGGTGCAAGCAAAGGCATAGGTCTTGCGACTGCCAAACGTTTCTCTAACGCCGGCTATACGGTGGTTAACTTGTCGCGCTCGCCATGCGCGATTGACGGCGCAAGCAATCTTGCCGTTGATTTGACTGATGTGAGTTGGGTGGCTGATTTCTCAGTGCAAATTCTCGCGGCGGTTGGTGAGCCAGAGCAGCTGGTTGTTGTGCATAACGCCGCAATGATGACCAAAGAAACGGTGCGTGATATTGAGGCGCAAACGCTGCGTAACGTGCTCGAGCTAAATGTGGTTGCAGCCTCACGCTTGAATACGCTGCTGTTGCCGCGCATGGAACACGGCTCATCAATTATCTATATTAGCTCAACGTTAGGCACCAAAGCCGTCGCAAATACGCACGCCTATGTGGTCTCCAAACATGCGGTTATAGGCCAAATGCGAGCCACTTGCCAAGATTTAGCCGGTAGTATGATTCACACAGCGGCTATCTGCCCTGGGTTTACTGAAACTGAAATGCTGAGCGCGCATTTAGGCGCAAACCCTGACGTCTATGATCAAATCACCGCGACCATTGCCCATCGCCGCTTAGCGCAACCGAGTGAAATTGCCGACACCATTTGGTTTGCCAGTCAAAGCCCGGTAATCAACGGCGCTGTTATCGATGCCAACCTAGGTCAGATTGAAACCTGAAATGGCAAATGACAGAACGAATGAGGCGGGGCTGTACCCAGAACTGATTTCATGGCGCGATAGCGGCGACTTTCTAGAGACCAAGCCCTTAGGTTTAAACGTTTTTTATAAAGAGGTCGGCAACCGTCACGCGACCGCTGAAAACACCCTTTTACTCATTCATGGTTTTCCCGAGTCATCGTTTTCGTTTAATAAGGTTATTGACGGTTTGTCGCAGCGTTTTGCGCGTATTGTTTTACTCGACCTGCCAGGCTACGGCTTTAGCGATAAGCCTGGCAATGAGTATAGCTACTCACTAGTGCCACAAGCCGACGCAGCATTGGCCGTATGGCAACACCTCGGCATTCGAGGCGGGCATATATTAAGCCACGATATGGGCACCAGTGTGCTAACCGAAATTGTCGCCCGGCATGTCAATAGTCAACTGCCGGCGTGGTTTGAGGACGGTGTGCAAAGCATCACCTTCACTAACGGCAGTATGGTGCTCGAATTGGCCGAGCTGCGGGTAATGCAGCGCCTTTTACTAAACAAAAGGATTGGCCCGATTGTGAGCTCATTGTCGCGCTACTCTTTATTTAAGAAAACGATTATCAGCGCGCATGGGGCGGAGATTGACGAGCGTGATATTGAGCTACTTTGGCAAAATTGTATTCAGCAAAACGGTCATCGTAAAAACCATCATATCATTCGCTATTTAAATGACCGTCGCCGCTATGAACAAACGCGTTGGCTGCCGGCACTAAAACTTGCCAGCGAATCACTGCCAAGCCATCTATGCTGGGGCGATGCCGATCAGGTTGCAAGAGTGGCAATGGCGCATTATTTAAAGCAATCGATATGCCCGAATGCAACGCTTACGATCATGCCCGGCGCGGGTCATTTCTGTCAGTTGGGCAGCCCCGCGCTTTGGTTAAAGAGCGTTTTGAATTTTTATGAAAATGGCTAGTTTATGTTAGCGACTAGAAACGAAATTCTATTCACGGGCAGACGCGTTTGTCGGCGTCATCGCCAACCTCTATAATCGCTGCTCGAACCCCATTTGGCACACTTTTTTGAAACCGACTCCTCTCACCCCATTAAACGACCTTGATACTCATGCATTGGCGACTGCCAGCCTAGAGAACTTGTATCGTATTTTTACCGTGCCGGAAGCACCGAACAGCACATTGGGCGCAATCGATAAGGAAATTTCGGATAACTTGATGGGTTTTTTGTCTGATAGGATTGTTGCGCGTGAACGTTCATTGACGGCCATTGAAGAAGATTTTTCTAACGCCGCGATACCTGAAGTGCCGCAGTTCGTATCAGAGTACACCGAGTTTGTATTAGAAAAGTTGGTTGCGCATTCGGTACACACCTCAGCGCCGGGCTTTATTGGCCACATGGCGACGCCACTGCCGTATTTTATGCTGCCCTTGTCGCGCATTATGGTCGCGCTGAATCAAAACCTAGTAAAGATCGAGACGTCAAAAGCGTTCACACCCTTAGAACGCCAAGTGCTTGGTATGTTGCATGGCCTCGTCTATGAGCGGGACCAAGCGTTCTACGACGAAAACTTACACAATAGTCGCCGTGCGCTGGGTACTTTTTGTTCGGGTGGAACCACTGCCAATATCTCGGCGCTGTGGGTTGCGCGTAACCGCATGTTTAAGCCGAGCGCTGATTTTGGAGGTCTCGCGAAAGAAGGTTTGGCGCGCTCGCTAAAGCACAGTGGCTATGACGATGTAGCGCTGGTTGTCTCTGAGCGCGGACATTATTCGCTTGGCAAAGCTGCGGATGTATTAGGGATTGGGCGCGACAATGTTATTTCAATTCCTACCGACGCGCAGCATAAGGTCGATGCCGTTGCTATGCGCGCTAAATGTGAAGAGCTTAAAGCCAACAATATTGGCATCATTGCCATTGTTGGTATTGCTGGGGCGACTGAGACGGGCCAGGTTGATCCTTTAGACGAACTCGCGGGAATCGCTCGGGATTTTGATACGCATTACCATGTGGATGCGGCGTGGGGCGGCCCAACATTATTGTCAAACACACATAAGCATGTGATGAACGGCATTGAACTGGCAGACTCGGTCACGATTGATGCGCACAAACAACTTTACGTGCCGATGGGCGCGGGCATGGTGGTCTTTAAAGACCCAACGGCAATCGGTGCAGTGGAACACCATGCAGAATATATTTTACGCGCCGGTTCAAAAGACTTAGGACAATATTCGATTGAAGGCAGTCGCCCCGGCATGGCAATGTTGGTACACGCCGCATTTCATATCATTGGCCGCAAAGGCTATGAGATTTTAATCGATTCAAATGTAGATAAAGCTAAGACCTTCGCGCGCATGATAGACGCGCAAGCTGACTTCGAGTTAATCACCGACCCCGAGTTGAATATACTAAATTACCGCTATGTTCCGGCCAATGTGCAGGCCAAGCTCGCACAATCTTCACACGCAGATCAAAAAGTGATTAACGAAATTCTGGACCGTGCTAACAAGCGCATGCAAAAGCAACAGCGGGCAGCAGGCAGAACTTTCGTGTCTAGAACACGTTTCTCACAACACAAATACGGTGGTGAAGCTGTGTCAGTTTTTCGTGTGGTAATGGGTAACCCCATGACGACGCTGGAAACACTGCGCGCTATTCTCGATGAGCAGTTAGAGTTAGCAACGCGCAAGCGAACAGTGCAAATATTGGCCGAAATCACACCATTGCTTTAATTCGACGTATCAGAAATACTCAATCAAATGTTAGATTGAAAACCACCGTGTGGAAATCATGGATATAAATGAAAAGCCAATATTCCAAACGGTTTTAGGGACGCAGTGGAATCAATTGGGCAGCGTTATCCGCCGTCATTATTTTCTCACACCAGAGTCAGATGATTATATTTGCGTGTCTGGTGTGATGTCTGAAATCCATCATTCGAAAATTGCTAAACTGTTAATTCCTGTTGGCTTGCTGTTTGGCGCGCTGGTTCCCTACAGGGGTAAGAATATACCGATTGATGTTCACTATAACTCGAGTAGAGCCAACTCGAATATATATTGGGATCGAGTCTTTAAGTTCAAACACGGAGACTTCCATTTTAAGTCTTATATGGAGCCTGTTAAAGAAAACCAGGTAATTGAGTTTGTTCGTTTTGGTGTTGGTACTCGCTTGCAGGTAACCGCAGAAAATGGGGCCGTGGTGTTTCGAGATATCGGTTACGTCTGGAGAATCTTTGGTTATAACTTACCAATACCCGGACGGTGGCTAATGGGTAAGGTTTATGTTGAAGAGCGGCCTGTTGATGATGAAACGTTCAGTATGAAAATGTCGCTCGAGCACCCCTTATTTGGCGCTTTGTTTAAATACGCCGGAACTTTTAAAATAATGGCTGGTGACGTAAAAGCTCGGTAAGATAAAGGCAGGTCAGATAAGCTCTGATTCGACATTACGATTGTTCGTTGTGGCAAGGAACGCTAAAAACTCAATCCTCAAAGTACTAAGACTTGGAGTGTGTGGCCCGCTTTTAATGCACGCGCATTGCAATGTCTAAGCAGTGCGATGAAACCGAGCGCGATAGACTCCCGGCGACACTCCGGCTACTCGCTTAAACGCAACCCGAAATGTTTCACTGGATTGATAACCTGCACGCTCGGCAATTTGTTCCATGGAGTGTTCGGTGTTTTCGAGTAATTCTTGTGCTTTGAACACTCGGTTTCGTTGTAGCCACTCCATCGGAGTGTTACCAACGGCTTCTCGAAAGCGGCGAAGAAAGGTTCGCTCGCTCATGTGTGCGTGTTCGGCCATTTTCTTCACGGTTACGTTACTCGCGATTTGCGCGAGCGCCCAGTCCATTGATTCGCTTATTGCGTGACGCTCAACTTTCTCTATAGGGTTGGGAATAAACTGTGCTTGACCGCCGTCACGATGTGGGGGGGCGACTAAGCGCCTGGCGACGTCATTGGCAATTTTTGTTCCGAAGTCTTTACGCACTAAGTGCAAACATGCATCAATGCCGGCCGCGCTGCCCGCTGAGCAGATGATGTTTTCTTGATCAACGTAAAGCGTATCTTCTTCAATGTCTATTTCCGGGTAGAGTGCTTTTAACTTCGGTATATGCCGCCAATGACTCGTTGCTTTCTTGCCATCTAAAAGGCCCGCCGCGGCCAATAGAAAAACACCAGAGCAAATCGATAAAAAGCGCACACCGCGCTGCGAGGCCTGTTGAATGGCTTCAATAACCGCTTGAGAGTCTTCCGTTGATTGAGAGCCCTCAGCTGGTTGAGAGCCCTCAGCTGATTGAGAGCCCTCAGCTGATTGAGAGCCTAAGGTGCGCCAGCTTGGTATCACAATTGTGTCGACCCGCGCTAGCGCTTCTAGCCCAGCATCGGCGGCAATTCGAATGCCGCCAGTCGCGGTTACGTCCTGAGCTTGAGTATTGACGACTTTAAAGTCGTACCAAGGAAAGTCAAATTCGGGGCGAGCAAGCCCAAAAACCTCAACCGCAATGCCGAATTCAAAGGTGCCTAGGCCATTGCTGATCAATACTGCGACGGAGTGGGCTGGTTGGTGTGAATCTGTTTTTTTATTCATTGGCGGAATATTACCACTAAATGTCATTTACGCCACTATTGAAATTGTCTCTCAGCGGCTACTATCAACTCTCGATTAAGCAAAACACGAGAGACCATTATGACTACCCCAATCACCCAAACCCCAGCCGCGAGTTCAGAAGCTGCGCTTGAACACTTTTCTAATTTACTTAAATTTGAAACGGATTGCTGGGACACACACGCCAGTCTCAACGCTGCTGAGCACGACTTTATTCTAGTTGATGTGCGTTCACCTGATCTGTTTGCGAGCGGGCACATTGGTGGTGCGATTAATATTCCACACGGAAAAATGATTGCCTCATATATGAAACGCTACCCCAGTGACAAAGTATTTGTCGTCTATTGTGCCGGGCCGCATTGCAATGGCGCCGACAAAGCCGCAACTCGGCTCGCGGGGCTGGGGTTACCTGTAAAATTGATGATTGGTGGCGTTACCGGTTGGATTGATGAGGGTTTCAGTCTGGTATCCGAGAGTTAAGTATGGAAATTGAAATTCGTCTGGCGAAACCCGAAGATTTAGCCAGCATTATTGCGCTGATGGAAGAGCACGCACGCTACGAACACGCTAAGTTTAGCGCTGAGGGTTTGGTTTTAAAATTAGAGCGAGCCATGAACGGTAAGCGACCTCGGCTGTCTATTTATGTGGCTGAGATACAACAGCAAATAGTGGCTTATTGTGCCGTAACGTTGGAGTTTTCAACCTGGCAGGCGAGTGAGTATTTACACTTGGATTGCTTGTACACGGTGAGCGAATGGCGCGGCTATAGAATAGGCGCCAATATGTTTGCTCGAGCGGTGAGTTTCGCTAGAGAGATGAATGTCTCAGAAATTCAATGGCAAACTCCTGATTGGAATGAGGACGCGATTCGCTTTTACCAAAGGCTGGGGGCACGCAATTCTGCTAAGCGACGCTTTAGTTACCGCGTCGCTTAGCCGTTTTACGTATCGTTTCGCTGTTTTACGCATCGTTTAGCCGTTTTAATAGCACTGACGATTATTGTAAGTGTTGTGGCGAGTATCGTTACCTGCAAACAGGACGACCGCCACTGCACACTACAGGTTGGAAGTTCGCAACCGAAGTACGTAGGTCTTTCATTGTGAAGATTCGAGCGCTGTGCGCGGTCGCTATTCTTTTGACATCAAGGCCCAAGCCATCGATTGCAGCAAGCATATCAACGCTGCCCTGATTCGCTGTCGGCGTGCCACTGACAAACTGAGAGCCGAAGTGGTCGGCAATAAAGATAAGTTTATCGGCGGGCACATAGGTCAACAGAAAGCTTTTGGCGTGACTCGTCGAGACATCATATATATCAACGCGCGTACCACTACCGAGGCTCATGCGCCCCTTCACCTCAATGAACCTAGCTTGTATATCGTCTGCAAGGCTCTCTTTAATCGTGGCTATGTTTTCATCAACAGTGACCAGCGTTGCGCCTAAGCCATGCGCTTCGCCTAAGCCACCAATATGGTCGGAATGATGGTGCGTTACCACTTGAAAAGACAGTGGCTTAAAGTTGCCACTGTCTTTTTTATAGCGATCAAAACGTTCGCTAAGCCCCGCGTAGCCACCGGCGGCGATCGTGCCCATTGCCGTATCTACAAATAAGGAATAGCCTCCATTTTGTCCAAGGTGGTATGCGCTTTTAGAAATTTTATTCACCGTCATCACCTCGCCATCTATTCGCTCGCCCTGTTCTTCCAGATCTTTTGGTAGCGTGAACGTGTCGGCCGGAAAGTCTGGGTTAAATGTAAGTTCGTGTTTGACGCTGACTAGGTTCAAGTCACCTGCGATGAAAAAGCTGGTTCGACTTGCGGTGGTGATTCCATCCTTAGTCGTGTGGCCGGAATAGACATAGTCTAGTTTTCCAGCCACCGGATTGGATCTGACCATCCTCGAAATCAGAGACGTTTGCGCATCGACATAAAGGTGTAAGTCAGCGCTAAGAGGAAAGGGCATTTTGAGTACGTGATGTGTGCGATTTAAATAGTTTTCATCGTCAAGTAATTCGACTTTGTCTCGAGCCTTGTTGAGTTCATAGGCGAGAATTGTATCTGAGGTGCGCATAGTGCCGCCAGCAAAGGCATACAGGTCGGCGCTTGCGGCTTCGCCATAGGTGCCGGCTTGAAAGTTAATGCTGTACGCGCGTTCGCCATTGCTGATGGTCGAACCTTGGAAACCGCCCGTGCGACCTACACCCCACGAGTCAAGACTCGCTTTGCCAGCATTTAGATCGACTCTTAATGACTGAGACGACTCGCCGATTTCAAGCAGCTCTGGGCTGTGACTTTGCCCAATAGTTGGGCTTAAGAATATATCATCAATGCTATAGCCAGAGAGTTTGGTCAGCCGATCGCCGCCATACGCTGCGACAATTTTATCGATGATTTTTGCGGCTAAGTCTTCTTTTTCTTCGGCGGAATGAGTGCTGGTGGGCGCGGCTAAAAACCACGTTACTAATACGACGACGATGAGCTTCATAGTAAGGTCCTTTGGCTAGAGTTGTGTGCGTTGCTATTTGCTAAATAGCGGGGTCATTCTACCTAAGATGCAAACTAAGCAGAAAACGTCGCACTAATTTAGTCCAAGGTTTCAAGTTGACGTGTATTTAGAACCGAGGCACTAAGTTTCGGCCTATGTTACCTACCGTTATCACAACTGACGCAGAGGCAATTCCGTTGTGTTTTTTATTTCTGTGACCGAGATGTGTGAGTGCAGTTCTCCAATCATCGGCAATTCTAATAGCCGGCCGCGCACGAATTTTTCGTAGCTTCGAATATCTTTAACGACCACCTTCAACATGTAATCCCACGCACCGGTCATGGTATAGCACTCGACCACTTCGTCGAGTCGTTTCACTCCGGCTTCGAACATTTCCATGCTCTTGCGACCCGCCTGCGATAGATTGACGGTGGTAAAAGCGACTAGTTCCATGCCTAGGGCGTCGCGGCTTAGTAAGGCTACTTTTTTCTCGATGACGCCTTCTTCCTCGAGGCGATTAATTCGTCGCCAGGCGGGTGATTGGCTGATATTAAGTTGATCTGCAACATCGGATGAACTGCGATCAGCATTGCGTTGTAATAGGTCAAGGATTTTTATGTCTTGGGATGTCAGTTCAATGCTCATATTTGCAATAATAATTCGTTTAAAATAGATATTGAGTCTAATTTAGACTAAATATGATTGAAGAGCGACTCGATATGCATAAAAAGTGCGCAGCCTGCTGGCTATAATTTTTGCATAATAAAAACTCGAGGAGACTGTATGACCGCCATCCATTGCGCAGATGAAATTCTGCGCGAAGTGTCACTAGATGATAAATATTCTCTTGATAGTACGCGTGCCTACATCACTGGTATTGAGGCGTTAGTGCGACTTCCGATATTGCAGCATCAACGTGATCAAGAGCGCGGCTTGAAGACGGCTGGTTTTGTTTCTGGTTATCGTGGTTCGCCATTGGGCGGCGTCGACCAAGCGATGTGGCGTGCGCAACCGTATTTGGAAAAACACGATATCAAGTTTGTCCCTGGCGTAAACGAAGACCTAGCTGCAACCGCCGTTCGCGGGTCGCAGGAAGTTGGCCTATTGCCCGGCGCGCAATTTGATGGTGTATTTGGCTTATGGTATGGCAAAGGTCCCGGCCTAGATCGAAGTATTGATGCCGTACGCCATGCGAACGCCGCGGGTACCGCGAAGCGTGGTGGCGTTTTAGCGGTTGTGGGCGATGATCATGGGTGTAAATCATCGACCTACCCGTATCAATCAGAGCACCTGTTTATGAGTCTGTCGATGCCCGTGCTCGCTCCCGCGAATGTGCAAGAAGTGTTGGACTTGGGTATTTTTGGATGGGAGCTTTCTCGTTACTCTGGGTGTTGGGTTGGCTTAAAAGCGATTACCGAAAATATGGATTCCGCAATCTCTGCCGACATAGACCCAAACCGCGTCAAGATTCGTATTCCTGAAGGCTTTGAAATGCCGGCAGACGGCGTGAATGTCCGACTGCCTGATACGCCATTGGAACAAGAAGAGCGGCTCAATAAATATAAAATATACGCCGCATTAGCGTTTGCACGTGAGAACGAATTAAATAAGATTATCATCGATACGCCCACGCCTAAGCTCGGTATCATCACGTCAGGGAAAAGTTATCTGGATGTTATGCAGGCGTTTGACGACCTAGGAATTGATCAAGAGCAGGCGAGCGCGATTGGCGTACGTGTATATAAGGTGGGTATGCCCTGGCCACTTGAGCCGGAAAAAACCCACGAGTTTGCTAAGGGCTTAGAAGAAATCTTAGTGGTCGAAGAAAAGCGTTCGGTGATGGAAGATCAGCTTACCGGGCAGCTTTATAATTGGCCGGTGGATGAGCGCCCGCAAGTGGTTGGTGAATATGACGAGCACGGTCAGGAACTGCTGACTAACTTGGCTGAGCTGACGCCGGCGATGATTGCGCGCGTAATTGCCAAACGACTTGAACGCTTTTATTCCAGCGAGGCGGTTGATGAACGCGTTGCTTTTATTAACGATAAGGAGCAACGTTTAGCTGAGCCGCGTGAGGTATCCGTTCGCTCAGCGACTTATTGTTCAGGCTGCCCACATAACTCGTCTACCAAGGTCCCCGAGGGCTCTGTTGCGGGTGGCGGTATTGGCTGTCACTACATGAGCACCTGGAGTAAAATCCGGCCGGCACACAATTTTACTCACATGGGTGGAGAAGGCGTCACGTGGGTCGGTATGTCGCCCTTTACTAAAACCAAGCACATTTTTCAAAATCTTGGCGATGGCACTTATTTCCATTCGGGCATCTTAGCGATTCGCCAGGCGGTCGCCGCGAAAATAAACATTACGTATAAGATCTTATACAATGACGCCGTTGCCATGACTGGAGGCCAAAAAATCGATGGCAGTTTGACCGTTCCTGAAATGGTTATGCAGTTAAAAGGTGAAGGCGTCGCGAGGATAGCGATCGTCGCTGAGAACCCAGAGGTGCATAGAGGGCTTGGCGACTCTGCGGTGAGTGTTAGTCATCGCTCGAAACTGATGGATATACAAAAGTCGCTCCGTGAGATCGAGGGTTGTAGCGTACTGATTTATGATCAGGTATGCGCTACTGAAAAGCGTCGTCGTCGTAAGCGCGGGACCATGGAAGCGTCTCTACAGAAAGCCTTTATTAATGACTTGGTGTGCGAAGGCTGTGGCGATTGCAGTTTGAAATCGAACTGCCTTTCGGTGGTACCCAAAGAAACAGAACTGGGACGCAAGCGCAAGATCGAGCAAGCGGCGTGTAATCAAGACTTAAGCTGTATTGATGGCTTTTGCCCAAGCTTTGTTACCGTGACCGGGGGCACGCTGCGCAAACCATCGGTAAAGGTGCCTAGTGACTCGGAGTTGCCAGAACCCGAGCAACCGAGCCTCGAACATCCGTGGAATGTGCTGGTAACCGGCGTAGGTGGCACCGGCGTGCTAACGGTGACCGCGGTATTGTCGATGGCGGCGCACCTAGAATACAAAGGCGTGGCAACGTTAAATCAAACTGGTCTTGCGCAAAAATTTGGCCCAGTAGTTAGCCACTTGCGCATCGCTGAGTACCAAGATGATATTCATGCGGTCCGTATTCCGGCCGGCGACGCGGACCTTGTTATCGGCGCCGACTTATTGGTTTGCGCCAGTGATGACGCGCTGGCAAAAATGCATAGTCAACGTAGCTATGCTGTCGTAAACGATACAATAGTTGCTACTGCGGAATTTATCGATAATCCTGATGTGGTCTTTCAAGTCGATGCCATGAAACAAAGTATCGAGAACGAATTAGGCGACGGGCGCGCAAAGTTCATTGCCGCGAGCGACTTGTCTGAGGCGTTACTTGGTGACCCTATTGCGACGAATTTGTTTTTGGTTGGCTACGCCTACCAACAAGGTTTGCTGCCAGTATCGGCGAGTGCAATTAAAAAAGCCTTAGAGCTAAACGGCGTGAGGGTAGACTTCAACCAACAGGCATTTGATTGGGGGCGTCGTGCGTTCTTAGACTTGGCTGACGTGGAGCAACGGGCGGGAATTGCGCAAACCCGGTTTGATGTCTTGACTGATCTCGATGCGATTGTGCAGCACCGATACGATGATCTGGTTTTATATCAAAATAAGGATTATGCCGACCGATACCAAAGAACAGTAAGCAAGGTAATTGACGCTGAGGCTAAGCTTGGCGAGCAACGGGTTCTATCATTGGCGGTCGCCAAAGCGCTTTATAAAACCATGGCCATCAAAGACGAGTACGAAGTGGGGCGCTTGTATACCGACGGCCGATTTGAAAAGCAACTTGAGCAAACATTTGAAGGCAAGCCGACGCTAAGTTTTCATCTCGCACCACCGATTTTATCGACCAAGAAAAACCCGCGTAAGATTACCTTTGGTGGCTATATGTTGTTTGGCTTTAAAGTATTAGCAAAATTAAAAGGCCTGCGTGGCACCGTGTTCGATGTTTTTGCTTATAGCGCGGAGCGTAAGATGGAAGTCGCGCTTATCGATGAGTTGAACCAAACCATTGATGAATTACTAGAACGTCTGAGTAGGGCCAACCGAGAGTATGCGGTTCGCGCAGTTGAATTGATTTTAGGCGTGCGCGGCTACGGGCATGTAAAGGAGAAGAACTACCAGCAATACAAAGTACTTCTTAAACAGCAGCTGCGCAGTTACCGAGCAGCCTTGAGCCTAGGAGATAAACAGCCTTGAGCCTAGAAGATAAACAGCCCTGAGCCTAGGAGATAAACAGCCTTGAGCCTGGGAGATAAACAGCCTTGAGCCTGGGAGATAAACAGCCCTGAGCCAATAGAGAGAAAGCCTTTAGGCTAGTAGAGAAATCGCTTTGAATTTAGGGAATTCAAACCGCTTTGGGGAATACAACGTAATAATAAAATTCGATCACCTTTAAATACGTATAATTATGAACGCAAATCAATCACCGTCATTTGATAATCACGAACAAGTCGTTTTCTTAAATGACCAGAGCAGTGGACTGAATGCAATTATTGCTATTCACAATACCAACTTAGGGCCCGCCGTTGGCGGGTGCCGCATGTATCCATATGCCAGTGAGGAACACGCTTTAGAAGACGTGTTGCGATTGAGTCGCGGCATGACCTATAAATCGGCTTTGGCTGGCTTGCCTATGGGTGGCGGTAAGGCCGTCATAATCGGTGACCCAAAGGTTGATAAAACGCCGCAGTTGTTACGTAAGATGGGTGAATTCATCGATACCTTAAACGGCCGCTATGTCAGTGCCGAAGATTCAGGCACGAGTGTCGCCGATTTGAAAATAATGGCAATCGAGACTGCGCACGTTCTAGGCATTAACGAGCAGCAAGAGTTCGGCGGCGACCCATCACCGTTAACCGCTTATGGTATTTATTGTGGTATCGAGGCGTCGGCAGCCCATCGTTTGGGCGTCCAAAATTTAGAGGGTGCACATATTGCGATTCAAGGTGTGGGGGCCGTGGGGCAATATTTAACTAAGCTGCTTATTCAAGCCGGCGCACGTGTTTCGGCGTGTGACATTAATCTGAGTAACCTTGAAAACGCGGAGAGACTCGGCGCTCAAATCGTTGATGTTGATAAAATTATTGCACTTGAGGCTGATGTGTTTGCCCCATGTGCGATGGGGGCAGCAATAAACGACGAGAGTATACTGAAGTTGAACATGCCCATTGTCGCGGGTGGTGCGAACAATCAATTGTCTAATGCCGAGCATGGTGAGAAGCTGCGGCAACGAGGCATACTTTATGCCCCTGACTTCGTTATAAACGCGGGCGGTATTATCGAAATTTGTCGTCAATTCCAAGACGCGCCGGCCTCTGAATGTAAGCGTAACATCGAAGGTATTCGAGATACTTTATCTGAAATTTTTGATATCAGTGATCAACGAGTATGCGCGACTAATACCGTCGCCGAGCGTTTGGCCGCTCAGCGTTTTATGATTGAGGCTAAACCGCTAATGAGCAATGCGGTCTGATTGCCACTTCGTTTATTACCTCAACGCTTGCTTGCTTATTGAGTAAGCAGATATGATCAGGCTCGACTCGCTGTAAACCAAACACAACTATCCACGAACTTAATAACCACGAGACTTAACTATGCGTTTTACTCTTATTCTTCTCTTATCTGCGACTTTGATCAGTGCGTGCGGGCATCACAATTCTGATACTGCACGTGACTCGAATGCGCCGGCTACCGCAAAAGCAACTCTGGGTACAGAAACCGAAAAATTGAATGCTTGGTTTGAAGAGCAATACGAAGTTGAACTAATGCAAAGCCCAATCTCCTTAACGTTTCAAGGTCGCAAGGAGCGCTATGCTGAGGTCGACGATTTGAGCGAAGCGACTGAGGCGAAAAACTTGGAGTGGAAGCGTAAGTCAGTGGAAAAAATGAAGGCTAAGTTCGACTATGACAAGCTCGACGATAACGCCAAGCTGTCTTACGATTTATGGGAATACCAATATACCATCGCGGCCGAGGGTGAGAAGTTTAAGCGCAGTGAGTACGTATTTGAACAAATGAATGGTACTCATTCATTCTTCCCCACTTTTTTGATGAATTTTCATAAGGTTGAAAGTGTTGAAGACATGCAGGCCTACGTGACACGAATCTCTGGATTTGGCCGTGCGATGAACCAACTGATTGAGCGTGCGAAATTATCCGCGGCACAAGGGGTACGCCCTCCGCGCTTTGCCTACGAGATTGTGATTAAGGAGACTGAAGAAATTATCACCGGTGCTGAATACGGTAATAGTGATGAAGACTCTACCTTGATGAAGGACGTCAAAGGTAAGCTTGCTGCACTGACTGAGAGCGGCAAACTAGAAAAAACACAGTCGGATGCCTTGTTGGCAAAAGCGACGTCTGCTTTAGTTGATGACTTTGGCGCGGCCTACAAAAATTTGATCGTGTTTTTAAACGACGATCTAAAGAACACCAGCGAAATGGCGAAAGGAGTCTCGAGTTTGCCAAACGGCGAAGCTTACTATTCGCACCTTCTTAAGGTGCAAACAACAACGGATATGAGCGCCGACGAAATACACGCCCTAGGTTTGAGTGAAGTAAAACGCTTGCGCTCAGAGATGGAGCAGTTAAAAACCAAAACCGGTTTTGAGGGCTCCTTGCCTGAGTTTTTTGGCTACATTCGAGACAGCAAAGACAATGAGAAATTCTACTTCACGAATACCGATGAGGGGCGTCAAGGCTATATTGATGATGCAACGAATGCGATTAACAATATCAAGGCACAGCTTCCAAACTATTTTGGTATTTTGCCGAAAGCGGAGTTGGTGGTAAAACGTGTAGAGTCCTTCCGCGAGCAAGATGGTGCGCCCCAGCACTATTATCCGGGTACTCCGGATGGATCCCGTCCGGGTATTTATTACGCACACCTCTCAGATATGAAGGCAATGCCAAAGAACGAATTAGAAGTGATTGCATATCATGAAGGCTTGCCGGGCCATCATATGCAAATTTCAATTGCGCAAGAGTTAACAGGCGTGCCGACGTTCAGAACGCAAGCCGGGTTCACCGCTTACGCTGAAGGTTGGGCTTTGTACTCTGAAGCGCTGGCTAAAGAAATGCCGGGTACGTTTAGTGATATACACTCTGATTTCGGTCGATTAGGCAGCGAAATCTGGCGCGCAATCCGCTTGGTGGTGGATACGGGTATGCACCACAAAGGTTGGAGTCAGCAGCAAGCAATCGATTATTTCTCTGCTAACTCGCCAGCCCCACTAACCACGATTGAAGCTGAAATTCGTCGTTACCTGGTTATTCCTGGTCAGGCCACAAGCTACAAAATTGGTATGCTCGATATTCAACGCTTGCGCAAACTTTCGGAAGACCAACTTGGCGACAAGTTTGATATTAGAGGTTTTCACGACACGGTTCTAGATGGCGGAGCCCTGCCGATGAGCATGCTCGAGCGTAAAGTTAAAGCTTGGATCGCTAGTCAAATTTGAGCTAATCACCGGTCATGATTAATTTGAAATGGCGTAAGCCGGACGAAATTATTGGTGATGCCTACATGCGCAGATGGCATTTGCGGCGCAAACACGGCCGTCATAATTTGTATTTACATCGCTATGACGGCAGTGACGATGATCGTGCTTTGCACGATCATCCGTGGCGCAGCATTGGTATCGTTATTTGGGGGCATGTGCGCGAAGTTACCGAGCAGGGCGAGCGACGTCTATGGCCTTTGATACCTAAATATCGTAACGCGACATACGCGCACCGGCTGCGCTTAAATAGCGAGTTCGCGTACACCCTTTTCTTTACCTTTCCTAAGGAACGCGAATGGGGTTTTCTATGTCCAAAGGGTTGGGTTCATTGGAAAGAGTTTACCGATGTGACGGGGCAAAAGAAGGGGGTCGGCTGCCCTGAGTAATCACATACGTTGCTAAAGGAAGAAGTTAAGGAGCTAACTTATATTTTCTTCGCTTTTTGGACTTTATGGTTCGCTTGCGCTGGTTCTTATTAGATTAAAGAACACGGTCGCTATTCTATGAGTAAGCGCACTAAATAAACAGAGCTGCATAGTTTGGGTTCATAGTTTGGGGCGGTAGCGCTACTACCGTGTGTTGTAGCAATCAATGATTGCTACAACAATAGCAGTGTTGCTAAACCCAAAACTGAGAAGTAACCTACAACATCCGTTACGGTTGTCAGTGCCACACCGCCCGCCAAAGCCGGGTCGATGTTCATCTTATCTAAGAAAATTGGAATGCATACCCCGGCAATTGCACCCATCACCAAGTTCGCAATCATGGCGGCAGCAATAACCAAGCCTAAGTTCAAATTTTGATACCAAAGCGCCGCAATTACGGCGATCACAACAGCCCAAATAATTCCGTTTAATACGCCCACCATCGTCTCTTTTTTGAGCACGGTCATCATATTGCCGCGTGAGATGGTTCCTAGACTCATACCTCGAATCACAACCGTGAGTGTTTGTGTTCCGGCGTTGCCGCCCATGCTGGCAACAATTGGCATTAGTACAGCAAGCGCAACCAGCTGTTGTATCGAACCTTCAAATTGGCCAATTACCCATGAGCCCAGTAGCGCGGTTACCAGATTCACCGCAAGCCAAACCGTTCGATTGCGTGACGTTTTAGCGACGGGTGCAAAGATGTCTTCTTCTTCTTTTAAACCCGCGGCGGCCATAATGTCGTGCTCAGCCTGTTCGCGAATTACATCCACCACATCGTCGATCGTAATGCGACCTAATAAGACTTGGTTCTCATCAACCACGGGGGCCGATATTAAGTCGTAGTCGGCGAATGCTTTAGCGACTTCTTCCTCATCGTCTAGACACTGAAAAATTACTGGTGCCTCGATAATATGTTGACTAGCGGGGTTGCCACCGGCCTGTGTGATAAGGCTGGTGATCGGTAAGATCCCGGTAAGTTTGTTTTGCCGGTCGACTAAATAGATAGCGTCAGTGTGATCGGGTAAATCGGACCTAAGGCGGAGGTAATGCAGTACCACGTCGAGCGAAATATTGTCGCGCACTGTGACCGTGTCAAGGTTCATTAACCCACCCGCACTGTCTTCTGGGTACGACAGAACCTCACCCAGGTTGGCACGCGTCTGAGTATCGACCTCAAACAGTACATCAGCCAATAGGGTCTCAGGTAAATCAGGTATTAAGTCAGCCAGTTCATCGATATCAAGAACTTTAATGGCGTTAACCAGTTCTTTGTTATCAAGCTCTTCTGCTAAATCACGGAAAACGCCTTCGTTTAATTCCGCGAGCACTTCACCTTTTTCGTCTTCTGGTATGTGTTCCCACGCCGCGGGACGATTAGCCGGCGTGAGTTGCTCAAGGGCATCCGCGATATCGGCTGGATGTGCCTCGGCAAATAAATCGGCAACCGCAGCAGTGTTGCCTGCGTTAAGCAGTTCAACGATGTTGGTGATTTGTGGGGTAGCGTGTTGCACGTTTATGAAAGCATTTAAGCTCGGGAACCTATTCAACGTTAGATAGGCACTTATTATAGCGAGCTAACTGGCGCTCTGTGATGAAAATTACAGTCGGTTGAGAGCGTTGAGCCTGTCGCGTGCTTGAATGGGGTTGTCGGAACTCAGTATCTTGCCCACTAGGTACCGCAACTTGGTGGTATCAGCGTTGAGAATTCGGCCTTTAACGTCGAGTAAATACGTGGCGTCCATACTAAAATTTTTAAGCCCCAAGCCAAGCAGTAAGCGGGTATAGTTGACATTACCCGCCATCTCGCCGCAAAGAGACACCGGTATATTGGCTTTTTCTCCGGCCCGAATGACAAGGCTGATCAGTCGTAGAACGGCCGGGTGCAATGGGTCATATAAATAATTGACCGCGTCGTCAACGCGATCAATTGCCAGGGTATATTGAATCAAGTCATTAGTGCCAATCGACAAGAAGTCTAACTTCTGGGCAAACACTTCGGCCATAATCGCTGCCGCGGGTACCTCGATCATGCCTCCGACTTTGATGCGAGGGTCGAAGGCAACACCTTCGGATTTAAGCTCGGCTTTGGTTTGCTTGATAATTGCCAAGACTTGGTTTATTTCATCGAAACTACTGACCATGGGTATCATGATCGAAACTTTACCAAAGGCTGAAGCCCTTAAAATAGCACGCAACTGAGGTTTGAAAATTTCTATATGACTCAAGCACAAACGCACTGCGCGCAAGCCAAGAGGTGACGAGCTGGATTGTTTGTTTGGGTAATTGAAGTCGAGCTGTTTATCGCCACCAATATCGAGTGTGCGAATGGCTACTATGTCGCCGACGCCGCTGGCAATGCGTTTGTATTCGCGCAGTTGCTCGGCCTCGGTTGGTGCTTGTTCGCGGCCCATAAATAAATATTCGGTTCTATATAGACCGACACCCGCGGCATTAACCTGTTTGAGGCCTTTGATGTCTTTCGCCGTTTCGATATTCGCCATCAGCTTGACTCTTTGGCCGTCAACGGTGCGGCTAGGCTTCTTAGTGAGTGTGTTCAGTTCACGCTCGCGTGCGCGAATTTTAGTCTGACGGGCTTTGTATTCTTTGAGAACCCCAATACTCGGATTGATGATGATAATGCCGCGCATACCATCAACGATCAGCACGTCGTCATCACTAATAATTTTACTGCTGCCGTGCAAGCCCACGACAGCGGGCATTTTTAGACTGCGCGCGATAATGGCTGTGTGCGAAATTTGACTCCCTAAATCGGTAACGAACGACGCCACTTTTCGATCCTTAATGAATACAGTCTCTGCCGGAGACAGGTCCTTAGCGACAATAATTTTGCCGCTTAGGTTTTCGTTATTAAACTCGTCTAAACTGTGCGAAACGATTCCCAGTAAGTGACGTAATACTCGATTGGTAACGTGTTGTACGTCGCCTTTCTTTGCGCGTAAATACGTATCTTCCATTTGTTCAAAGACACGTATCAAATTGTCAGCTTGCGTTTGCAAGGCATGCTCGGCGTTGACCAACTCTGAGCGGATGATCTTAATGGCTTCACCGGTAATCATCGGGTCGCGCAACATCATCATATGTGCGTTAATAAAGGCTGCGCTCTCTTTCGGAGCATCCTTTGGCAAGCTCTTAAGCAACGCCTTATAACTTTGTTCGGTCTCGTTTATCGCCGCCTTAAAACGCTTTACTTCACCGGCAATCTGCTGCTTGTTGAGCGTAAACTGTGGCGTCTCAATATCACTGTTTTTGAGGACATAGGCTGGCCCGATGGCGATGCCACGACCAATACCAGAGCCAAAGAGACTTAACATTGCGCTTACTCTTGCTCGTCGAAGTAGTTATTTATTAAGGTGGTGATGGCGTTCATCGCTTCTTGTTCATCATCGCCATCGGTGCGTATTAGCATTTTGCTGCCCTTCGAAGCTGCCAGCATCATTACCGACATAATGCTCTTAGCGTCGGCTTTTTGCTCTCCAAATTCTAATTCGATACGGCTCGAGAATTGCGCGGCTGTATTCACCAACTTGGCGGAAGCACGAGCATGCAAGCCAAGCTTATTAATTATTTCGATAGGTTGTTCTTGCATAGTGGCTAAGGGGGCAGTTAAAGGCTGAGTTCACGATGGCGAACGAGTGTTTGAATATCGCTGTGACTGGCGAAATGGGCCTGTAATAAGTTAGTCAGATACACTGACCGATGTTGGCCGCCAGTACAACCGATCCCAACGGTTAGGTAGTTGCGATTGTCGTTGATGAAATGCGGCAACCAATGTTCTACGAAGTCGCGAACCTGCTGGTACATGTCTTGGCACAAAGCCTGTTGCTCTAAGAAGTCTTGCACTGGCTTATCGAGCCCGGTCAACGGTTTAAGCTCGGCATGCCAATGTGGGTTCGGTAAGCAACGCACGTCGAACATGAAGTCGACATCGTTAGGGTTGCCGTGCTTAAAACCGAATGACTGAAATAATAACGTTAATGAATGCTTGCTGCCGTGCTCACTATCGTCGCGAATAATAGTGCGCAATTCATGCGGCGTCGTGTTCGCGGTATTAATTTTGCGATCGGCTATGTCTGATAAGTGTTGCAGTAGGTCGCGTTCTTTGTGAATGGCTTCAAGCAGTGATGTGTCAGCGTCAGACAGCGGGTGTTTGCGTCGAGTTTCGCTATAGCGTTTGAGTAAGGTTTGATCGTCGGCGTCTAGAAAAATGACGCGCGTTTCAACGCTAAACGACGTTAGGCTGTTGATGCTGCTCTCTAAGTCACCAATAAAATCTTGGTTACGCGAGTCGATACTGACAGCGCAATTGTGTTCAGCGGTCTTATTGCCGAGCACGCGCGCCGCCATTTCCGGCACTAATGACGCCGGTAAATTGTCAATACAGTAAAAGCCAAGGTCTTCGAGCACCTGTAATGCAATGGTTTTACCCGACCCGGAGGTGCCGCTGATAATGAAAAATTTAGGTGCGCTCATAACCAGACTAGGTTGAAAGGTCTTGGATCATTCTAAACATTTGTTCAGGTGAATTAGCCGCTGAGAGTTTATTTTTGTTTGCCGGTTTAGACATTAGGCGAGCAATATCGGCGAGTAAATTTAGATGTTCTTGAGATGCGTCTTCGGGCACCAATAAACCAAATGCTAAATCAACGTGTTGGCGATCAATGCTGTCGTAATCGACACCTTGATTAAGGCTTATGATCGCGACTACGGCTGTGCTTGCTTGTGGGCAACGCGAATGTGGCAGCGCAACCCCATTGCCAATGCCGGTATTACCTAGTTTTTCACGCTCAAGAAGTTGGTGGTAAATATCCTTTTTTCTGGTCTCGCTGTCGAGTGCTTTTGTGAGGAGGTGGGCCATTTCCTCTAACAATTTTTTTGCACTGCTGATCTGAGCGTTTACTAGAATAAGTTCAGTATTTAAGCTGGAAAGCAATACACTTGATGTAGATGAAGTGCTGCCTTGAGAGGGCGTTGGGGTACTCATTGATCTGGACGTGTCTCTGAACGATTTAATAATATTGTTTTGTCATGCTAAAAGTCCACCACTACTGCGGCTAGCTAATGCTGGCGGCAACAGAGGTGGACCCGATCTAAAAAGTCAGAATTTGACTGTATTATCTAGTCAAATTCTTGGCTCTTTAGGGCGCCACCATTGCGATGGTGATTGGTTATTTTTTCTTTGTGCTTGCGCACTTGAGAATCTAGTTTATCAGCTAAGTCGTCGATTGTGGCATACATGTTCTCTGAGTCTGCATGCGCGTGCATCGTTATGCCCTTAGCGTTCACAGTGGCCTCGGCTTTATGATGAATTTTTTCTACGTGAAGCACCACGTCAATACTATTCAAGTGGTCAAAATGTCGTTCGATACGTTCCATTTTTTCGCCGATATAGTGCTTCATTGAATCGGTTAAATCGATTTGGTGACCTGAGATAGTTAACTGCATAAAATTCTCCTATTGAGAGTTTTGGCGAGCTGTTATGCCCACCATTTACCGCATATCGCGCGCGTGCCATGCGTAAATAGGGCGAGTCATGCAACTTGCGGCGCAAGTCAATTCAACGGTCCGGTTTAGCTCAGTTAATGGCTTTACGCTGGCTCGATGGTGCTATGTGCATGCTCTCGCGGTATTTAGCCACGGTGCGTCTGGCAACGATATGCCCTTGTTGCTCTAGTTCTTTGGCAATTTTGCTGTCGCTTAATGGTTTGGTTTTTACCTCGCTATTAACCATCTTCTTTATCAACGAGCGAATTGCTGTTGAGCTAGAGGCAGCGCCATCAGTCGTGCTAAGGGCGCTGGAAAAAAAGTACTTTAGTTCTGTTACTCCGTGCGGGCTGAGCATATATTTGCCCGAGGTTGCACGCGAGATTGTTGATTCATGCATATCAAGTGCTTGCGCAATGTCATGTAAAATCATCGGTCGCATTGCTTGATCGCCTTGCTCAAAGAAGTCTTGCTGGCGCTCAACAATAGCCTCTGCTACTAATAGTAGGGTGTCATAGCGGCTCATCAAGCCTTTGATGAACATTTTTGCATCGAGCAGGTTTTTTTGAATGTAGTTGCTGTCTTCTTTGTCGAGCTCAAGTTTCGAGCCCGCTTTGAGCATATTGGAATAGGTCTCGTTAAGTCGCAGTTTAGTCTGATTGTCTGGGTTCAGTTGAGCCACCCAGCGGGCTCCCAATTTTTTAACCAGCACGTCTGGAACCACGTAGTTCTGGTTATCACTTTGAAATGCGGCGCTAATACGTGGGTTTAGCTGCGTGACTAGCTCTAATGCTTGGCTGAGTGCTTGATCATTGACGCCTAAGACTTTTTTTAATTTTGCGAAATTACGTGCGCCTACTAAATCAAGATGTTCAGCAACAATATTTTTTGCAATATCGATAAAGGGCGTGTCATCGTCTTTAAGGTCTAACAAAATGGCTAAGCGCTCACTTAAATCACGGGCACCGGCACCGGTTGGTTCGAGCGTCTTGATTAAGCTGAGGATGGCGCCAACTTCGTCCTCCTCGACTTCCAATTTGGGGTCTAAGGTGTTGACGATATCGCTTAGGCTAGCGCCCAGATACCCGTCGTCATCTAAGCTGTGTAATATGTTGTTGGCGATTAATTTGTCTTTGGCACTGAGTGCGGTCATTTGAACTTGCCACTCAAGGTGCTCGAACAACGTTTCTTGCTTGCTAACATAATGAGTGAACTCTGTGTTGCCATCGCCGCGGCCAGAAACAATCGAGACGCGTTGCGGTTCTTGCCACGCGGTGTCGGGTTCAGACCAACTTTCGGCAAGATTTTGTTCGGGAGCGAGACTGTCGTTGCGTTCTAATTCCACGCTTGGGTCGGCTGCTTCAGCAACGGGTTGTGGCACACCGTTGTCGTGCGCAGGTGCGACTTGATCGATAATCGGAGTTTCATTTTGCTCACTCTCAACCCGCTCTAGAAGGGGATTAGCGTCTAAGGTTTGTTGAATTTCCTGTTCTAGATCTAAAGACGGTAGTTGCAGTAATTTAAGAGACTGCTTGAGTTGCGGCGTGAGCGTTAGGTGCTGAGATAATTTGAGATTTAGGCTTTGTTTCATTTACTGCGCCGGTCTTGTTTATGACCGAGTTGGGGATTAACGACCCTTAAACAAATATTTACGTCAATATACTGCATAAAAACAGTCTACTCTCAACCAGAGGATTTGCCAATGAGAGTTTGGTAACAAAGAAATTTGTCAGATTTTGAACTTTGACCCAAGGTAGACGTCACGCACGCCTTGATGGCTTAAAATCTGCTTTGCGGTGCCTTCGGTTAAGACGCGACCCTCGGTTAAAATATACGAGTGATCGCAAATATCCAGCGTTTCTCGAACATTATGATCGGTAATGATAATGCCGATTCCGGAATTACGCAGATAGTCGATAATTTGTTGAATGTCGCCAACTGAGATTGGGTCGATACCAGCAAACGGTTCGTCTAGTAGTATGAAATAAGGTTTTAGCGCGATGGCACGGGCAATTTCAGCCCGGCGTCGCTCGCCACCCGACAATGAAATACCTAAGGTGTCACGTTTGTGGCCGATATTAAATTCTTCGAGTAGCTGCTCAACCCGTCGACTGCGCTGTTGCGGCGACATAGTTTTATCAGTCTCGAGCACCGCCATTAAATTTTCTTGCACCGTGAGTTTGCGAAAGATAGAGGGTTCTTGTGGTAGATAGCCAATACCAAGCTTCGCACGCGAATGCATGGGCAAGTGGCTGATGTCCTGGCCGTTGAGTAAAATTCGGCCGCTATTGCTGCGCACTAAACCCACCACCATATAAAAACTGGTGGTTTTGCCTGCGCCATTAGGGCCGAGCAGGCCAACAACCTGGCCGCTCTCTACCGAGATATTAATCTTCTTAACGACTTGCAGGCCTTTATAGCTCTTGCAAAGATCGCGGGTCTCCAGAATGCTCATCGTTGGTTACTTACTCTACTCGTCCTGGTCGCGTGTTGCGTCTGTTTCCGCGTCTTTCTTATCTTTCTTGCTTTTCTTATCTTTCTTGCTTTTCTTGCCTTTCGTTGACTTTTTTTCTTCCTTTTCTACTTTTTTCGGTTGCAGAATTAAGCGTGACCGACCAGCCTTAACCGGCTCTATTCTTTGCTTCGGCTTGGTTGGCTTGGCATCTTCATTTGTATTTGCGTCGGAATTTGTGGTTTCAGACTCTGTGGTTTCAGATGGTTTGCTCGGTGCAACGGCAGTGGTTTCGTCGGGGCCTGCGGCATCATCTTTAAACGGGTCTTCTATCTTGCGAGCAGGGGCGGTGCCATCTTTGCCGGTTAAGCCTAATGTTGAGCCACCGTAAATCTTTAGCTTGTCGGTCGCCATGTTGTAGACGATCTTTTGGCCACGCGCGGTGCTGGCACCCTGTTTGAGCGCCGCTTTACCTACTAGGGTGAGCGTGTTGCTTGGATAATCAACCAAAATTTTCTTAGCCCAGCCTTCAACGTCATCCGGTTGGTCATCAGGCCGCTGTTTGAATCTGGCCAAAGAACCATCGGCGATGGCTTTGGTTAACTGGCCGCTTTTATCGTAGGTGGCCACCAGCTTGTCGGCTTTGATACGCAGCGTGCCTTGCACGACCAACACGTTATCGATGAGAGTACGAACGCCGGTTTTAAAATCGATCTCGGTTTCGTCTGCTTCGATTTGTGCGGGCTGATCACGGTCGCTCTTCAGAGCCAGCGCTTGAGGCGGTAGCACGAGGACAAATAATATGGCGCTAAGGGTGAAGTGGAATTTGGTCATGGGTCTGTGAAAAAGCATAACGCCTGCGGTTGAACGTATGGTTTATTGTTATCGCTAAAATATATCACACAGGCTGACCGTACGCTGAACGAGAACAGCATATATTTTTCTTGAACTGTAGATAATTTAAATCAGCAATGAGTGTGTGCGGTTACTCGAATATACCGCCTGCCTGCTTAGTTTTATCGAGTAGTATCCGCATTTTTTTTGAATTCAAGGTGCCACCCGGGCCGCGTGAGTCTGCTTCGACCACCACGCGGACGTTGCCGGTCATTAAAATTTCATCGCCAGAGGATGACATCCAACCTGAGTCACTGTAAGTATGCCGTGGCGCGAAGCCGATTTCGTATTCAACGACGTGCGGATTATCCAGTAACGCGGTGTCGTCGTCAGGAAAATGCGCCATCCGGTCGGCCTTTAGTACAAAGCGCCGCTGCCCATTTTCGTCTAGGCCGGTGGCCACGAAGTTTTCAATATAGTAGTCCGGGTCGTGGCGATTCTTGAAGTCTTTGAGCTCGGGTTCCTCGTCTATCATGCGGGTTTGCAGATAGATGCCGCCTAAGCCGACCATGCCGAGAATCGAGATATAGAGTAAGGTTTCGAGTTGCTTCACGTGCGTTGATTTTAGCTAAAGTTTGTTACAAGCGTTGTTGTCATTTATGGTTATTGCTTCGGTGAAATGCCGAGTGGGTAACAGTCTTGACTGTAGAGCAGTACGTCGCAGATTGCCCGCACCGCACCCTGTCCGCCTGTTAATGGAGCAACCCAATCGGCAATGTCGAGTACGATAAAGTGACCGTTTTGTACTGAAAACTTCAGCCCACATTCCTGCATTACTTGCAGGTCGATCACGTCGTCTCCGGCGAAGCAGCAGTCCTCACCGCGTAAGTCGAGTTGGCCTAAAAGCTGTTCGAACACCTCGCGTTTATTATCAACCCCAAGGTGGCAGTGCTTGATGCCTAGGTCGTTTAAACGCGTTTGCAATGCTGCGGATCGCCGTGCGGAAATAACGCCCACATCGATACCCGACGCTTGCAGCATTTTCAGGCCGTGCCCATCAAGCGCGTGAAACACCTTCATTTGCTCGCCATCAGCGCAATAGTGTAGCTTACCATCGGTGAGAACTCCGTCTACGTCAAATAAGGCTAGTTTGACCTTAGCGGCCTTGGCCATAACCTCATCTGAAACTTGATAGGGCAGTGGGGGTAATTTACTCATAAAAATGTCCTATAAAACGCCCGCGCGCAGTAGGTCTTGCATATTCAGCGCGCCTACCACGTCGGCGTTGTTGGTTACGATTAAGCCGCCAATGCTACGTTCTTTCATTAAGCTAACCAATTCAGCGGCTAACATGTCTGGCCTTGCGGTCACTGGTTCGGCTGTCATTACCTCGGAAATTGGCGTATCAACACTGATTCGTTCTGCGAGTGTGCGTCGTAGGTCACCGTCGGTGTAAATTCCGATAAGTTGACCGTTACTGTCGCAGACGCCGGTCATGCCCAGGCCCTTACTCGACATTTCAAGCAATGCGTCTGACAGCAGAGCTGACTCTGCGACAAGTGGGATATCGTCGCCTTTGTGCATAATATCGTCGACGTACATCAATAGCCTTCGGCCCAACGCACCACCTGGGTGCGAGCGAGCGAAATCTCGTTCATCAAAATCTCGGGCGTTGAGCACCGCAATGGCGAGGGCATCGCCCATTGCTAAGCTGGCCGTGGTGCTGGCGGTTGGCGCCAAGTTCATCGGGCAGGCTTCTTGTTCAATCGGAATGTTTATATAGGCGTCGGCTAGCTTAGCCAAGGTGGAACTGGGCACACTCGCCATACCGATCAAGCCAACCCCCATGCGCTTAATGATTGGTAAAATCGATAAAACTTCGGACGTTTCCCCGGAATTAGAAATCGCTAAAACAAGGTCTTTAGGCGTGATCATGCCTAAGTCACCATGACTTGCTTCACCGGGGTGGACAAAGAATGCGGGGGTGCCGGTGCTTGCTAACGTGGCTGCGATTTTGTTGGCGATATGGCCGGACTTGCCCATCCCGGTGACAACGACACGACCCTCACAGTCAAGTATGCGTTGGCAGGCATCTTCAAAGCTTGCACCCAATCGGCCAATTTGGCTGCTGATCGCTTGGGCTTCAATGCTCAGGACCTGGCGCGCGGAGTCTAGGAAAGCGGTTTTTTTCATGCGCAAAGATTAGCTCTCAAGAGGATAAATATCAAACCGCAAAGGCTGTTACGTCTCAAACCGCAAAGGCTACTAAATAAACTAAATAGGCCAGGTATCCGCCCAGTAGAATCGCACCTTCTCGGCGTCCAAATTCGCCCTTAAATAAGGCGAAAAAGAGCATTAACAAGGTGAACGCTAACATTATCGGAAAGTCTCGCCACAGTGCACTGGTGTCGATTTCAGTGGCTTGAATCACGCCAGTAATACCAAGCACGCCGAGGGTGTTAAACACGTTAGAGCCGATAATGTTTCCTAAAATCATGTCGTGCACGCCTTTGCGCGCCGCGGCAATGGCGGCTGCGAGCTCAGGCAAGCTGGTGCCGATTGCAACGATTGTCAGGCCGATAATAAGCTCACCAACCCCGAAAAACTCGGCGATGGTGACCGCGCCATTAACCAGTAGCTTTGACGCACCCATTAAGATCGCAATACTGACGACCGTAAGGGCGAAGGTTTTTAGGTTTGAATTGCCGTTCGAGAGTTGATTGAGCGAGTTTGGCTGGTCTTTGTTTGATATTACCGACCAAACGAGATACGCGATCAAGGCGGCTAATAAAATGATTCCGTCTGAGCGTGATAACAAACCATCGGCAACCAAGCCTATGGCCAATAGGCCTACGCCGATAACAAACGGTAAATCGCGTTTGGCGGTATTGCGTTCAACTGTCAGCGCGCGCACTAGGGCGGCACTGCCCAGCACCATTCCGATATTGGTTATGTTTGAACCTAATGCGTTGCCCAGTGCTAGATTGCCTTTATTTTCCAACGCAGCCATGGCGGACACAAATAGTTCGGGCGCAGAGGTGCCAAAGCCGACGATTACGATGCCAATTAATAGTGTTGAAACCCCGAGGTTGGTTGCTAACTCTGAGGCGTTATCAACCAATAGATCAGCGCTCCACATCAGCAGAAAAAAGCCCAGCAGGACAAAGGCGACGGCAATAGCAAGTTCCATTAAACGAGTTTCTTAAGTAGGCCGGTTGAGGGCGTGGTTCTGAGCCTTGATGGCGTGCTCGCTAGTGTGTTGTTTTCGGTGTTAAATTGCAACTAAGACCTGTGAGTATTGCCGATTGTAATGATTATATAAAACCATTATTTTGCTGCATTTATATTGGTTTTCAAACGCTATACTATGGCGGTACTAAATTTACTTGGGGAGCATTATGTTAGACAAAATCAATGACCTATTGGCTGAACCGTTGCCACGCAAAATTCTTTTCTTCGACGACATGCTCACACCGAGCCTGATCCGCTTACTCTATTGGCTGGGTTTGTTGGCGGTGGCTTGGACGGGAATCGGCCATTTTTTTACCAATGGCTTTTTTGGGATATTCGAGGCCTTGGTGTTTGTTGTCGGCGGCATAATCGGCTTGCGAGTACTCGCTGAACTGGTAATGTTGCTGTTTAAAATAAATGAAAACCTTGAAACGATCGCCGGTCAATCCGAAGTTGTGTTGACTACTCCAGCGCCAAAAGCTGCGAAAAAAGTAAGCAAAAAGGCTGCAAAGAAGGTCTCAAAAAAGACGACTGGTAAATCCGCTGATTAAATTGCGAGTAATCGCGCAATAAATGAGGCTAGTTCGCTTGTATTTGTATACCGCGACCCTAAATATTCATTAACCTGGCGTTCAGCTGAAATTTGATATTCTTAGCGCCATTGTGTAATGCATTGTTAGCCTCAACTTAGTCTCAACAGGGCATTAACCGTTAGATACGTTCGATGTGAACGAAAACTTTTTTGGAGATCTCATGAGCTTATTCATGAACGTTATTAAACAATCCGTTGCAGCGCTGTCGCTGACGATCATCTTATTCGTTGGCATCATTGGACACGCGTCCGCAATGAAGGGCCCTGAGCAAGTGGTAAAAGAAACCGTGGACTCAATGGTTTCGCAGCTGCAGGCTAATCGTGCAAGCTATAAGGCAAATAACCAAGCGTTGTACGATATGCTTGATCAAACCTTGTTACCAGCGCTGCACGTGCCTCGAATGGCGGACCTAATTCTTGGGAAAAAGTACGCAAGAAGTGCAAGTGACGCGCAGAAAGCGGCATTTGTACAAGAGTTTAAAACGTTTCTTTTGCAGAGCTATGCCACGGGCCTATTAAATGCGACTGGCAAAGAAAAAGTGGTTTACGAGCCAGTTACTTTAGCGCCGGGCGCTGACAAGGTGCAGGTCAAGGCGTCGCTAATATCAAGTTCTGGTGAAGCGTATCCAATTGTATTGTCGATGAGTAATCGTAATGACACCCGGTGGCGCGCGTATAATTTGGATGTTGCTGGTATTAATTTTATTCGGACTTATCGCTCAAGTTTTGCACAGACTTTGCAGCAAAAAGGCATTGACGGTTTAATTACAGATCTGCGCGCTAAAAACGCACGCTAAAGCCTATAATCAGGCCCAACTGAAGGCGAGCTTTGGCTCGCCTTTTCTTTTTTCCCGTGGTGACAGGTTCAATTTTGACAGAGATAAATGCGATTTCCTTAAGCGGTGTAAGCAAGCGCTACGGCGACCTACAAGCGCTTAATAACGTCAGTTTCGATATTCGCAAAGGCGAGTTCTTTGGCTTGCTAGGCCCGAATGGGGCTGGTAAATCGACACTTATTAGTGCACTGGCCGGGCTGTTAAAAGTTGATAGTGGCCAATTGTCAATTCTTGGCGCTGACGTTGAAAAAGAGTATCGCCAAGCTCGCCAGCACCTAGGGGTGGTTCCACAAGAGATTGTGATGGATCCGTTTTTTACAGTGCGTGAAACCCTTCAATTTCAATCTGGCTATTTCGGTATTCGCAATAACGATGATTGGATCAATGAACTGCTTGATCAGTTGAACTTGAGTGAAAAAGCCGACACGAATATGCGCAAGCTTTCTGGTGGTATGAAGCGCCGGGTATTGATTGCTCAGGCACTTGTACATAAACCGCAAGTGTTGGTATTAGATGAGCCTACCGCCGGTGTCGACGTTGAGTTGCGGCAATCAATGTGGCGTTTCGTGCGGCGCTTGCATCGAGAAGGGCACACCATCGTGTTAACCACCCATTATTTAGAGGAAGCGGAAGAGCTCTGCGATCGTATCGCGATCATCAATAAAGGCGAGCTGCTTGCTTTGGAGACCAAACAAGATTTACTCGCGCGCGGCCTAGGCAGTAAGCTACTGGTTCGCGCAACGCATGATATTGATACCATTCCGAGAGAATACCAAGATCGTGTCACACGTCTTGAGGGTAACGAGGTCGAGCTGATTTTGCATCGAGACAGCGATTCAGTGATGGAGATATTAGACCGGCTGCGAGCTGCATCGATGAAAATCGATTTTGTTTCGGTGCTCAGCGACAGTTTAGAAGACGTATTTGTGCGCATGACCAGTGAGCAGGAAGGCGTCCAATGAACGCTATTAATTGGGTTGCTTGCCGAACATTGCTGGGCAAGGAGGTGACGCGTTGGCGTAAGGTTTGGATGCAAACTGTGTTAGCGCCGGTCATTACTGCGTTATTGTACTTGCTGGTATTTGGCCATGTGCTTGAAGGCCGGGTTGAAGTTTTTCCTGGCGTTAGCTATACCGCCTTCTTGATACCAGGCCTACTTATGATGACGGTTATCCAAAACGCGTTTGCGAACACTTCGTCTAGCCTCATTCAATCAAAGGTAATGGGCAGTATTGTATTTGTATTACTGCCGCCGTTTTCCGCGTTAGAGCTTTTCTTGGCCTATATTGGTGCGGCGGTATTGCGCGGTTTGGCGGTGGGTGTCGGCGTTTTTTTACTCGCTATCTTTTACGTTCAAGTTCCGATCGAGAATATTTTCGTCGTGCTGATTTTTGCCATACTGGGCAGTTACGCAATGGGTGCATTGGGTTTGATTGCCGGTATGTGGGCTGAAAAATTTGATCAAATTGCAGCGTTTCAAAGTTTTTTAATTGTCCCATTAACCTTTTTAAGTGGGGTGTTTTACTCAATTAAGTCATTGCCTGAGTTTTGGTATCAATTGTCTAAGGCCAACCCGTTTTTCTATATGATTGACGGCTTTCGATATGGTTTTTTTGGGCAGTCTGATCAGCCTGTAATGTTAAGTCTTGCAGCGATGTTATTAGCGGTAACGATCCTGACTATTATATGCGTCAGAATGCTGCAAAGTGGCTACAAGCTACGTGACGCTTAAGCCGGTCAAGAGCTGGTGTTTTATTAGTGCCGAAGCTGGCTGATATAAGGGCTTTCGGGTATCCTAGCGGCTTTCTAACACGAGGCTTTGCGGCTTTTTATTGCTTGGCCTTACAGCTTGTAAATACAAGGCTCTTAGAGTCTACGTTAAGAGAAATAATTTATGGTTACTCCAGAACAGTTAAAAGAGTGGATTGAGTCCGGTTTTGACGCCGCGCAAGTGAGTGTTGAAGGCGACGGCCATCATTTTGAAGCGGTTATTATCGCCAATGAATTTGAAGGCAAGTCGCGCATTCAGCGGCACCAACTTGTGTATGCCGCCTTAGGAGACAAGATGAAAGCCGAGGTGCACGCGCTTTCTATGAAAACGCACACGCCTGGCGAAGCGGCATAAGACACCGCTTTAAGCAATGTTAGTTAACCGCTTTAAACAATGTTAGTTAAATGAAGAATCAAGAATGAGGTATTTCCCATGACCGAACCCGTATCAATGCAAGAACAAATCAAGCAAACCGTCAGCGACAATCAAATTGTGCTGTTTATGAAAGGCAATGCCAGCTTTCCACAATGTGGTTTTTCCGGCAAAGCGATACAAATATTAACGGCGCTTGAAGCCGAATTTGTAACAGTTGATGTATTAAGTAACGACGAAATTCGTTCTGGCATCAAAGAGTATTCAAACTGGCCTACCGTACCCCAGTTATATGTTAAAGGCGAGTTTGTCGGCGGTTGTGACATCATGACCGAAATGTATGAAGCCGGCGAGTTGAAGGATGTAGTCAGCGCCAGCGCTTAAAGTAGCTATGGACAAATTGATTGTGACGGGTGCAGGCCCGCTGGATGGCGATGTCATCATTTCCGGCGCTAAGAACGCTGCTCTGCCGATTCTGATTTCATCGTTATTGGTGGACGGCAAGCTGACCTTAAGCAACGTGCCGCACCTTCAAGATATCACGACAACCATGAGCTTATTAAGCTATCTTGGGGTCGAGATGGAAATAGACGAGCGCATGAAAATTTGCGCTGATGCCAGCGGCCTTAATCAATCGCGTGCGCCGTATGACCTGGTTAAGACTATGCGGGCGTCTATTTTGGTGCTTGGCCCCTTGGTTGCACGTTTGGGGCACGCCGAAGTATCGTTGCCCGGCGGTTGTGCTATTGGTTCGCGCCCGGTGAATTTACATATTAAAGGTTTAGAAGCCATGGGCGCCAAGGTTGTCATCGAAGACGGCTATATCAAGGCGACGTGCGAGCGCTTACAAGGGGCACGTATTTTTATGGATATGGTGTCGGTAACCGGCACTGAAAATCTAATGATGGCGGCTGCGTTAGCACAAGGTACTACGGTTATTGAAAATGCCGCGCGCGAACCCGAGATCGTTGATTTGGCTAACTGCCTGAACGCGATGGGGGCAAAGGTGTCGGGCGCAGGCACATCAGAACTGGTTATTGAAGGCGTTGATTCCTTGCATGATGCGAGTCACACGGTGATAGCTGACCGAATTGAAACCGGTACTTACTTAGTTGCGGGGGCCGTGACTCGCGGGCGAGTCAACGCTCGCATGACCGACGCCACCTATTTAGACGCGGTGCTGGATAAATTAGTTGAAGCTGGCGCAGAGATATCAATAGACGGCGACAGTATTGAACTAAATATGCACGGCAATCAACCCAAAGCGGTTGATATACATACCGCACCACACCCTGCATTTCCCACCGATATGCAGGCGCAATTTGTGACTATGAACTCCTTAGCTGAGGGCACGTCGAAGGTTGTCGAAAACATTTTCGAAAATCGTTTTATGCACGTTCAAGAATTGCAGCGCATGGGCGCGCAAATTGACCTCGAAGGCAATACCGCGTTTATTCGCGGACGTAATAAGTTGCGAGGTGCACCAGTAATGGCAACTGACTTGCGGGCGTCTGCAAGCTTGGTTTTGGCTGCGTTGATGGCGGATAAGCCGACGGTCATCGATCGTATTTATCACATTGATCGTGGCTATGAGAGCATCGAAGAAAAACTCTCGCGTTTAGGCGCAAATATTCGCCGTATTCCTGGTCACGTTTGGGCCAAAGACCCTAGCCTGCAAGAACTGGTTAAATAGATCAGCTTAATATTATGCTCACCGTTGCTCTTTCAAAAGGCCGTATCCTCAAGCAAACTTTGCCTCTACTCGACAAGATTGGTATTAGTTTGCAAGACGATCCATTTACCAGTCGTAAACTAATATTTAATACCAATCGTGATGATCTACAGTGTGTGATCATTCGAGCAACAGACGTTCCGACCTATGTGCAATTTGGTGCAGCGGACCTAGGTATTGTGGGTAAAGATGGTTTGTTAGAGCATGGCGGTGAAGGCTTATGCGAGCTACTAGATTTACAAATTTCTAAATGCCGTTTGATGACAGCCGTGCGGCAAGAAGACAGTGACTTGCCGCGTACTCAAAAGCGTTTGAGAGTTGCGACAAAATACGTCAAGTCAGCGCAAAAATATTATCAATCGCAAGGTATTCAAGCAGAAATCATCAAGCTTTACGGAGCGATGGAGCTAGCGCCGTTGGTTGGCTTGGCGGATGAAATTGTCGACCTTGTTGAGACCGGCAGTACCTTGAAAGCCAATAACCTTGTAGCGAAGGACCTGGTGGTTACCAGTTCCTGCCGCTTAATCGCGAATGCCGCGTCAATGCGAGTGCATCACAGTGCAATTTCTGAGTTGTCGCAAGCACTTGCAGCCATAGTCGCAGAGGGTTAGACCGGCTGTGTCATCGAGTGTATGAACGTTGCTATTAAAAAACTAGATTCGACGGCCACCGACTTTGCCTCACAACTGCGCTCGCTTTTACACCGTGATCACGCTGTCGACAATCGTGTTGAGCAAACCGTTTCAACGCTAATTGCCGATGTCGTAAGTAGTGGCGATCAAGCCTTATTTCGACTAACTCAAGAGTTCGATAAATTTGATGTCGAAGCACGGGGCTTAGAGGTTCGTCAGGCCCGTTTGCGACAGGCACTTGAGACCATACCGTCGACACAACGCGATGCACTTGAATACGCAGTGGAACGTGTGCGTAGTTATCACCAGCGTCAGCTATTAGAGTCTTGGAGTTACACCGAAGGCGACGGCACCCAGCTTGGACAAAAGGTCACCCCGATGAAGCGCGTCGGCGTATACGTACCCGGCGGTAAGGCGACTTATCCGTCTTCGGTCATCATGAACGCGGTGCCAGCGAAGGTCGCCGGTGTCAAAGAGTTGATCATGGTGTCGCCAACGCCAAATGGCGAGTATAACGATATGGTGTTAGCGGCGGCAGCATTGTCCGGCGTTGATCGAGTCTTTAGAATTGGCGGTGCGCAGGCGATTGCCGCGTTAGCGTACGGCACTAAGACTATTCCTGCGGTCGATAAAATTACTGGGCCGGGTAATATTTTTGTCGCGACGGCTAAAAAACAAGTGTTTGGCAAGGTCGGCATCGACATGATTGCTGGGCCATCCGAAGTGTTGGTGATTGCTGATGACAGTGTGGACCCGGATTGGGTCGCGATGGATTTATTCGCGCAAGCCGAACACGATGAAATTGCTCAGTCAATTCTATTAACGCAAAGCGAGTTGGTTGCCGAGCGGGTGCAGCAATCAATTAATAAACTATTGCCAAGCATGGAACGCGCCGACATCATTCAACAGTCGCTAAAGAATAATGGCGCCCTTATTCTTGCAAATAGTCGCGACGACATTATTGCTATTGCGGACGAAATTGCGGCTGAGCACTTAGAAATTTTTACTGCAGACGCAGAACTATTGGCTGATGAAATTACGAACGCGGGTGCGATTTTTATCGGCCCGTATAGCGCTGAGTCCTTAGGCGATTATTGCGCTGGGCCGAACCATGTTCTGCCAACGGCTGGAACTGCTCGGTTTACGTCACCACTAGGCGTGTATGACTTTCAAAAGCGTACTAGCATGATTCGCATCTCGCAAGCAGGCGCGCAGACCATTGGTAAAAATGCATCGGTACTCGCGCGTGGCGAGTCGCTCACCGGGCATGCGCGCTCGGCAGAATATCGCTTAGATAAAAAGAAGTAGTCGGTTTAAAACCCCCAGCGTGATTTAAATTTATAAGCAAAGCGCTTACCACTGCCGGCAGCTTGGGGCTGGTCGAAGTGCTCTAAAACTTGGCCTAAGACGATCAGCTCTCCAGCGGCTGAAAAACGCGCGTCGTGAATTTCAAGAGTAGTAACATTGTTAGGATTAACAACCGTGTCGAATTCGAGTGTCAGCGGTTCATCACTCGCCAATTGTCCTGTGCTCTTGGTTTGCGAGTATATTTTTCTGTCTTTTGAGATTACCAGCGCTCGCAACGTGGGTTGGTCACGGCTCAATAACTTTTGCATCAAGCTGTCGCTTCTTTGCGAGTCAGAAACGTGTACGACCTCAATTTTAGTGATTTGTGAGCCGTAAAAGTACGCAGCAATCAGCGCGATAAGCACAACCATAAGCGTCAAAACGCGCCGAGTACGACGCTTCATGTTCGGCCAGTGCGCACATGCATCGCAGGGCGTAGCGCCTGAGCATGTACTGCCGCCGCTTGGCGTGGGCAGGTCTATCGAGCAGTCGCAAGGCAAAGGTAAGTCGCTTCTATTATCGTAGTTGGTAGTGTGCCTGGTGCGTTCAGCAATGATGCTGTCTGCGGCACTTTTACAGGCACTAAAGCGTGCACTTATAAGAGGCAGGGCCGCAATTAAAGAGTTGTCACTGATGATTTTTTTAACTGCGTTCGAGCAGGTGTCGCCTCGATGCAGCTGGTGATGTGCGCAACTAAAGCCCTTAACGGGTGAGATCACGCGCTGATAAAAATAGATCAGCGCTAGGCAAAAATATTTCATTGCGTAGGGGTAAGCCGCTCACAATTAATTGTTTGTTATCTGTGTCCACACGATAAACAAACGCCAACGGCTTGCCAAGCTAAACCGTGACGCCGACCGGTTTAACGAATATGGACGTCTGGCCAGTTGTCGTTGCCAGTGTGGAAGGTTAGGCGAGTGGCTTCGTGCGGCTGGCTGCCGACCTTCCATAAGAAAATTTCGTAGTCGGCTACATCGTGTTCATGTTCTTTGCGGCTGCGACTTGCCCCAATAACCATGTATTCGCCGTTTGATGATTCTTTTGGCCAATACTCGTGACTAAACTCGCCTTGAAGGTCGATCAGGGTGGATACTGCAAGCGTTTCTTTATCTATCTTGACCACATGGTTGGTGTTGTCTCGACCACCGCTGGTAACTTGAAACAATTCTGTGCCAGCGCTGTTCCAGGAAATTTCACAGCCATTGTGAATGCCTCTGTGGGTGTCGCCATTTGATAAAGCAGTACCCCAGTGCCCAGTATTCATACCAATTAGGTTTTGACGGCCGGTAAACACAAACTCGCCCGTGTTTGGGTTGTACTTCGGGTTTTGTAATGCCGCGCCTTTGGGCATGGCATTATTGACCCCACTCTCGTACAAGGTTTCGGCGTTTAGGTTTGCGACGTTGACCTTGATGACCTTGGTAGTGTCTTGCAAATAGCTTATTGATTCGTTGTCTACCCATGCTGGCGCTGTGCCATTGCTGCCTACTTTGGTTTCATTGCCACTGGCTATGTCTAATACGTAAACGTCCCACGCAACTGAGTTGCGCTGTGACATCCAAACTTGATGCGCGCGCGCAAACACCAACCTTTTGCCATCCGGTGAAATGCGCGGATAGGTTTCGGTATTTGGGTGGGAAGTAAGTTTACTCAGTGCGAAGTCGGCTAAATCCAATTTGAAAATGTCGTGATTCCCGTCACGATTAGAGCTGAACACAACAAATCCGTCGATACTGCTAACGTGCTTTTTGGAAAGCTCGCGCCATTCATTGGCATCCGCCGAAACTTCACCTGCCGCCGGCGCAGACAAGGCCCCAAGCTTAGTTGCGGCCCACAGTTGATACGCTAGAAAACCGGAGCCGACGGCAAGAACGCCACCCGCACCAACCACACTGCCGATCTGTATCATACGTTTGCGAACGGCGGAAGCTTGCGCGCGTTCAACGCCTTTGCCGCGTCGGATAATAAAAACAAAGAGGGCGAGTAGCACGCCGCCAAGGATATATTCCATGAGTTGGCTCCAAATATGTACTGAGAGTAAGGTGACAACCGCCGCCGCTTGATTGCTCACGCCGAGAAGCTGAAACACCAACGCGCCGCCAGCTTCATAGGCGCCAAAGCTCATAAACGTTGGTACCGGTAAGCTCGCGCCTATTTCGCCACCAATTAGCGCGCCAACGGTGTGCTCAAGCGGAAGTTCTGCGAGTTCGGCGAAACTCGGGCCGGCGACGGCCTGAAAAAGCAAATACATACCGGCGTATTTTAATACTCTAATCATCACTGACAGCGCAACCACTTGACTTGTTTTTCCGGCATTACGTACCGCTTCTAAGCTTGCAGCAAAGTTGTTTAGCAGCTCGGTTAATTTAAACCAGAGCCCGGTTTCGGATTTAGCTTTGAAATTCTTATCGATGAATTTGTTTGCCCAGGGTGTGATTACGAATAAGCCAGCCAGCGCGATAACGCACAGAACGATAGCTGAAATCATCGCGCCTAGCGCCCAGCCTTGAACGTCTCCGCCGAGTAGCTGCTTACCAATAATTAAAAAGACCACCACAAGTAACGCAATGAAATCAAATGCAATACTGACCGCCAATGAGCTGGCGCAATGCTCGAGCTTTACGCCGTAGCCGCGGTTAAGTAGGCCCACATAGCCCAGTTCGCCAAGGCGGGCGGGCAACATGTCTACTATCATATTGCGAATGCCGGTTACCAACGCCATTTGTCTTAACGTAGGGACATTGGGTTCGCCACTCATGCTGAGCAATAATCGGTAGCGATAAGCTCTAAAAAACAGAGTAGTTAGATAGATCACAAAGTAAGCTGCAACCAAGGTTAAGGACGTAGCTTGCAGTGCTGCTAGCACACTAGGCCGCTCAAGGTCGGACAACCCGGAGTTAACGAGCTGGAGTAACAAGGCTAAAATCGCGAACGAGATGCCGATGGAAATTCCAATGCGCAGTAAGTTTTTTAGCATTTATCTCTTAAATGTTTCTTTGGGGTTTTGTGCATTTTAGCGGCTGGTTGAACATTGTTGTTATCAGCCCGATTAGCCTAGGCGAAGGTTCAGACTGTAGCGTGATTTCTTACCAGAAATTAAACTGATTGTTGGCGGTTTTTTAGTACTTTCATTGGCACGCCGGCGACCACATCGAACGCGCTCACCGACTTGTTCACCACGGTACTGGCACCCACAATGGCGCTGTGTTCAATTGTCACGCCGTCAAGGACTTGAACATGGCTGCCGAACCAGACGTTATCGCCAATGTGAATCCCGCCTTGCGGATACATGCCCTGTTGCTTGAAAGGCAGGTCTAGACGGTCGCTACCGTATGGGCCACTGCCGATAAAATAACAAAATGCGCCAATCAATACATCGTCGCCGACACGCACGTCGCTGCCCTCAAGTGCGTGTACTAAGGTGCTAATGCCGACTGTGCAATTTGAACCGATGGCGATATCACCGTTCTTGCATGACAGCACAACGTTGCGGCTGATGATTGTATTGTTACCAATGACAATGCCGGCGTTGGCCCCGCCTTTGGCGTCGAGTACCGCACCATCGTCAATAATAACCCCGTCACCGATGTGGATTTTCTGGCCATGACGCAGAGCAACCCCTTGGCCGAAAACGACATTACTACCAACGTCGCCAAGTACCAACGGGTATAGAAACTTACGTAATACCAAGCCTAACGCGCCGGGAACCCACGAGGCGAAAAGCATAATCAGTTCATACTTGATTAAGTACCAAGCACTACTCGAACCCAATGCTAAGTCTTGATAGCGTGCGAACGCCGACTTACTGTCATCGGTCAGTTGCTCATGCAAAGTGCCTTCGGACAAACCTGGTTTTTTATCGTGCGCCATTAGAGTTAAGAATAATTTTTAATGCCCTATTTTAACCCGAAACGAGCGGGTTCGCCTGACAAACGATTTTTATAAAATGAGACTAGTATTCTTTAATTTGCTAGTCTTGTTCAATCTAATTTGAACAGACTTACTCTTTAAGTCACCGTAGGGGCATGCAAGCTAAAATTTTCGACTACATCATCGTCGGTGCAGGCTCGGCTGGCTGCGTGTTGGCAAATCGCTTGTCGGCAGATCCAACCAAGCGCGTGCTCTTGCTAGAAGCGGGGGGGCGTGACTCTAACCCTTGGTTACATGTGCCTATTGGCTATTTCAAGACGATGCATAACCCGCGATTTGACTGGTGCTTTCACACTGAGAAGGACGGGGGTTTAAATCAGCGCTCGATAGAATGGCCACGGGGCAAAGTTCTCGGGGGGTCCAGTGCGCTCAATGGCTTGCTGTATATTCGCGGCCAAGCTCAAGATTTCGACCGATGGTCTGAGTTAGGCAATGTTGGCTGGTCCTATAAAGAGGTATTGCCGTATTTCAAAAAATCTGAACACAATGAACGCGGTGCCGATCAGTATCACGGTTTCGGTGGCGAGCTGTCAGTATCAAACATTCGAGTGAGAAGTGAATTGTGCGAGCGTTTTATCGACGCAGCCGAGCAGCACGGAATCCCTCGAACAGATGACTTTAACGCTGCGAGTCAAGAAGGCGTTGGATATTTCCAGCTCACCATTAAGCAAAATGGTTTACGTTGCAGTACCGCTAGCGGCTTTCTCAAGCCGGTAAAACGGCGCGAGAACTTGGTCGTAGCAACGAATGCTCTAGCGCATAAAGTATTGTTCAAGGGGCTGCGCGCATGCGGCGTAGAGTATTCAGTAAACGGTGATACGCGTGTTGCGCATTGCTCGCGTGAGGTTATTTTAAGTGCTGGAACTATTGGTTCGCCGCAGCTACTCATGCTGTCTGGCGTTGGCGATGCGTCGCACCTTGCGGAGCATAATATTCACGCGCTAAAAGATTTGATTGGTGTTGGTCAAAATTTGCAAGATCACCTTCAGGTTAGAAGCATATACAAAGTCAATAAACCGATTACCATCAACGACGAGCTACGCCGCCCTTGGCGCAAGCTTTGGATGGGGCTTGAGTACGCGCTTTTTCGGCGCGGCCCGTTGACCATGGCAGCCAGTCAGGTGGCTATTTTTACCCGCAGCAACAATGTCGTTAGTCGCCCGGACATCCAGTTTCACTTACAGCCCATGAGTGCCGATAAGCCTGCTGATGGCGCACACCGGTTTTCGGCGTTCACCGCGTCGGTCTGTCAATTACGGCCTAGCAGTCGTGGCGAAATTAAACTGCGGTCCGCGAAACCCGGTGATGCTCCGGCGATTATTCCCAATTATTTGTCTACCGCCGATGATCGGCAAACCGTGATTGATGCAATAAAATTAACCCGGTCCATCGTATCGGAACCGGCCTTGGGTAGCATAGTTGAACAACAATATGAACCGGGTGTTGATGTGCAAAGTGATCAAGATATCTTGGAATATGCGCGAAATCGCAGTACCACAATTTATCATCCGGTTGGCACCTGTAAAATGGGCGATGACGCGCTGAGTGTGGTCGACGCACGTTTACGCGTTCATGGGTTACAGAGTTTGCGTGTAGTTGATTGCTCTATCATGCCTGAGATTGTGTCGGGCAATACAAATGCCGCCGCGATTATGATTGCCGAGAAAGCCGCGGATATGATTAACGACGATAATAGCCAATCAAAAGCTACTTAAAGCGCCGCGCTAGCTCAGCAATGTGTGCCGGACCGACTTCACAGCAACCACCAATAATCGTCGCACCGTCGTTGTGCCACGTCTGTGCGAAATCGGCGTAGGCACTAGGGTCTAGGTCGGTGCGCGCTTCTAGGTTGGCAACGGTTGCGCCTGCTTGCTTAAAGGCGTCGCTAATTTTGGTAAAGCCATTTGCGTAGGCGCCAATTTGAACGTCTTGATTTCCTTTTTGTTCTGATTTTGTCTGTCGTAACGTCGCGAGCGCGGTGCTTACTGCCTCAGGGGTTGAACAGTTTATTAGAAGAGCATCAAGCCCCAGCTGTTCGACCACACTAATTAGGTCAGTAACGGGCTCGCCGGAACGCAGTTTGGTACCGTCCACGTCATCAACGCTGACCGCTAACCAAACCGGCTTGTTCCGCGTTTTAGCCCCCATTGCTGCGCCTGTTGCTTGGCGCACTGAGGACATTGTTTCGAGCAGAAATACGTCGACAAATGGCGCTTGCAGCGTAGCAATTTCGGCGTAAACCTCAGCCCCTTGTTCAACGTCTAACGCTAAATCTGGGCGATACGAACGGCCAGTCGGCCCCATGCCGCCAGCGACCAAACCATTGCCATGAGCATCACGCGCTCTCAATGCGAGTTCGCATGCCAAGGTATTTAGTTCGGAAAATTTTTCGCCCGCGTCGTGAGTTTGCAGACGGTCACGGTGCAGAATATAGCTATTGGTGGTGACAACATCCGCGCCAGCGGCAAAGTAATCAGCGTGCACTGCGAGTACTAACTCGGGTGACTCTAACATGGTTTGCGCGGACCACAAAGGGCTTGGCTTGGCGCTTGATCGCGCCATGAGTTCTTGGCCTAAGCCACCATCGAGTAGCGTAAAGCTCATATTAGAACAGCCAGACCAGAAACTTTAGTAATAGCCAAACGAGCCCAGCCAGCGCGAGGATCAAGGTGCCATTAACGGTATATTTCAAAGCCTTATAGGCGACAAGATTCGTCTCTTTAAGACGCTTACTTTTTTCCAGTATCGGTACTAAGGTGCTGAACGTCTTGTTCGCGAAACCGCGTTTATCTTCGTCGGTATTGGGCACTACAGTCGCGCGCATTAATAGTTTATAGGGCCAATTCAGTAGGCGGCCGATTGGCGACATAGGCCGTTCAATATCGCACATTAATATCAGCCGTGATTTATCAGCGTCGTTGTGCGCGAAATGTAAGAAGGTTACGTCGAATAAGAGTGGTTCGCCGTCTCGCCAAGAGTACTTGGTATCGTCGACACTGATATAGCAGCGGTCGTCGTTCGGCGTATCTAACCCAAGGTGATAGCGCAACGAGCAGGCAACGGGGTCGAGATGTCGAGTAAGTTGGCCGCCGGGTGGTAACACCGAAAACATTGCGCCGTTGACCTGTGGGATTTTACTTAATAATTCGACGGTCTTGGGGCAAGTGCGTTTTGCAGATTCATGGGTGTAGCCATACCAGTTTACGTAGAACTTCGTCCAACCATATTTATAGAAGGTGCGAAAACCAATGTCGTAGTAAGACGCGGAGTCTTTATCCGTGATTTGGTCGAAGCCACCATCAGCCATCAACTCAACCGCCTCGCGGCGAATCATTTCCCAGTTTTCTTCCAGCTCTTTTAGCTCTGGGAACTGAGACATATCCATAATTGCCGGGCGTGCCTTAGGAACGGTAAATAGATAGAGCAGGCAGTTAAATGGCGTAAAGATCGGCCAGCCTTTGCGAATGTATTCGCCTACACCGGTCCAACGCGCTTGACCGCGATACGCGTACGCGTAACCCATAGAACCTATGCAAAAAGCCACAAGGGCAATCATTATCAATGTGGTCATAATCTATTCTCTAAAACGATGGTTCAACTGAGTTCGCGACTCTAGTCAAATTTCTTGGACGCAAATATATCCTAAATAGGTGTGCTAACCCAGAGTTCGGCTACTGAAGAGTTGAAAATAGAGATGCCTAAGGTTCGATGGTGTCAGGTGAAAATTTTGAAGTGCGTTAAATTAAACGCATTTTGGAGTACACTAATCCATGAGCACATTACTACGATAAATCGATTGATTATGGCACGAACACCTCTGAATTTCGTCGAGCTACCAGCATCGGAAATGCTGAGTACTTCAAGAGACTTTCAATCCGCCTTGAGCCGCCGCCGCAGCGTGCGGGATTTTTCCGATAGACCAGTCGCGCGCGAAATTGTCGAAAACGCAGTACGCGCCGCTGGGTCAGCGCCAAGCGGTGCAAACAAGCAGCCGTGGCACTTCGCTATTGTGGAGAGTCGAGAGATAAAAGCGCTGATCCGCAAAGCAGCCGAAGCCGAAGAGCAAGAATTTTACAACGGCCGCGCGCCACAGGCATGGTTAGATGATTTAAAAGTCTTTGAGACGGACGAGAATAAACCGTTTTTAGAGACTGCACCGTATTTGATTGCCATATTCTTAGAGCGTAACTCGGTTGATGAACAGGGCGTGAAGCATAAAAATTATTACATGCCTGAGTCGGTAGGAATAGCGACCGGAATGCTGATTACAGCCCTGCACATGTCGGGTTTAGCAACGCTGACGCACACGCCGAGTCCGATGAAATTTTTGAACGAGATTTTACAGCGACCCAGCAATGAGAAGCCATTTATGTTGATTGTCGCCGGGTATCCTGAGCACGAGGTGACGGTGCCTGATATTGAACGTAAGCGCTTCGATGAAATTTGCAGTATTTTCTAAGTCTGTGCTTTTGATTAAAGTAATGACGCCAAAATTGATCGAGTATCTGCCGGGTCGATAACGGCGTCAATTTCCAGCACGCTCGCCACTTCAGTCGCCTGGCCCTTGGCATACTGTTGGGCCAACAATTTATCGAACAACGCCTGCTGCTGTTGCGGCTCAGTCAAGGCCGCCAACTCCTTTTTGAAGCCTAATTTAACCGCCCCTTCCAAACCCATTGGACCAAATTCGCCGGTTGGCCAAGACAGCGTATACGCGGGGCGTTGGGTGTGCCCGCCGAGCATGGCTTGTGCGCCTAGACCGTAACACTTTCGCAACACCACCGCATAGAATGGAGTTTTGAGCTGTGCGCCAACTCTAAACAATTCGGCTAGACGTCTTACCGCTGCTAGCTCTTCATGCTGTGGTCCGACCATAAAACCCGGCGTGTCACACAAGGAGATAATGGGTAATTTGAATTGGTCGCAGAGGGTCATGAAGCGTGCCGCTTTCTCGCCCGAATCGGCGTCGATTGCGCCCCCAAGGTGCTCGCAGTCGTTCGCTAATATGCCGACCGCTTTACCTTCGATACGGCTTAAACCAGTGATGATCGATTGACCGAACTTTGCCCGTAATTCGGTAAATGACCCTATGTCGCTAAGGGTGTTAACGATGTTTCGAACCGAATACGTTTGGCGGCGGCTGTTTGGCAACGCCGTCTGCATACCTATTTGCTCGTTGGCTTGCCACTCAGAGTTTACGGATTGAAAGTAACTCAATGCCTGAGTGGCCACCCGCGCCGCCTCGGCTTCATCCGCGACCATGATATCAACCGTACCGTTCTTGGTTTGCGACTCGATTGGTCCAATTTCAGTGGGTTTGAAGCGTCCGAGGCCACCACCTTCGATCATCGCGGGTCCGGCCATGCCTATCCATGAGTTTTTAGTTGCGATGGTGATATCCGCTGCGCCAAATAGTGCGGCATTACCGGCAAAATTATAGCCGTTGGCGACTGAGATTTTCGGCACTCTGCCACTCAGTCCTGCCCACGTGGCGAACGAGGTACATTGCAAACCAGAATTGACAATCAACGCATCTGTGTCGCCTGGTCGACCGCCCCCGCCCTCGGTAAACATTATTACCGGCAGGCTTTTCAGTTTGGCGATCTCTAGAATTCGATCAATCTTCATGTGGTGAAAGAAGCCTTGTGTTCCAGCAAGTACAGAGTAGTCGTTAACGACGATGGCGACTGGTTTATCATTAATTTGCCCGATGCCGGTGATAATACCGTCGGCTGCGGTACTGCTTTTCAGCTCATCGTAGTCTGTGCGCTGGCGTTGGGCGGCGACTGCGAGCTGACCGTATTCTTGAAAGGTCGCCGGGTCACACAGGTTTGCTAAGTTTTCGCGTGCACTAAGATAACCCTTAGCGTGGCGCTTTTTTACCGCGTCTAGGCGTTGCTCGTCTAGGCTAAGAGCTTGACGCGCTTTGAAGGCGCTAATTGACGCATGGGGGGCGGCGGCAACGTTGGTAATTTCACGGCTGTCACTCGCATTAGCGGCTCGTGTCATGCTCAATAGGCTTGAGCCGCGTTCGACTGTTTCGCCAGTTTGTGCACTAATATGTTCTATTTGGCCTGAGTGTTCAGCTTCGATACGAAGTTGCACTTTCATCGACTCGATCAACAATAGTAGACGGCCTTTACTAACCGTCTCGCCAGTGCTGACACAGACCTCAATAATAGTTCCCGTTAGCGGAGCGACTACGCTGTGCAAATTAACGTTAGGTGCGTTCGACAACTTAATTGCTTGTCGTGAGCTTCAGTAGCTTGGCATTATCGCCGTCAGTCAGGATGTATAACAATCCATCAGGCCCGACAGCAATATCGCGTAAACGCTCGTTGATATGATCAAATACTTTGCCCGAGTCGCTTATCTTGTCAGCATCAATGCTTAACTTTCTAAGCGATCGTTCCGCTAAAGACGTGACGTACAGGTCGCCCTTGAAGTAAGCCATAGCAGATGGTGCAATTGACGGGGTCCATTGTACTTTGGGTTGCTGCATGCCGTCGTATTCGGTAAACGGTGTAATTTGCGCGCCGTTATAATCTATGCCATACGTAATCACTGGCCAGCCGTAATTTAAACCGGGTTCAATGATATTTACTTCATCGCCGCCTTTTGGGCCGTGCTCGTTTTCGTAGACCACATCGTTAACCAGCGTTAGCGCTTGATGATTGCGATGACCGTAAGACCAAATCTCAGGAAGTGCGCCGGGTTTGTTTAAAAACGGATTGTCTTGATGTGCTGAGCCATCTTGGTTGATGCGAACTATTTTTCCAAAGTGGTTGTCCAGCTCTTGAGCCTGTTCTCGGTAGTCGAAACCATCACCTACCGTGAGCAATAAACTACCGTCGCTCATTTGAGCAATGCGTCCGGCGTAATGGTGGGCTGTGGTTTTGAGTGGTGATGCGGTGAAAAGCACCTTTTGTTGTTGCAGTGCGTTGCCGTCAAGTACGGCCGACATTAGACGTGTTGCGTTGCCGCGGGCGTCACCATGGGCGTAACTAAGATAGAGTGTTCGATTGTTGGCGAAGTCGGCGTCTAGCATCACGTCCAGCAAGCCGCCTTGGCCTGCGTGATAGACCTCTGGAGTGCCACTGACCGCTTGCTCAAGTAACTTGCCATCGCGCAGCATTCTTAGTGTACCGCCGCGCTCAGTAATCAGTATTTCAGTCTCCGAGATAAACGCCATAGCCCAGGGTGATTCCAGGCCGTTAACGACCGTGATAACACGACTCTTTGCTTCGCTGTTTGAATTCCCCTGCGAAGCCGCGTGAGTGTTCATCAACGCGCTCAGTAATACAGCGACACTCGCAACGAAAACAGTACTAAAAATCTTTAACATGTCTGTTCACCTCTGATTATCCGCGCCTGCGCCGGCATTTGCTAAATATTTATTCCGTGTAAGCCTAGCAAAAATCGCACCTCCTAGCCCGCCGGCTAGCCCCTGAAACGCAAAACCCAACGAGGTTCGCGCGCCAGCAATGGGTGTTAGCTGAAGTTGCCATTCCATTAGCAGCAGCGTGCATGTTAATGCACATCCACCGGCCGCGACATACCACATTAGACGCGAGCCACCGGCTACTTTGATGCACACGCCTGCGACCAAAAAACCTATCATGAAACATGCAGCGGTAACTAACCCCAAGGTTTCTATGATGGCTAAATCTCGAATTGTCATAGACAGCCGAGTTGTCAGCGGAACGATCGCGCCAACATCTTGCAGCCCCGCAACTACAAACTGAGTTGAAAATATTGAGGCAAAAATACTGGTGCTGACTACCGCGGCGATAAACGCCGCGATATAACGCAAAATAGTTTGCATATTACGTGCTGTACAACGCCGTTTGCTTGCTAGCTGGGCTTGCGAAACTTCAAGGTCATTCGATGAGACTCGCCAATCGCCATCATTGCGGCTTTCTTGTCAGCATCATCGCGAGCGCCGTTTAAGCTAGGGGGTAAGCGCCAAACAATATCGCCCTCAACCGCTTGGTCGAGCGAGTTTTCGTTTATATTAGTTTCGCCCACAAACTCAAAACCGGCGTCTTGCATTTTCGCGACGATAAAGCTCTTCTTCAAATAGCCATTGCTGCCATTGGCCCATGCGTCAGGACGGTCTTCGCGTGCCTGGTGCTGGACGACACCAACGATGCCACCAGGTTTTAGTGCGGCGTATGTCTCCTTAAGCGCCCGCGTTAAATAACCATCTTTTTCTTCGAAGCGCGATAAATTATGCAGTGCTCGAATAAACAACGCGGCGTCGGCTTTGCCTCGCATTGACTCAGGCATTTCGTCGAATTGAAAAGCGCTAACACTGGCGCTATCGTCCGATCGCCATGACTGAGCATCAGCAGTCCAAGTGGCGACCCAGGTTTTTTTGGCTTCGATGCGATCAGGCGTCATAAAACTAAAATTAGACCACATGGCTTGTGCGTAATCTACGCCAACCAACTTGCCGTCTTTACCGAGGTAAGGCAATAATATTTTCGAATACCATCCGCCGCCAGGCAAGGCTTCGATCACCGTCATGCCCGGTTTGATCTTGAAGAAATCGAGCGTTTGTTCCGGGTTACGTGCACCATAGCGAGCTTGCGCTGCATCATCTTGGGCACTCAGTGCACTTTTAAGTGCCGTGTTCTCGGTGCTAACTGAGGTGCTCGCACAGGCACTTAATAGCGCAGCCAGTGAAATAGCTACCGAATTTCTCAGCATTTTTCTTTTGATTGTGTTGTTAGTCGCGTTCGTTCTCATATTTTGGGTCTCAAAATTCAGGTGTGGGTTCTAAAATTCAGGTTGGGTTCTAAAAATAATAGTTAAGTGTAATAAGGTAAATGTGTTAATCGGTTCCAGCTATCTATGGGGTTTCATACCATTTATAACGTGACATACCATTTATAAAAGAGAGTAGACCGAGTGGCATTGTACCAGTGTGGACAGTTTTGCAGTCTCTGTGAGCGAAATCAAGCAGCTTGAATAGAATGTAGACGGTGTTAATGGCGATCCGCCCATGACCGAACTGAAAGCGGATGGCTACCACAGTGTTGTTTTCATCGCCAGGCGTGAGCTAATATTTCGATTGCCTCCTCGGCCTATTCTGCATTCCGGTGAATGCCAATTCCGAGCACCAAAAACAGAGTAAATTTGGTCATTGTGTTTTCGTTTTCGTTGTCGAATCAGCTATTCCTTAGTTTTTGTATTACTAAGTGGGCCTATCGCATACCTTTTTGTGCAAGATCGTTGTAGCCTTACGGCTTTATAAATTTAACGACCAAGACCTTTATCAACATGTCGCGCAAAATTATTCGACCCGCTATTCTTTTTTTAATCAGTATTTTCTTAGTCGCTTGTGGCGGAGGTGGGTCAGACAGTGGTGGCGAGCAAGCGCCACCGACTGATCCGGTGGCTGTTAGGTCGGTGGTTGCAATTGGTGACAGTATCGGTAACGGCTTTGGTATTGCAACTCCTTGGCCTACGTTACTCGGTGGCGCAATTAATCGCACCGTGGTCAACTTGTCAGTGACCAACGAGCAGACCGGCTTTGGTGTGTCGAATATTGAACGCTTGATTAATGAAAATGACCCCAGCCATGTTTTTATCTTGCTCGGTACCAACGATGCGATAAGAGGGTCTGTACCAAACGCGTTAGCGAACTTGCAAAGCATGGTTGACACCGCGCGCGCGCGCGACGTCATCCCTATTGTTGGAACACTGCCACCTATCACGCGCTCTACCACAGAAAATAGGCGCGCAGATGAGATAAGCCGCGGCATTCGTAGGCTTAATAATGCTGTAGTCGCCGAGGTCAGAGGCGCGCTTGGCAATGGTTCCTCGACTATTGCGGATGGTGTGCACCCCAACCAAGGGGGGCAGCAACTGATCACTAACGCGTTTGCAAACGTGTTTCCATAAGGCCTAAACGGTTCACGTTTCAGCGTGCGGTATTCGCTGGCATAGGCGTTGATCGGATTGATGATCACCTAAAAAGCCACCCTAGCGTATTTGGGGTGGCTTTTTTTTGGGTTGCTTAGCCTTAAATTAGAACCCCCTTTCTAATTAGGGCGCGCATTCTAAACTCTGACCGTATGATTCGGTTCATCAACTGACATTAACTAAATTTTGGAGGCCGGTCATGGCTACTAATACAACTGCTAGCACAACTGCGAAAACAACTGCAAAGAAAAGCGCTAAAGCAACGACAAAGACTTCAGCTAAAGCGACGACTAAAGTTCAAGCGGCTAAAGTAACTAAAGCGAAGAAAGAAATCGTAGAAGCGGTAGACGCGGTTGAAGAGGTCGTTGAAGCGACGTCGAAATCCGTGTTTGCTAAAGTGAGTTCTAACATCGAGCGGGTTCAGGGCGTTGCAAAGCAAGTTTGGCTAGCGAACCTTGGCGCTGCGGGCCGCACTTACGAAGAAGCGGTTTCATTGTACGAAAAAGCGGGTGACGAGCTGCAATCACGTTACTCTAAACTTAACAAAGGCGGCCAAGACTTGGTTGAAGACTTAGTCAGCCGTGGCGAAAAAGTTCAAGACGAAGCTGAAACCCGTTTGAAAGAAGGTCGCGCGACTGTCGAAGAGCAAATCGAAGTTGCTAAAGAGCGTCTAGTTGGTTTGACGTCAGTGGTAGACATTCCTGCTCGCTTGCAAGACTTGTCAAACAAGCTAGAGTCGCTGAGTAAAGATTTAAAAAAATCAGCGTAATCTAGGCTAATTTAACGCAGGCTCCGAAAAGGCTTCCTAGATTGCTAGGAGGCCTTTTTTTATGGCGTTCTTCTCTAAAGTCTTGATACACTGACAGCATGGCAAAAATGAGCACACGTGATTTGATCCTAGACGTGGCGTTGGTTCTTTTGAACGAGCGCGGCGAAAGCAGTGTTAGTAGTGTTGATTTGGCTAATGAGATGAATATTAGCCCAGGTAATCTGTATTATCACTTCAAAGGCAAAGAGCAAGTGGTGGAAGAGCTATACGCTCAATTTCATGCACGTGTATTGATCGCCTTACAGGAAATTACCAAACAGGCACGTGGCGACACTAAAGAAACCTTAGCGAGTCTTACGGTTGTTTCAGACATTCTCCAGCAATTTAAATTTATCAGCCAAGATTTACGAGGCTTGCATGAGCGCTATCCTAGTTTGCGCGACTCGATGCGCAAGCTGCTCGGGTTTCTCGACCAAACCATTACCGGCCTAGTTTGCTTAGTCATGGATAAATCAAAGGTCACCGATTCCAGCAATGCGTCAAAGTTATTAGCGGGCAATTTGCTGTATACGCTTATCAACTTCGGTGCTTATAAAAACCTTCTTCCTGAGCAGACTGACCCAGCTTCAATCGAAGAACATCTATACCTACATTTTCTACCCTTTTTGTGAGAACCCAATATGAGTAACCTTCGTGTTTGTCGTGAGTTAGACGTGGATGAATCAGAGTGCCAGGCGCTTGCCGTGGAGTTGTTAGATAAACTGGTCAACAAGTTTGGTGGCAAGTACCAAGCCGACGGCAGTAACTACCGCTATAAGCACACTGCCGGTGTTAACGCTTTGGTTGAACCCAAAGCCGGTGAGCTCACGGTTGACGTGAAGCTTGGTATGATGACGCGCGCATTAGCGCCGCAGTTAGAGAAAGAAATGAACCGGGTGTTAGACGACCACCTAAACGGTGCGTAGCGAGCGCTAATACATTAGAACGCTCATTCTAATTAGGGCGAGGATTCTATTGTGTGCTGTTAGTCTAGCCTCAGTTAGAAGTTTTTATTAATCTTATTAATAACGATCTTAATCGATAGGAAAGCATTATGGCCGACGAGAAAAATACGGTTGAACAACCAGCTCCAGCAAAAAAGGTAGCCAAAAAGGCGACTAAAAAAGTTAGCAAGAAGGCAACAAAAAAAGTGGCTAAAAAAGCGGCGAAAAAGGTGAGTAAAAAAGTCGTCAAGAAAACGACTGCCAAGAAAGGCGCCGTAAAAGCTGCAAAGAAAACGACCAAAAAAACCGCGCCGAAAGCCGCTAAAAAAGTAGCGAAGAAGGCGGGTAAAAAGGTTACTAAGGTAGCTAAAAAGGTTTCTTCAACTAAAAAGAAAGCGAAATCAAAGGCCAAGGCACAAGCGTCCAAGGTTGAAAACCGCATTGACCAGCTGCAAGCTATGTTGCAAGAAAATCTTGCTGGTTTAAGCGGTGATAAAGCAGAAGCAATGGCTAAAAATATTTGGCTTGCTGGTTTAGGTGCTTATTCACGGACCTACGAAGAGCTCTCAGAGCGTTACGAAGACGTGCAAGACAAATATGAAGAGATAAATGCTGAAGGCCAAAAAGTATTTGCTGACTTGGTTCAGCGTGGCCAATCAATCCAGGGCGATCTTGATTCGGTAGTAAGCAAGGGCAAGGAAACTCTTGAAGACCGCGTTGAGGAAATTAAATCACGCTTTGGTGGTGGTTTGTCTTCATTTAGTGATATCCCCGAGCGCTTACGTGAAGCCGCAGAACGCGTCGAGGAAATTAGCAAGAAACTGCGTAAGAAAAAATAGCGTTGTCGGCGGGTTTAAACTGTCATTATAAAAAAGCGCTTCGAATTATTCGAAGCGCTTTTTTGCATTAAGATTGCTTATTATTACAGGCCTCGGCCAGAACAATAGGCTTTATTTAAACAACATCTCGCCTTGCGACGAGATGCTTTTGTCGGCTAGTAACCGTAACTATCCACGCCGGTGAGTTGGCCGCGAAGCTCCCCAGCAGGGTTGCGCTCTGTGTGAATGTTTACGTAGACACGGCCTTCTTGTATCGCTGCTATTAAGGCGTCAAGTGGTTGACCTAACAATGGTCCAACTAAGTCGGAACCTTCCAAGTCAGCTTTTAGGCGACGTAAACGTCCTTGAGAAAAATCGCTATCGCTTAGCAGGTTCGCGACCACTGGGCCGTTTTCGCCCGCTGCGCCCAAGTGCAGGTGTGCCATAGTGATTTCGGCTGTGCGAGGTAAACGCGCAATTGCGGCGAGAAGGTTTAACTTAGACCCATCGTCAATCAGGCTAGCTTGCGTTAGGCCAATTGCTCGTGTGCGAACCACAGGAACTTCATTTTTGCCAAGTAAGAAGGTGCTGAATAGTAAATTTTCAGTGATTGCAGGTGCCGCACTAAACTTGAATTTAAGGAACGAATACCCGGCTTGTGAGAAGTCACCTTCGCGAAAGCGAGGGTCATCTAATATTCCACCGCTTCCTTGTGGTAGAAAACCGGTGATACCGTTTATATCCGAACCAAGCGTGCCAATATTACCACCTTCATCAGTACCGGTATTTGGCGCAGCTTGACCGAAAAATGCCGTATTGCCAGGTATTTCGTCGTTCACCTCGGTGCCAGCGTCAAGCGCTTCATTGCCAGCGACGAAAAAGTTCTCGGCGATAAATTCGCCTGCTTCATTGAACAATGGGTGAGCGAGTGGGCTGCCATTTGAAATACAGAAGTCGTTGCTCGGCAATACCATCGATGCATAGCTAAAATAACGGGTATTCGGATCGTCTGAGTCGACGATAAAGCTAAATGATGTCATCTCGCCAGGCGCAATTGGGCCGTTCGGCCCAGGGATTGTCGCTTGCTGACCAGATGGTTGAAGCGTCGTGAAGTCGGACGAAATTGCTGCGGTACTTCCGTCTTCGCAAATCGACTCAAGCGCGTTTGAGCCCGCAATTGGGCGCGAGTTAGCGGGTGTATTGCCGTTGTAGGTGTCGAACGCGACACCATCATGCAAGCCTACCCAGACAGGTGTAGTGAAAGTCGCTTGCATGGGCGCTACATTTTCAATTTGCACAGTAATTCGCGTAGGTTCAGCGTAAGCGCTGGTGCTTACTAAGCTTGCGGCAAGAATGCACAACGCGTGGCGTTTGAAATTCGTTTTTGGGTTCATTTTTGTTTCTCTTTGTGGATTAGTAGGTTAGATATTTAAAGTTGCATCGACGCCGTGAGGTACAGATTTGATTGGCGTCGATGCGGGTGAATTTCTCGAAGGCTACATAGGGAATTGGCCTCAAAGATGTTTCTTTTAGAATCGGAAGTTGATACCGACGTTTAGCGAATCGAAGTCGAAGTCGCCCGATTGAGTCGTGGTTGCTAAACCACCTGGGCCTCCACCTCTTCTGGCAAACTCGACGTCGTCGACATCGGTGTTGGTGTATTCTAAAAATACGCCGAACGCGTCACTGAACTGATATTCGACGCCGGCACGAAGCTCTATCGCGGTTGCGCTATCACTGCCAGTGGCGAAAGGTGGTTGTGTGCCCGGTGTGGTGCCGACTGACATGCCATATAAGGCCTCGACGCTAAGGTCTGATTGACCAACGCCTAAACCTAAATAGGGCCTGATTTTGCCAAGGTTGAATTGGTACTTGACGCGCGCCAGAATTGTTTCGACCTCTAGCTCGCCACTTGCTCTGCCGTCGCTGGCTAGAAAGACGTTGTTCATGAAACGCAATTCTTCAAGATCGTGGTCGCTACTTGAGTAGCTCAGTTCTGCGCTTAAGACGTTGCCGTTGTCTTGTGTGAGCAATGCGCGTCCGACGGTCAAGCCAAACCCTGTTGACTCGTCGGTATCTAGCCCGATGCGTCGTGTGGTATCAGCTACTTGCTGGGTACTTTCAGTGTTTACACTGCTTAGGTCTGCTTGGTTAGCACTCAAGCCCACATACCACGGCTTATCCGCAGCGTGGCTAACAGTTGTGAATGCGCAGCTTGCTAAGCTAATGGCAAGTATCGTGTATTTGATTTTCATGATTTCCTCGATGAATTATTAACGGTTACGAGTAGGGCGCTTGCTAACTAGTGTTACTCAGGCCCTACTTAAATTTGTTACAGTCGACGCACGGTTTATTCGTTGTTGAGGCGGCTGACTTGATCGTAGGTGTCGCTTCATTTCAAAAAGGTTCAAATAAAATAAAAAAAATTGAACCTTTTTGATAAATGTTGTTACCAATCCTACGTATAGACAACCTTTGGAACTAAAGTACGGCCAAATTATTGGCCTTGAGAATTTTTTTCTATGAAAAAGAATGTAGATGAATATGGGTAGCGCTCTGGAGTCTTTAGACGATCAAGAGTTGCTTACACGAATAGCCGCTAAGCGAGATAAGCTTGCGTTGGCGGAATTGTATGAGCGATACAGGCATAACTTGGGTGGCTTTGTACGACGGCGGGTCTACCAAACCAAATTGGTAGATGAAATTTATAATGATGTAATGTTAACGGTTTGGGAAAACGCCAGCAGTTTTAGAGGTGAGTCAAAAGTCTCTACGTGGATATTTGGTATCGCCAACCGTGTGTGTATGTCGAATACTCGAAAAGAGACGAAGCATACCCAAAACATCAGCGACCAGGGATTTGACGAGATGCAACTACCGCCAATTGAGACAGAACAAGAGGCAGAGATAATTGATCGACTGCGCGTCGCCACGTCGAAGTTAGGCGATAACCATCGTGAGGTTATCGAGCTGACCTATTATCATGGGCATAGCTTGAATGAAATCGCCGAAATTACTGACTGCCCAGTAAACACTGTGAAGACGCGTTTGTTTCACGCGCGTCAAAAGTTAAAAAATATTTTAGAGATACAGAATAATGCAATCGTTAGCGTGTAAGCAAAACTTGCACTCTATAATGATTATCAATAGTTGGGTAACAATATGAATAATTCAAACGATAAGTCGGAACTCTTACGAGAGATTGCCATTTTTGACTACGTGGCCGGCAATCAAAGTGAGTCGGTAATGCGTAACTTTGAGAAAATGCTTGAGCAAGATGCGTCGTTGCGTGAAGCGGTTGATCAAGAAGCACGGTTACGTCGGGCAATGCATGAAGCTGGAAAGAACGAGCCTGTGTCGATGTCTAATTTCCAAGCGCTTTTAAATGTGATTGATGAGAATGAAATGCAGACCGCTGGGGGGGGCAAGAGTGATCGGCAGTCCGCGACGGCTAAATCGTCGATATCTAGGTATATATCGAGTTATTATGCCTCAGTTGCAAGTGTCGCTGCGTGCGCTGCTCTGTTCGGCACCTTTTACTTCAATTTTGCCACGCCTGATTTCGAAACTTTGTCAGACATACCGGCGTCAGAGCAAATAGACTTTACCGAATTGGCCGGCCAAATGCGGTTGGCGAAAATGACATTTTCGAACGATATGTCGCAAGACCAAATAGACGAACTTTTACTTACTTACAGTTTGACTAGTTTTGAAGCTGGCGCGCCATCAGAGCAGCGGTACGTCGTCGCCGAGGTTTCGATATCGGAAAATGAGTTAACTAGGTTGCGCAACGATGCTCGTATTTTAAGCGTTGAGTTATTTACACCCCATGAACAGGAATAAGCGAATGCGATTTTTCATCTTTCTTATCGGGTTGCTCCCCATTTTAGCCTCTTCTCAGGGTGTTGAGGCAAATTCAAATGCGCCGTCATTGGTGAAAACTGAAGAGTGGGTTTTAGTGTTAGAAGACCCCAGACCGGCACGTTTGCAGGGTTGGGCCAGAGGTGCTTATGGCAACACTGGTGGCGACTATCGCGGCTCACTAGAGCTAACACGTTTTGGCAAGAAAGTCGCTGCCAAATACGATTTGGATCTGCGCGACCAATGGTTTATTCCCACCTTGGGTGTGTATTGTTTGGTGGTGCGGTTTAATAACAATCAAGATGAAACCATATCTCAATTAAATAAAGACAAATCGGTTCAGTGGCTACAGCCGTCAAATGAATTCGAACTGCTTTCCGCTAAGAGTCAGACGCACAGGTCCGATGTTAGCGATACCAATAAGCGAGGGACTGAGGCGCAGCGACGCACTGCGGATGGCTCTGGGGTTGCCATTGGTATCATCGATTCTGCTGTGGATGACTCGCATCAAGATTTAATGGGGGTTATAAATCAAGCCGGAGACTATGTCGCGAGTGCTAAGAAAACCGGGTCAGGCGAATCGCACGGCACGGCCATTGCAGGCGTTATAATAGGTAATCGCGATACAAAACTCGGGGTGGCTGGGGTTGCGCCGGCCGCGACTCTTTACGCGTATCGTGGGTGTTGGGAGGCCAAAGAAACTGATAAAACGAATTGTAATACCTTGTCACTCGCACGTGCTTTAGATGCAGTTGCACGCAGTAAGGTAGATATTTTAAATCTTAGTTTATCGGGCCCTAAAGACGCATTGCTAGACCGTCTATTGGCGCGTGTTATTGAAGGTGGTACCTTGGTCGTAACCGCGTTTGACCCAGATCGGCAAAGCGCTCAACGGTTTCCGACTGAGCGAGAGGGTGTGATCGTTGTGAGGGCTCAGGGTTTAGATGAGGCTCACACTGCTTTTTTTACGGCGCCGGGTGCTAGAGTCGTCCCGGTGCCTGGCAACCGCTATGACTTTATGCGTGGTCACTCAGTGGCCACAGCCTACACCACTGGGCTGTTAGCTCTGCGTAAACAAAGGTTGGATTCAAGTCGCGTTAGTAAGCGCGATAAGGTTGATTGGCGAAATATTTCCAGCAGCTCATTAGCCCGAGATTTAATGAACGAAGTTTTGCGGGAGTCTTGAGCAAGCCGCTTGGCTATTGAGCAACGCTTTTTTTAGACATGTTTTTAGACATGGCTGAGCGACGTTTTCTAGGTATAGTTGAGCAACGTAAGTACAGGCGGTCAGTACAGGCGATAGCGCAGATTAAATATAAGTTCAGGCTCGTCTATATCAAACGGTAGCACCCTACGTTGCTTCGAGTCGGTGTAGATCACGCCGATTTCGCCCGTCCAGCGCGCGCGCGTATAGCTCAATGCCGCGCGGGCGTTAATTAAGGCGTTTACAGGAGCACCACTCTCAAACGCATTCACTCCGCCTGACAAATTTAAACTAACGCGTTCCGATAGCACCAGCTTAGTAGTCGCGTTTAGGGCAAAAGAATCAAACGAGCGGCGTAACCATTTGTTCGAATAAGTAGCTGTAAAACGGCTCGTCTTACTCGGGTGCCAACTCAGAGATAAATCGGTAAAGTCCCACTTACGACCGAGACCTCGCGAATATTCATGACGAGTCGTCCGTATCGATAACGCGTTACCGTCATTGAGTGGGGTAAAGAACCCTGCATAGAAGTCACAGCCTTTATCCAACGCACGAGCCACATCCACGCTGGACACATAACAATCAACGCCTGCAAAGCTACCTTTGTCGAAGGTCCAATCAGCATTCAAAGAGACCGCGAGCGAATCGTCAGTTAGGTTTGCCCCGCCTAAGAATTTGCTGTTCTCCACGCTTGCGATCAGTTGTGTCGTGGCGCCACTCGCGAATTGGCTACCGGCGCTTGCGATCATAATCGCAAGTTTTAAAAGCAGGGTATCGTGTATTGAGTTTCTCAAGGGCCGGATAGTTTTCAAACCTGGTTTAAGCGCGCAGGCGATTGCGCAGCAAGTACACCGTATTTTACATTAAACTAAGGGCAGCACCACTTTAGAATTTCTCTGTGGATATCTTGACCCTTGTTGGGCACCCTAAGCCTTCTTGGAAATACTGCCTTCGACCAGCGTTAAGGTTTCTGCTTTCTTTCGCTTAGGGTGAGCGGCCCGGCGGCCGCCGTTAATGACGCTTTCATCCAACTCGTCGATCAGTCGGTTTAAGGTGCGGCTAATATGGGTTTGAATGCGAATGCGTTCAATTGCAGGCCACGTCGAGCGTTCGCCCTCGTTCAATAACTCCATGACCTCCTCGGTGTTGCGCGCCGCTAATACCTGGGTGGGGCTAAGAAAGCGCTTGGGCGGTAAAATATTGATATCGCCAGTATAGGTTTGCGAAACCAGCGAAATATAGCCGCTGATAAGCTTGCGCATGTATGAGTCTTCCTTGAATGGTTTTTGCATTAAGTGTGATGCCGCTAAACCCCAATCTTTCATGGTTTTTAGCGCCGTGCCACTCACCGTTGACAATACCGTATTCTTACGTTTTTCGACGCTCAAGAATGGCAACACGAGCGGATTGGTTTGGCTGACAATAAAGTGATTAACACCATATAGACGCGACAAGCGTTTCATCGGCAGGTCGTCACTCAAAGAACCATCAACCCACTTACGCGAAGGTAAATAGGGTACGCGCTCACCTTTAACATTGCGCGCCGCGAGCGAGACTGGTGGAAAGACCCCTGGGATACAGCAACTTGCTAAAACCGCTTCGCGTAGCATCACGTTTGGCGATGTGATGGCATTGAGTAAACGCGACCGTTGGTGACGTTCATTCGGAGTGATTGAAATATTAATCTTCAAGCCAGATATCTGATAAGCCTCTTCAAAGGTTACATCTGGAATGATGCGTTCAATGATCTTTACCAAATCGTTTTTACGTAGGTTGCGCTTTTTGCCGGGTGCAAGGTTGCGAACAATTGCTTTTATATCATCTTCGAATTGAAGAAATTCGGGGCTAAACACTTCGCCAATATCTTCGCGTCGGCGCGAACCCGCGACCGCTGCAATTAAAGCGCCACCACTAGAACCTGATATTACGTCGGGAACCAGGTCTTGTTCCCACAACGACTTGAGTACGCCGACATGAAAGAACAAGAATGTTCCCGAACCGCTAAACATCAATGCGGACTGACCAAAGCATAAGTGCGCACGGTGAAAGAAGTCGATTTTCTCACGCAAACTCACGCCCTTTACTCGAGGTTTGGCGAGGTGCTCGAGTGCCGACGACACCTCTGAAACGTAATCAACCACTAGTTGCTTAGTACCAAACTTAGCTTTTTGGTAAAGCGCCGAGGTGCCCATGCCGCCAAGATTACCGTGAATTCCCTCGTTGAGGGTAAATAGTAAGCCATGGTTGTCATTGGTTCGACGCATAATTTGCAAGGCATCTAGGCGACGACGGATGGCCGCGTAATCGTAGCGACGGCTCTTCTCGGACTGTTTCCAACCTTGTAAGCCATTACGCTCGTCGTAGGCTTGAGCCGCAGCTTGCCATTCGTCGTAGGTTTCGGCCTCGGCCATTTTGCGTTCTAGAGCTTTTGACATAATACTTTTAACGAGTTTGTTCTCGTCCCGACTCGGTCAAAAGCGTTGATTCTTATGAGTTTGTACGGGGCGAGAATAAAGTTAGACAAGCTCACATCTGAGCGTGTTCTATGTTGTTTTTATTTCGGAAACGATGCAACTAACAGCGGCTATGTTTCACATTTGATTACCGTCTAGCGGTTTATTTTTTCTTGCTTCTTTTTCGGCTTAAGGCTCGATAAAGTTCGACGAACTCGAGCGTTACTTTGTGTTTGGGGTCTAAGAAAATCAGTGGCGTATGCGAGGCGTGCGATTCTTTTACTTTTACCGAGGATGAAATAAATGGTTTGAGTACCTTGAATTTCGCATCTGTGAGCTCATCAACCGCTTGCTGTGGCAGTTTAGCGCGCGCCTGAAATTGGTTTACCACGACTCCTTCTATTTCAAGGCTAGGGTTGTGGTCTTCAACAATCTCTTCTAGCTCGTCCATCAGGTCGACCATTGCGTCACGGGCGAAGACATCGCAATCGTAAGGCAATACGCAGCGATCAGCGGCGATCAGCGCAGACAGCGTAAAAAAGTTCAGCGCCGGTGGAGTATCAATATAAACTTCGTCGAAGTCTTCGTGTAAGTTATTGAGAAAGTCACGGAACTTGTAAATTTTATGTTTAGCTTCAAGCTTCGCTTCTAAATCGATCAGCGAGTAGCTTGCTGAGATTAGAGATAGGTTTTCAAAGCGTGTTTTGCGAATATAGTCTTCGGAGGTGAAGTCTCGATAATTTCGAGTAATCGTTGATTCCATGAACTCAGCAATACCGACCACATTATCTTTGCCATCGTGGCCTAAATAGCTGGTGGTATTGGCTTGGGGGTCAAGGTCAACAACCAAGACATTTTTGCCTCGGCTGGCGGCAACGGCGGCTAAGTTGCAGGTAATCGTGGACTTACCTACGCCGCCTTTTCGATTAAATACGACTCTTTTCATGCACACATTCTAACTCAGATTCTCGTTGCGGGAGTCACAAAGCCGACAATCTGCCTAGAAAATAGAACCTCGATTCTAAAGTCGACGCTCTAGGGCGGCATTTTCTAGCTAGATGTCAGGCAAGGCTCGGCTAAACCAACTGCATTAGCATTGACTTGTTAAACGGCGTTAAGTCTGATGCTTTTTGTGCTTTCACTTTGTTTGCCCAATCTGGGTTAGCAATCAAGGCTCGGCCAACGGCAACTAGATCAAACTCCTCAGCGTCTAAGCGTTGTATCAAATTGTCTAAACTGGCTATTTCTGCGTCCTTGAAGGCTTTATCGCCGGCTTCTGGTAGAAAGTCCGCGTTTAGGCCGACGCTGCCGACGGTTACGCATGGTTTGCCAGTTAGCTTTTTAGTCCAACCCGCTAAGTTTAGGTCACTGTTACCGAACTCGGGTTCCCAAAAGCGGCGCGTAGAGCAATGGAAGATATCGACGCCTGCGTTGACCAAAAAGCGTAGAAATTCAGCCAGTTGTTCGGGGTTCTCAGCGAGTTTGGCGCTGTAGTCCTGTTGTTTCCACTGCGAGAACCGGAAGATAATCGGGAAGTCGGGGCTAACTTTAGCGCGAATGCCTTTTACAATCTCGCAGGCGAAGCGTGTCCGGTTCTCTAAACTACCACCGTAGTGGTCGTCGCGGTGGTTTGTTCCTGCCCAGAAAAATTGATCAAGCAGATAGCCGTGAGCTCCATGAATTTCAATTGCGTCCATGCCAATTTTTTCGGCATCGACTGCTGCCTGTACAAAGCTCTCAATGGCTTCATCGATGTCGTCTTGGGTCATCGCGTGACCGGTGACTTTACCGGGAAAGGCCATGCCTGATGGGCTATAGCCGGGCAAATCGCCGCCCGGTTCGACGCCGGGTTTGCGAATGCCGCCGACGTGCCATAACTGCGGTGCTATCTTACCGCCCTCGGCGTGTACCGCCGCGACTACGTTGCGCCAACCTTCTAAAGCCTCGGGGCCAGCGAACATAGGCACATCGGGGTAGCCGCTCGCCGCCTTGTGGCCGACACAGGTGCCTTCGGTAATGATTAAGCCAACCCCGCCGGCGGCGCGGCGGCGATAATATTCAACTACCTTCTCATTCGGCACGTTGCCCGGTGACATGCTGCGAGTCATTGGCGCCATTAGGACCCGATTACTGAGAGTGAGGTTGCCGAGTGAGAACGGCGAAAATAAATCGGTCATAAAATTCCTGTGAGTTGATCTTCGTCTTAATTCTTTGAACTGTTAGTCTTGGTGAGGTCTATTGCGATATTTGCAAGGGGTTCAATCAGACTTTCGTAATCGCTGGCTTTGTCGCTCGAGGCATTACCTAGCTGTCCGCGTTTCACCACACCCTGACAGATTGACGCTAGGCGAAACATGCTAAAGGCGAGGTAAAAATGCCAATTAGGGATGCTGGCGATTCCCATACGTTGGCAATACATGTCGATATATTCTTGCTCAGTCGGGATGCCCAGTTGGACCAAGTCGCAGCCTGCTAAACCCGGTAGGCCTTTGCTGCGTGGCATATAATACTGCATGCATTGATACGCCAGGTCGGCAAATGGATGGCCGATTGTCGACAGCTCCCAGTCTAGTACTGCGATCACCTCGTCACGCGCTTGGTGAAACATCAGGTTGTCTAAACGGAAATCGCCGTGGGTGATCGAATAGCGACCGTCATCGTCGGGTAGGTTGTTCGGCAACCACTCAATAAGTGTCTCCATGGCAGAAATTACCTGCGTTTCGGCGGCTCGGTATTGTTTGGTCCAGGTGTGTATTTGCCGTGCGAAGTAATTGCCTTTCTTGCCGTAGTCACTCAAACCTACTTGGTCTATGTCTACTTTGTGCAGTTCGGTGAGCACGCGATTCATTTCGTGATAAATAGCCGTGCGCTGCTTTTTTGATACACCTGGCAGGCTTGGGTCCCAAAGTACTCGCCCCTGCATATACTCCATCACATAAAACATACTGCCAATAACCGAGTCGTCGTCGCATAAGTGCAATGCTTGCGCGACCGGCAGGGGTGTTGAGTAAAGTGCTGACAACACCGTAAATTCGCGATCAACTGCGTGTGCCCCTGGCAGTAGTTTGCCAGGAGGCTTGCGGCGCAAAACGTATTGTCGATTTGCGGCGGTCAGCAGATACGTTGGGTTAGATTGACCTCCACTAAACTTCTCGGCGCTGAGCGGGCCGTTAAAGCCGTTAAGATGCTGGGCGAGATATGCTCGCAGTTTGTCGGTGTCTAGGTTAAAAGAGTCAGTCATTTATCGGTGGCCTGTCGTCTATTAGTCATTAGCACTCGCGTAATCGAGTGCTGAGTTTGGTTAAACAGATACGGAGCTGCGGTGATGGGGTTAGTTTACTCACTGGGTTATTGAACGTTGTCGTCGCCAAGTCGCAGGCGGCATATCAAACCATGTTTTAAAGGCGCGTACAAAATTCGCGGTCTCCTGATACGCGAGTAGCGCAGCAATGTCGGCGATGCTGTAATGCGTTGTGCTAAGTAAACGTCTTGCATAGTCTTGGCGACAAGCTTCGAGTAATGATTTGTAACTTTGTTCTTGTTGCTCGAGTTTACGGGCAAAAGTCCGAGGCGAGCAATGATTGTCGCGAGCAAGTTGGGTGAGCCTGGGTAGCTCACCGGCCTTCGTTCGCCCAGATATGCGAGCCTCAAAAAAGCGACTAAAGGCCAAGGTGGTCATTTCGGCCGTGTCTTTTTGATCGGTGAGCGAAAACTTCAGTTCGCGACATTTCTGTAAGTTTGTGTTGAAGCTTTCTGGGTCAGATAACGGCGAGGATATTCGACACCACGAAGCCGGTATGCTTAACGAATTGGATTCAGCGTCGAATTCGCAGCTAACTCCTAAATATGCTTGCAGTCTATCAGCGTAGCTAGGCTTGGGGTAGGCGAAGCGGACCACCGCATTATCGCCCAACGGGTGCGCCATTATCGCCTCAATCAAACGTTGTGTGACGAACAAGTCGGCTTCTATTAACCAGCGGCCAATCAGAGGATTACCCGTTTGGTCAATCGTCACGAATTCCATGCGATTGCCGTCGTGACGCAATTCGCAGCGATACGTCGATGAACGAATAACGGTGTAGTCGACCAACACCTGCATTGCGGTATGTAAGTCTGGCGCACTTAATACTGCAAATCCGAGTGGCCCATGACTCGCGATCGAAATTTTGTCGCCGAATTCCAGTATCCACGAATCTAAGCCTTGCTCAGCGGCAATGGAAAAAACCGTGTGGATATCGTCGCCGCGAATGAAGTCATCAGCCAAAACGCGTTCAAAACGCTCACCAAATGCCTCACTAAGCTGCGCTAATAGAGCGGTATTGCCTCGGAGAAGCTTTAAATATGTGGTTGCAAGATAGAGGTTGGAGGGCACTGTTTGAGTTTATATGGCATTTAATGATAAGTATATTGTCAATTGATGAAACCCACCGACGTCGCACTTTGACGTAAAGTAGGGTCATAAATTGGAGATATGTATGCAAACTTACGCCTTAGATCACGCCGAAAAGGGTCTGATTCAATATACAGATAGAAAACGTTGGTATTGGTTAATGGCTGTTTTTTGGTCGCTCTTCCCGGTGCTGATGATAGCCACCTACGCGATGACTGAGAACGCCTGGTTATTAATAGTGCCATTAGAGATTGCGTTTATCTTGATTCCGATACTGGACTATTTTATTGGAACGGACACTCATAATCCGCCTGAGGAGTTGGTACCGCAATTAGACGCTGACCCGTATTATAAGCGCTTACTGATGCTGGCAATTCCGGCGCACTTCATCACGGTAATCGCAGCTGCATGGCTAGTGGGCACATACGATTTGGGCATCGGTATTGTTATCGGTTTTTCGATCATAATTGGAATCTACAGTGGACTGAGCATTAATACCGCGCATGAAATAGGGCATAAGAACACTAAGCTCGAGCGTTTGCTATCGCGCATTGCATTAGCAGTGACGGGCTATGGGCATTTTTGTAGTGATCACAATTTGGGCCATCATCGCGATGTGGCCACGCCCGAAGACCCCGCCAGTTCGCGCATGGGCGAGTCTATATACCGCTTTACCGTGCGTGAGATACCGGGTGCGGCGCGGCGTGGGTGGGCGGCCGAGGCTAAGCGTTTAACTAGACAAGGTAAGGCGTTCTGGAGTGTCGACAACCACGTTTTGCAGTCGTACGCGCTAACCATCCTTTATCAAGGCGGGCTGATTTTACTATTGGGTTGGCCCGTGTTGCTGTTCTTTGTGTTGCACAACACGATGGCTTGGTTTCAGCTAACCAGTGCAAATTATATTGAACACTATGGTTTGCTGCGAGCTAAGAAGGAAAATGGCAAGTATGAGCGCTGCCAGCCTCATCACTCATGGAACGCGAACCATCTGGTTAGTAATCTACTATTGTTTCAATTGGAACGGCATTCAGATCATCATGCGAACCCGTCGCGGCCGTATCAAAGCCTGCGCAGTTTTGACGATTTACCGGAGCTGCCAAGTGGCTATTTTGGAATGTATATATTGGCTTACTTTCCGCCGCTTTGGTTTAAGTTTATGGATAAGACCTTGATGGCAATCCCGCACATCAACGGTGATTTGAACAAGGTAAATATTGACCCTAAAAATGAGGCAAAAATCCGCGCTAAATGGGGCCGCCCGATTGTCGCCGAGGCCTAGCCACTTGCAAATTTTGAGGCTGATTTAGTATCAATCAGACAGCAAAAAGGCCTCGATCCGAGGCCTTTTTACTTGATAACTATCGCAGGGCTTTAATCTAGAGAAATTCCCTTGCTCAGGCCTTTACGGCGCTTTTCTTCTTTCGCTTCGTATTTTTTCAAGCACTTACCTTTCTTTACCATAGAGCATTCTAGGTAACCTGATATTTCCGCAACAACTGCGCGAATAGCTTTGCCTGCCGGAGTTTTCTTTTCGTTGGCGAGTGCACCACCGAAACCTCCGCGGCGTAAACCGACGCTCACGCCCAAGCCGCCAGAACGCGCTTCAACCGTGCGGGTGTCAACGATTTCGCCAGTCGTTGAATCGACTACTCGCAGATCTACCGCAATATAGGTTTTCTTGCTTTTTCCACCTAGCGAAACGCCTTTAAAGGATACGCCGCCGCCAGTGTTATTTACGTTTTGCTCAAACGAGCTAACCGTCGCAGTAACCAAGTACTGGGCGCCAACCATTTTGCCCATGCGTGCGGCTGAGCTACCGCTAACGCGCCCCGAACCAGCCAAGTCTTGCTCACTGAGCACCGAGGCTAATTTTTGGCGTTCAATCATCCGGAATTTCTTGCCGCTAGCGAGTTCGTTGGTCAACATGCCGCTTAATTCGCGACCCACGTTAGTGCTCCACCAATAAGCTGACGTTGAGTTGCGAAAATCCAATACCGCCATGGTTGGCTTTTCGGCATACGCAGCGTGAGAGAAAAGACTTGCAAGTAGTACCAAGCTAACAACTTTAAATAATTTCATATTCTTTGATTCCCATCAGAGTTTTCAAATAAGAGGCGTAGTTTAGCAAGTCGAGCTGGGCTTTTGTATCCCCTAAATGGCATAGTTTTTAGGCTGAGACATTTATAGAACACGCTAAATAGCCAATTTCAAGGCTTTTTCTCTCCACGTAGCGTCTTTTGCGTGGCGCTTAGAATGCCGCGTAAAATACTGAGTTCAGTGACATCTAATTCAGCACGAGTATAAAGTTGGCGTAAGCGTTGCAATGTTTCGCCTTGGTGAGGGCGCAGAAACGAAACCTCTTTTAATACGGTTTCAAGGTGTTGATAAAAATACTCGACTTGCTCCGACGTTGGGAGCTCTTTGGCTTTCGACGGACCGCCCGCCCGCGCACCTGCGGCTTTATAGATCTCGTAACTCAGCGTTTGTACTGCGGCTGCCATGTTCAGCGAGTTATAGTCGGGGTTCGCCGGAATAGTCACGCGGTATTTTGCATATTGGATATCGTCGTTGTGTAGGCCCATGCGCTCGGGGCCAAACAAAAGTGCGACGGGCGCCGTTTTCGCGGCATCAACTAGCAGCTCAGCCGCCGCTTGTGGGCCCAATTCTGGCAAATCATAGCCTCTTGGTCGTGCTGTGCTAGCGACGACTGCAGTGCAGTCTTTTATAGCCTCTGCAAGTGAGCCTGTTACGGTCGCACATTCGAGAAGATCGCTGGCGCCTGCGGCCATTTTAGTTGCATCGTCAGCCGGGTAGTTTTTCGGCGAAACCAAGCATAAATCGCTTAGGCCCATCGTCTTTATCGAGCGTGCGGCCGAGCCTATATTGCCGGGGTGAAAGGTGCGCACGAGTACGATGCGGATATTTTCTAAGCTCATAATCTCTAAGCCGGTAACAGGGTTGTCTAGTTAGAAAGTAAAAAAGCTTAGTAGCGGTCAGTGCGGGTGGCCGCGAGGTTCTTTTTGATTGCTTTGATATTGTCTTCTACGGCCTCGCCAAGTTTAAGCGCGACCGAGGTTGCGAGCATATCGACCACCGCTAAGTGGATGATACGCGAGGTCATCGGCGTGAAGAGGTCAGTGTCCTCTGCGGTTACCGCATTCAATACAAAGTCGCATTGGTCTGAAAGCAAAGAGCCTTGTGCGGTAATACCGATGATTGTTGCGCCGGATTGGCGTGCTAGCTCAGCGTTAACGATCATCGCGTCTGTGCGCCCGGTGTAGGAGATGAACACGGCGACATCCTCTTTGTCGAGCATCGAGCACATCATGCGTTGATTAATAAAGTCGGTGTGAGCAATGACGGGCATGCCAAAACGGAAGAATTTATGTTGTGCGTCGAGCGCCACTGAGCTCGAGGCGCCCATGCCAAAAAAATTAACTGTTTTGCAAGTGGTGATGGCGTTGGCCGCCGCATCGAGTGATTCGGAGTGAATGCTGTTGCCTAGTGATTGAATACTGCCTTGGATCGCGTTTAGAATCTTGCTGATCACCATGCTGGTGTCATCATCGCGCTCTAAATTATCAACGAATAAACGGCCATTGGACGATATTTCTTGCGCCAGGCGAAGTTTAAAATCGGGATAACCATCGCAGCCCATTTTGTGGCAGAAGCGATTTACTGTTGGTTCACTGACCTCGGCTTGAGTCGCCAGCGAGGCAATCGACTTATGGATAACCGCACCGGGTTGATCACGAATGATGGCCGCAAGCTTTTTATCTGATTTACTCAGCTTCACTTGATCGCTGCTCATCAGTTGCAGTAAGGAGGCTTGTGCGTGCATGTGTTACTCCGTCGGAATCTAAAATTACACTATTTCTATTTTTGTAATTTAGTTTCAATAATAGCTGAATATGTTAGTAAGGCGAATTAAATTCAGGTTTTTCATAGGCGAGTGGCCAAAAGAGTAGAAGCCAAAGGGGTTTCTGGGATTATCTTATTTATCAGTCAAATATCGATTAAATGTAGCTTGCTTACATTAAATTCGATTTAATTGCATTTGTTTGAAATTAAATTACATTTTATGGTAATCTTTAATCCAATAATTTCGTGCTTACAGACCCGCGGTTGGGCCCTTTGCTGAGCGCGAACTCTCAAAGATTTTGTAGGTGATGAAATGGTTAAAGTAGCTATTAATGGTTTTGGGCGCATCGGTCGTAACGTCCTGCGCGCGATGTATGAGTACAACACGCATGAGCAGCTTCAGGTTGTCGCTATTAATGATTTAGGCGAAGCCGCGATTAATGCTCACTTGCTGAAATACGATACGGTGCATGGCGAGTTTGCCAAAGATGTCAGTGTCGATGGCGATTCTTTAGTGGTGGCAGGTGACCGCATCAAAGTATTGTCGGAACGTAACCCCGCCGACTTACCGTGGGGCGAAATGGAAATAGACTTAGTACTTGAGTGCACGGGTTTGTTTACCACACGCGAAAGTGCCGGAGCGCACATTGACGCAGGTGCAAAGAAAGTGCTTGTCTCAGCGCCGGGCAAAAACTTGGATGCAACCGTCGTTTATGGGGTTAATGACGATGTGCTAACCGCCAACGACGTATTGGTATCGAATGCGTCGTGCACTACTAATTGCTTGGCGCCAATCGCTAAAGCATTGCACGATGAATTTGGTATCGATAAAGGCTTAGCTAATACGGTTCACGCTTACACCAATGATCAGCGTTTGAACGATGTGTATCACACGGATTTACGTCGAGCACGTGCAGCGGCTCATTCTATGATCCCATCGAAAACGGGTGCTGCTGCAGCCATTGGTTTAGTGGTACCAGAGTTGGCCGGTAAGCTTGACGGCTTGTCGGTGCGAGTACCTACGTTAAATGTCTCGTTGTTGGATTTGACAGTAAATGTTGGTCGCGAAACCAGCGTTGAAGAAGTCAATGCGGTGCTAGAAAAAGCGGCGGAACAGACGAAAGGCGGCGTGTTCAAAATTAATACTTTGCCGCTGGTCTCAAGTGACTTTAATCATAACCCCGCGTCGAGTATTGCTGATGTTACGCAAACTCGCGTGTTTGGCGACATGGTCAAAATTTTGGCTTGGTACGACAATGAGTGGGGCTTCTCAAATCGCATGATTGATACCGCTGCTCGCATGGCCGAGTTGGGCGCAGGTATGGCTCTGTCAAAAGCCAGCTAATTATTGTTAATAGTTCTACGGGTCGAGTTGAGTTTTGATCCGTCTAGTTTTCGTGGAATGGACGTGTTGCTAGCATGGATGCTATTTTTATTTTGAATTATGTGCGCCAAGTAGGCTGGGTTTGACTTCAATATTAAGGTTACACGCAGCCACCAGTGCGCTTGAAGACGGCCAAGTTTGCGGGTGCCTTGCCGAGCCGCTTTAGCGAGGCATTTTCGAGCGTGCGAAAACGCTGGCGCCTAATAACCCAGGGTTTTTGTGAGTGATTAACCAAGTGGGTATGTCTTTCATTAAGTGGCTATGACGTCCCTTGTTTTCAAAGCCTTTGCGAAACTTACTCTCGGCTAACTGGGTTGGGTAACGTTGGCATATGCCGCCGCCGATGAAAATGCCATCGTCGGCACCTAAGGCCAACGCGATGTCGCCTGCCACTTGCCCAAGCACCTCGAAAAATAAGTCGAAAGTTTCTTCGCAAATTGGGTCGGTTTTGTTAATGCCGGCAACCGCAATATCCGCTGCGATTAGACCTGGGTTTTCTTGTCCATGAATTTCACACAGTGCTTCGTGAATATTCACTAGACCTGGGCCTGACAATAGTCGCTCGCGCGAAATGCGGTCGTCAAATTTTTGATGTAAGTAATTTAGAATTTCGCCTTGCAATTGATTCTCTGGTGAGAAGCCGGCGTGGCCGCCTTCGGTAACCAACGGAATCAGTTTGCCGTCACGACGCAACAGGCCGGACATGCCTAAACCACTGCCTGGGCCTAATGCGCCCAAGGTGTAGTCGTTGTCTGGTAGTCTGGGCCACGCCCCGCCGATATCGATAAGGTCATTACCGGCTGCGCTGCTATCATTTAGACCGCTGAGACTGTACGAGATTGCCTCCCAATCGTTTAACAACGAAACTTGTTCGGTTTGATAACGTGCAACAAGCGCGTCGCTGTCAATCGACCAATGGTTGTTGGGAAAGCTAACTTTACCGTCTCGGATAGGGCCTGCCACAGCAAGGCTTATTGCGCTGACCTGTTGTATGTTGTGTGAACGTAAATAGGTGTCTATCGCATCGATAACGTTTTCGAATTCAACTGCCTCGAGAGTTTGTGCGTGATGAAAAAACTGAGGTGCGTCGCCGCCCAGCGCAAAGCGCGCGTTGGTGCCGCCGATGTCGGCGATTAAGATAGAAGGCTCGGTCATTGGTATTTATGTTTCGCTGCACTATTGCGCTATTAGTGTACCCTTGAGAGTACGAGCATCGTTAGTCAGATTGACACACTCAATCGGTCTTGTGATGTAATAAAACAACATTTAATTTGAAATAATCTAACATTTTCAATAAAATATGTAAATAAATTACATAAGTGGGCTGCTTTAATGAATCGTTCAGTTATGGATCACAGATGGGAGTAACGCACTCGAATGCTTAAAATATGCAACATTGTCATTGTTGGTGGAGAAGGCGACTTAGCGTTTCGCAAGTTGTACCCCGCGCTGTATAGTTTGCATCGCGAAAATTTACTGGCCGACTGTACTAAAGTGGTTGGCTTTGGTCGCGGCAACTTCACTGAGGATTCTTTTAAAAAGAATATGCGTAAGTGGGCCGAGGGCAGCGAGTATGTCAAGGAAGTTGACGATCAAACATGGTCGACGTTTTGCGAACGAGTTATGCATTTCGTGGGCGATGCTACTTCACCAAACGACATACAGCGTTTGCAAGAAGAGATGGGCCCAGAAGAAATCGTGTTTTACCTCTCAACTCCGCCGTCAATTTTCGCTCCAATTTGTAAAGCGATGGGCGCGGCTGGCGTTGTTACCGAATCTACGCGCTTGGTGGTTGAAAAGCCCTTAGGCGAATCGTTAGCGTCATTTAATGTGATTAACGACACGCTATTTGAGACCTTCGAAGAGCATCAGATTTATCGTATTGATCATTACTTGGGTAAGGAAACGGTGCAAAATTTACTGGCCTTGCGGTTTGCCAATATCTTTTTCGAACCGTTGTGGAACCGAACCTATATCGACCATGTGCAAATCACCGTAGCTGAAAGTGTCGGTGCCGGCGGTCGTTGGAATTATTACAATGAATCTGGCGCCTTGCGAGACATGGTGCAAAACCATCTATTACAGTTGGTGTGTCTAGTCGCGATGGAGTTTCCGGCACGCAATAAGGCCGATGATATTCGCGACGAGAAGCTCAAAATTATTCGCTGCTTAAAGCCTATCGATAGCGCGAGCGTTCAAACTCATACAGTTCGTGGGCAATACGTCGAGGGCTCGGTTAACCATGAATTGGTGCCGGGTTACATGCAGGAAAAAGACGCTCAGGATACGTCCACAACCGAGACTTTCGTTGCGATTAAAGCCGAAATTGAAAATAATCGCTGGCAGGGCGTGCCGTTTTATTTGCGCACCGGCAAACGTATGGCCGAACGCTATTCTGAAATAGTGATTCAATTTAAGCCGGTGATTTTCAAGTTTATCGACGTGGACCCGAACGCGATCAATAACAATCAATTGGTGATTCGTCTGCAACCAAACGAAGGCATTGAAATGAAAATGATGAACAAGGTGCCGGGTTTAAGTGAAGGCACCAAGTTGCAACACGTTGGTTTAAACCTATCATTTGAAGAGGCCTTTGAAGATCATCGCAGTCCAAGCGCCTACGAGCGCTTGTTGCTTGATGTCACTCGCGGTGACCAAACCCTATTTATGCGTTCAGATGAGCTGCGTGGCGCTTGGAGCTGGGTTGATGGAATGATCGATGGCTGGGAGCGAGTCAATCAGGTTCCACAAAAATACAAAGCCGGGTCTACCGGCCCTGACGACGCGCTTGGTCTGTTGATTAAAGATGGCCGTCGTTGGCAGGATTTCTCGGGTTAATTAATGAACGCAAATTACACTTGGCATCAAGGCGCAGACCCAACTAGCTTAGCTGAAAATTTGGCCGGCGAAGTCGTAATGCGCCTTAACGCCGCTATTGCAGAGAAGGGCTCGGCGGTGCTGGCGCTTTCTGGTGGTTCGACGCCTAAGCCTTTATTTGAGGCCTTAGTTGACCATGATCTTGACTGGTCAAAGGTCGTCATTACTTTAGTTGATGAACGCTGGGTTGATGAGTCGCATGACCTATCAAACGCTGCATTTATGAATGAGTACCTGCTTAAAGATTTGCCTGATAGCGTGCGCTTTGCACCCTTGTACCATATTGCCGAGTCGGTGGGCGCATCGCTTGACTTCGTGTTGAGTGACTACTGCCAATTAACGGGTTCATCGACAAAGCAGCCGCGCGCATTTGACGTGGTGATTCTAGGCATGGGGGGCGATGGCCACACTGCGTCGTTTTTCCCCGACGCTGAGAATATTGCTGATCTGCTAAATGTGGATGCCGCAGAGCCGCTTAAGACATGTCACTCACCAAGTACTCAGGTAGCGCGCGTTACCTGGAGTTTACCTATGTTATTAAACACGGGTTTTCTCGCACTGCATTTTACTGGCGTTGCCAAACAAGCGGTTTTTGAGCGCGCGGCAAGCGGCGGAGACGTCACCGAGCTACCGATACGTAGCGCGATGTTTCAAGACCGTATTGCGCTCGACGTGTATTACGCCGACTAACTAACCTATTTGCTTATTAAGCCGGTCATTTTTCAGCACCTAATGGCCTCTATATCCGTCACTACTTAGATAACCGCTACTATTCAACACAAGTACTTATGAGCATTCAAAAAATCACAAACCGGATCATCGAGCGTAGCAAGGCTAGCCGAGCCGAATATCTAGCGATGATTGACGAAATGCGTAATGCGCCGCCCGCACCTGATCGCTTGTCTTGCAGCAATTGGGCGCATGTGGTCGCGGCAGAATCCGACGCGGATAAAAAAGCGATTCCCGCAGGCCAGGGTGCCAATATCGGTATTGTCACGGCCTACAACGACATGTTGTCGGCCCATCAGCCCTTTGCGCAATACCCCAACATAATTAAGCTCACCGCGCGTGATATGGGCGCGACTGCACAAGTTGCGGGCGGCGTTCCGGCGATGTGCGATGGCGTAACCCAGGGTCAACCTGGCATGGAGATGAGCCTATTTAGTCGCGACGTGATTGCGCTTGCGACAGCGGTTTCGCTCTCGCATGATGTTTATGACGGCATCCTGTGTCTGGGGGTGTGCGATAAGATTGTGCCGGGTCTCATTATTGGCGCTCTGCAGTTTGGTCATTTGCCAGCCATGTTTGTGCCAGCAGGGCCTATGCCGTCGGGTATTCCGAATAAAGAAAAGGCCTTGGCTCGGCAGAAGTTTGCGACGGGAGAAATCGACAAAGCGACACTGCTTGAAAGTGAATCAGCGTCTTACCACAGTGCGGGAACATGCACATTTTATGGCACGGCTAACACCAACCAAACCTTGATGGAAGCGCTTGGTGTGCAGCTCGCGGGCACCTCGTTTGTGAACCCAGGTACGCCATTGCGCACCGAGCTCACACGTGAGTCGGTACGTAAACTGCTTGACCAAACAAGCAAGGGCTCCAATTATCGTCCATTGGCCGAGGTAATCACTGAGAAATCTATCGTCAACGCCATGGTGATGATGATGACAACCGGTGGCTCGACCAATCTTACGCTGCATTTGGTGGCTATGGCGGCCGCGGCAGGGGTGCGTATTACGTGGCAAGACATGGATGAGATTTCACGCCTTACACCATTGTTGGCACGCGTCTATCCGAATGGTCAAGCCGATGTAAATCACTTTGAGCACGCAGGTGGTCTGCCGTATTTGGTTAATCAATTACGGTCTATCGACCTACTCAATGAGGATGTAGTGAATGTAATGGGCGAAGGCTTAGACGCCTATACTCGCAAGCCGAGTCTGCAAGCAGACAAGTCAATCGCGTGGGGCGATCCGATTATTGACAGTGGCGACGACACCATATTGGCGACTGCCGCAGCACCGTTTGCACCGGAAGGTGGAATGCGTACAGTACACGGCAATCTAGGTACGGGAGTGGTTAAAATTTCTGCGGTGGATGAGCGGTATCAAGTCATCGAGGCACCGTGCAAAATTTTTGAAACGCAAGACGCTCTTAAAGCGGCCTTTGATGCGGGTGAGCTCGACTGTAATCACGTCTCCGTGGTGCGATTTCAAGGTCCGGCAGCAAACGGCATGCCTGAACTGCATAAGCTAACCCCTTACCTTGGAATTTTGCAAGACCGTGGTTTTAACGTGGCCTTAGTCACAGATGGGCGTATGTCAGGCGCTTCCGGTAAGGTTTTGACTGCGATGCATGTTAGCCCGGAAGCTAAAAAAGGCGGCTTATTGGCTTATTTGCAAGAAGGTGATGTGCTGCGAATCGATTGCCACACCGGCGAACTCGCGTCGTTACTTAGTGAACAGGAATTGTTGAAACGCGAACCCGCGCAACTACCCGATACGCCGATGACCCTAGGTCGAGGTTTGTTTGAAAAAATGCGTTCAGTCGTTGGCGAATCAACCGACGGAGCTTCTTTTATTTAAGTCGCTACTCGAAAAGTCCGGATAGATTATCAAGAATTAAACCAAGAGCAAAATAACAATGAATTTAGAAAGTAAACTACATGGCCTACGGGCAACCAGCCCTAAGCGTGTCTCTGAGATGTTGGGCGACCAAAAGGTTGTTCCGGTGGTTGTTATTGAAAACGAAGGCCAGGCTATGGGGCTGGCTCAAGCACTACTTGACGGCGGAATTAACGTCATCGAAATCACCTTGCGCAACAGCTACGGTGTTACAGCAATTGAGGTGATAAAAAAGAACTTTCCAGAAATGGTGGTCCTTGCCGGAACGGTTAATGTGGCGTCGCAAATGCTTGCGGTAGTCGAGGCGGGCGTTGATGGCGTAATTAGCCCAGGCATCACCGAAAGCTTGTTGCAAGCTGCACAGCAGCAAGGTGTTGCGTACTTGCCAGGTGTAGGCACCGCGTCGGAGGTAATGCTTGCACTGGAGTATGGACTAAGCGAATGCAAATTGTTTCCGGCCACCGTAGTCGGTGGTGTCGGTGCTCTAAAAGCATTTAATGGGCCGTTTTCTGAGGTCCAGTTTTGCCCGACAGGCGGCGTGAGTGTCGATAATTACCAAGACTTCTTAGCCTTGCCAAACGTAATGTGCGTAGGCGGCAGTTGGCTTGCGCCAAGTAAATTAGTCGCAGCCGAAGATTGGGCGGCCATTAGTGCCTTGTGCAAAGCGGTAAGCGGTAAATAAAACCGGAATAAACACGGCGTTTATCTTGCAAAATCCACATAAAGTCCTATTTTAAGACGTATATCGGCGGGGTTAAGACCTCGCCTCTCTTTTACTATGGGGTCCATTATGGAATTTCTTCGCAAGCCGTGGGTTATCGCACCTGTTGTCATTCTCCTCTTGTTCTTAGCATTGGGCTGGTATTGGAGCGAAGAACCGGACGAAATCGCGATTGTTACACCAGTCGAAGGGACATTGCCAACCATCGGCGTAGCCACCACATCGGTGCTGATAAACGCAACTGAAACCTTGTTAAACAAGCGTGGCGGCTATCTTTCCAACGACGTAACGCCTCCCAGTGTGACGCTGGACAATATTCCTAACTGGGAGTTCGGCGTACTGCAGCAGATCCGCGATTTAGCCAAAGCCATGCGCAATGACTATAGCCGTTCGCAGACTCAGTCAGAAGCTGATCCAGATTTAGAAGTAGCCGAGCCAAAATTTAACGTTGACAGCACCGCATGGTTATTTCCGTCAGCGGAAGGCGAGTATCAAGAAGGTATCGACGCGATGCGTAAATACTTAGACCGCTTGCAAGATAAGTCACAGCAAAATGCCCAATTTTATGCTCGAGCAGACAACTTAAACGAATGGCTAAGCCTGGTAGAAAAACGCCTAGGCTCTTTATCTCAACGCTTGAGCAAGGCGCGAGCACAAACTCGTATTAATACTGACCTCGCAGGCGATAAGAATGCTCGCCAATCGACGGCTTCCGCGTCAGAGGTAGTAGCCGAAACGTCGTGGTTTAAAATTGATGATAATTTTTACGAAGCACGTGGCACCTCATGGGCACTTATTCATTTCTTGCGCGCTGCCGAAGTTGATTTTGGACCGGTGCTGCGAGATAAAAATGCAATACCCACTTTACGTCAAGTGATCAAAGAACTTGAAGCAACGCAGCAAAATGTCAGCAGTCCAATGATTCTGAACGGCAAAGGCATGGGGATGTTCGCGAATCATTCCCTCGTAATGAGCTCGTACATTGCACGCGCCAACTCAGCGATTGCTGACTTGCGACGTTTACTTGATGACGGGTAGGGGCTAAGTACCTGTCCTCGTCGTTTTGAGCGCAACCGAAAAGCTGCATTTAACGTTCGGGTTGCGCTTGTGACCATAAACTTTATTTGTGTGTAGTTTGCCCCTCGCCCGTGAGGGTCTTCATTTCTTCCTAGTAGGTAAAAGAAATGAAGCGCTGACATACCGTGGTCGGTGGTCCTTTTTTTGAGCGCTGGTATTTGAGTTACGCCAACTTCTATTTATTTTCCCAAAAATGCGCGTTTTTAATTCCTAATTTGACCGGGTCAAATGTGTATTTCTTCACCCCAGCTTTACGCTGTGCTTCATAGTCTTTCAAAGCGCGCATTGCGGGCCGGCCCATAAAGAAGATGATCAGTATCGCAATGATATTGACCCACGCCATAATGCCTAAGCCTATGTCGCCTAAATCCCATACGATTTTAGCTTTGATCACCGCACCAAAGAACACCGCGGCAATGAGGACGATTTTTAGTAGCAGTATGGCGCCCGGTATTTTCACTGAACGTCGGATATAAGCGACGTTGCTTTCTGCAATGTAGTAATACGCCAGCAGTGTGGTGAATGAGAAAAAGAAGAGTGCGATTGCAATAAACGGGTTGCCGATACCGGGCATGACGCTCTCAATTGCCATTTGCGTGAAGGCTGGGCCCTCGGCGGAGATATTTGCGGCGATATTTTGAACATGAAAGCCGGCCTCGGCTGAGCCGACATTGAACATGCCGGTGATCAAAATCATGAAGGCAGTCGCGGTACAGATGAACAGGGTGTCGATATAAATCGAGAACGATTGCACCAAGCCTTGTTGTGCCGGGTGGTCGACTTCGGCGGCCGCCGCCGCGTGTGGAGCCGTACCTTGACCAGCTTCGTTGGAGTAAACACCGCGCTTAACGCCCAATCCGATCGCTGCGCCTAGCCCCGCCATTGGGGTAAAAGCATCGTTAAAAATCATGCCGATGATGCGCGGTAGTTGATCGATATTTAGGCCGATAATGGTCAGTGCTGTCAGGATATATGCCAACGCCATAAACGGAACAACGACTTGCGCAAAATTTGCGATACGTTTAACACCACCAAAAATAATGAACCCTAGCATGGTAATAATGATTAGACCGGTGATGATCTTAGTGGAGCTGAAGACACCCATTGATGTAGTAATGTTAGTACCTTCACCAATGGTTTGCGCGACTGCGCCGCCGATCGCGTTAGATTGCACCGTAGGTAGTAGTAAGCCGCAGGCGATGATGGTGGCGATTGCGAATATCCATGCATACCACCTTTGCCCCATTGCGCGCTCGATGTAGAACGCTGGCCCACCTCGATATTCACCCGTTTCTACGTCAGTCTCCTTGTAGATTTGACCTAACGTAGCCTCGATATAGGCAGTGGCTGCGCCGAGAATAGCGACCAACCACATCCAAAATATGGCTCCCGGACCGCCAAAGCCAATGGCGGTTGCGACGCCGGCGATGTTGCCGGTACCGACTCGGCCAGACAGCGACACGGTTAAGGCTTGGAACGAGGATATACCTTGCGCTGAGCTTTTATTGGATTTTAGCAAGCGCACCATCTCAGAAAACAGCCGAATTTGAACGAAGCGCGTTTGCACTGTGTAGAACAAACCTGCGAGCAGGCAGAGTATGACCAGAACGGGAAAGACCGAAAGGCCCCATGTGCCCCACACTACGTTGTTAATTGCGCCGACGATTGATTCCATAGTTTTATTCTTAGCGAGTTGTTAGATGAAATGCTGAAATGCGAGCCATAGAGCTCGCGCTTGATACAATTGACTGACTATATCGGAAATCGCGTACGATTCCGACTCACTTAACCTTTGAATTACTCAATTGCCAACTCTATTAAGTAAAGAGTCGCGAGAAACGATAGGCAAAAAAATAGCCGCAGACACGCTGCGGCTATTTAATTTACTGCATGACTACTAAAGATTAGAAATCATACTTAGCGCGCAAATAGTATTGACCACCAGCGAAACCGAATGGCGCTGTTGCAGGGAAGCGTGAGCCTACAATGCCGCGGAATTCGTTTTCGTCAGGGAGGGCGTCAAATAGGTTGGCAACACCAGCGACGACTTCGATCTTGTCGCTAAAGTTATAACCGTATTCAACGTCAACTGTGATTTCGCTGCTCGCGTCGATCGGCAATGTGCCATCGTCTAAGTGAGCTTCGAAATAATCACTGTGGTAATTCACGCGTGCAAGTGCACGCCAGTTGTCAGCGTTGTGGCGCAACATTAAGTTGCCCTTCACGTTTGGAAGGTTCTCTTCAAGTTGACGTAGGCGAGTATTACTCAAGTTACCACGACGTGTTACTTCGGTGTCGGTGTAGTTGAGTGCCAATGACAAGGTTGTAGAGCCACTACCAAGGTCAAGCGGTGTGCTTGCAACAACGTCGATGCCTTGAGTTTTGGTATCGAAATCGTTAGCGAAGAAACCGAATGACACCAAGTCTTCTGAACCTGCGAAGTCAGCCGAATTTAGTACACCCGCCGCATTCAAAGAATTCAAGATTTGACTTGTTTGGGCTCCGTCAGTAATCGCAATGCCGTTGCGCGCAGCAACACCCGTTAACAAACCTCGGAAGTCTTGCTGGTCGGTAATCGCGATACGATCGTCCACTTCAATATTGAAATAGTCAACTGTGAAACTGACTGAACCAAGCTCGAAACCCGCACCAATTGAGATATTGGTTGCGTCTTCTGGGCCTAAGGTAAAACGACCACCTAATTCGTTGTTCACGAACTGACCGGCAGATGAACTCAGTGGCAACGTGCCTTGGTCAACCAAAACACCACCAACGGCTTGCGTAGTAACGTTAGTTACGTTCGCTTGGCCCGTTGTCGGCGCGTGGAAACCGGTTGAGTAGGTTGCGCGGAAAACAGTTGTATCAGTCGCTCGGAATAAACCGCCTAACTTGAAGTTAGTGGTGTCGCCAAAGGTATTGAAATCTTCGTAGCGAACCGCTGCTTGCAGGGTCACTGCGTCGGTCACGTCAGCTTCTAAGTCAACGTAAAGAGCAATATTGTCTTGCGTGTCGTTAGTGCTTTGCGTGAAACCGCCGAAACCATTCGAGCTAGACGAGAAACCTTGGCCCGTGGGGAACGCTGAAGACGCTGCTGCTAGCGGACCAATTTCAAAAGACGCTGGGTCTCCGGCTTGAATGTCGAACTCTTCTTCGCGGTATTCAAAACCACCAGCGATATTTAAATCAGACGCAAAGCCAGAAACTGGAAGCGCGTAATTCAAATCAATGTTGAAGTTCGTGTCCGTTTGCGTGTAGGTGCCCGGGTTAAATGAAGTTGGTGTGTTTGGGCCTAAGCTTGCGTTAATAGTATTGCGAATAAAGAACGCTGCTTCGTTTTGACCATAGCCAACACTCACGTCATACGCTAAACCATTTGCTAGCTCACCGCGAACGCCTAATACCAAGCTGGTGTCTTCTAGATCACCACCAAAGCGTGGCGTGAAGCCACCTGGAAAAAGCTCAACGAATGAAAAGCAGTTCGCGTCAGCGCTCACTTGGGCCAACACAGTTGGGTCAGGCAATAAGCCACCGCCAGCAGTCAATGGGATACCCGCTGGGCAATCGCCTGCAGTGTCACCAGACAAGTCACCAACAAGTACAGACGCTACGCCGCCGTCCATCGCCGCGCCAGTGACGGCATTCACTTCTGGGCCAGCAAATACGCCGCCTCGGTTAGTTGGGTTACGGAAGAAGAAACCGCCTTCGACATTACGCTCAGCATAGTTACCAAACGCGTAACCTTCAGCGCTTTCACTGATTTTGAACGCTGAGTTCACGAACAATTTAATATCGTCGTTTACTTCTGGTGCGCCCCAGTATTGTACAACTTCGTCGGTGATGGTGTTCACCGCACGGCTTGCTACGGCAGTGTTCCCCGCTGCGATTAGTGCCGCTGCGTCATCACGTTGAACAGAACGGAAGGTGCCGTCACTCTCAGCGAATTCAGCTGAAATATTTAAGAAGCCGTCTTCGCCAAGAGCAAAGCCTTGGTTAAGGCCAATGCGCATATTGTCGCCATCGCCTTCATAAGTAGAGCCCCACTTAACTTCAATTGAACCACCTTCGGCGTCGTCGCGAAGAGTAAAGTTCATTACGCCAGCGATCGCATCAGCACCGTACTGAGATGATGCACCGTCGCGCAATACTTCGACTTGCTTCAAGCCGATAGTTGGGAAAACGCCGATATCAGGGCCGTGTGCTCCGTCTGAGATACCACCGCCTAAGAATGAGATTACCGCTGCACGATGGCGACGTTTGCCGTTAAGCAGGACCAGCGTGTTATCTGGTGACAAACCACGAAGGTTTGCAGGGCGGACCAATGTGGCCGCATCAGAGATAGGCTGGGTGTTTACTTGATAAGACGGAACAACCGTTCTGATCAGGTCTGAGATGTCTGTGCCAGCTTGGTCTTTAAGATCATTTGCGCTGATCACATCTACTGGTGCGATTGTGTCCGATGCTGAACGCGCTTCACGTCGAGTACCAATGGTTACGATTTCTTCAATCGCTTCTTCTGTCTGTGCAAACGAAGGCGCGGATACGCTGCCCATCGTTGCTAACGCGACCGCAACCGCAATTAACTTAGGTTGAAAGTTTGTCATAAGCTTCTCTCCTGTGAACGAACCAAATTCACGTTGACTGTGTAAGGTAATAATTTTTTTTGTGGGGTAGGCGGTGAGTGGCTAACTGCAAGTGTTGCAAGAAACCCACACAACGTTGTATAAAAACCACCTGGCGCTAATGCTACGCGCTTTTTGAGAGACCAACAAGCGAAAATGTATGTTGAAAAGGGACACGCAACGAGGAATTGGCTCGGTTTTTATAAAATCACGTCGCGTGCGCCAAAATAAATGTAAATAATCGCTAGGCCTTGGCTTTAAGCCTTGGTTATTATGTTTCGCTAATTTAGACAAACCGGCTTGAACCCCGAATGACCGATCACTCTGTTTCTCCATCGTCCCCGCAATCGAAAATGCCAATGGGCTTAGCTTTATTGCCGATTATTGTGCTTGTTGTGGCCCTTACTTGGAATGTGCTCTATGTTTATGGTGACGACGCGCTAAGTGGTTCTAGCCAGATGATCATTTTATTGGTGACTGGCTTCGCATCAGCCATCGGTATGTGGCGAGGTGTGCGTTGGGCGACGCAACAAGCCAGCGTGGTATCAACCATCGGTAATGCCATGCCATCGATACTAATCTTATTGTTGGTAGGCTCTTTGGCGAGCATTTGGTTGCTTTGCGGTACGGTTCCCGTGTTGGTTTACTACGGTGTCAAATTATTAAACCCCACAATTTTTCTGGTGGCGTGCTGTATTGCCTGCGCACTGACCTCCGTTGTTAGCGGCAGTTCGTGGTCTACCGCCGCAACCATTGGTGTGGCGATGGTCGGTGTTGGCCGGGCGCTTGGCATTCCTGATGGTTTAATCGGCGGGGCGATTATTTCCGGCTCGTACTTTGGCGATAAAATATCGCCGCTGTCAGACACAACAAATCTGGCCGCAGCGGTGACTGAAACACCTTTATTCGATCACATTCGCTATTTGTTAATGACCACCGGCCCGTCAATGATTATCAGTTTGATTCTGTTTACGATCATCGGCTTAAACCTCGAGACCTCGTCTAGCGCGGTTGACGTAACCACGGTGCTCAATGCCATCGATCAGCGCTTCAATGTTACCTTGTGGTTACTATTACCACCTGCAATCACACTCGGGTTGATCATAAAGAAGGTTGAGGCAATTCCGGCACTTTTTGTTGGTGTTATCGTCGGTGCTATTTGCGCCCTGATATTTCAGCAAGAATTACTCGCCGAGATAATACAAACCGATGAGTCTTTTCCCTTATATAGATTGGTCATGGGCACGTTGTTCGCCGGTGTTGAGATTCAAACATCTAACCCACAATTGAATGACTTGTTTAGTTCCGGCGGTATGTACGGGATGCTAGGCACGGTTTGGCTGATTTTAGCGGCAATGTCTTTTGGCGGCGTCATGGAAGCCTCTGGAATGCTAGAGCGCATCATGGATTCGGTGAGACGTTTGGCGAAAGGCTTTTTCAGCTTGGTCGCATGCACCACCGGCACTTGCTTAGTGACTAACGTTAGCACGTCAGATCAGTACATCGCCGTCGCGTTACCGGGGCGCATGTACGCTGGATTGTATAAAGAAAAAGGCTATGCCTCGGAAAACCTGAGTCGTACCTTAGAAGACACAGGCACGGTGACCTCCGTATTGGTGCCTTGGAACACGTGTGGCGCCTATCATGCGGCGGTGCTCGGTATTGCGACGCCGACCTATTTTTTCTTTTGTTTCTTTAATCTGCTAAGTCCGTTTATGACGCTACTGTTTGCGTGGTTCATGATTAAGATCAAACGTATCGACGGCCAGCCAATACCCGCCAAAGCGTAAGCCACTTGCTGGCGGCTAATCTCCGCCTACTAGTTAGTCGCGACAATAAGGGGCAGAGGATAATGGCGTTCGTTGATAAAGCCATTAGCGGGTTGATAAAGCCATTAGCGAGTTGAAAAAGCCATTAGCGAGTTGAAAAAGCCATTAGCGAGTTGAAAAAGCCATTAGCTCAATAGAGTCGTAAACGTGTGTGAACGCGTGCACCATGGGTTCCTATCTGACCGACGTTAGCGCATAAAGTGTTCTAGGTCGCCCTTACAGAACAGAGGCCCGTCAAACTCTGCGAAGTCTTGATCTCTTGGGTAACTATAGTAGTTGGCTGTACCGTACTGCGGTTTCGTCGATACTTCTTGAGCGTCGTCCAAGTGTTGCACGGCGTTCGCAATGTTATTACAGCCATCTTGGTAAATATTCAGTACGTTCCAAAAATACGATTTATCAAATCGGGTGGGTGTTCGCGATTGCGCAATAATGGGGCCGGTGTCAATCTGCGCGTTTTCAATTCTGTGCAGGCTAGTGCCAATCTCGGGCTCTGCATTCTTCATTGCCCAAAAGGTTGCCATCACGCCTTGGTAGTTGGGTAGTAAGCCCGAGTGCAAATTAATAACGCCGTATTTAGCACAGCTAATCACATTCACGTGCAAAATCGACATATGCCGAATGCTGATTACCAGGTCCGGCTTGGTTTGCTCAAAGTGCTGAAAATCGTTGCCATTAATATCATTTAGTCGCTTGGCACCGAACTGTATAAACACAGAGTTTAGCGACGCAAGCTGAACTTTTTCGAACACGCCTAAATCAACTAACGGCCTTGGTAATGGCGTCAGACGGCTGGGTTTATCCGTATAGAAAACACGTAATCGATGCGCGCCGAGTTTTGGGCCAAGCAGGCTTAAGGCATACGCTGACGCGGGATCACGATTGAGCAGTAAGGTGATGTTCATCGATAGCCTAAACGCAATGCTAGGCTTTTACGGATTCGCCTCGAAGCTGCACGGTAAGGCCTTTGATGAAGTTACGTAATACTTGATTCCCACACGCGCGATAGTGTTTGTGACTTGGGCTGCGAAATAGGGCACCCAGCTCACTCTTTGAGAGGCTGGTGCCACCTTGTTCAAGCGTATTTAACATGTCTTGTTCTTGAAACGTCATAGCAATGCGCAGCTTTTTCAAGATGTCGTTTTTGCTCAGGCGAAAATCGTCTGGCTTGCTTGCGGGCGCGGGCGCGGGTTCACGCAAGCCGCGTTTTAAGACGATTAAGCCATCTAAGAATGCCGCAAGTTCAGCATCGAGACACTCGACAAAATCGTCGTCGTCATCCTTAGCGAGACGCTTTAAAAACTGGGCTTGGTTCATGTCGCGCGTTGACCCAGGGTCTAAGTTAAAAAGCGCGACCGCGTCTTTATTTGAAAAATCAAATGCGAATCGTAAGCGACGAAGTATGTCATTGTTGTTCATTTTTCTACCTTTTACTAAAGCGGCACAGTGCGATTTCGCCAAATAGGTTCGGCATTGTTTTAAGGCCTAAGCTTTGCGCGCCGTCGGCTTTGACCGCGATTGATGACTCGATTTTAAAACCGAGTTGTTCACACAGCGCGTGAAAATCTTTAAGCGTGCACAGGTGTATGTTTGGAGTGTTGTACCACTTAAAGGGCAGTTGTTTACTCACCGGCATGCGCCCGCCAAAGGCAATTTGCCAACGGTTACGCCAATGCGCAAAATTCGGAAAGGTCACGATACCCTCTTTGCCCACGCGCATCATCTCTTCGAGCAAGCGTCTTGGTTGACGCATTGCCTGCAGTGTAAGGCTAAGAATGACGGTATCAAACGAATTTGAATCGAAATGTCCTAAACCTTGATCTAGATTGGTTTGGATAACGTTGATGTCATTGTCGATGCACTGGTCAATCATCTCTGGGCTAAGTTCAACGCCATAACCGCTGACGTTTTTACTGTCTTGTAAGTGCTTTAATAGCGAGCCATTGCCACAGCCCAAATCGATTACTCGGCTATTGGGTTCAACCCAATCGGCAATAATCTGAAAATCATGACGAGACAGATTAGAACTTCGAATTGATTCAATCATTCGCGCGCTCCTGTTGCCGATTTATCGAGCCTTCTGGCAACTCGGTTTAAATACGCGCGCAGTACGCGAGTGTAGTCGTCGATTTCGAGCAAGAATGAATCGTGGCCTTGCGGACAAGCGACCTCGGTATAGCTAACGTTGAGTTTATTGCTTTGCAGGGCCCGCACTATCTCTCTTGATCGTTCCGGCGCAAAGCGCCAGTCGCTGGTGAAGGATGCGACAAAAAAATCGGCTGTTGCGGGGCTCAAAGCCGTCGTTAAGTCGTTTCCCGTTTCGGCGGCTGGGTCAAAGTAATCGAGCGCCTTAGTCATTAGTAAATAGGTATTCGCGTCAAAGCGATTAACAAAGGCGTCGCCTTGATAGCGTAGATAACTTTCTACCTCAAATTCGGGGGTGAATTCGTAATCAAATTTCGCTTTTTTACGTAAATTACGACCAAATTTCTGCCCCATCATGTCTTCTGAAAGGTAGGTGATGTGTGCCACCATGCGTGCGACCCGCATGCCTCGGGACGGCGAGGTTTCATGTTGGTAGTAATTACCATCACAAAAATCAGGGTCGGTACGAATCGCTTGTCGCGCAACATCGTTAAAGCCAATGTTTTGGGCATTCAGCTTGGCCGCCGCCGCAATCAATACGCAGTGCCGAACGCGTTGCGGGTAAGAAATGCTCCATTGCATCGCTTGCATGCCGCCAAGGCTGCCACCCACCACGGCCGCCCATTGCGTGATGCCCAGATAGTCACTTAATTGAGCTTGAGTATGCACCCAGTCTTTAACCGTCACAATCGGGAAGTCGGTGCCGAATGGTTTGCCTGACTCCGGGTTAATCGAGCTAGGCCCTGTACTGCCGCTGCAACCACCGATGTTGTTGCTACAGACCACAAAGAATTTGTTGGTGTCGATCGGCTTGCCTGGGCCGATCATGTTGTCCCACCAGCCGGTACTTTTACCTGAGTCATCGTAGTAACCGGCTGCGTGATGATCGCCGGTTAGCGCGTGACAAACTAAGATTGCGTTGCTGTGTTGCGCGTTTAGGTCGCCGTAGGTTTCGTAAGCCAGCGTATAGCCGTTAAGTTGCCCATCACTTTCGAGCCGCAGTGTCTCATCGAAGCTGACTGACTTGGGTTCAACCAAGCCTAAGGACTGACCTGCCGTGTCTGACATGTTAGATGGCCAAACCGTAGATTGGCGCAATCAACAAGCGTTGCGAAAAACGCAAAAATAAGATTACAACGATGGGTGAAAAATCGAGCCCGCCCATGGGCGGAATTAGCCGTCGAGCAGGCGCTAATATCGGCTCGCTTAACGATCGCGCGACGCTTAAGATTGGATGGTAGCTATGTGGGTTGATCCAACTGGCGATAATACCAATTAAGATTGCGCCCAGAAATACATAAATACTGGCGTCGAGTACTTTCGCTACCGCGTAACTCAATAGTTTTAATGTCGACACAGACCCTAAGCCACCGGCAATGAAGACTAGGCACGTAATTTGCGCGAAGGCCACAAGCACCGCCAGTACCACGGTGGTGGTATCAATTAGCCCAATACTCGGAATAATCTTGCGCATTGGTATGATGATTGGGTTGGTGACTTTGATAATAAATTGCCCAAGCTCATTACGAAAATCAGCTCTTACCCATTGCATCCAAAACCGGATAAGCACGATGTAAAGTGCGAACCCAAAGAGCGCGTCTATTAGAAAGCTGGTGGCGTTTTGAAAATATGGCATGTTGGTTATCTAACTCTGGGTTACGCTTTTTTTAAGGGTTTACGCTAATTCTTTCGCGAGTTCTTCCGAGCGTCGCTTCGCTGCGTCAAAGGCTTGTTGCACTAGCCCTTTAAGATCGTTTTGGTTAAATGAATGCAGGGCTTTCTCCGTAGTGCCGTTAGGCGAGGTTACATTGTCAATCAGGGTTTGCAGCGAAATGTCACTAGACGCAACAAGCTGCGCTGCACCGGCTGCGGTTTGTACTGCCAGCGTTTTAGCGGTTTCAGCGCTTAAACCGGCTTTTTGCCCGGCTTCGATTAGGCCTTGCAGAAACAGCATGAAATAGGCCGGGCCGCTGCCCGATAAAGCGGTGATGCTGTCGATATCTTCTTCGCGTTCAACCCAAGCTGATTTACCCACCGCGTTGACTAAGTCAGTGGTTGTTTGGCGCTGCACATCACTTACGCGCGCATTTGCATATAGGCCACTCGCGCCCATCCCGATCAACGCAGGGGTGTTGGGCATTACCCTGACTACGGCATATTCTCCATCAAGCCAGCGTTCGATAGAGTCAACTGTAATGCCAGCCACCACTGAAACGACTAAGGGATGTTTTGCCGCGAAAGCGCTCGCGTCAGGCGTTAATACGCTCTCTAGCACTTGGGGCTTGACGGCAATGACCACGATTTCGGATGCTCGTATTAGCTCGTCATTGCTGGCGGCCACGTTGATACCGAACGTCTCGCGGAGCGCGAGTGCTTTTTCGTGGTTGGGCTCGAACACGTACAGGTTTGAGGGCGCTACGCTACCCTGTTTGATTAGACCGCCGATCAAGCTGGAAGCCATATTGCCACCACCGATAAAACCTATTGTTTGCATTAAGTTAAGCGTACCGAAAGATTAAAAATGCTGCCCTTGAATTGTAACGTGTTATTGAGCGTTAGTCTCTAGGGCCGAACAAGTCGGTACCGACGCGAACCATTGTGCTGCCTTCATGAATGGCGGCTTCTAAGTCACCCGACATGCCCATAGACAATTGGTCAAGGTGTAAGCCATAACGTTGGTTTGTTTGTTGTAATAGTTCGTTGGCTTGCGCGAATACTCGTCGTTGTTCGCCAAACGAGTCGCGCGCCTTAGGAATCATCATAAAGCCGCGTAAGTTTGCGCCGTCTAAGGCAGCGATTTGATCTGCCAGCTGTGCGGCTTCTTTGATTGCTACCCCAGCTTTCGAGTGTTCTTCATCTGGGTTTAGTTGAATCAATAAGTTGATAGGCTCGGCGTGTTGATGTTGTTGCGCGAGTCGAGCCGCGATTTTTAACCGATCAATTCCGTGCACCCAAGTAAAGCATTGGGCAATGGGCTTGGTCTTATTTGACTGGATCTGACCAATGAAGTGCCAGTCCGCGTGTCGCTCGTTAAGCTGAGCCTGTTTCTCGATAGATTCCTGAAGATAGTTCTCGCCAAGGGCGGTCAAACCAGCATCGATGAAGTCACTTATAAGGGCCGGGCTTTGTTTTTTGCTAGCGCCAATTAATGTCACCGCGTTTTGGCTACGATTGCAGTTCTCGCAAGCCCGCGCTATTCGGGCGCTTACCAAACTTAACTTTTGTGACGCGTAATCAGGATTACTCATTGCGACTTTTGTGGTTATACTTAAAAAAACCAAATAGTAGCCCATATTGGTAGTTCGCACAGCAGGCTACTGATAATAAGCAGATAGTCCCCGGAGAAGGTATGGATATTGCAGAATTACTCGCATTTGCACAGAAAAACAAAGCATCAGATTTACACATCTCGGCTGGTCTACCACCGATGATTCGAGTCGACGGCGAAATGAAACGCATCAATTTGCCAACCTTGGATGATGAAACGGTATTGAAGATGATCTTCGATATTATGAATGACCAGCAACGCAAAACCTATGAAGAGAATTTGGAAGTGGATTTTTCGTTCGAAATTCCCAATGTCGCCCGTTTCCGGGTGAATGCCTTTAATCAAGACCGAGGGCCCGCCGCAGTATTTCGTACTATTCCATCGGTAGTGTTGAGCTTAGAGGATTTAGATGCACCGCTTATTTTTGGCGAGTTGGTCAACAAGCCTCGTGGTTTAATTTTGGTTACTGGCCCGACCGGCTCAGGTAAATCTACTACTCTCGCGGCAATGGTTGACCATATTAATGAGAATAAACGCGAACATATTTTGACGGTCGAAGACCCTATCGAATTTGTTCACCAGAGCAAGAAATGTCTAATTAATCAGCGTGAGTTACATAAAAACACGCACAGTTTTGAAAACGCCTTGAAGTCGGCGTTGCGCGAAGACCCCGATGTGATCTTGGTGGGCGAGCTGCGTGATCTAGAGACCATTCGCTTGGCAATGACCGCGGCCGAAACCGGTCACTTAGTATTGGCTACGCTGCACACCAGTTCTGCACCTAAGACCATTGACCGTATTGTCGATGTATTTCCGGCGGAAGAAAAATCAATGGTGCGTTCTATGTTGTCCGAGTCAATCCAAGCCGTTATCTCGCAAACGCTTCTTAAACGAGTCGGTGGTGGACGAGTCGCCGCGCATGAAATCATGGTCGGTACCAACGCGATTCGAAACTTGATTCGAGAAGACAAAATTGCGCAAATGTATTCTATGATTCAAACCGGTCAGCATGACGGTATGCAAACTCTTGATCAGTGCCTCGAGAAGTTGTTGCGCGATCGTTTAATAACGCCGGCTGACGCCCGTCGCCGCGCGGTTGACAAGAGCAAATTCATGTAGACTTTGAATCAATCCCTACGTCAAAGCACTCCGAAATAAATAGGAATTTGAATAATGTATAAAATGGCCGATTTGTTGCGCGCGATGATGGTAAAGAACGCGTCCGATATGTTCATTACCGCCAACGCCACGCCCAGTTTTAAAGTGGACGGCAAGATTTACCCGATTGCCGGTAACCCATTAGACCGAAAAGAATCGCAAGAGCTGTGTTACTCCATCATGAACGAGGAGCAACGCAGAATTTTCGAGAGCGAGAAGGAATGTAACTTCGCGATTCACCCCAAGCAAATTGGGCGCTTCAGGGTCAACGTATTTATTCAACAAGACAGCGTAGGCATGGTGCTGCGTGCCATTAAAACCAACATCCCGACAACCGAAGAGCTGCAAATTCCGGAAGTCTTGAAAAAGATGATCATGAAAAAGCGCGGTTTGCTGATCTTTGTTGGCGGAACGGGCACGGGTAAGAGTACGTCGATGGCGGCGCTAGTGGACTATCGTAATCGTAATTCGCAGGACCATATAATTACCATTGAAGACCCGATTGAATATTTGCACACGCATAAAAAATCGATTGTTACCCAGCGCGAAGTTGGGGTAGATACCAACTCGTTTGAAATCGCCCTGATCAATGCCATGCGTCAGGCACCTGATGTGATTCAAATTGGCGAAATTCGTACTCGCGAAACGATGGATGCCGCGATTGTGTTCTCCGAGACGGGGCATTTATGCATTGCGACGTTACACGCAAATAACGCCTATCAGGCCCTAGACCGAATTTTTAACTTCTTTCCAGCGGATCGGCGTGATCAGCTATCGATGGACTTGTCCTTGAACTTGTATGGGCTGGTATCTCAGCGATTGCTGCCGGTAAAAGACAAAGAAGGCCGAGTTCCCGCGGTGGAAATTTTGATCAATAGCCCGATGATTTCAGACATGATCAAAGACCACAGGATTGACGAAATTCGCAGTGCAATGGCGAAGTCAGTTGAATGGGGAATGCAGACCTTTGATCAAGCATTGTTTGACTTGCACGAACGCGATTTAATTACCTACGAGGACGCGATTAAAAACGCTGAATCCGAGAATGATCTGCGTCTCGCAATCAAGCTCAAAGGTAAGGACGCAGCGAAAACTGAGTTTGGTGAAACCTTGGCTGACGTCGGCTTTGAGGATGAAGAATTCTAGCGTTAGAGTTAGAAAGTCATTGAGGCAATGAGCTGGGGGTTAGACGTCTAGATTAAATCTGACGATAACCTCATGAGTAGGTTTCAACCAGACCAGGCAGTCTGCTGATTTACCCGAAATGGACGTTCGCTACCATGCTCAAAAATATAATGCCCGCTGTAAAAAGACAATGTTACATCCAGCTTGTGGAAAAAATTTATCTTCAAGTATTTTTGACCTGATTGTTCTTTTTATACAAACAACTAATATCAGCCTACCCTTAACTGCCGTTATCCATTCGAGATCACAATGAAAAATAGATGATTAGTCATATTATTTGGGCGATTGGATATTAAGAACGCATAGACTTTGTTGTCAAATAACTTATTGGCGCTTTGCACATTAAGTGTAGAGATTGTAATCAATAATTTTTGTGCTTTGGATGAAAATAAGAAGCACATTAACAGCACACATCACTTGAGTTGACTTCGATTGTCTACTTAAGTTCGAGGTTTAAGTGTTTAAATACAGTATTTTAGTTGCCATGTTATTGCTTGGTCCGATTGATCTAGGCGCTGCCGAGCAGCGCTACAGTAATTATGTAGGCGGTAACTCTTATCAAAAAAACTCAACGCAGTTTTTAACGTTCATCGATGAACGTTTTTTTTCGTATGAAGGCGATGAGAAAAAGTTGGATGTAAAAAAAATACGTAATGTGCAGCACATGCTTAGGACCAAGCATAGGCAACTTTTAGATTCGTTTAAACAATCGGTTAAAATTGAGTTTATTAATAGGCATCAATATTCAGATAAAAAATCAGACAAACGGGCCGCAAATCGAACGGGTAAGGCTGCTCGCGTAAACCTCCCTTTCACTGTCTTAGATGAGCGACTTGAATACTTAATTCAGAATCAAAATACGTTAACACCCAATCAAATAGAGGATGAAATTTCAACGTTGATGGTCTATTACCAGGCCGTCGAAAGTTATGATGATGAAAACCTCTACCAGCGAGCATTGGAATCTGTGAAGAGCTTATTGCCGCCTTGGTATGATATTCCTAAACTGAATCCGCCAGAGAAGGAGGCTCTTAACCTATTAGAAAATGATCAGTTTTTATCCACTGATCAATTGGTAGAAAAGCACAGGCAAAAAAAGGACTTTTCCTTATTAGACCCTCCAAATAGCGCGTTTTGGAATAATAATAACATTGAAGCGTTTGATCCAAACTCAGAAGAGTTTCTTGGCGAACGTTTTTTCCCACAAGCTGATGCGGTGATGGTTTATGACCGAATGGGAACGGGGCAGATTAAAATTAAAGCTGATTTTTATCCTGCTGAAACAAAAAATGTCTGTGCTACAGATTTGGACAACGGAAATGTAACTCTGCGCCTCGGTCAAGAAAATCAAAACCAGCTCATTGCTACCCAATTAGCGCGAGCGGTTGGCTATCCCTCAATTCCACATGTTTATCGTCCGCAAGTGAAGATGTATCTTTGTGACACGACTTTTGAAGCTTTTGTGGCTCAGTGGAAAGCACTTCATGATACGAATCAAGGCAACTTTTTAAGCTACGGCGAATACCTTGAGGCTGAGCACGCTGTGTTGTTAAGGGGTGTGGCCCTAGAGTCCTATCCAGGTGATAAAAAGGATCGATATAGAAAGGTAGGGCCGTTTAATATTGAATCAATGAACTTAGGCCAACGTCGAGAATGGCGTGCATGGCTGGCGATGAATGCCCTCATTGGTTTGTTAGATGTTCGAGAGCTTAATTTTAGAATGGATATGTACAAGCCAGAGGGGAGCGGACAAGCTTGGCAGCCTCTCCTATACTTTAATGACTTAGGGCGATCTTTAGGCTATCACTTAATTCGAACGCACGGCAACGCATCAGACTTTACTGGCAACTTAGCGAAGGACAAAGGTTCTTATGTTCGCCTACACTGGGACCATTACCGAATTGAGCATGACCATTTTGACAGTACCACCGCCGCTGATGTCAAGTGGATGATTAGAAGGCTTGCGCGCCTATCAGATCAACAAATCAACGACATAATAGATAATTCTGGTCACGTTCCAGCCGTGGCGGATCTATATAAAACGAATTTAAAGCTAAGAATTAAAAGCATGATCGATGCCTTCGATTTGTCAAACGAAGTGCAAACAGATCATAAAATTTTAAATTATCAAGAACTGTCGGATAAGTACCCGGGCTATGTATCTAAAAAAGGTAAATTGCTTGCCGCACTGGAAACAGAATCTCAATCGACAAGGCCGCTTGGGTATACCGCGAGCATCAATGAAATTTTATCGCTGGGTTTTGCAACACTCCTTCAAGCGCCGCTGTATGATTTGAGGCCGATTGCAGAATTGGACGATTTCTCTAAAGCGACAAACTTAAATTTCTCTGGTGACACGTTTGATCTAGGCTTAGGAGTTCGAGTCAGCTCTCAAAGACGCCTGTCAATCAACGAGGAGAAAACCGCGTATGAAAAGCGTTATTTGGTCGAAGATACGGCTTTCATTTCGATACCCTTAGGGTTGTTAGATCGAGATGTAACATCATCGAGAGGCTTTTTTAGTGGCCGTTTGCCATTGGGCGTACAGTATGTGTACGAATACAAGTACTATCATAGTCATGACACGGTGGCTGAGGCAGCAAACACCCATTTTTTTAAGCGGCTAATGCCGTGGAAACTGCAAAGTATAAAAGATGATTTTTCCGCGGGTGAAGCCATCTACAGCCGGACATCTTTTCAATGGACCGCAGGGAGCTTTCAACTTAGAACCGCCAGTGACAATGTCCGTTTTGAGCTCACACCGCTAGGTTTTTCTCAAACGTTAAATGCAGACGAGTTTTATGCGTATAAAGAATCCCGCGATTTAGTGGAAGTTGTAAAAACAAATGGGACGTCCAGTGAGTGGAGATCTGGTGTTGACCTAACCGGTTTGTGGTCTATCGCAGCTCTCCATTCAAATTCAAAAGAAAATAAAAATTATTCATATTTTAGATTTGATTTCTCTTCAGATGGAAATAGAGAAAAATTGGAAGAAGCTTTAACTGCCATTTTGCAAAAAAATGATTTTAATTTAGCTAGAGAATTCTCGGCAACATACGATTTGCTGCATAAAGTTAACAAAAGAGAGACAAGGTTATGTTTTCTGGCTTGGTGCCGTCAAAATAATAACCAAGACGGGGTGTTTGCAATTAAAGAGTATGCCAACGCCTGGCAGCAGGATAATGGAGACAAAGATACGGAATTTTCTAAGCACACACTTCATCCGAAAAAAGAGCGCATTGTCATTCAAGGTCAGAGAATCAAGTCCAGCGATCGACAATTAGCTAGGATATGGAATGAAGAAATAAGTTTGGGCGGTGCAGAGACAATCGCAAATTTTTTCTTGGGCTTAAGAGATGAAGCGTATTCGCAAAGGATAAAAATGGAGTCTGTTTACAATCCGAAAAAGCAAAAAGTCACAGGCATCGATGTAAGGGTGCAGCTAATAAAGACAGACAACTGGATGAAAGAAAACGAGTTTGAAAAGCTTAAAACTTTCTATGGAAACCGAGCTGATTATGAAAATAGAGAAGAGGCACGCGAGTATTTTGATTTTGAATACCCTAAAAATTTAAAAGCATTATCGCCTGTTGCCTCTCAAATGACGTTGCAGCTTAAGATGCCAGGAGTAGTTCGACTTATTTCAGAACTCAGAAAAAACACGGAGCTCTGTAAAGAGCTTTGCCAACGGCGTTTAGACAGTCTTGGACGCTACGATTTGGAAAGCTTGGAAGGGGCTCAACGATTTAATAAAAAGTTCTTGCTGTTATTAGACGGCGTTTTGGGCAAAAAAATGCGCAAAATGGGCCGTATAAAAAGTCTGCTAGAAGACGATCAGTACTGGTTGATTGCCAGAATTACAAACCCTCTTCGCTATACAACCCCGGTGTCTTTAGATGACGTTAATATTTCGCTTTTTGCTCCGGAGCAAGGTAAGTATCTTGGCCCAAGTTATTTAGAAAAATTCAGATACGAGCACAGTGTTGAGCCAATTCTATCTCGAGAACAAGTGGTTCCAGAGCAGATCAGTAGATCTCGCGGTCTGTTCGCTGATTTCTAATTTGGTCAAACAAAAAGATGCATTTAGGTTTCTTTAATGTGTCTTTTTTTCAATCCCGTTTTCTAAGCCACAGTACATTACTTACTGTGTTCGCACTTATGCCGTATGCGAATCTTCGTAGTGCCATTTGAAAAATCGATGGACTCAATATTCAAGTACGTTATATCAAAGCCCGTGCGTTGTTTTAGATCAGCGAGCAGAACAGCCCGATTTTCTAGTCCGATATTTTCAATTTTTTCATACTTAATCGTTGTTTCTTGAGTGACCGGGAGTAAAAAACGAACCTCTAAGGTATAAGCGAAGATGCATATAACGGCATTGATTATAGAGAGCCCGAATAGGCTAATTGGGCCAACAGCGGTGATTAACGCGATTGAAATTACCAGAAATAGGTAGGTCATTTCTTTGATGGTTATCGACTCGGTTCGATACCTTAACATCGAAAAAACCGCGAACAGTCCGAACGCGAACCCCATTGAAATATCGGCCGAATGCAAGAGGTACGTTACCATAAACACACCGGCACCGAACATCATGAACGAGACGGCATAGGGTCGGTTTCTTGAGTGTTGGAAGTAACAGCCTCTTACTAACACAATTATAAAAATTGTATTAACAATGAAGCGCGCAAGAAAATTTAATTCCATCGTTAAGTCAGACACGTTCCTACCTTTTTGCTAATTTCTTTGAGTGGCGTTGAAGAAATTTTTTTCAAAATAACTCTTTATAAATCCAAGATTAATTCACCCAGTAATTTACCATGCGTGAGAATATATGCACTTTTCTGTAGGCTAATTCTTAGTGTTTTTTGTTCGTTTGTGAATTTGATCCGAATGAACAGTCAACTATTTGGGCTGTACGCTGAAGGACGCGACAATTTTTCGTTAAATTACCGATCGCCCATAAACCGCCGTTTAAAAAAACGACAAAGGACTGGCCTATAATTCACTAAATTTAGTTGAACTACAATCTAGGCCCATGTAGCTTCGGTCTAGGGTTTTATATTAAATAGTAGTATCAAGATGATCAACCGAAGACGGCTATTGTTAGGTGGCGCACTCGTATCCACTCTAGGAGTATATTCACATCAACGAGGGATTCGTTACCCTTGGCTCTCATTTGAACATAGCGCACTAGCTGCTACAGTTTTATCGTCTGATCAACTAGACCTTGATCTTCGAGATGCTATTGCTGTTGATAGTCAAACTATAAGAGCCACAGCGCCTGAGCCTAGTATTCTCATTGGGAGACTAGAGGGTTCGGCCTCCGTTAAGGTTCTAAATCTTGCAAACAATGCAATACTCAAAATAGATGCAAGCGCATCGGCTGACATTGAAGAGGAGGTTGATGGCACAGCTCGAATAGTACATATAAAAAGGGCAAGTCAAGGCACCGCGCTTAAATGGTCTCTTCCAGTTACCGACGGCTTCGAATTTGCCGTGATGGGCGACACTGGCGGCGGCCCAGAACTCGCTTGGACCCTTAAACGTGCGCATGAGTTAGGGGCGCAGTTCTTACTGCACCTTGGTGATTTTAACTATAATCAAGGTGAGTATGATTCGGGGATTGAACAGTTCAATAACGCCAAGCTACCGTGTTACGTCGCAATTGGAAATCACGAATTTCACGACGGTGGTTTGATATACGACAAATTCCTCTCGCAGATCGGCCCAATGAATCAGGTCTTTGAGTTGGCTGGGACACGATTTATTAACATCGACACAGCCGTTGATTTTTTGCCCGCGTACTCGGGCCATCGAGGCGCGTTGTTTAATTCTTTAATGAAGGCAGAGCCCTTTAATGGTGAGCAAATAATATTCACTCATCGGCCCCTTCAAGATCCAAAACCCCATGATGATCATGAAATTCATGGTCTCGGAGAAGTTGACTGGCTAGTAAGACAAAGTCATAAACTTGGTGTTAGCACTTTCTTATGCGGTCATGTTCACCACAGTGCCGAGCTCGAATACCAAGGTTTACGGCAAATTACCGTCGGTGAAGGCTTAGGTTATGAAGACTTAGTATTGCAAAAACCCGTCGCAAAAATAATGATGGCCTCAGTTGAACCACACAAAAAGTTAGTTCATCGGTGGGTCGATCTCAATATGCCGTGGTCTGAGCACCAAAACCCCATCCATTTAAGGCAGCTAAAATCCGGGAATTTGCAGAGACAATTGGAATGGTTCATGCAACTACAGAAAAACATGAAAACTGCTTAAGTAATTTGTAATCGGGCACGGGCACGGCTACAAAAAAAAGCGGTTAAAATAGTCTGGGGCGAGTCGGAACATTAGGCCTTGCCCAGTAGCATTGCCAGTAACGCCATGCGTACTGGCACACCGTAGCTTGCTTGTTCGAAATAGACTGCGTTAGGTAGATCATCTACCTCTGTGCAAATTTCGTCTATGCGCGGCAGTGGATCTAGAATTAAACAACCGCTGTTCTCGACATCTGCTTTGGTGAGGCGATATTTTTGCCGATTCTTTTCAAATAACGCGCGATTTTCAAAGCGCTCTTCTTGCAGGCGGTTTACATACGCAACGTCGTAGCCATCGTGTAAGTTTACGTCGCTGGTGACTGTGCATTGTGCGCCTAAGTCCTCAAGTTCCTTGATCAGTGAGGCACTTGGTTCTAATTCGCCCGGGCCGGTAAACGTAAATCGATTGCCCTGATATTGCGCCAATAAACGCGACAAGGAATGAATGCTGCGCGATTGTAATGAGTCAAAGCCGAAGACAATATCTAGGTCACTAAGCCGTCCCTTTTTTTTGTGGATGGTGTAAGCATCGATCAGCGCTTGCGTTGGATGTTCATTGCCGCCATCACCGGCATTAATAAACGGCACTTTACTGGTGTTGGCCGCGATATCCGCGCTGCCAGGCATTGCGTGACGCATAACGATGATGTCGGAGTAACTTTCGACCATGCGAATTAAATCTTCGAGGCTCTCACCTTTTTCAAACGAGGTGCTGGCCGCATTTTGCGCAAACACCATACCGGCTTTTAGACGCTGTGCGGCGCTTTGAAAACTCATCATGGTTCTTGAGCTAGGCTCAAAAAAGAGTAGGGCGACGACCTTGTCATCTAATAATTCGATTCGGCCTTTGGCTTCGATGCTCGCCGCCATGTCATCGATAACAGCAAACAGCTGCTCGATTATTTTGGGCGTCAGTTGTTTAGACGAGGTCAGTGACTTGAATGGGAGCATGGTCTTTTCCTAAAGCACGAATTCGGCGAAGAATACCATATTTAATCTCAGGTAAGACGTGCAAAAGAACCACGCCAAGCACGTTTATTAGTCAGTGGTTAGGTTGTACCGAAGTGCGTTCCGCCCGCGTGTTTTCAGCCTTTTTTCACTCGGGCAGAGAATTAAAGTAGGTTTCTAATATTAAACAGGCGGCGACTTGGTCGCGTAGTTCAGTTTTACGTTTTTGACTCAAGCCTTGTTGCGACAACGTTTGATTGGCGGCGGAAGAAGTTAGCCGTTCGTCGATATCGATAATCGGCAGCTTATGCCAGCGTTGAATGTGGCTTTTAAATCGATTAATCGCTTTGTTTAAATGTGGGTCGTCGCTATTGGGGTTGCCGACCACAATGACGTCCGGTTGCCATTCTTTAATCAGAGCATCGACGCCCGCCCAGTCGTGGCGACCGTTAGTTACAACAATTGCGCCGGCTGGTGTTGCGCGTTTTGTCACGCTCACACCGCTGGCGGCGCCGGTACGCTTTAAGCCGATATCAAAGGCTAGAAATAGACTCGCGTCGTCGATTACTTGTTGCTGGGTCTTGCTGCTCACAGGCCTAATTTAACGTTCTTCGGTTTAACGATCTATTGTCGCTGAACTACTGTCAAAGCTATTATTCGGCAAGAAGTGGATTGTTCTTGTAATGACCAAAATATCAGTTTCCCTAAAAAAATCTTCGTCCGGGAACGCCGCAAATGGAGAGGCATCCCGAATAATTCTCATTGCCGCGTCGTTTAACAATTTGTGCTTAGACGGTTTTAAAACCTTAATTGCGTTTATCGTGCCGTTGCGATTGATCTCTACGGTAAGAATTAGGGTGCCTTGAAGCTTTTTAGCCTTTATTTGTATTGGGTAATTTGCGTTACCGACTTGTTCAACCCTTTTTTTCCAGGCGTCGAGGTATTCGGCCGCGCCGTTGGCTTTGGTGGTGGGTGATAAGAATTCCTTTTTTGGTCGCTTGTTGTATTCGAGCTGTGCCTGACTCAGTTTCGCAAGCAGGCGCTCGCGCTCGAGCTGCCTGGCGTTCGTATTGAACCGATCTTTACCGCGCGTTTCGTCCTGGTTTTCTAGCTCGGTGGGGTCTGGTGCAATCCTCTGTAAGCTAACGTCGCTGGTCGTGGCGGTAATGTACTGATCCGGGGTTAGCGTAGTTTGGCGCTGTTGCTCGGCAACGCGTTCTACTGATTGCACTGGCGAGGGCGTGACCGCTTTCCACGGGATAGGTGACTCGGCTTCCAGATCGTCTTCGCCACCGCCGGCGTTATCTGAACTCGAGACTCGGGTAGCTTCGTCTGACTTCTCGTTGTTCGACGAATTAAGTAACACCACATCTAAGGTGTTATCAGTACTGGCCTGCGAACCAATTTCGGGCAGCTTGAAGCTGACCAATAAAATCAACGCCATATGCATCAATAAAGAGAAGAACGCAGTAACGCTTAGCAGGTCTCTATTCTTTTCTAAAATGGACGCACTACTCATATTCAGTATTACGCAGAGAGTTTGGTTTCAATAGCGCGCAACAGGTCCAGTGCAATATTAGTGCCGTACTCGTCGTTTATTTCTTTTATACAGGTGGGGCTAGTGACATTAATCTCGGTTAAGCGGTCACCGATCACGTCTAATCCAGCGAAGAGGATGTTGCGCTTCACCAGCTCGGGGCCTACAACGTTAGCGATGGCTCTGTCGCTGTCGCTTAATTCCTGCGCAACACCGCGGCCGCCGGCGGCTAAATTACCGCGGGTCTCTCCTTTAGTGGGTAAGCGTGCTAAGACATAGGGGATCGGTTCGCCGTTGACCATCAAAATACGTTTGTCGCCTTGAGTGATTTCCGGCAGGTAGCGCTGAGCCATGGCATAGCTAGTGCCATGATGCGTTAACGTTTCAATGATGACATTGATGTTGGGCGACCCGGCTTGCACCCGGAAGATAGACGCGCCACCCATGCCGTCAAGCGGTTTTACGATAATGTCTTGGTGCTCGGCTAAGAACGCCTTAAAGTCGGCTGCCTCGCGGGTAATGATGGTTTCAGGGCACACCTGGGGGAACCATGCGCAATACGCTTTCTCATTGCAATCACGCAAAGAGGCGGGTGAATTTACCACCAACGCGCCTTGTTGCTCGGCGAGTTCTAAAATATAGGTTGAATAAACAAATTCCATATCAAACGGAGGGTCTTTGCGCATCAAGATAGCGTCGAGTTCACCCAGTTCGATTTTTCGTGGTTCGGCTAAGTCAAACCAATGCTCCGCGTTTTGATGTGCGGTCAGCGCGCGCGCGCGTCCAATTGCTCGACCGTTAATGATGGACAAATCATTCATCTCGAAATAGTCCACATCCCAACCAAGTTGTTGAGCTTGCCAGATCATTTCAAACGTGCTGTCTTTCTTAATATTAATGGACTCAATTGGGTCCATGATTACGCCAATTTTCATGATTATTTTCTAACTCACTTTGCCGCGATCGCACGCCAATATTAAGCGCTTCTTTTTGATCGACTTGGTTATGGTTTTTCTATTACGTTCTAAACCCAATATGTTACCGCGAATAGCGCTCAATAACACTTTAAACTGGCTCCTGTAACAACTTGGCACACTGCGCTGGGCGAGTCTGGGTTATCTACACCAGCTTGAGTTATAGTATTGGTCGCTACGTAGAATAAGATACGTGTTAGAAGCCACAATAATGATTTATGTCGAAACTGAACGCCTGCGACTACGCCAGTGGCAAGCGAGTGATTATCCCAAGTTCGCTGCTTTAAACGCTGATAGACGGGTCATGGCGTATTTCCCAAGCCCGCTGTCAGCAAAAGACAGTGATGCGTTAATCGTAAGATGCCATCAGCACATAGGCCAGTATGGTTGGGGGTATTGGGCAGCCGAACGGCGTGATACCTCCGAGTTCATTGGTTTTATCGGGCTTACATCTATTGCCAATGGTTTACCGTTTGCGCCCTGCATTGATATCGGCTGGCGGTTGGCGTATCCGCATTGGGGCCAAGGTTTTGCAACCGAGGGCGCGCGTGCTGCATTAGAATATGCATTTGCTCAGGTTGGTCTGCGCGAGGTGGTGTCAATGACGGCTGTGGTTAATCACGCTTCTGAACATGTGATGAAAAAACTGGGTATGCATAAAACCGAAGAAATCTTTGATCATCCTCACGTTGACGTTGGGCACGTTTTGCGGCCGCATGTTTTGTATCGGTTGCACCGCGATCAATGGCTTGCGAATCAATAGTTATCACCCATGCGACGTAGCCGAGCGATATTGAACCACCGCACAGCGAGGCATGTTCGCGTGCGTGCTGACAATAAGTGGTTATGGGTGATCTTAGTATGTTTGTTTGGCGCCATGCCGATTCCGGTAACGGCGTTAAACTGGGTTGATAATTTAAGCCCGGAAGCGGTCGCAAATATTGTGCAACTGAACGAGCGGCGCGCATTTGACGACTTTAACCAATTTGTCTACCGGCTGTATTCGAGCCGGAAGGTCTCACTGACACCCGCGCAGCGCGCAGTGCTCGGTAAATTTTTAACCAATCAAGCGGTTGACCCGCAAAGCCGTTTTATCATTCACCGGCTACTGGGAATTTATGCGCGGCTAAAATACGCCGGTGAAGCCCGACGTTTATTGCACAAGACAATGGTGTTGCCGGTGTATCAAGGTGACGGTTTAGAGCGCAAAAGCGCTAATTATAAAAAGCTCGAAACGCTAATTGTCGAAACCGCGACCGAATTTAGATTAAAAGTACGTACGTTGAGCGATAACTCCATCGAAATTAGCCTTAACGCTAGAGGGCGGTTTGAAGGAGAGTTGCTGTCATTGGAGACGAGCTTTGATGTCCCCCCAGTAGCGAATGAGCCGTGGCGGATACCTGAGCTGAATCGAGAAGTTAAGCGATTGGCGTTAACTCAGCTTGGTGATCGCTGGTACGGGCACGGCCTACACAAGAAAAGTGCGCTGATAATGAGCTTGTTTGCGTTGCGAGTTATTAAAGAGGAGAAACTTAAACTGCATAACCGGCTTAGCGTCTCAGTTTACAACCATACGCGCGCAGAACCGATAGAACCTAAACCGTATCGCTTGGCGCTCGAGCAGAATTGCGCCGACTCTGGTCAAGAAACCGCAGCGCTTTCCGAGCGCAGTCGCTGGGTCGGCGTACTTGATCGGCTGCTAACTCAATACTCGTCTACTGGCTCTGGTTCGCAACGACGTTTGACTGCTGGTGGCGCAAATTGCACAGAGCTTCGATTATCGAAAAGTACTAGCGAATTTGAGTCTAAAGACATAGACGGTTTCTTGAGTGATTTTCAGTTAGTCACCGAGGCATTGCTTCGTTTGGGGCAAATGAAAGGTCTGAATCGGCTTAAGTGATGGTGCACGCAGCTTTTATGTACTGTTAATGATTATTGTCGTAAGTTTGCTATTATATCGACCTTACATCGAGACCTTAACGTAACTAATGATGATTAAAATCACGAACGCATTGCCTAAACTAACCGTGCTGATTCTTCTTGCCGGATTGATGACCGCCTGCGGGCCAAAAAGGGTAGGGCCTGAGGAGGCCGTGGTAGCCAATACTAAAGACATTACTCGGCCGCCCTCTGTGACAAAAGATCGCGCCCCCAGTGAAACTGAGAGTAACCCCGACGAAACTATTTCATACGACGAATGGCGTCGACGCCGCGAGGCACAGCAAATCGAAACTGAAGATGTAACCAGCCCAGATCTATAGTGTTTCATTGCTTGATCCCCAGCGCTTTATAGAAGCGCCCTATTAACACTCACGTACTAAAAGTGCTTTGGCTTAGCTAACAGCTCGAGCACGACAGACTATGCAATGGACTTGCGCAGTTTGCGGGTGCCACAGTTTAAGTATTTGCATCAAATCCGTTAGATTGGCCAACCTTGCTTGGCCTTTTTTGAGCGCGAACACACATCATCATGCTTCGTTGTGCGCTGTCTACGCGCAAAGCGACACCGTTGTAATATAGCTGTAATGTCTTGTGGTCAGAATACGCTCGTCCTAACAGTTTGGGCATGAATACGGTATTTGGCGACCTACCTCATCTTTATTTGAAGGTTGGACTTAACTACCAGACTCACTAAACATTTGAGGTTTGAGTAAATGAAAACTAAATTAATGGCGGCTTTTATCGCTGCGACTGCTATCGCTGCGACTGCAATGGTGTCTAGCAGTGCAAATGCTGAAGTAAAAGTGTCAACCAAGGGTGGCTTGAAAGTAGAAAGCGGCGACTATAAATTCGAATTCGGTGGTCGTATTCAATATGATTACAATCGCTCAGAGAAAAACGGTGAAGTCGATGAAGATGATTTCGATCTACGTCGCGGTCGTGTTTATGTTAAAGGTAATGTCTCTAAAGACTGGCACTACAAAGTCAATTTCAATGTGGATGGCAGTGGCGCTGAGGATTTATACCTTCGCTATACAGGCTGGGGCAAAGCTGCGGTGGTCACCATCGGTAATCAGCATCAAGCGTTTACCTTAGAGCAATTAATTTCGTCAAAAGACGTGAGTATTTCAGAACGTTCAGGCATTACCGAACGTTATCTAATTGGGCGTCGTGAAGGTGTCCAGTTGCAAGGTGACATTGACCGCTTACACTACGCCGTTGGTTTCTTTACTGAAGAAGGTAGAGACGAAGATAATGGTTTCGCGGGTCGTATCGCTTATGCACCGTACAAAACGGACGCCGGCGTTATTCATCTCGGCGCATCGTATAAAAACACCGAAGAGCAAGATGCGCTTGGTCTTGAGTTTGGCGCAGTTACGGGGCCCCTGCATTTTCAAGCAGAGTATTTTGACGCAGATGAGGTCAGCAGTGTTGAAGATGATGTGACAGGCACAATTAGCGAATTCGAAAACGGCATAGATGGCTTTTACGTGCAAGCAGGTTACTTTCTAACCGGCGAAACTCGTGGTTATAAAAAAGGCACTTTTGTCCGACCAACGCCATCAAGTAAATCAGGCGCTTGGGAGCTAGTTGCCCGCTACAGTGATGGCGACGGTGATTTTGGCGATGTTGAACTTGGCAGAACTGATGCGAGCGTTACCGCCCTAGGTGTCAACTATTACTTGAGTAAGAATGTTCGCATTAACGCAAGCTACATGGACGGAAGCAGCAATATAAGTGACGATGACGGCAACGAATTCCGTGTCCGCTTTCAAATCACGTTCTAGTTAGACCCACTGCTCGAGAAGCCCCGCAAGATTGCGGGGCTTTTTTTTGCCTACAATATCTCGTCAAGCTTGAGGGTGGAGCTAAATTAGCGCAAAGTTGCTGGTGAAAATGTCTTCACATAAGATTGAGTCTTCGTAATTCAGAATCTTGAGCCTATAAATTAATGTGAATAGTTTGCTCGTCGAGAGAGTGATTTTATGACCAATTTGAGAAAGAGCAGGCTCTTGAGCGTTGTATTGGTGCTGATTTTTACCCAGCAAAGCCATGCCAGTAATGTGGGCGGTGTCTTTGGTCCTGGCGTTAGGGCCGGCGACCAGTCGCTGCAATATCGCGGGGCCTACGATCCAGACAACAATGATTTTGTGCAACGGCTTCACTATCAACAATCGTTGAATGATAACGTTCGACTGCGTGGCGTATTGCAAGCACGCAAGACCGAGAATTCGGACGTCGATTTTGACTTCTTTCAAGGTGAGCTGCAGTGGCAGCTCGAGGGTAGCGACACGTGGCAACATGCGGTTAGAGTTGATGCGCGGATAAGAGATCAAGGCCGAGTAGGTAGCGTCGGAGTCAATTGGGCCAACCAGTTTAAGCTCTCACCAAGACTTGATGCGCGTGCGATTGTCTTGGGCTTGGTTGAAATTGGTGATGCTGCGAGGTCTGGCGTGTTTCTACAAACGCGCGCGAGTGTAAGCCATAAACTAAACGATAGGCTTAGGTTGAGTGCCGAACTTTTCAGTGACTACGGTTCGAGCTCGGACTTTAAGAGCTTTGACGAGCAAACTCACCAAGTCGGCCCAGCGCTTAGTGGCAAGATAGAAAACGGATGGAGCTTTTTTTCCGGCGTGCTGCTAGGCGCAAATAGCGCCAGCCCTGACACCAGCTTACGGTTTTGGCTAACCAAGACCTTTCGGTAGCGCAAATGCCGTTTGCCTAGCTAATGGTCGCGCAGCTCGCACAAAAAATAGACGTGACCGCCGAGCTAAAAGTAAATGGCTAGCTTAGTCGTTTAACACCCGACCATGAAGCGAGACACCTAAGCGGATAGGGACGCAGTCGATTGCCCATAATTACTGCTACTTTCGTACTCAGTGCTTTTGCTCTTGGCAATACAAATAAGTACACTACGCCGATTATTTCACCATCTATTTTTAAGCCATGATTTCCACTGCAAATATCACCATGCAATTCGGCGATAAGCCACTATTTGAAGACATCTCGGTCAATTTCGGAGATGGCAACCGCTATGGCCTAATCGGCGCAAACGGCAGCGGTAAGTCGACCTTCATGAAAATTTTGGATGGCACCTTGGACCCAACGAATGGCAGCGTATCGATTACGCCAGGTGAGCGCATCGGCAAACTAAGCCAAGACCAGTTTGCTTACGAAGAGTTCAACGTAGTCGACACTGTGATCATGGGCTACAAAGAGCTGTGGGACGTAAAACAAGAGCGCGACCGTATTTATGCTTTGCCTGAAATGAGCGAGGAAGAGGGCATGCGAGTGGGTGACCTAGAGATGGAGTTCGCCGAGATGGACGGTTATACCGCTGAGTCACGCGCGGGCGAATTATTAATGGGGGTTGGCATTCCAATTGAACAACACTCGGGGCCAATGAGCAAAGTCGCGCCGGGTTGGAAGCTGCGAGTTTTATTAGCGCAAGCCTTGTTCTCAGACCCCGATATCTTGTTTCTTGACGAGCCCACTAATAATCTAGACATTCACACCATTCGTTGGTTAGAAAAAGTATTGCAGGAACGCCGCAGCACCATGATTATCATTTCGCATGACCGTCACTTTTTAAACTCGGTATGCACTCACATGGCTGATTTGGATTATGGCGATATTAAGCTGTTCCCAGGCAATTACGATGAATACATGACGGCCGCGACGATGGTGCGCGAACGTATGCAATCTGAAAACGCCAAGAAAAAAGCGCAAATAGCGGAGCTAAAAGAATTTGTTAGTCGCTTCTCAGCGAATGCCTCGAAAGCCAAGCAGGCAACCTCGCGCGCCAAGCAAATTGATAAAATTCAACTCGATGAAATAAAACCATCAAGCCGAGTAAACCCATTTATTCGCTTCAAACAAGATAAAAAGTTATTTCGTAACGCGATAGAAGTTGAAGATTTATGCATGAGTTATGAAGAGCCTCTCTTTCAAAACCAAACATTTAATATTGAGGTAGGCTCGCGCATCGCGGTGATTGGGCAAAACGGCGTTGGTAAAACTACCTTATTACGTAATATGTTAGACGAAGTACCGGTTACCAGCGGCACCATAAAATGGTCTGAAAATGTAGAGATTGGCTATTATGCGCAAGACCACGCGGATGATTTTGAAACCGATTTGAATGTCTATGATTGGATGTATCAATGGCGAAAACAAGAAGAAGACGAGCAGTTTGTACGTGGTGTTTTGGGGCAAATGTTGTTTTCAAAAGACGACATTAAGAAGCCTGTTAACGTACTGTCGGGTGGCGAAAAAGGCCGCATGTTGTTCGGTAAAATAATGATGCAACGACCCAACGTTATTATCATGGATGAGCCGACAAATCACTTAGATATGGAGTCTATTGAATCGCTTAATCTTGCCTTGGCAAACTACGATGGAACACTGATTTTCGTGAGTCATGATCGCGAATTTGTAAGCAGTTTAGCGACCGAAATATTCGAAATTAGCGATAGGAAAATCGAGCGCTTTACTGGCACTTACGACGAATACCTACGCTATAAAGATGCGCAAGCAGCCTAGTGATAAACGGCTAACAACCTGCACTAGAAGCGACAAACCTTAGAATATGAAAGCCTTCGAGATCGGCACCAAGAAGACCATTGTTTTCTATTTGCACGGATTGCGTGGGCACGCTCACGCACAAAAATCTGTGCTTAGACACATGTGCAAAAGCCTTAACGTGTCTTTGGTGTCACTGGAACTACCAGGTCACGGCGAAGATTCGTTTTCCGAACATTGTATGGTGCCTGAGTATCGGCGGATTGTTAGCCTGATTACGGAGGAAGTAGCGCGTCGCGCGGGCGAGTCTGAGCAAGTTATTCTAATGGGTTATTCCTTTGGTGGAACCCTTATGACGCTTGCCGCGGACGCTTTAGATCGTGACCCGAAGTTCGCGCCTAAGGTTGCTGGTTTAGTGGGTATTAGTACCGCATTTGATGTCGGCCACAATGTGCCGCGATGGCAACTTGGTTTGGCGAACGCAATCGCGCCGACATCGCGATTTTTGTTTCGCCATATTCCCAAGTGGAGCCGCTATATTACGATTCGTGAGATGAATATTTCATTGATCTCGGCGGAAGCAAATGTGCAAGTTTCGATCGAGCATGATGAGCTCGTCTATAAAGGGCGCATACCATTGAATACTTCTGCTCAAGTGTACAAGACAGGAATAGCGGCTAAGAAGCGACTTAATAACTTGTCGATGCCAGTGGTATTAGTTCACTCGCGTGATGACGCCATTGCACTAGCCCCCAAACAAGCTGAGCTAGCGCCCCACATAAAATTGCATCTATTTAATAATTTACGCCACAATTGCATAGACGGTATTTCACGCGAAGCGTTTAAATCACGTCGAACGATCATGCAGTTCATTGTTGAAAAACTATGATGTGGTAGGCTTATATACCCAATCTCATAAAAACGATACTTAGATTATGCAAGCAGCCGATATTCGCTGTGCCAATGATTTGGCTCTCTATCAAAAACTAAGCCAGCACCGCGATGTAACGCGAGTCAATGAGCAAATTGCTCGGCACGAGGCCGAAGGCCCAACGGGTATCCGTCGAAATTTGCTGGCCACCTCAGTTAGACTCACGCCAGGCATGGCACCGGATATAGCCAGGATGGCCGACGAATGTATTGAGAAGCTTGGCGTAAAGTTGCCCCTAGAGCTATACGTTTACTCCAGCCCGCAATTTAACGCCGCGTGTTTTAAGCCTGAAGACGAGCGCCTATACGTGATGTTTTCGTCAAGTTTACTTGAGGGTTTCAATTCTCAAGAATTGAAATTTGTCATGGGGCACGAGCTGGGTCATCACGTCTATGACCACCACGCGATTCCAATCGGCTACTTACTAAGAGGCCAACAGCGCCCGGACCCACAATTAGCGTTAGAGCTATTTGCGTGGTCGCGCTACGCCGAAATTTCCGCCGACCGTGCAGGCGCACATTGCGCGAAGGATATGAATGCGGTTGCCTCCGCGTTGTTCAAGTTGTCGTCGGGCTTAACGTCCAAGGTTGTCGAGTTTAGTTTAGACGACTTCGTTGCTCAGGTTGATGATATGCAAACCGGCGATCGCGAACCCGGTCAAGGCGCGCCGCAAAGTGATTGGTTTTCAACACACCCGTTCAGCCCACTGCGCGTAAAAGCGCTTAAGTTATTTGAGCAATCGGAACTCTATGGTGGTGCTGAATCTAAGGCTGACTTAGAAGTCGGGGTGCAAGCGGTGCTTAGTTTGATGGAGCCAAGTTACCTAGAGGCGAAAACGGATACGGCCGAAGCAATGCGACGTTTACTGTTTGCAGGCCTGATCGCGGTCGCCGATGCGCAGAGCGGTATTTCTCCCGAGGAGCTAGAAGTGTTTAGCAAATTTTTTGGTAAATACGCGTTCAGCGATAAGCTCGATATAGAAAAAATAAAACTAACGATCGAGCACCGGGTTAAGGAAGTAAAAGAAAAAGCCTCACAAACCCAAGCAATGCAGGTGTTACACGACATGTGCTTGATGGCCAACGCCGATGGTAAGGCAGACTCTAGCGAGCGACAAGTGCTTGAACAAGTGGCCAATGGCTTGGACGTGCCGACCGCGTTTATTTGCCAAACTTTAGACGCAAACTGCGAGTTGGATTAAACCGAAGGTATTGATTTTAGAAACAGCCCTCAGACTAAAGAACCCTAAGGGCTGACTGCTAATTGGTTTTGTGACCTTAGACTAAAACCAAATAAGCAAATACCTTTATATTATTTTTGCTTAGCTTCCGCCGAAACTATACTCACGTCGATAACTAGACAGCTGACAACTCGTCAGGCCTGATTTTTTTAAGTGAGTAGAGTTACATGAGTTTGGAATTAGTAGACACGCCAGCCACCTTTCATCGCGCGGCTGATTTGATCGCCCTGAATGCGCAGTTCAAGAGCAGCAAGCCCAGTGAAATAATGAAGTTTACTGTTGAGCACGCCAGCAACCCTGTCATCTTCACTAACTTTCGACCGTTAGCGGTGGCATTTCTGCACTTGGTCACGCAGCCCTTGAAAGACATACCGGTGATTTGGGTTGATCATGGCTTCAATACGCCTGAGACCTATCGTCATATCGAGCGCGTGGTCGAGCGCTTAAATCTGAACTTACAAGTCTATTCACCCAAAATGTCAGCTGCGCATTACACCGCTGTTTACGGTGAGATTCCACCTTTGGACACGCCTGAGCACGACCGTTTCTCGGAAATTGTTAAGCTTGAGCCATTCAACCGCGCTATGTCCGAGCTGCAACCCGATGTTTGGCTAAACGGCATTCGGCACGACCAAAATTCGCATCGTAAGAACTTAGACGTCTTCACCTTCGGCAGTCACGGCACGGTGCGCGTCGCGCCCATGTTTCACCTTAACGAGCTAGACGTAGAAGAATATATTTACGACCGCGACCTGCCCGACAATAGCGACTACTTCGACCCCACCAAAGGTGAAGAGCACCGTGAATGCGGTTTGATGATGCAGACGTAGATTGTTTTACTTTTGTTCCCCCGTATTGTTGTGGCAATGACGGTCGACAAACGCGTCTAATGCTCTGACTGGGTTTTCTTCATCGATATAGTCTTCGATACGTTCTGGAAACAACGTCGCCTGAGTACGTGGCTCGGCTTCGACAAAGCGGGACATGGTTTATCTCCTATCGAAAAGAAACCAGTATAATATTAATCGCGTTTTACACAGCCTCTGCCCTAAACGGACATTCGAGAATATTTGTTAGGATTGGCCCTAATTTTAATTTAGTTAACACGTTCTAAAAGCTCTCGAATTTTGTTTTCGATAGGACGAGAGCCGTTACTGTAGTTTGACAAAACAATTGATATGTAGCCTTGGTCGAGATAAATGTCCATATTTGAACTGATACCTACGAAGCCACCATTGTGACCAATAATTCGATTATTTGCGTGCCTACGCACGCCAAATCCATAACCATAGTTTGGTGAGTGTAAATCCGGCTTGGGAGAGTAAATTTTCTCGGTATACTCTCTATCTAATAGTTTGAATTCGGTTAGCGCCAGTGCGAAACGATGAAGGTCTTCAACGGTCGAAAAACCACCACCAGCTGGGCCACCCTTGAGGACACTTTTGTAGAGGTTATTACTCCAGCCGGAATCGTTATCAGGATTAGGTGAATAGCCGATTGCCAAATTCGGGACAGGTTGATCCATTTCATAGCTATCTGAATTGATCATACCGGCAGGCTTATAGATATGATCACGAATATAACTGAAGTAATCTTGGCCACTTACCTTTTCTATGACAACACCAAGCATAAACATACCCGTATTGCTGTAAGCGTTATCACTACCCGGTTCAAAACGAAGAATTTCATCGACGATAAGTGGTTTGTAATCATCTAAACTTCGATAAAGGTTTTTAGATGTTGTCATATATGTCTGATTAAAATAACTGCCTAATCCAGATGAATGGGTGAGAAGATGTCTAATTTCAATCTTTTCGCTCATCTCTTTGGCGAACCAGCTTTCGTCTGCAAATTTACTGAGTTTGTCATTTAATGAAAGCTTACCTTGCTCGACGAGTTGCATAATTGCAACTGACGTGAACATTTTATTCATGGAGCCAAGATTAAATTTTGTTTCTATATTGTTAGGCGCATTAAAGCGCTTGCTCGCCATTCCATATGCAGCTTTGTACAACACCTTACCGTCCTTAGCTAACAGCACGCTACCTGAAAATACGTCTTTGTCAGCCATGCGTTGCAGATAGCTATCTAGTTCTGAAGTTGCTTCTTTAGGAGTGAGTGCGCTCAGTTCTGGCAGATTGCTTGGAGGAGCTGCGACCTTTAAATCCAAACCATTGATTTTATGTGGTTTCTCGGGCGAGACGTTAATGGTGAATGCATGCCAGAGTTCGGTTCTTGTAGTTTTCAGTATGACAACCAACTCAGTTTTCGATCTAGGTTCCTCGAAATTACGCACTGAATGAAATACGTGATCACCATGGCGCTGATTGGTATTAAGCACCAAACTTATATGCTGTTCCATGGGGGCAGCATCAAGAAGCTCAGAGGCGTAGTATTCTTTAATAAATGATTCTACTTGCTCGGCGTCACCAGAATTCCATATTTGGAGGAACGGTTCCAAGTGTTTAGTCGCCGGCTTATTAGGCAACTCTGACGAATCGGTAAAATTACTTTGAGCGAAACAAGGTAACCCCCAACAAAGAAACAACAAACTGTATACAAATTTTTTCATGATTCTCCTCATCTTCAGTAATTATTGCTTCTTAATGCTGACACTAAAAATATATCGCTCAACAAAAAATGAAATAGTATTTTCATCCACGATCCATTGAAAATTCAAAAACTTAGTCACCTTGGTAAATCTTTTGTAAGTTGACAATTTGATCGAGTGCTTGCTCTCGCTGTTTCTTGATCAACATTTTGCTTTCCATAAGCTCTAGTTTTGTTTGTTCAAGTGATTCTATCGCCATTTGAACGTTTGGATCATCAGGGCTGTCTGACCTTCTGGCTTGTTCCAATGTAGTATTGATATACTTTTCAGTGAGTCCACCCTGTAACCCTGGATTGAACGCTAATTCAGTTTTCAACCTTCTCATCTGATATTCGCCATATTGATCATAGATTCCTGTAACACTTTCGAATTTAGTTTTTAATGTGTCTAAATCCTTATAAGCCTTTATACGGATGGATACATTATCTGTATTGAAAATTTCATCTAAGTTATTAGGGCTTCTGGTGCGCTCACTTCTTTCTAGCAAGTCTTGTATTTCAGCGAGTTCGTCTTCCCTTAAATCACGACGTAGGTTGCCTTCCATAGCAAATTGCTCGCCATTTTCGATTCTAAATGTTTTTCCATTAGATTTAATAACGATCTTTTTTTCACCATCATAATCAATGCTGAGTATGCCAATACTGCTAATAACTTTGTTGGCTCTTAATCGCTCATCTACTTCCTTATTAGGTGGCGCTATGTCAATGATTCCAATGAATCCTTCCATTGTTTCTTTCTCAGGAATTACCTCGTTAGCGATTGCATAAAGCGACGTTATTGAAAGTACACCCACTATCGCTGACGCAAGTATGACTAATTTTGATTTTTTGTGTTTACTTTTGATGTTCATAATTCGTTCCTCAAGTTGATCAAACATTTTCCAAGAACACAGTAGACTGACCGACTGAGTGGCGGAGACTGTCGACAATAATGCATGGCCATACGCTTGTTGACGCGGCTCATCGTGATTTTTTAAAACCAAGCTGTCACAAAGGATCTCTTGATCGTGACGGTACAAATATCTTGCAACATATAACAACGGGTTAAACCAATTCAGGCAAACCGTAAGGTCCCATACTAGGTTTAACCAAAGGTGGCCCTGACGAATATGCTGCTCTTCGTGCTCCAAGACTAGCGTCCTTTGGTCAGGGTTTAATTGATTATATAAAGCCTTGGGGAAGTATATTTTAGGCTTAAAGAAGCCATACACCGCCGGCGAGCAACCTTCTATATCAATGCCGACTATCGGATATCGATTTTCAAATTCGGTGTTAATTGAAACCTTTGAACTAATAAGTTGTGCCCTTAAAGAACGATGCTGTTGCAATAGCCTCAAAACCAATAACAGGCACCCAATCAACCATAGATAAGCGAATATTGGCAAGAGCTCTATCGAGCTCGAGTTTACTAATTCTAAGCTTTCAAATTCATAATTGAATGCGGGAGGAGCAAGGTTTGAAATGGTCGGACTCAATACCACTTGAACAGTATTGATTTGCTCAACAATCACAACTTGTTTTTCGTCTGGAATGCTAGTTGCAATAGCACCTAACAATGGTACAAGTGGTAATAAAGCCCAGAGCCAATACACGTTATAGACCTTAGTTACTTTTTTTAGTAACCAACGCAGTGCCAGAATGCTGGCTAGTAATAAACTGAGTCCAAGGTTAAAGCTTAATACTGATTCGAATATATTACTCATTAGTTCTTTTCATCCAATAAGTTCTTTAGATAATCTAGTTCAGCTTGTGAGAGCTGTTTGTTATCCACAAACGTGGCTAATAACGCCTTAATGTCACCTTGAAATACGCGATTGAGAAAGCCGCTGCTTTCTTCGCTAAGAATGTCTTCTTTAGCAACCGCTGGTGAATAAAAATATCGACGACCTTCTTTTTTGAAGGACACGATATTCTTTTTAACCAGTCGGTTTAAAAATGTTTTTACTGTTTTTTCATTCCAGCCAGAATCAGTAAGGCGTTCTACTACTTCTTGGCTACTTAAAGGCGACTCCTGCCACAGAATCTCCAATACAATTCTTTCTGAGTCACTCACTCTATTAATCATGTTGTGTACCATTTTTTATTATAGATTACACCTGTAATCATAAATTAGATTACGCGCGTAATCAATTGAGGTCAACCACTTTATCTAATTGTTTCGTTGATTAGGTGATGTTCTAGATTAATGAAAAGATAAAGGGTCAGGTCTAGAAAGATAAAGGATAAAGGGGTCAGGTCTTGCCTTTTGCCTTTCGAGATATAGAAAGATAAAGGGATAAAGGATAAAGGGGTCAGGTCTTGCCTTTTGCCTTTCGAGATATAGAAAGATAAAGGGGTCAGGTCTTGCCTTTTGCCTTTCGAGATAATTGGTGCTATTTTGGCTCTAGATAGAGTACTAGGAGGTTTCTAATGGCGAGACCATTAAGGTTGGAATTCGCGGGCGCGCTTTACCATGTAACGGCGAGGGGAGACCGGCAAGAGAAAATTTACGAGAGTTCTGGTGAGCGGCTGGCGTTTCTAGAAGTTTTAGGAGGTGTATGTGAAACCTGCAACTGGGTGTGTCATGCGTACTGCTTAATGGATAATCACTATCATTTAGTAATTGAGACACCTGACGCGAACCTGTCGCGAGGAATGCGACAACTTAATGGTATTTATACTCAGAAGTTTAACCGCGCTCATAACCGCGTAGGTCATTGTTTTCAGGGTCGCTATAAAGCGATTCACGTTGACAAAGAAAGTTATCTCTTAGAACTATCGCGTTACTTGGTTCTAAACCCCGTG
>CALIVT010000019.1 GCA_938048185.1 uncultured Arenicella sp.
CTTCGAACTAGCTGGCTTTACCAGGCTAGAGGGGTCTCTTCGTTTTTCCAAATTAACCATCTACGAGTCTCAGTATGACCACTATTTCCGATTTCATAGTCCGCACTTTTTCCTTGATCCATCTTAAAAATTGATAAAAAACCTGCGTATGTACTACAAACCATTGTCTCACCATCTGGCGTCACGTCGATTGAACCAACAGAGGAACCTATAAAATGTTGCCAATGCTGTTTTCCGTCAGATCCAAAAGCTCTTATGTACCCCCTCGCATCACCAATGATAAATTCGTCTTTACGATGTACACCAGCGTAAACGCGCGCGCCACCCTCCAATATACTTATTCTTGGGTCTTGTTCGTATGGTTCAGTTTTTAACCCTTCAAGAAGTTCTGTACGAACTCCTAGCGTCACACCGTTATAAAAATGACAGGAGTTTAGCGCTAAGTATTCAGTGTTACTGTCAAACAAAGCGTAATGCGGGTATTCAGATTGATTTCCTATATCCGCAACTTGTCTATAGGCGTCGTCAAATACGAGATGGGTGCCATCTTGCGAGCCCACCGCTATAAACCTTCCATCTGGTGAGATTGCTCCATGTTGCATACTTAAATCAGCCGTAAGCTCATCGTCAGGATACTCCTCCTTTGACCACTCAAAATGCTCTGCTAAATCTTCCGCTGTTGGCAAGAGGCGTATGGCTTTGGTTTCAGTTAGAACAAAGATTCCGCCAGAGCTCACAAACAAGACACGACGACCATCCGGAAATGGAACTAAACAGCTCGGTGATGGCGGACTATCAAAAGGCGTGATTTCAAAACCATTTGGTATGCCTTCATTTCCGAGCGGGTAAGGACATAGAGCGACTCTCTGGCCGAGCCACCCATCTGTAATTTTAATTCCACTCGAGGTTGTATAAGCAAAATATCGTCTATCTGGACTTCGACCGAAAAGGTCAACGCCCTCTACCTTTTTTGTATTTAATCCGTCAATCTCCAGAACATAGCCATCCTGATACTCAGTGCCAATTCGAGCCACGATACGACCATCATCTAAAATAGACACGGTCGGAATAGATTGACCATTTTTCTCCAATTCGCTTATCAATGGTGTGTGCGCGATAGGCCAATCATCACGAAGACCGTCTAGCTCACCTGATTGATTTGCTGCTCTTATAGCATCCAATAATGCAGGCACGAACTCTTCTCGACCCTGGGCTTCAGGCTCCTCGCCTGCATTTTCCCAACCATCCTTTAAGCCTACTTCGACAAACTTATTTATCGCTTTCGCGTAACGTATTGTTTGTTCTTTCCATTCTTTTTGACTACGCGATTTCTTACTAAAATTACCAAACATTCAACTACCTCAGCCCGGAAGCTTATTTTTGATTTAGCACATGACATCTAACTTTATGCCTTTCAGTTTAGCGTCTTTGGGAAACTCTTGCACTGTGGTTCAGACTTCGTTGTTTATGATTCGAAGATCGCTTGAGCGATTACTCGTAAATTAAAACGTGGCAGTTACACAGTTAGATTTACACTCTCGAGTCTACGATAGACCTGTATACACTGAAACCTCTATTTTCCTGAGCGCAACAACCACGTTCCTTATACTTTTCGATTTTCTTTAATGAACCCTGATAACCAAGTTGATCCGCAAGAAGCGGCAATATCCACCAAACGACTATGATCGCAATGAAAACGGTCGAAGAGTAGCCCCTTAATGGGTACCGCGGTGCACTAATTTGGCAATACTCACATCTCATTAAGAACTTCAGTGCCCAACTCATGAGCGTAAAACGCTTGCTGATCCAATTGCCTTAAACTAGCGTACTTTTCTGCGGAGATTAGCACCAAATCATCGTTACCATGATTAATGATCATCGCCGGCTGATTGTGAGCTTCAGTTAGGTATCGGCCAAAACTCTCTTGAGGCTCTGCTGAGGTTATTTTAGTCATTCGAAAATACCTTTATTAATTTAGTATAACCACATGATATGGAAAATAGAGATTTGCCAAGGCGTTGAATTCGCTCAGAGACACGCCTTAGATTGAACCATGTCAATATGCTCTTTCACGCTCATATGCACAACAGCTATAATTCCTTACATGATCACCTTACTGTATAGTAAGATGTATCTTCAACTACAAGATGTCAGAGGTAAACAATGATTACCGCAACCATTACAAGCAAAGGTCAGATCACCATTCCGAAAGATATTCGGCTGCAGCTCGATCTTCATGCCGGTGATAAAATTAGTTTCATTAAAGACGAAGACGGCTCAATTAATTTGGTACCCATTAAGAAACCGCTGAGCGCTCTAAAAGGTTTGGTGGCGAAGCCCAAAGAACCCGTCAGCATCGAAGCCATGAATAATGCCGTCAAACTTAAGGCCGGCCGTTCTTGATTGCACTCGACACCAATGTACTAGTGCGCTATCTGGTGCAGGACGATCCGGCACAAGCAAAGCTTGCTACCATTTTTATCGAAACAAATTGCACCGAGGATAAACCCTGTTTCATCGGCCAGATTGTGCTTTGTGAACTGGCTTGGGTGTTGGAAAGTAGTTACGACCAAGACAGACAGCAAATAGCGCATATCATTGAAGAATTGCTGCAGGTAGGTCAGCTCAAAGTTCAACAACCCGAAGTGGTTTGGCGCGCCCTATCCGACTACAAAAACTCAAATTCCGATTTTCCCGATCACCTGCTTGCTAGAGTGAACCAATCAGCGGGTTGTAATTGCACCATTACCTTTGACAAAAAAGCCAGCAAGCAACCGACCTTTGAACTATTGACGTCCGCTCGTAAACCCAAGCCTGGCAAAAGCTCTACCGAGTGAAGTAAACGGCTACCTACCTGACGATGTAGCTGCTCGCCAGTCGTCCTCTTAAACGATACTACCAACCAATTTTTGAAAAGCATTGATAGTAGTGTGAATACCGACGTTTCAATTTGAATGAGTGGATGTCCAGCTATTAAGTGTCACAAAGGATAAAGCCGCCTCAGTCAACTCAACTTTACGAGTGCTAAAGTACTTAGGATTAATCGACTCGCGTCGACAAAACTCCGCCGCCGTCAAACCACTCGATTGTTGCTGTGATATTAATTCGCGCCACTGGGCTTTGCTTCGTCGACTCATTCTTGTTTCCTCGTAAAACCATAGATGACAGCCGGCTAGATGAATAGAGTGCCGTTTACTGGGCGCTTACATTTAATCATCATTACTGAGTAACAATAAAATTAGAGCGGCTATCGAAACATTTGATGCTTCACCAAATAGAACGCCCCACTTTTCATTTTGAAAGCCTCGTGATGTATCTGATGCTCTAAATGAAATTTTGTTTTCACCCTGTATCAATTGATCTTTTGGGATCACTATTCTATCGGTTTTACTGTAAGCAGAAGATAAGGTTGAACTCGTTAAATGCTGTAAAAAATTGCCATTAACATAGACACTTACTTCAGCATCAAAGTCTATATCCCAGCCTGTTACAACAATGGTCTCATCTCTTGTAGCCGTGCTAGTGAAAGTAGCATGCAATCTACTTTGGTATTCTTCTTCTGAATAGCTACGTCGCCAACCTAAAGGAATTCCAGCACGATGTTTAACAAAATAACCAAAGTCTCTGTCTAAGTTATTCTCATCATTCAGGTCGATGATTGGACTGGTATCTACGAGCAGGTCTGTGATACCCCAAGTCTGGTCTTGAGACGTAGCGGATAGTCTAAATGACAAGGTGTTTGAGCCACTATTGAGGGTTCTAGATGCAACGGTAATTTTCTCCCTATTACCTAACCTGTTATTACCAGTAGTGTTCATTGTCTTTAACAGACTACCATTAATATAGACTTCTAAATCAGTATTGCGCTCGATATCAAAGCCTTTCCATGAAATTTGGTGGTCGTGTTGAGACTGGGCTAAAAATTTAACATCTAGTAAAAGTGGGTTTTCGTTTGTACCGTAATTGCTACCATACTTAACTCCATTGTTGACCCCTAGCGCGAGCGTTGGTGAAGAACCATCGAGCACGACAAACAAATTCTTTACACCCCAGTTCCTCCCACCGTTTTTTTGTATAAGCTCAATGTTGTTGCTACCTTCAGCTACGTCGTCTTTTGAAAAAGTAAAAGTATCGGGTGGACTATACCTATCTGACATGCGTAGCTTACTACTTAAAAAACCATAAGATTTACCGTTAAGGAACACAGCTACTTCGTCGCTTCCACTGACTTCCCAGCCAGTCACAAAAAACACCACATCTTCTGACGTGTCTTCCAGTGAAAAACTGGCTCTTAACCCTGTAGGACGTTCTAAATCAGCATTTTCATCTGAACCATACTGATTTCTATCTACCTGATTAAGCACAAGCTCGATCACTGGAGTAAACTCAGCTTTGATATTCTTTATACCCCAAGGTAATTCCGTATTCGTAGGCTCTATCCTTATTTGATTTTTACCGGATTGAAACTCGTTTCGATTCAAGATAAACGAGAAGCTTTTATCGCCGTTGAAAGAGATAACCGATTCTTTAGTCACTCCGTTCACAGAGATAGACAATCCATTTCTTTGAAAAAGAGAGGTGCCCATTCTTGAATCAAATGACAACACCACATCGCGTATAACAGACACCTCGGTGTTTAAACCTGCGTTTTGTGCCGTTACTTCTTTGGAAGATAGCCCATTACTAGCTATAAGATTATCAAAATCTATTTCGAAACCGTAGCCCAAGGAGGGAGTACTATCGGCATAAGTATTTCCGTATGATTCAGGGTCGTCAAAGAAAATATTATCAAAATTATTATCTACCAACGTTCTTAATATCTCTATCGCTTTTGGAATATCTCGCTCACGTATTCTATTTCTTTTGTACTCTTTATTATTGAATTTATAATTTCGCGTGAGCGCATCATCTACGCCCTGATGGTTGAACTCTCTCTTCAACAAGGCTTTTGGGAACAGCTTCTCTCAACATAGCTAAAGCCGTTGCGATTCTTGGCGCAGCAAGGCTATTCCCATCGTTTGGATTGTTGGTACGAACACTATTTTTTGCGTAAAGGTCGATATCCATAGCTCCTACGCCTATCCTACCCGACTGTCCACCAACTTTTACAACGCCGTCTAGACAAGCAGGCCAAGTAACCTCTCCCACCTCTAAGTCTCGATTATCTAAGCCAACGACAAAGGGTATTCCCATTTCTCTTAGTTCAGTGACTTCGGCTTGACCAGTTGGAATTCGGTTATCAGTCCTGTCACATGGTCCAGGTATAAGATTTCCCTTTATTAATTCGCAGTAGGGATTTCTAAAAACAATAGACATATTGATCGCATCAACACCATCAGGATTATTGATAATTTCCCTTAGAGCGTTAAGGATTGTTTCTGTACCGCCGATAGTTCCCGTATTCTCTGAATACGAATAGGTTTGGGGCGAGCGACATTGAGCTACAGTCTCCCGGCGATTAGGCGCCCTAGAGATACTATATATCTGAATCATCTTTCTTCGAACGCTACTGTTAAAGTCATACGCGGCATTGGCAACATCCGTGCCATGCCTCAACCCTCCTCCAAAAGGAATATTTTGAAAGCTGTATACAGTTTAGCGTAACTTGTTGGAGTAAAAAGCAATGCAAATTCTTGATAGTCAAACTCTTGACCAAAATTATCTACACCTACCGATGGCAGCCCTCGAAATCTGGGGACAGAGACACTACCGTTTAGATTAACGCCTACCGAACCAGATCTACATAAGCTCATACGATACACGCCGACGTAAGCATCAGGGAGTAAAACATCATTAGCGTCTGTATTTACTAAGGCTGGGTAACTCTCGTTCGGATCATCCTTCCTCGTCCACTCATCGCGCCTACCTACGCACAAGGGATTATAAAATAGTCCATTATTTGTAAAGTTAGCATTAAGCCCTTGATCGATAATGGCAATTTCTTGCGCAACTGAACTAACAGGCAAAAGTATAGCGATAACCGCTAGCAGTTTAAGTACTTTCATAACTCCTCCTTGAGTATTTAATTCGCGATTTCTTCTAACGGTTGCCTTGGGCTTGTAATCATTTCTATATTTCTGACTCTAGGGTCTCGAATTAGAAACTCTAGTTCCGAAGACTCCTTAACATGAATCTCGATAGAAACTGTTCTCGTAGTTGCGCCCCAAAAATGGGCAGAACTAAAGCGGCGATAATCTGCACCTAAGTATTCTGTAAGTGCTCGATCTGACCATTCCTTATTAAAGGCGTCACCCTCAGTTCTATCCATTTTTAAAGATTTACTTCCTTTTACAAAGACAGCTTTCGGCGTGACTGGTATGTGTTCAGCTCGCTCAAAAGTAAGACTTACTTTGTAATGTCCTTGAACCATATATCGATTTTCAAGACATATTTTGGTCGTTGGATATCTACCTTCTACTTTTTCACAATACTCATTCTCGGTAGCTATTTGTTCCGCTGTTTTCTTACTACTTAGTGACGGCTCATACGCGTCTAAATCAGAGAATATTGTCGATCTATATTCTGCTACTAAATCGCTCGCACATACAGTCGTCGAACCTAATAGAGTAAATGCAAGAACTAACGTCCTACCCTTAAATAATTTCCTTAAAATCATTTTTTCCATTTCCCAAATTTTCTATTCCCAAGCAAAACTATATACAAAAAATTTACTTTTGTGTAGACCAATATTACTGAGCGATTAGGACTCGCCCTATTCTCAGCATTACTTGAATAAAAGAATTAGGACGAGCCTGTTTAACAATCTATATAAGACTAAAAAAAACCAAAACCATTCCGACCCAACATATACAAGTCGTTTTCAGGATATCAAGACCATACAGAATTACTCTTAAAGCTTCGCATTGGTGAGGTGTAGCTCGCATCGAAAGTAAACGAGTCTTTAATGCCACCTTGTATCTCTATATCAATAAACTCGCCCGAAATCCTATTTCGGTCATATACTTGGATGTCTGAACTATTATCTCTGAACTCTATTCCGTTTTGATCTAGAGGTTGATTGCAGACAAGCACTCCCAAAACCTTATAACCTTTCGCTACAAGTTCTCGTATACTGTTCCTCTTTAAAATTTGCTTAAGCTCGGCGTTGGCCCACCCCCTTCAAGCGCTTTTACAGCTTCCACACTGCTAAATTGCGACAGTGTCCCAGCCAACTCGCGTAAAACTGAATCTCCGATTGTAGATTCCTTCTGTTTGACCTTGCCTTGAATTATGTGGATTTCCCCCTGATTATGATCAACTGAAATAGCATCAACTCCGTTATCGTTGGCTCGATCACAAACGGCATCGTCTGCATTGATAGAGTCAAATCGATAGATATTCTCTAAAAACCAGCTCAAGAAAGCTCTAGACTCACCTCGCCCACTATTTTCATAAGACTCAATTAGTTTTTTTAAATTCCTATACTGTAAATCTTCAGGGGTCACAAGGCTCTCCTTGTTGTGATGTAAATATCCAACTTAAGTATGTTTTTGCCAAAATAAGAAAGTCAATGGATTAAAATATTGCGCCCTTCAACATCGACGCCAATCGCCATTACAACGAATCTATCGCATTTTTTAGGTTAATTTTCGCTTGTTTCTCAAGCTTTTCATAGAAAAAATCGTATTGGTATATTCGATCACGCTCTAGAAAACTGTCCAATATTTCCTTGCGTTTCTTTCTATACAAAAAATAAGGCACAAACTTATATTCATACCGCACATCCTTCTCAAATTGATCGTACACAGCTGGCTTAGCTCCAAGTATAGATAGATCGATACCGACCATAAGCAATTGATCATTGCCTTTTGTCTCTGCTGTATGAAGAGTCGCCATTATCAAGTTATAAACACGATCAATACGGTCTTTAGCAACTTCATTATCTGACAAAAAATTTGATGCCCAAACCGCGCTATCTAACTCATTGCTGGCTGAAAACGGTTTATAAATTGCATCGTGAAACCAGAGTGCTATTTCAATCTCGCAAGAATCATTTGCTAAATCTGTAACCGTGTCGAGATGCTTTAAGGTCGCGTCGATATGTGCACCAGTGTGATACCTACGATGCTTCTCGGAATAGACTTTAACTAGTGCGTGATACGTATCTTCATTGAGAGAGATATCCAACTTGCCCATTAGCTGTTGCCAGCGCTCTAAGTCCATCATCTTAACCTCGGAGCATCGTCCTTTCTTAAGCCTATTGCTTGAACTAAATTTTTACCCGACAAAACCGTATAAAGCCAAGCCTTCTTCCATCTATTACCCAAGAGCACTATATGAACATGCCAGCCTTTCTCGCGCCTAGCGCTATAACCACTGTATAAAATCGTAAATGCCTCAGCGTCATTTAACAATTCCAGTGCTAGTTTTTGCGCGTGCGATGTACCTAGGGTTAGCATCTCAGATATCTCTTCAGCAGAAGGTTCACCTTGCGATTTTGGAAATGCTAAAAGATAGTAATTTGGTATTAGGTCTCTCCGTATCCTAAGCAACTGACAAATATTGCCAGTATCTAAAACTATTTCTTTATTCAATCTTCAGTTATTTCCTTAGTCTTAGAAAGCGAACCTTGGCCTTCTGATACATCGATATCAGGAACGTTGCCCTCACAACTACTATCGTCGCTTTGCGCGAACTCAAGAGCCTCTTTGACACCTTGGATTATGCTTTCGCCTACTTTGCTCATAGTTATGCTTTCTCTCAGCTTTCTGACGCGCTTCGCTTGTCGGCTCTTCCAAAACGCATAACTAAAATTATACGCTTTGGTGAGCTTTGATTTTTAAACATTAATGTTCAAATGTAATCTTTAAATGTGTACCCGTGGCTTCGGCAACCCGCAACAGCGTCTCAACTGTGGTGTTATGATCACCCGACTCAATGCGAACCACTAGCGATTGCTTGGCATCCATTCTGTCGGCCAATTCTTCCTGAGTTAAGCCTCCAATAGCGCGTGCCTCGATGACGGCTGAAGCCAGTGAAAACTCATCGGCCATGCCTTCATAAGCGGCTTTGAACTCAGGGTCTTTCAATCACTGCGTTTTCAAATCGGTTAGGTTACTCATTAGTCTCCTCGTTCACCAATTTATAATATCTTTAAAAACTGATCTTTTGTGGGTAAGTTCAATTCATAGCTAGTGTTACGACCCGCCCCAGGAAGCGGCTTTATTGCCTCGATTGAAACTAGTGTTTGTAGATCACGAGTTGCCGTTGCTTTTGCACAGTCACCAATGCGCATATATTTTTTCGCTGAAATTCCGCCTTCGAATCCACTAACGCCTTCGTCAAACATACGTGCTATTACTTTGTTTTGACGTTCATTCAAATGCTCTCGATAAGATTCATAGTATCGAGTTTTTGCTATAACAAAATCAAGCACCTGCTTACTGTAGGCTTGCGCTTCGCTCACAACAGTAATGAAATAGCTTAACCAGTTGTCTATATCAAGGTCACCCGTTTGAGCCTTCTCGAGTTCATCGTAGTATTTTTTTCGAGAAGACTTATTCTGTGTGATCGCGGTTGATAGACCAGATATAATCGGGTGCCCAAAGGCTTGCGAAAGCGCATGATCTGCAATGGCTCTGCCTACTCGTCCATTTCCATCGTCGAATGGATGAATTGTTTCAAACCATAAATGTGCTATTCCAGCACGAATAATACTGAGCCCCAAACGTTCTTCATTAGAATTTTCGTTATACCATTTGAGGAAATCGGTCATTTCATGCTCAACGCGATCTGGTGGCAGCGCTTGAAAATAAACTCGGTCGTTGCCAACGACAGTTGAACCAATCACCACATCGTCGAAGCGATAGTCTCCACTTGCTATCAATGACAGAGATAGCCCAGACACTATTTCACTCTGCCATGCGCACAATATTTCGTCGGACAATGGCTGGTTCCATCGCTTTATTACATCAAGTAATAGCGCTGAAATACCATTGGCTCGCTGATCTTTGGTAAGTGGTTTAACTTTTGAAAGCCCAGCTAAATACCTGACCGAGGCACGAACAGATACTCGGTCGAGGTCTTGACCCTCTATAAAGCTTGTTCTTATTGCTTCAGAGACAACCATATCTATAAGTGCATCTGATTGTGCCTCTGAAGGAAGTGCTTCGATACGCCCAAAAATCTCCTTAGATGACGTTACTAGACGATCAAGTGCGCCCTGATGCCTAGAAAGGTCATAAGTAAAATTTGGCCAGTCTTTTTTCTCCCATATCCACATGAGCCGATAGTACAACACATTCGGCTCATTTTATAGATTACTATGAGCCGAATAAGCCATTTAATCGGCTCATAATCAGCGGTAGTACCTGAGAAAGGTGCAGTTTGCAGGGAGCACGGCACACTACGTCCCGCAAGAGCGCTGCAAGCGCGTTAACGGGATTACACAGGTCAGCATAAATACCACTAATTCTCTAAGCCCAAGTTGCGCTCAACCATGACTACTATCTTACGCGGACACCCAACATGACTACTATCTTACGCGGACACCCAACATTAAAATCAACATAGGTCGTTGATTATTATAGATTCGGAGTAATAAAATAAAATGGTGCCCGGGGCCGGACTTGAACCGGCACGGTGTTGCCACCGACGGATTTTAAGTCCGTTGCGTCTACCAATTTCGCCACCCGGGCATCGGGATAAGTGCAGAGGTTGGTGTCCTCTTCAAGTTTTTCATAGCAGCGCTTTGCGCGCTGCCGGTCTTTCTCGGGCTCCTGCCCTTCGCGGTGTTCGTGCCTCCTGCACATCACTTCGCCATTCGGGCATCGGGATAAGTGCAGAGGTTGGTGTCCTCTTTAAATTTTTCATAACCGTTCATTACGAACTGTCGTTATATCAAATAAACCCAAGCGCTTTCAGCGCGGGAGGCCTATCACTTCGTGACGAGGCCGACGATTGCTAAGCAATCTCCGCGAACAAAAAGTTCTGGAGGCTCGAGCCGGAGTCGAACCGGCGTACACGGCTTTGCAGGCCGCTGCATAACCACTCTGCCATCGAGCCGTCTTGAGGCGGTAATTCTGGTGAAGTATAGCTTAACTAGAATTACGTGTTACTCAAACAAAAACGGGAAAAGACGTTGCTTTTCCCGCTTTCGCTGAATTTTGGAGCGGGAAACGAGATTCGAACTCGCGACCCCAACCTTGGCAAGGTTGTGCTCTACCACTGAGCTATTCCCGCTTGAGTGGGCGTATTATATGCAGTTAGAACGACCAGTCAATCTTTGTTTATACTTTTTTTAAAATACTTATTGATCGCCTTTAACGACGTTGTAAGCGGCTAATAAATAGATGCTCATCGACCAGATTGTGAGCACCCCTGCCGCGTATAACATTAGCTCGGATATCAGCAGAACAGGTATGCCTAAAAGCGGCTTGGCGAAGAGTAAGCCTCCGATAGCGCCCATTTGTATGCCGGTTTTGTACTTACCCACCACCGACACCGCAACGTTTGAGCGTTTGCCTAACTCGGCCATCCATTCGCGCAACGCCGACACGGTGATCTCTCGACCGATGATGACCATCACCGTAACCGAGAACAGAAACTTTGACCATAAGCCAGCCTGCAACTCAACGTTGCACATTGCCAGAATCAGCATGGTCGATACCAATAGTTTATCTGCTACAGGGTCAAGAAAGGCCCCGAGTTTGGATGTTTGGTTCCATTTGCGTGCTAAATAGCCATCTAGCGCATCGCTAATACCCGCGAGCGAGAACAGAACAACGCAGTACCAATTGCTGTACGGCCAGCCAGAAAAATAGACCGACACAATAAGCGGAATAGCGAGTATTCGAAAAAACGTTAAACAGTTTGGAATGTTGATCATCAAAAAAGGCGTTGTGCTTGCTGCGCGTGGAGTTTAACACTAAAACTTCGGCGAGTTTGCGGCGCCAATGGCTCAGGGGCCGCTATTTCTTTAAATATTGGTAAATTTTCTCTGCCAAATCAACATTAATACCAGCAACCTTATTCAGATCTTTGATACCAGCTTGTTGAATGCCTTGTAAACCACCAAAATGCTTGAGCAAAGCTTGCCTGCGTTTTGCGCCAATACCGGGAATTTCTTGCAATACCGAATGCGTTTGGGCCTTGCCTCTGCGGGCTCGGTGACCGGTTATCGCAAAGCGGTGTGCTTCGTCGCGAATTTGCTGCACTAAGTGCATTGCCGCTGAATTAGCGGCTAATTTTATGCCAACCGATTGGCCCTGCACAAAAAGGGTTTCTAAGCCGGGTTTGCGCCCCTCGCCTTTGGCAACGCCGACTAATAACACATCACGAATTTGCAACTCGTTCATAATTTCAGCAGCGGACGATAACTGCCCTTTGCCGCCATCAATAAGTAGCACATCGGGTAACTTACCCTCTTCCTTTAGCACCCGCTTATAGCGGCGTAGAATCGCCTGTCGCATCGCCGCGTAATCATCGCCGGGGGTAATATTATTAATGTTGTAGCGCCGATAGTCTTGCTTGGTCACACCTTTTTCCGTAAAGACCACGCAACTCGCGACCGTTTGCTCGCCCATTGTGTGGCTGATATCAAAGCATTCTATGCGGCCAATGGTTTGTTCTAGTTGAAAGACATCGGTCAGCGCTTGTAAGCGCTTTTGCACGCTTTGAGTCTCAGACAGATGACGTTTTAAACGCTCAGTAACATTTAGTTGCGCCATGGCCAACCAGTCACGCCGACTGCTGCGAACCGAGTGCGAGATGACCACCTTGCGCTCACTTTGTTCCGTCAACCACGATTCGAGCTGTTCAACGTCATCGAGTTTTACGCCGACGATAATTTCTTTAGGTGCTGGTCGGCGATGATAATACTGTGCAATAAAAGCCGCGAGAATCTCCTGCTCGCTAAAGTCCAGCGGTACTTTGGGGTAATGACCGTTGCTGCCACTGTGTCGGCCACCGCGAATAAAGGTGACTTCAACGCAGACTTTGCCATGCAAACTCGCCACCGTGATGATATCAATATCGCTATGACCTGAGGTAATCGACTGATGCGATTGCACGCGGCGCAAGGCGTTGATTCGGTCGCGCCAGCCAGCGGCTTCTTCAAAGTTTAAGTTCTTTGATGCCTCGGCCATATTCGTTTGCAACAGCTCATTCAGGGATTCATCTTTACCCTGTAAAAACATGCCCGCCAACTCGATATCTTTGGCGTACGCTTCTCTAGAGATTAAATCTACGCATGGGCCACTGCATCGTTTAATTTGATATTGCAAGCAAGGCCGCGAGCGATTACTAAAAAACACGTCATCGCATTGGCGTACTGGCAGCACCTTTTGCAGAAGTGACAGAGTTTCGCGAATTGCAGTCACGCCTGGATATGGACCAAAATATCGGCCCGGCGCACTGCGGTCACCACGATAAAAGCTCAAGCGCGGAAACTCATGCGAGTCGTCAATATGTATGAATGGGTAGCTCTTACTGTCGCGCAACAAAATATTGTAACGCGGCTTGTGCTGCTTGATTAAATTAGACTCTAAAATAAGAGCTTCGTTTTCGGTAAAGGTAACGTTGACTTGAACATCAACAACCTTTTTCATCATCGCTTCGGTCTTAATCGGCAAGCCTGACTTACGGAAATAGCTTGCGAGGCGCTTCTTTAAGTTCTTGGCTTTGCCAACATAGAGAATCGTGCCCTCGTCATCAAACATCTGGTAGATGCCAGGGCCTTGACCGACGTTTTGCAAAAATGTTTTATGATCGAATGACAAAGTAAGCGAACCGTAAATATCAACAACGCGATTATAACGCGTATCCGCTAGTCAGAAGACGCTTCGTTCACCTATAATCACCGCCATTGTAAAAACTAGGCGCTAAACACACTCATGGCAAAAATATCCGCAAACGAAATCCGCTTAGGCGGCCTCATTGAACATCAAGGCAACCTATGGCGCGTGCTCAAAAAAAGCCATGTAAAGCCAGGCAAAGGCGGCGCGTTTGTACAATGTGAGCTGAAAGACATTATCAACGGCACCAAGTTAAACGAGCGTTTTCGTTCAACCGACAAAGTCGAACGGCCCCATGTAGAGCCACGCAAAATGCAGTATTTGTATGCTGAAGGCACTGACCATATCTTCATGGACTCAGAAACCTACGACCAAATGACCTTGAGCGCCGACGATATTGCCGACCAAGCGGGTTATTTGCTACCCAATACTGATGTGCAAATAAATTTCTACGATGAAACACCAATCGGCTTAGACCTACCCGCCAACGTGGTGCTTGAAGTCACCGACACAGAAGGCGTGGTCAAAGGTCAAACCGCCGCCAGCGGTGGCAAACCAGCAACACTCGAAACCGGCATTCGTGTGACGGTGCCAACGTTCGTTAATATTGGCGAGAAGATTAAAGTGAACACCGAAACCGGCGAGTACGTCGAACGAGCGTAAGGCTTAGCGCGCTTTATTTGCGAGACCGATAACTAATATAGAAAACATCGTTTTCACTTTGCGCTCTTTCTGCGCTAGACTGGAATCAACTTTCAGATAGCGCAGGAGACGATCATGGACTCAAGAACCGCCCGTAATATTATGCGGCCCGCTGAGGTAATTAGCCTCAAACCTGACATGTCTTTAGATAAAGTCAGCGATCACTTAAGTAAACTACACCTGCCCGGCGCACCCGTTACCGACCAAAACGGCGCACTAATTGGCTACGTATCGGAATACGACTGCTTACAACAGCTAATGCAATCGTCCTACTACTGCGACAACGCATCACTGGTTGAAGACGTAATGAGCACCAAGCTAATTTTCAGCAAGCCTGACATAGCCGTGATCGATTTAGCCTCATTGATGAACAATAATAAGGTCAACGTCATGCCCATTGTTGAAGGTAACAAGCTAATAGGCGCAGTGTCTCGAGGCGATGTTATGCGCGAGCTAGTATCAGATATGGAAGCGTGCAAGGTTCCAGTTTAATAGCGAACCAACTTTTTGGTGACACTGCGAACCCCGAAATTCAATACACGCCTCGGTAGCTCAGCTGACAAACCTGTCAGGAACAGGGTTGAACTGCCGCAGGCAGCCCGCTAGGGTGAGGCACACGATGTGCCGAATAATAGAGCAGCCACTGTCGGCGCTAGCCGACTTTTTGGTTATACTTCAATATACAAAACCATTGCACGTCCCGGTAGCTCAGCTGGATAGAGCAGCCGCCTCCTAAGCGGCAGGTCGGAGGTTCGAATCCTCTCCGGGACGCCACTAAGAACTCACATTTTTTGCGGCCTTTTAAAGTGGCTTCTCCGAGATTACTTCGAGAGACTCCTAAGATTCATAAAACGGTATGGAGCAGCTATAAGCTCCGATCAACCCAGTGCGAACCAGTTCAATCGTATTTAAAGATTGTCTAGTTTAAAGCCTCAAAACATTCATTTTTAGTTGTTCGATACAGCTTTTTGCGCCGAGTAAAAGCTCTTCTTTCAGCCTTGCAGCGGAATCAGTCAGCAACTGTTCTTTTGTTGGAGCATTATCATCGTATTCTGGTGTTCTTTGACAGAAACCTTCAGCCAATAATTTCCCTGAGCCGGAATCGACTAACCTAAGTTTTGCACTATAAATAACCCTGTATTTCCCCCACTTTGTTGGAAAGTAGAGGAAGCTCCAATTAATCGTTTGAACATCAAGCAATATTCCAACGTCTGAGTAAGTGTCTATAACGGATTGAGTTTTAAGGCCGCTGACTACTTTGTCGGACCTTAAAACTTCTACGGAACCGTATTTTTCGGCTAACGTTTTGCCTAATTCAGCACTTATAAAGTTAGCGGGGTCTGCAATATTGTTCTCTTCAATTATCTTGTTACCAGCGCTGATCATTGCCAAGGCTCCAAACCCACCAAAAGCAGCTTTACCAGGGGTCGTTGCAGAAAAATCGGGCTTCTCTCGCTTTGACAATGAGATCTTAGAAAACTCAATTTTCTCAAATGAATTTATATCTAATGGAACATTCTTAGTACTTACACAAGCTGAACAGAAGGCCAAGACAAAAGCCGTTAAAAAAAGATTTCTCATTTAAATTTTCCTTACAATGTTGTTCCTAAATATCTTATTAGAGATCACGGCCAGACATTACAAAAAGCTACTGAAAGTTTTTTATACGGTCAAATTTTAGTATGTTTCTGCTCTACGGAAAAGTAAAGTCCAGCTACAAAATTAATTCGTGGATTAAAACAGTCATCGACCGAATTAAACGGGTAAGTGCTAATCACTGGTAAACTACATAGCTTATCTATTTAGCAATAAAGGCACGGAAAGAGCTCACGGATAGCCATCTAATCATATCAACAAAACAATTGGTTCTAATAATCTAATGCTCTATAAATACGGCCCCGATAACTTTTATGGCATCGTCCATCGCAATAGATATGTGATACTTCTCGGTGTCAGTTGTAACCATACTAGTAGGAACCGCCCTGCCCTTGATTGTGCTATTGCAACGCAAACGTCATGACCGCGATACTGCCTATCATAAAGCCAAGCGGTAGAAGCGGGTTGGGCCACTTTTCATAGACTGACTAGATTTCGGTATGAGAAAGCTTTGAAAGGTATGTAATCTTATCGATTGACATAGTGTTACTCGTGAAAAATAAGTTTTGCGATTTCGACACATAGCAAAACACGGTCTACGGACAAAAAATAACGACGCCATTCCATAATCTTGTAAAGCGCCGATCGCCGGTTAATATCGAACTAACGGGGAATTCGTGACGCTACAGGCTTCATTAATTTACGCTAGCTGCAATAGTATTTAACTAAACTCTGGTTTTCGCTTCTCCAGAAATGCAGCGACGCCCTCTTTCCCGTCGGCCGACTCTGCATTCTGTTTAATGGCATCGCGTTCCAGTTCCAATTGTGCTTCCAAATTGTTCGCGTAGGTCACAGACAAAAGCTGTTTAATAGTGGCGTTCGAACCTCTTGCTCCTTGAACGAACGACTGAGCTAACCTTAAGGCCTCAGCTTGCAACTCATCATCTGCCACCACGTTGGTTACTAAGCCCCATTCGTACGCTTCCTGAGCGCTTAAAAGCCGATTGGTGAACATCAACTCTTGGGTCTTTCTAAGGCCGATTAATCGCGGCAAATAGTAACTTGAGCTGCCATCCGGGCTTAGCCCCACATTTGAGTAGGCCATGGTAAATTTTGCCGATTCAGCCGCAAGCACCAAATCACCCGATACCGCGAGACTAAAACCTGCGCCCGCGGACGTTCCGTTTACCGCGCAAATTAGCGGCAACTCCATTCGCGCAAACACTGAAATCGCATTATGCAAAGCATCGGCAATTCGTTTAACGCCATTACCGGGGCCATCTTGCGAACTCTGCATTTCGTTAATATCGCCACCCGCACAAAAGAAGCGCCCGGTGCCGGTAAGAATGACGGCTTTTAACTCAGTGTCATTCGCGCAATCGTGCGCCGCACGTGCTAACTCAGTGGTCAACTGCAAACTCATTCCGTTAGCGGCATTAGGGCGATTTAGCGTGATGGTCGCGACACGGTCTTGCTTAACAAAAGCGATGGTTTGATAGTCGGTCATGAATTACTCAGCGATATTAGTTTGGTCATTCGCATTGTAACTTATTCACCACACACCTGTAGCGTCCGAGGCGCGCTCTTGAAAGTCACGTTTTTGGTTTTCATCAAAGCTATCGTAAACGCCCCGCAGCTCGTTGGAAATTTGAGTTACAAGGATCTTGTCGCTATCGGACAAGGTAAGCCCCGCTAAACTATTTGCAATATTCAGCCGCTCGTACATATCTAAAGATGTGTCTTGCAATGAACTCATTGCTTTCGCCCTAAGCGCCTGCGAAAGCGGTGCCTTATTGACAAATACCGACCTAGCCGCTTGCCTTACTTTAGGTGATGGGTCATTCGATGCCGTTAACAGCGAACGCTCAAGGTTGTCAGTAGGGTAACGCGCCAAGGCATAAACCGCTGCACTTTTAACATCATCGTTAGCTGCACCGAGGTGGCGATGCACGTTAGCAATCAACCGTTTTCGCACGCCGGGTTTAACTGGCAAATGAGAATCAGCCGCAGGCCCAGACAACGCCTTTATGGCCGCTAGAATATCGCGGTCTTCGGTCATGAATGTTAGCTCCTCACTGACATACTCAATCCCCTCAACCGAACCGATTCCGATTTCGCCAAGCACGTTCAACCAATCAGAGCGGCGATCACCTTTCTTTATCTCTTCAATTACCAGGCTGTCTAGACTCACGTGCTTAAGCAATCGCACAGCCAACAACAATGCAGTTAAATCGCGTTTGGCCTCGCCATCATCGAGATCTACTACTTTTTCCAACAACTCTTTTGCCATGCCTGGTGTTTCGTAAACCAAGTTTCTGAGTTCCTTGTCTCGCATCGGCGTGTAGTATTTATTGTTTGCTCGCCGCTCAGCTAACAGGCCAGTGACATTCTCAGAGCTAAGCTGTGGTGGTTGCGGCTGAGTTTTTAGCGAATCTTGAATAGTCGGCTTGGGGCCGAGACTCTTATCGCTTTCGATTGGATTATCAATCGGCTGGCTCACTCGAGCCACCCCACCCTGGTAGCGTGTTTGTCGCGCCTCTTGGTTAGAATACCACTGCGTGTTAGCCGCCCAACCTACTAATGTCGCGACACCAAAAATAACGGCGCTGTTTAGATATCGATTATTAGAAAACCAACTCATTGTAAACTCTCTTTATACTCAGCACGCTGCTTGTCAAAATATAAGCGTTTCAAATCATCGGCCTCGTTAACCCCGAACTCATACGCCGCTTGGTGTTGCTCATCGGTCAAAGAAAAAACACCTAGCATTTGATGCGCGGTTAGTCGCTCAAGCGCTGGCGCCGATTTATTCAGCATAATATCAACAACAGCGGTTTGAATTTTCTGTGGCTTAATGTGTTGATTCGATACAACGCGCATGGCCGCTAGGCGCACCGAGCTGGCGTCGTCAAGTAACGATTTATGCAAAATTTCTTCTTTCTGTTTAAACGGGTACAGCGCAATCGCAGACACGGCAGACGCCCTAACACGTTCATCGCTTGAAAATAGATACGGCGCAACACCTTCCACGATAGTACTCACTTCGTGATCAGCCAATTCAGACACTCCGTAGCCTGATGCAATAGCGGTTATTGCATCACTGCGCTGCTGCTCGTCACTATACGCTTGAAGCTGGTCGTTTAGAAAAAGCACACTTTCTTTGTCTTCGAGCATCCAATTTTTTAGAACACTCAGCCATTCAGGTGCTCGATCATAAGCTCGAATCTTATCCATCATAAACTTTTCAGCACTATGCTGATTGCCTCGAACGCTTTGATACACAAGAATCTCCTGAATCTTGTGCTTGAGGCCCTTATTTTCGACATCAACAATGCCTGAAAGCAAACTAATATAGAGCTCAGGGGATCGGTCAAAAATTAAATCAAAATGCTCAGAGTTTACTAACTCGTAAAAGTCTTCAAGCGACATTTGAGAAAGGTAATTAGCTAGCTTATCTGCAGTCCAAGTGCGATTTTCATCAGCGTCTTGCGGTAGATCAACGTCATCAACAACAGGCGCAGTAGACGACTGCTCAGCGTGTGACTCTACCACTAAGGGTCGATGAACTATTTCATCATCGCCGCTCACGTCGACAATCTTGACTGGTGGCGCAGCTGAAATGCTAAACAGCGAGCTCAATTGCCAACCTACCATAAGGCCCAAGCCTATCAACACGATTACGCCTAGAAAACCTATGCCTAGACCGCTTTTGCAACTCCCGTCACGTTCCATAATCACTCACCTTAAAAAAACCTATTCACTTAGCTAGCTTGAGTCGTTCTTCTTAATCCCTAGCCTTGAAGTAAGGTTATAGCAAAGTGGCCAGATGGCGCAGTCTGAAATTACAGCTTGCGTTTTAGGCGCTTCTCGACTTGGCGTTTTTCCCAATCGGTGCCGAAAAAGCTAAACACTTCGAACACCGATACACCATGCGAGACGATCCCAATGCCCCAACCGAATACGGCCCAGAATACCCATAAATAGCTCGGCGTCACTATCAAGTTAAATATAAATAACCCTGCGATTACAATTAAAAAAGTTATTAGGTGTGAGTAAAAGCCTTTTACATCGCGCACATACTCAAGCGCTTTCTGCTCTTCCCAGGTCATATTCTTTTCGTTCAGGCTTAGTTCTTGTGTCGTCATTTGCGGTTCCTCATAGAGATGTGTTAGATCAAGGTTAAACACGGCACCAAGTGACTTTAGCGATTCTAAGCCAGCGCGCTTGCCGCGCTCGACTCTCTGAATTGTACGAACACTCAGGCCCGACATTTGGGCCAGTTGCTCTTGTGACCAACCTTTCTGTAATCGCAATTTTCTAATAATCATATTTTCACTCGTTTACTGTGCCAGAAGAATTTTCAAACAACGCACGCTATTTGACCACGACAGGTGCCCGACAGTCGGGTGACAAACACTAATATGGCCTTTATTTCAGTCACTTAACGTAAAATGTTCAGCGAAAAATTTTAGAACCATAAACGTTTGAAACAGGTTAATTCGCTATTTATTCAGTTTATTCACCGAACCGTTGGACAACGCGGCGCGCACGCACGCGGCTAATTGCAGCAGAGCGTCTTCTATACTGCGATGCGAGTCATAGCGCTCAGCAAGCGCCCAACCGACATTAATTCGGAAACAATCTCGGTATAATTTTCGTGTCGTAAACTCAGCGCCAAAACGAACATCTAAGCCGGCGTCTTCGGTAAGTTTACGCAGTTTAGTATCGTTCAAGCCCGGCACTTGAACCCACAACACCAAGCCACCGCTCGGCGCACTAACGGCGGCTCCGTGCGGCAGCGTACGCAGTAACAAATGTCGATACGCGCCAGTGTTAGATAGAATTATCTTTTTTACCGCGCACACGTGCTTGCGATACTGACCGGCATTAATAAAGTCTGCCAAACTGGCTTGCATGACACCGTTATGACCAAGATGTTCGATGGCAGACAATTCGGTGCACGCTTCTAGGTACCGACCTGCCGAGCACCAGCCTACTCGAAGCCCGCTGGCCAAGGTTTTAGATATTGATGAGCACCAAAGCACATAACCGTTTGTGTCCCAGTGTTTAATCGGCAACGGGAATGCGTTTTGGTAACCCAATTCGCCGTAGACATCATCTTCAATAATGGGTACGCGGTATTTGTTTGCCAGTGTCGCAAGCGTTTGTTTTTGAGTAACCGACAAGCTGATGCCATGTGGGTTCATGTGTGAGCTGCTTAACAACGCGGCTCCGACTTCCCTATCTTTAAATTTTTGCTCTAGCTGCATCAAATCAACGCCCTCAGCATTAGACGGTATTTCAACTACTCTGCGAGAAAGACTAGAAAGCAGTTGTAAAAGCCCGTTAAAACATGGAGAACTAATTGCGACCGCGTCGCCAGGCTTAGTGGTGATCAACAACGCCTTACGAATTGCATCCATACAGCCATTGCTAATGAATATTTCATCGGCGGCTAATGCAAAACCACGGCTACTAAAGTGCTCGGCTAAGGCCTGACGCAGTTGCTGATTGCCCTGAGGGTCAGAGTAAGTAGACAGCAAATCATCGCTGCGCTGAACAGTGCGTTTGATGCTTCGCTTTAGTTCAACTAAGGGTACTTGACGGGGGCTAAGTTGGCTGATGCCGAATGGGCCGGAAGTAATAAGGTCGTTAGTACAAACCTTAGATTCTAGCGCGCTCGGTAAACGTCGCGAACTGCTGCGAAATTGCGGTTGCGTGGGAACATGGCCATGGCTCAGCGGAGTTGACACAAAGAAACCCGATTTAGGTTGAGTCACAACCCACCCCATTTGCTCGAGACTACGGTAGCTGCTCACTGCGGTGGTCATGCTCACGCCTAATTGCTTTGATAGGTGTCTTAACGAGGGTAGGCGCTGCCCTTGAGCCAGCTTCTGGCTTTTAATATCGGTGATGATTTGTTCAGCAATGGCTTTGTATTTCATAACAGGAACGAGGACGCGTCGATCTGTATTCTTTTTATTTTAAATTATTGTATCTGTTATTTGTTTCAAATCAATGGATAATGGTAACGCTATTGACCATAAAAGCCTCACGCGAGAAGCCAATACATGACGAGAAAAGACATTTTAATCAGCTTAGCACTGACATGTCTGTGGGGGTTTAACTTCTCTGCAATCAAACTCGGCGCAACACAAACGGACCCTATTCTACTTACCGCGTTGCGTTTTATTTTTGCGGTTTTTCCGATCATTTTCTTTATCCCTCGCCCACCTGACGCTGTTCGCTATTTAATAGCCTACGGACTCACTTTCGGCTTAGGCATTTGGGGCATGATGGTGTGGTCAATCAGCCTAGGAGTGTCTGCCGGTATGGCTGGATTACTAATGAATATGAGTATTATATTTAGCTTAGGTATCGGCTACTTCCTGCTCAAGGAAACGATTGGTTTGCATAAGATCGTTGGCGCAGGCCTGGCGGTTGGAGGCCTTATAGCCAGTATGGTGCTCAGCGATGGCTCGGCGCCACTAAACGCATTGCCGTTGACGCTGATTGCAGCCCTCAGCTGGGCCCTAATGGCGTATATCGTCAAAAAATCGAAAACCAAGCACGTGTTTGCGTTTAGCGTTTGGGGCATGCTGTTCGCACCGTTTCCGCTAATTACCTTTGCCTATTTGTTAAACGGTACCCAACCTTTTCTGGAATTGCCATCGCAACTCAATTCACAAGTTTGGTTTTCAATCTTATTTCAAGCGTACCCGACAACACTTCTGGGGTATTGGGTGTGGAATAAAATGACGCTCAAATATCCGTTATCTACAATGGCACCGTTTGCACTACTCACACCCGTTTTTGGCCTAATCGGCGGCGTTATTTTTTACAATGAAGACGTTACCCCAATGAAGCTTCTCGCCTACGTATTAATATTAGGAGGCTTAGCGGTGAGTCAATGGCAACCGAGGAAATCAAGCACGGCTAACGCATAACTATTCGAGATGCGCTTAGCTTGGTCAATAAAGATCATAGCCTATAGAAACGCGGGTTTTCTGACGACGGCAGCGTATCACTGCATCAAGTTTATAGAGTTACTGCCATAACTTTGATCGTATACGAGCGAATTGCGTAAAGTCGAGTTGTGTCGAAAGATTAAGAGGCCTCATTTATAGAAATTTTCTATGGAAAGCAAAAGCTTAATCGTGCGCTTCTTTGTTGCCTCATACGAAAACCTAACTTGTCATTAAACTCCTTAAAAATTAGTGGCGCTCTTAGCCAGAGCGACTTATGCTAGTTCCGTTTCGCCCAAGCTGTGGTACTTGTTTGGTGAGAACACTCCCTACAGACAATAAAAATAGGATTACCATGAAAATTAAAGAAACCTTCTTGCGTCATACCTTGTGTGGCGTGTCTTTGGCTTTGTTAAGCCAGTCAGCGGTTGCCGTCTTTCCCAGTGATCAATCAAATATCGTTAATCCAAGAGCGATTGCCGCGGCAACAAATAAGTCTATTGTTACTCCACGTTTCATTGTTAAGTATGTTGACAGTGCAAATACTCGGTCGCTGTCCAGCTCGTCTTCGAATTTATCGGCTATGGCGGCGGCAAGCGGGCACAAAATGAAAGTTTTGCGCGAAACGGCTACCGGTGCTTATGTCGTTCAAGTTCAGGGTGATATGACTCAGAATGACATTCAAAATATGGTGCAAGAGATGTCGGGAGATCCGAACATTGAGTACTTTGTAAAAGACCAATTGCTGCAGGTTATGGCGACCCCGTCAGACCCTCGTTATGGTGAGCAATGGCACTATTTCGAAGCTGACGGCGGGCTCAATTTACCCGATGCATGGGATAACTCTACTGGCGAAGGCGTTGTCGTTGCGGTGATCGATACTGGTATCACAAACCATTCTGACCTTCGGGCAAATATTTTGCCGGGTTATGACATGATAAGTGATGCGACTATCGCTAATGATGGTGACGGGCGAGATGCCGATGCTAGCGATACCGGCGATGCGACTGCGAATGGTGAGTGCAGTGAGACCTCTGTTGGTCGTAATAGCAGTTGGCATGGTACTCACGTGGCCGGCACCGTCGCCGCCGTTGCAAATAACGGGCGTGGTGTGGCAGGTGTTGCCTATAACGCGAAAGTTGTTCCTGTTCGCGCCTTAGGTCGTTGCGGCGGTTTTACGTCAGACATAGCGGACAGTATGATTTGGGCCGCCGGTGGCCGTGTTCCCGGAGTACCGACCAATCGCAATCCGGCACAAGTTTTGAACTTAAGTCTAGGTGGGAGTGGGTCCTGTAACGCCGCTTCCCAGGATGCAATTAATCAAGCCGTTGCCCTTGGCACAACGGTTGTAATTGCGGCGGGTAATAGCAGCACTAACGTAAGCGGAGCGACTCCTGCAAACTGCAATAACGTAGTCAGTGTGGCTGCAATTGGTCGTAGTGGCGCTCGTGCAAGTTACTCTAATTTTGGTAACTTGGTCGATGTAGCTGCTCCTGGCGGCGATCAGCTCAGTGGCGGGTTCACGTCGGGCGTTTTATCTACGCTGAATACTGGCCGCACATCGCCACAGAACGAAACCTACCAGTTCTATCAAGGAACGAGTATGGCGGCTCCACACGTAGCGGGTGCTGCTGCTCTACTGTATTCACTGAACAGAGATATAACCCCAGCCGAAGTAGAGAATATTCTTGAAACAACCGCCCGAGCGTTTTCAGCAAACTGCGGTGGTTGTGGCGCCGGTGTAGTGGACGCCGCTGCGGCGGTCGCAACACAGGTTTCCACTCCCGATAGTGCAACATTCATAATTGCCAGTAACCAAACCATCTCACGATGGAACGGTTCATCCTTCGAGCGATTTGGCCCTAGTGGCGGCCGCTTGGTGCGCATCGACGTGGGCGAAAATGGCCTTCCATGGGGTATCAATCGGGCAGGCAATATTTATGAATGGACAGGTAGTCGCTGGGTGAATCGTGGTGCCAATGGTCAAGGCATTGCCGTAGGTGGTGGCGAGGTGTTCTTGACGCGAACAGACGATACGATCTGGCGATGGAATGGCTCGTCTTTCGAGCGCTTTGGCACTCCTGGCGGCCGCTTGCAGCGCATCGATGTTGGCGCAGATGGCGTGCTGTGGGGCATCAATGTTAACAACGATGTCTATCAGTGGAATGGTCGCCGATGGTTGCGTCGTAGCTCCGATGGCCAGGATATTGCCGTGGGTGGTGGCAACGTGTTCATGACGCGAACAGACGATACAATCTGGCGTTGGAATGGCTCGTCTTTTGAGCGCTTTGGCCCTAGCCGAAGTCGCTTGCAGAATATTGACGTTGGCGAAGATGGCGTGCTGTGGGGCGTTAATGTTAACGGCATGTCCTATTTTTGGAATGGCAGCCGGTTCATAAATGTCGGCGACAATGCGCTCGAGATTGGCCGCTAAACTGCCTTAACAAGTAAACCCTAGCAAATAAAAACTCGGTCGTTCGCGGCCGAGTTTTTTTTCGCCTATTGTTAGCGGCGATGACCCTTCTTGGTTGAGCACACCTTGCTGTTCGATTTAAAAGCGTCAACATTTGGAATAAAACGTAAATCAAGGACTGAGCGAATTGGTAAAAAAAACCTCTTTTAACCAAAGTCAAAAGAGGTTTGTAATTAAGTTATCAGCTTGATTTTTATTAAAAATAATCTCACACAGCGATAATCAAATTTAACACTTACATTTCTGCTGACTCAAAAAAAGGCTTGTAAAACAAGCCCTTATGATTGGTTATCAACAATAACGTTTTATGTAATGCTCAGAACGGAATATCGTCATCAAAATCATTAGCTGGAGCAGGCTTTGACGGCGCTTGTTGTTGCGGTTGACCACCGCCAAATTGTTGGCCGCCGCCCTGCTGTTGAGCTTGGCCTCCGCCATACTGCTGACCGCCGCCTTGTGGTGCTTGTGAATAACCGCCACCACCTTGGCCGCCGCCCATACCACCACCGCGTGAGTCTAGCATTTGCATTTGATCGGCAACAATTTCAGTCGAGTAGCGGTCTTGACCTTGTTGGTCCTGCCACTTGCGAGTTTGTAATTTGCCTTCGATATAAACTTTTGAGCCTTTCTTTAAGTACTCACCCGCGATTTCGCCAAGGCGATTGAACATCACAATTCTGTGCCATTCTGTACGCTCTTGCTTTTCGCCAGTGGTTTTATCTTTCCAACTGTCCGATGTTGCTACGCTGATGTTTGCGATCGCTGACCCGCTTTGGGCATAACGAACTTCTGGGTCATTACCCAAATTACCAACGATGATTACTTTGTTTACGCCTGCCATATTAGTTTCTCCGTTTCCCCGGTCGGGGCAAATTAGTTGATGTTAGTGGCGAGTGAATTCTAACGTGGAATTGCTGTTCTGCAAAGAGGGGGTGAGCGCGAAATGATCGAATTAGATGAAAAATTCAGTCATGAATAATTATCTTATCAAGCGCCGCTTGATCGAGACGTTCTTTATCGATTTTCAAGTAGGCGGTCGACTCGCCTTCGAGAATGATCACCTCTTCAACGCCTTCAACCGCGTCTAGCATCGCTTGGCAGTCAACACCCGCTTGATGGTCTACGTTAACCACCAAGCTATCGAGCAAACGCAATGCTGGCGCACTGTAAACGAGATAGCACCATACAAGTAGCAGTAACGCGCAGACAACAAACACCGCAGAGACACCGAGCTTTCCGTAAACCAAGCCGCCTATAAAGCCACCAAAAAATACGCCTAAAAATTGGAAGGTATTGTAAACCCCCATTGCTGAACCCTTGCTGGCGGCTGGGGCAACGCGCGAAATCATCGAAGGTAACATCGCCTCTAGCAGGTTAAAGCCCCAAAAGAAAAAAAACAGACACAAGGTCAAAGCCATGACGCTGTCGGGGCCTCGCATTAACAATATTTGCGCAAAAAAGAGTATCGAAACCGCGAGCAGAAACACCTTCATCAGCAGATGTTTGCGACTTGAGAGAATGATCAACGGGACCATAAAGAAGATCGAGCCGATCAATGCGGGTATATATACCTGCCAGTGATCACGGGTCGCAAGTCCGAGCTTCTCGAGCATGATGATGGGCACCACAACAAACATGGCGGTGAGTACAAAGTGTAGGATGAAAATGCCGAAATCCAGGCGAATGAGCTGTTTATTCTTTAATAAACCTAGCATTTTCGCTGGCACAGCTCGCACTTCAAGATTGTAGGTTTGAATCGGTGTGGGCACTACTTTAACGATGACGATCATCGACACAACAGCCAACGCCGCGGTCATGACAAACAAGCCTTGAACACCGATGTAGGATGCTAACCACGGCGCTGCAATCAGAGCGAGTAAGAACGCGGCGCCAATTGTCATTCCGATTAACGCCATGGCTTTGGTACGTTGATTTTCGCGTGTCAAATCACTGGTGAGCGCTAACACTGCCGCTGCGATGGCCCCTGCACCTTGCAAAGCCCGTCCGAAAATCACACCTTCGATTGACGTTGCTACTGCCGCAACCAAGCTACCAAAGGCGAAGATAGCTAAGCCCGCCAAAATGACAGGCTTGCGCCCAAACTTATCTGACATCATGCCAAAGGGTATTTGAAATAGTGCTTGGGTTATGCCGTAGATACCCAGCGCAATACCCATTAGCATCGGCGACGCACCGTCCAATTGCTCGGCGTATATGGCCAGCACTGGTAAGATCAAAAACAGGCCGAACATGCGCAGGCCATAGACCGAAGCTAAGGCCGCTATTGAGCGGCGCTCTAATCGATTTAATCCGGATTTATTTAGCGTTGAGGCTTTCAAATTTTGCTGTTCCCGCACTTCACTAACAAGGGTTCGCGAAAGTCGCGACGTCTTGTAAAAACAAGGCCAAAAAAAGATGTCGCTTTGACATCGGGCAACGTATATTAACAGGTTGTTCTTTTGGCTTATACCGCTTTAACGTCTAGCCAATTCACGCATTTACTGTCCAATAAAAGAAGTCTCTCAAGTGATTGAAAAAATAACCATCCGCGGTGCGCGGACGCACAACCTCAAAGGTATTGATTTAGAGCTACCACGTGACAAATTGATTGTCATCACGGGTCTCTCAGGATCGGGCAAGTCGTCGTTGGCCTTCGATACCATCTATGCCGAAGGTCAACGCCGTTACGTAGAATCTCTATCGGCCTACGCACGCCAGTTTTTATCGTTGATGGAAAAGCCAGATGTAGACGTTATTGAAGGTTTGTCACCTGCGATTTCAATCGAGCAAAAAGCGACCTCACACAACCCGCGCTCGACGGTCGGTACGATCACGGAAATTTATGACTACATGCGCCTGCTATTTGCGCGTGTAGGTGACCCGCGCTGCCCTGAACATCAAGTAACCTTAGAAGCGCAAACCATCAGTCAAATGGTGGACCAGACCATGGAGCTTAAAGCAGGCACTAAAGTGATGTTGATGGCACCTGTGGTGCGCGACCGTAAAGGCGAATTTGCCAATTTGCTTGAAAGCATGCATGCCCAAGGCTTTGTGCGCGCGCGCGTTGACGGACAGGTCATTGACTTATCTGAGCCACCGGCTCTTAAAAAGAATTTCAAGCACAACATCGACATCATTATTGATCGTTTGGTAATCAAAGAAGGCAATGAACAACGCATGGCTGAGTCGTTCGAAACCGCACTCGAATTAGCCGAAGGCGTGGCCGAAGTGCTGGTGATGCCAAGCGATACGGAAAAAGAGCGTACCTTAGTGTTTTCGGCGCGCTATGCCTGCAACCATTGCGGTTACAGTCTAAGCGAGCTAGAACCGCGTTTATTCTCGTTTAATAACCCGGTTGGCGCCTGCACCTCGTGCGACGGTTTGGGCAACAAACAGTACTTCGATCCGAAGCAAATAATCTTTGATGACGGAATCAGTTTGTCTCAAGGTGCAATTAAGGGTTGGGACCGACGCAGCCTATTCTATTTTAGAATGCTGCAAAACGTCGCTGATCACTATGATTTTTCGGTCGATGAACCACTGAGCACGTTAAACAAAAAACAACGTGAGAAGCTGCTGTATGGCAGTGGCGAAGAAGCAATAGAATTCAGCTACTTACGGCATAAAGGTAAAGGCGTTACACGGCATCATTCCTGGGAAGGCATTATTCCTAATATGGAGCGCCGCTACCGTGAAACAGAGTCGAACAGTGTGCGCGAAGAACTGGCGAAATACATTAGCTCGCAAAGCTGCCCTGATTGCAGCGGCACGCGTTTGCGTCTTGAAGCGCGCAATGTGTTTATTGATAAAACCAGTATCGACCAAATTGTAAGCCGCTCAATTGGCGACGCGTTAGCGTTCTTTGAACAACTCACGTTAAGCGGTAATCGGGCCGAGATCGCCGAGAAAATAGTGAAAGAAATTCACGACCGACTGGGCTTCTTGGTGAACGTAGGCCTCAATTATCTAAGCATGGACCGCTCCGCCGAAACCTTATCAGGCGGCGAAGCTCAACGAATTCGATTAGCGTCGCAAATTGGCTCAGGCTTGGTTGGGGTGATGTACGTGCTTGACGAGCCCTCTATCGGCTTACATCAACGTGACAACGATCGTTTGATCAGCACGCTTACGCACTTACGTGATCTTGGTAACACCGTTATTGTGGTTGAGCATGACGAAGATGCGATGCAACACGCCGACTATATTGTCGATATTGGGCCCGGCGCTGGCGTGCACGGCGGGCAGATCGTAGCCCAGGGCACGATCGAGCAGATCAGGAATAACCCGAAGTCGCTAACGGGTAAATTCTTATCCGGGGTAGAGAAAATTGCCTTACCTGACGCACGAAATAAACCCAACAAGAAAACCCAGATCAGCATTAACGGCGCGTCGGGCAACAACCTAAAAGACGTGTCGGTTGATATTCCAATTGGCTTGTTGACCTGCGTCACCGGGGTTTCTGGCTCCGGCAAGTCAACCTTAATCAACAACACGCTCTACCCCGCTGCAGCGCAGCTAATCAACCGTAGCCGTCTTGAAGCGGCGCCACATGTCAGTATCAAGGGTTTAGAACAGGTTGATAAAATTGTCGATATTAACCAAAGCCCGATTGGGCGCACACCGCGCTCAAACCCGGCGACTTACACCCAATTGTTCACGCCAATTCGCGAGTTATTCGCCGGCACACCCGAGGCGCGAGCACGCGGTTACAAGCCCGGCCGCTTCTCGTTTAACGTTAAAGGCGGTCGCTGTGAAGCGTGTCAAGGCGACGGCATGATTAAGGTCGAGATGCACTTTCTACCGGATATTTACGTTGCCTGTGATGTGTGTAAAAGCGAGCGCTATAACCGCGAAACCTTAGACATTCGCTACAAAGGCCAAAACATTCACGATGTGCTAAATATGACGATCGAAGATGCCACCGACTTCTTTAGCGCGGTGCCAAACATTCATCGAAAACTCGAAACCTTGATGTCGGTCGGCTTGGGTTATATCAAGCTAGGTCAAAGCGCGATCACGCTTTCGGGCGGGGAAGCACAGCGCATCAAGCTTGCGCGCGAGCTGTCAAAACGTGATACCGGCCAAACACTTTATATTCTCGACGAGCCGACCACCGGCTTGCACTTCTTTGATATTCGCCAACTCTTAGAGGTATTGCATAAACTAAGAGATCATGGAAATACGGTGGTGGTGATTGAGCACAACCTCGATGTGATCAAAACGGCAGACTGGATTATTGATCTCGGTCCTGAGGGTGGTAATGGTGGCGGAGAAGTGGTAGCCCAAGGCACGCCAGAAACGGTGGCGAAAACGAACGGGTCTTATACCGGAAAATATCTAGCGCCATTTCTTAACTAGCGCCCGACTCTTCAAACGTTTTCATCAGTTGCCTAACTCGATCGTCACTGGCGAGTAGCAAGCGAGTGAGGTAACCGTTCAGTTGTAGCGTCTATTTTTCGATAACTTGGTTCGCGGCTTGCCAGCCGAGCATGTCGCCGTCTAAATGGTAAACCGCTTTCGTGCCGGTAAAGCCCGATTTCGTTAATAAGTCGGTAACACGCCCGGCTCGCACTCCGCTGCGGCAGTAGAAAACTAAGTCTTTACCTTGATATTGATCGAGCAAAGAGATGTTATCCAAGATGTCGCCATGCGGAATGTTAATTGCATTAGGCACCCGGCCTTGCGCGAACTCGCCAGCAGAGCGAACGTCAATAATGACGGCATTAGGGTTAGCCGCGATTTTCTGCGCTAGCTCTGCGTGCGACAAATCAATGACACCAAGCTGTGCATACACGTTCGAGTAGACCGCGACGGCCAATAGCACGATCGAAATCTTTACATAATTCATTATATATTTCATAAAGTTAACTCCGGAAACCCTAATAAGGTCCAACCAAGAATCACGTCCAGCGCGCCGCCACGTTTGCTTGCAAACTCTTGCTTAGCGTCAGTGATAGCTTGGCCTAGCATCTGCCCTTGCGTGAGTCGTTCAAACACTAAGCGCGCCAATATTTTTTCACTTGAGGCACTGGTAAGCGTGGTCGCGCCCATCACGGCCACCGCGCCGCGGTTACCTTCCATCATAAAACGATGGCCCATAGAATCTTCATTAGGGTTCACGTAATAGGTATTCCAACACCCCCATTGCGTCACAATAGTGGGCCGATTTGCGTTATGTAGATTAGCGGCATCAAAGCCATTAAACATGCCATCGAAGGTCCATTGCGAGGTTGACGAGTGTCCAAAAAACGACGTTAACGATACGCCCTGATTGATGCTATCAATCACCGTTCGACGAGCTTCGCCTGCGCTCATGTCATCAATAAACGCTGTATCCACGGTCCAGTCAGAGAAAAACTCCTCTTGCACGCTTAGCGCGTCGAGCTTGAAACTGTATTGTTCGAGCGGGTCAAAACCGTCGGCGGCGAACATTGCCCGTCTATTGTACGTGCGGTTCATATACGCCGTACGCTTAGCAATTAAAACCTGCAACTCAGCCATGCTGCGCACTGGCAAGCGGCCGATTGGAATGTCAGGTGTATCATTGTCATCAAAATCGACATACTTCGCGTCTACCGGTGCAAAATTAATCAAGTCATCTGTCGCAACGTAAATTGACGGAATGAAACTGCGAGCATCTCGGTTTTCGAAACCCTTGTAGTCATAGACATCACCACCCACCATCAACACGACCTGGGTGCCACGATTCTCGTAGGAAAATTTAAGATAGTCACGAATCGCTTGCGGGTCAAAAATATGGTCGCCAAATTGAGCGTAAATTTGTTCAACGTCAACCACATCAACACTCGCAAAACCTGAGTCAGCGACCAAGCTTTGTGCGAGCGTGGCTAACAAATCTTGTTCACCAGCAGCCGGTAAAAAATCGGCATGCGTGACAATTAAGTACTGCGCGTCGCCGCTGCGTATGTCCTCACTCAACGGCAAGTAAGATAACTCAGCTTGTTTTACACTGTTCGGGGTTACCACGTGATAACTGGCGACGTTTAGATCACTGCTGAACCGTACTGAGCAACGCGGCGTTTGAGCGTTACATGTTCCGCCCGCCTCAGCCGCGACCAAGTTTGCGACATCGCCATCATCGACTGCGCTCCGGTAGACCGACACTTGATCACTGTTAAAACCTCTGATGCGAAAATTAGTGCCGCTTGAGGTGAAAGACAAGGCATCGTCTTGCGCAACAAACGCTCGAGGATACTTAATTTCAATTGAATTTAAATTCAGCGCTTCAAACTCATAACCCTGATCAAGCGGTAACTCCATACGTACACTGTTTTGCCCAACCCGTACATTAGACAAGGTAGTACTCATTCGTTTTTCAGCAAAGCCGTCAAACGTTTCATCTAGTACCGCTTGGCCATTTAATTGAACGCGAACATGATGGTCATCCAACGTACCCGGCAAATCAGTACCACCCCACACTTTGACGATCATCTCCGGCTTGGTGGCGCCAGTATTGCCGCCCGGCACCATGTCGTCGAGCGTTATCGTCACTGTCTCGCTGGCGGGTTTGCGCAAGGCTAATATACGCTGGGCGTAAAACGGGTCTTGCTTGTCCGGCGACGCGAACGTATACGCATTTTGTGGCGCGTACATTTCACTTGCCAAATAGCTGGTCGCAAACGGCACGCGTTGTGCAAAGGTAACGGATTGCTGCGTAATACTGCGGTGCTGCTCAGTATCCAAACGCAGGGTGTATACGTTTGTGTCGGTGTATAGGGTGTCCAGCCGCTGGGCAACAAAGCGTAAGTAAGCGCCCGCGCCGAACTTGGTGGGGTCGCTGGTGCTGCCGACTAACTCAAGTTGCACCGCTTCGCCGCGGTTAATTAACGCAATTCGACTAAGCGGTTCGCCAGTCATATCCAGCCCGCTGCCGACAAGCTGCGCGTGCGTAACTTGATACACGCCGTCTTCTTTTACGTTTAAGTTGATCAAGTCTTCAGCGTTCAAGTCTTGCGCTATGGTCTTACTAACAATGAGTGAGAGCGATAAAGCCACTAACGTGCTATTTAATAATTTCATCTTTTAACTCCCACTCTTGAGCATGCGTTGCTGACGTTCGCGACTGCGTTCGAGCATTTTCTCTCGACGTTTCGCATCTCGCGTCTGTTGCTTAGTTTGACTGCGTTTGATCGAATCACTCCAATCAGTGGTTTTGCGTTGCTGCTCAGCACCGTAGGCTTTGCCAATTAAGAACGGCCCATGCAGCTCTTCTTCACCACGTGCGTTAACGTCACTGATCGCAAGTGCGGTAACGCCGAGCGCCGATGCGCTAAACGAGTAAGACACAACTTCTACCGAATCACCCTGCCCTGGGATTACGTCAGGGTTCAAACGCTGCCAGTCGTCTTCACCGACCTTGCCGTATAAATTAAAGCCTAAGTTACCGACCTCGGTTTGTGTCTGCCATTCGATAAGCAATGTTTGCCCGACTAATTGGCTGGTGAATTTACCCAGCACAATTGGTAAGTCGGCAATGTCTTCTAAAGTGACAATTGTTGGAGCAACGCCACCACCCGAGCCGTCGGTTGGGTCATTACCGCTGTTTGACTGATCGCTGACGGTGCTGCCATCGGGCGCGGTTGCCGCGCCATCGGCCACATTACGAAAGTCAGCGGGTAGCACCGGCAATAAAGCCGGGTTCGCACGTACCGAAAACACGACCTGAATAACATCGCCTACGCCAAGTGTGCCGCTACTGCCATCAAAGATATTGCCCGCGCCGCCATCGAATGTGGCGTCAACATTGGGTAATTGTAAATCGAGATCACCCGCATCGCTTACCACGCTTACCACCGGTGCAGTTAGTACGCCGCCACTGGTGTCAGTTGCCGCTGAAGGTACATACGCCGCACCGAATTGGGTGACCAAGTCGTCAAACAACTCGAGATTAGTCAGGTCTACATCACCTGTATTCTGAATCAGAATGGTGTATTCCACATCGAATGAAAAATCATCATTAAAGGCTAATAATGTCGCTGATTTAGCAAGGCCTAGCTCAGGGTTCGGGGTCGGTGGAGTAAACGGGGTTGGCACACCCGCATCATCCGGCCCCGCAGTATCCGGGTCGATGCCGTTGTCAGACACATCATTGGCTTCGTTTGAGCCTCCGCTGGCAGAATTCTGTGCCGGGTCAGGGAATACACAGCCGGCTGCATTCGGATCAAACTGAACGCTAAAACCCGACACGATTAGGCTGTCGCCCACACCAATGGAGTCGGCCATCGCAATAATTGGGGCCGCACCAGAGACTGCGTTAACTGAATCAGCAAGCGGCGCAACATCATTTACCGAGACAATTCCGGCTTGCGCGACACCGACATAGCAGGCGCCAAACTGCGCCGGAATATCATCTGAAATAGTCACGTTGTTTAGTGAAATATTGCCTAGGTTCTTGAGTTCAAAGTCGAAGCTTTGATCAAACGACCCGTCACTATTAAGCGTCGCCGTGCCCGCTGATTTAACCAAACTCATTGAGGGTGTTTGCACAACATCAGTCTCTTCTCGGTCAGTAGCGTTCTCTAAGCCACCACCCGGCGCAGTGCCCATCGCAGCGACTTCATTGATGACAACGCCTGCGTTCATCTCATCTTGGGTAACCGGTATTGAGGTACACGAATACGCCCATTGTTCCGCAGCGGGCACCCCCCCTGCTCCGGCTGGCGACAACACATTATCGCTACCAACATCAGTGCTGGTATCGAGCGTCGCGACGCCGCCAACGCATTTGGCGTCTTCGACAATAATCGTGTTGATACTGGTATTACCGGTGTTGGTAAGTACAAATGTATAGTCCAGCGTTTGATTAGCCGCAGTGGGCACCGACAGAGTTGACTTATCTATTTCCCAAGCGGGTGTTCGCGGCAGTAAGGTATTGGTTGGATCATCGTCGCCCGTACCGCCGTCGCCGCTGTTAGCAGTATCAGAATCATCGTCGACCGGATTGCCCGCTGGGTCTTGGCCTGAGCCATTGGCGGTATTTTGAACAGTACCCGCGTCTAAATCAGTTTGCGTGATCGCGTAGCCACAAGAGAACACCCACGTTTCCCCTACATCTAGAGACTGAGCAATGACGCCTGTATCACCGGACACATAGCCGCTTGAGAACGACAATGGCGACGCAGGGGTTTGGCACTGAGCATCGGTAATTATCGGGTTGCTGATGGTGACGTTGCCTGAATTTCGTAAACTAAACGTATACGTCACTACTGAGCCCGCCGCGACTGGGGCCACAATGCTTGAGGTTTTTATTAGCTCAAGCATTGGGTCAGGCGCAACACCGGTCTCGACCGTGCTTGGCGGCACCGGAGGTATGGTGCCGTTAGCTGGCTCGCCGTCGGCCGTAGCGGTGTTAGCGATAGCTGTTGTTGGGTCTGCAGCGGCCGCCATATTATCCAGATCTTGTTGCGAGATTTCGTACGTCGCAGTAAACAGCTGGCTAGTGCCTGGGGCCAATTGTGCAACAGTCGGTGAGTAACCACTCAAGGCATTAGTGCCGGTCACACCATTAAAGGTTGGACCGAGATCAATTGGTGCAACGTTAGATATCGATACGTTACCGGTATTCTCCACCGTGTAGTTGTAGGTAATGATCGTGCCAGCAGTGACGTTTGCAGGAATCGTAAGCACCGACTTATCGATGCTCAACGACGGCTCAGGCGTGATCGGCACCATGCTGCCACTGGACGCTTCAGGCGGAGGAGGAACATCGCCCGGTGGGTCACCGGCTGCGGTAGCAGTATTCGATATACTTCCGGCGTCGATATCAATTTGAGTCAATTCATAGTCAGCAGTACACGTTACCCCGTCGCCCGCAGGCAGTGGGTCGGTATCGAGTACAAACGCGGTGGCCGTGCCGCTGAGCACACAATTAAAAGAGCCGTTGTTTGGCGAGGCAGTGATCAGCGGGTCAAGCAGCGACACCGTTTCAAAGGTCACGTTGCTCTCGTTAACGATATTAAAGGTAAATGTGACGCTGTCGCCGACATCGGTTGCGGTTAACAGTGTGCCGTCCGCATCACTAGGAATGCCAGCTACTTTATCTAAGGTAATCGCAGAGAAAAGCTGAGCTCTCACAACCGCCGAGCTGGTGCTGGACGGTACATCCAGACCTGAATCGACAGGCGGAGTGCCACTGCCGGTCGCGGTATTGGTTATTTCACCGCCAGCGTCAAGATCATCGCTTGTGAGCGCATACTGACACTCAAAGGTCCAGCTTTCTCCGGCGTCGAGTATTCCGTCCGAATTATCGTCGGTCAGTAAATCCAAGCCGTTGGTCGCGGTTAGCGGGCCCGCCGGAATTTGGCATTGACCATCGTCCACCTGCGCGCCTGTCAAACTAACGTTACCCGTGTTCTCCAACACGAAGGTATAGGTAATTAAATCATTGGCAACCGGCGCGGGCACGGTTGGCAGTGGCAACGCGCTCTTCTCAAGTGCGATCGACGTCTTCTGGGTAAACGATGTGGTTTCTTCAACAACACCATTAACCGGCGTGCCTGCGGGGTCGCTACTGGTTACCGTTGCTGTGTTCACAACGTTGCCATTATTAATATCGGTCTGCTCGATAGTGTACGTCGCTAAACAGACTACGCTGTCACCGACTGCAAGCACCGACGAGGCATCACCTAGGTTAGTAAACGCATCGCCTGATGGACTCGCAACTGCGGGGCAGTTGACCGTAGTTAGGCTGTCGGCGACCAGTACATTATCCAGAGCAGTATTACCGGTATTTTCTACTGTAATTTCGTAGTCAACGGTGTCGCCGGGGTCGGTCAAAACTGGGTCAAGACCGAGCACGGTCGTTGGCGCCCCCGCTGTTTTCAAAATTTGCACCATCGGGTCACTGGTGATGGACGTCATTGCCACGGATGGCGGCGAGGTTACCGCGCCAGTATCTGGGTCTTGGCCTTGCGCTTCGGCACTATTTTCAACCGAGTTGAGGCCAGCTGCCACCGCGTTGTTGACATCAGTTTGGGTCAGCGTATAGGTGGCGCTACAAGTCGTCGACTGCATCGGCAATAGGGTCGTCACAGGGCACGACACGCCAGTCCAATTGGCGGCGGTTCCAGCGTTTCCAGCAAATGTCGGGCCGGGGTCAACAACCGTCAACGCTGAAATGCTCACATTGCCCTCATTAGTAACGACAAACGAATAGCTAATGGTGTCGCCCGCATCGGTCGCACTGCTGATACCTCCAAGGCCGGTCGTCGGGGCCGCTGCGGTTTTTTCGATACTCAATTCCGCCATCGGTAAAATGGTCGTGGATTCCGTCGCTTGGTCCGGTGCAAGTGGCGGTGCGCTTGGCGGCGCGGAGCCGGTCACGTCAACGGTGTTGTCCACCATGCCGTCATCAACTTCGGTCTGCGTGACCGCGATCGATGTACATTCATAGGTCCATGTTTCGGGTGGCGACAAAATCAAATCGGAACCGATATCACCGCTTATCAAGACTGGCGCAACCGCGCATTTTGCATCGACCACAGACACGGAGCTGATATCCACATTGCCCAAATTTTCGAGCATGAATTGATAAATCAGGGTGTCCCCCGCTACGCTGGGCGTCGAGTTGGTGCCTTTGGTGATGTTCCAATCAGACACTTGATCCAGAGGTGTGTCGACACTCGCGTCGTCTTCAATTGTCGCGCCCGATGGATCTTGCCCTCCGCCGGTCGCCATATTGGCAACCGTTCCGGCATTGATATCTGCTTGTGAAATTGGGTAGGTACAACTAAAGCTCCACACCTCACCGACATCCAACGCGCCTGGTGTGGCACCGGTATCACCTGAATCAAAGCCACTGGTAAATGTCAGTACGGCGCCCGGCACAACGCAACGAGCGTCATTAATCACCGGGTTTTCAAGTGTCACATTGCCGGTATTGCTTAAGGTAAATGTGTAGTTGATATCCGCGCCAGCAATAACCGGCACCGGGGCTGTTGAATTTTTCGCCAACTCGACCAGTGGGTTGGGTGCTGCACCAGTTTCGGTCACACTCGGCTCAATGGTTGGTAAGGAACCGTTTTCAGGCACACCGGTCGCGCTGGCAGAATTATCAATCGCGGTTAACGGATCAACCGCCGCCGCAATATTATCAATATCGGTCTGCGATAACTCGTAAGTCGCCATAAAGCTTTGAGACGTGTTGGGCTGAAGGCTAACCGGAGTCGGAACAAACGCCGACAAATTATTAGTGCCCGGCGCACCATTAAAAGTGGGCCCAGAGTCTACCGGCGTTACGCCGTCAATAGTGACATTGCCGGTATTTTCAACAACGACGGTATAGGTAATTAAGTTCCCTTGTGCAAGCGGCGCGGTCAAAGTACCCACCGATTTTTCAACCTCCAGATCAGGCATTGGCGCAATAGTAACCATGTTCGAGCTGCTGGCTTGAGGCGAATCAGCTTGTGGCACGCTCGGTGGAGGCGTGCCGATAACGTCAGCGGTATTAGCAATCATCCCCGCATCAATATCCGGCTGGGTCACGCTATAGGTCGCCGTACACGTAACCGTATCACCGGGCACCATTAAACTAATGCCCGCTGGGCAATCTATATTACCGCTATTCGGAGCAGCGGTTATTAACGGGTCGGTCACCATGACGTTGGTCAGTGTCACGTTGCCGGTGTTTTCAACTAGGAAACTATAGGCAATGGTATCGCCGACGTCAGTAGCAGTCGTCAGGTTTCCAGCGCTCACCGTTGGTAACGACGATGACTTGTCTAGCGCGATTGCCGCATTTTGTTGTGCCTTGGCTAAGTTACTCGCTGTGTTGCTGGGGTCAGGCAAGCCCGAGCTCGGGGGCGGTGTTCCAGTGCCGGTAGCGGTATTAGCAACTTCACCATCATCAACGTCATCTTGGTCAATTGTGTATACGCACTCAAACTCCCATGTTTCGCCGGCTTCCATCTCACCAACCGCACCGCCATCACCGCGTTGATAACCATTGGTAAAGGTGAGCGGACCAGCAGGCACTTCACAAATCGGGTCGGTTATTTGCGGTGACGTCAGGGTCACGTTACCCGTATTGGTCAACATGAACGTATAGGTAATCGGGTCACCGTCGTTCGCAGGGTCAGGTAACGGAGTAGCAGACTTAGTCAACGCCACTGACGTCTTCTGGGTGAACCCTGAGTCAACCACGCTGGTGTCACCGACGCCGACTCCCGTCGGGTCCGTACTCGCGACGGTAGCGGTGTTTTGTACCCCGCCGGCGTCTAGGTCAGTTTGTTCTAATACATACTCGGCGGTACACACAACGCCATCGCCCACTAAGAGCTCGGCACTGCCATCATTAATGAAAGGATTGCCTAAGTTAGTCGTTGCTGGGCACGTTACCGCTGCGATCGAATCAGTTACTAGCACGTTGCTCAACGTGGTATTGCCGGTGTTGTCCACTGCCAGTTGATAAGCAATGCTGTCACCCGGGTCGACCAGTGTTGCGTCCGCGCCATTCGTCGTGGTTGGTGCCGACGCCGACTTGGCGATTTCAATCGAGGCGTCATTCGCGATGGTTGCGTTCGCAGTCGCGTCTGGTGAGTTGACTGGGTTATCAGCAGGGTCTTGTCCAGTGGCCGTTGCGGTGTTCTCTACCGCATTCGCGCCACCGATGATCGCGTTGTCGACATCAGCCTGCGACAGTGTATAGGTCGCGGTACACGTGGTCATTTGACCAGGGTCTAAGGCAGTAAGTGGACAATTAATGGCGGACAAGCTGCCGCTGCCTGCGGCGCTGTTAAAGGTCGGCCCACTGTCATCGATACTCAGCATATCAATCGTCACGTCACCTGAGTTAGTGACCTCGAAACTATATGCAATGGTGTCGTCGGCATCGGTCGCCGCGGTATTTAAACCGAGGCCCACCGTAGGCACACCGGCCGATTTCGCAACCTCTAACGTTGCGTCTAGCGTAAAACCGGTTACCGCCGTACTGTCTGGCACGGTCGGCAGCGTGCCGCCGGTTGGTTCGCCAGTTGCTGACGCGATGTTTTCAATCGCGGTTGTGGTGTCAGCCGCCGCAAACATATTATCAATATCTTGCTGCGACAATACGTAGCTTGCCGTCACCGTAACTGGAACTGGCGCCGCGGGTGGTACAGCGGGCAACAGTGTCACCGTCGCTGGAGAAAAACCACTCAACGAATTAGTTCCCACAACGCCGTTAAATGTTGGGCCACTATCAGTTGGAACCGCATTATTGATTGTCACATTACCCGTGTTTACTAATTCATATTCGTAGGTAATAGTGTCGCCGGCTTGCGAAAACACCGGCGCGGCGGCCACGGACTTAGCCACGGTCATTGACGGGTCTGGTAGAAACCCGGTTTCTACCGTGCTGTCGGGCACGGTCGGTAACGGCGCAGCGCCAACAGGGTCACCGCTGGCACTGGCGGTATTATCAATCGCGGTCAGTGGGTCTGCCGCTGCCGCCATATTATCGACATCGTCTTGTTGCAACTGATAAGTGGCAGTAAAAACTAGATTTTCCTGAGGTGCAATACTGGCCGCAGGTGGCGTAAAGCCTGAAAGCGTACCCGCCGCGGCGATACCATTAAACGTTGGCCCAGCGTCAGTCGGCACAACGCTGTCAACGGTAATATTGCCGGTATTGGTAACCGTATATTCGTACGTAATAGTGTCGCCGGCCGCACTAAAGCTGGTTGCCGCACTAACGCCTTTAACTACCGTAAGACTTGGCATCGGCGCGAAGCCGGTTTCAACGGTGCTGTCTATGACTGGCGCTAAAACTCCATCGACTGGGTCGCCAACAGCGCTCGCGGTATTGTCTATCGCGGTCAGTGGGTCACCGGCAGCGGCCATTAGGTCTACGTCAACTTGATTTAATAAGTACGTTGCGGTGAATACTTGCGAATTGCCTGGCGTGATCGTGACCGAAGGCGGAGAGAAGCCGACCAAGGCGTTAACCCCGGGAAACCCATTGAAGGTTGGCCCGCTGTCAGTAGGCATTACATTTTCAATGTCTACATTACCCACGTTGCTAATTAGATAACTGTACGTAATCGTGTCACCCGCCGCGTCGAAACTGGTATCCGGACTGATCGATTTCTGTATTGTCAACTCAGGAACTGGAGGCTCCGAGACGGTGAAGGTGAAGGTTAATTGGTCACGCGACGAGCAAACACTTTCGTTCGCGAGCGCGGTACTGGTTTCGTTGGTTAGAATCGCCCCCGGCGCCACGCTTGCGTCAACTTGGGCGACCACGGTTAATGTACGATCAACGCCAACCGGCACATTGACATCGGTCCACGATATTGTTTCAGGTGGGCCTGCACTGGTCGTCACGATGCCGTTGTCTGCGCTCGCCGATACCAAATTCAAACCTGGCGGCAAAGTATCAATAAGGTTGCCGCCGGTTGCGTTTTCAGGGCCAGCATTCGACATAATGATTTCGAACGTAATAAACTCACCTGGCTCGGGCGACGCCAGGCTGCCGGGTGCCAACTGCTTAATCGTGGCCATTTCAACTAAGTTGATTGCAACTCGGGTACCGTCAAACGGTACGTCACCGTCTGCATCGTGCACAAACCAACGGCCACCGGTGGTCGCGAAGTAATTCACTACCCAACTCGATATTCCGTTCCAGGAGTACTGTAAATAACCTTCTTGCTGATTACCATTTTGATTCTGTGTGCCCTCACCAAGAATGTTACCGCCGGACTCCGAGACTCGAATATTGGTCTGACATTGCGTATTAGTATTGGCGTTACACACGCCCCCGTTCGGCAAGCCAAAATCACCGTTGATCGTATACGATGTGAGCCCAGCGCACGCCGCAGAAACACTTTCAATGGGGCTACCGTTGCTGCCATCAATATCGGTGATTAGAAAGTTAGGGTCGGCCAGAATAGGCGCGCCGGTAGCGGCGTTGAATACTTCCCATAACACGCTGGAGTCAAGCGTGCCGGTATTGGCTCTGACCACCGGGTTGTCACCGCTGGTAAAAAAACTGACCGTGTCTCCGGCTGAAATTGAGGTAAGCGTGGCACGTAAGCTGATCGGAGTGCCATTGACCGACCCAGCATTTGGCCAAAATTGGGAGGTACCGGCCACCCCGGTGGTGACGGTAGGCGGCGCGTTCGATATTGAAATCAGTGTTTGCCCGTGCGCCACTGCCGCAAAAACACTATAGAGTGCGAAAAATACTGCGAATTTTAGGCTTAGCACCAGTTTCTTATATACGCTCTGACTCGTTCTTTCCACTGAAACACTCTCGCTATAATGAGGTCAAAATTGTCCTCTGCATCAGAAACCGCTTATTTCAATACTCGACTTTAGAGTCGAGCACACACAATAGTAAGCGGTCAATTAAACGTGGCCCCAAACTTTAGCCACACGTTATCCAACAAAGGATACCATCCGAAAACCGTGGACGCAGCTTTAAATAGTTCCGTTAAACTGCTGTTTTAGCATATTTAAACCTTTTTTACATTTGCCCCTTTCGCCGCCGCCTGAGGAAAATGTAATCACAATAACCACGCTTTTCGTCGGCCGCCCCTTCACAGCGAGCCCTATTCAGCCTCGGATTTGTGACCAACAACAGACATAACAATGGTAATCTTTTGTCTATTTCCTCGAAGAACTAACCTGACCACGATCACACCATGTTAATTTTAATTTCACCCGCTAAAACACTTGACTTTGAAACACCGCCAACAGCGCCTACTCACACGCAACCAAGCATGTTGTCGCAAAGCGAAAAACTAATAGACATACTCACTACAAAGTCGCCGACTGACATCGAAAACCTGATGAAAATCAGCCCAAAACTCGCTGAGTTAAACGTTGACCGATATCATAAATGGTGTCGCCCGTTTACCAAAAAAAACTCGAAGCAGGCGATATTGGCATTCAAAGGTGACGTTTACACCGGCCTCGAGGCAGACCAGTTCACTCACCAAGACTTTAGCTATGCGCAAGACCACTTACGTATCCTCTCTGGCTTGTATGGCGTGCTTCGTCCGCTCGACCTAATACAGCCCTATCGCCTTGAAATGGGGATCAAACTCGAGAACCCCTTGGGTAAAAACTTATATGAGTATTGGGGCGAAAGCATTACCGAAAAAGTAAACAAGCAGTTAAAAGCGATAAAGTCTGATTTGGTACTAAATTTAGCGTCCAATGAGTATTTCAAATCGGTCAAGCTCAAAGCGCTAACAGCGGACGTCGTTACCCCAGTTTTTAAAGACTGGAAAAATGGCCAATATAAAATGATCAGCTTTTACGCAAAAAAGGCACGTGGCGTCATGTCTGCCTGGGTTATTCAAAATCAAATCGAAGACCTTGATAGCCTTATAAAGTTCAAACAAGACGGCTACAAGTACAGTGCCAGAGACTCAGACGCACTTAACCCGGTGTTTCTGCGCAAACAATAGCCTATTTCTAGATGCAATTTTAAACACGGACGTACCCAATAAGTGCCGAATACTCGTCGAGCACTGGAGACGCTACAAGGTTAAGTTCATGTCGCCGCGCTTCGTTTTAAGCAGCGCGGCGGAAATACTTTTAGCCACTTGCTCGGCCTTGGTTTTCATCAATTGAGCGTTGACCCCCTGATGCTTAGCGTCAACCGCACGATTAAATAAAAATAGCCATCGGGTGAAGTGCCCTGGCCGCAAGGGGAATTTTTGGTGCACGTCTAGGTGCTTCTGCAAAGGGTTACCTTTGTAGCGCTCTTGAGCCTCTTGCTGTTTGGTGCCAAACAAACTATCAGCCCAAAAATTAACAATAATTGGTAAGTGATGCTCTAATTCAATACTAACCACGTCGGTAAAAATAAAACCGATAATTGCGTCATCTAATACATCTGCATAAAAGCGCGCGACAATATCTTCAATATCCGCACGTTGAGCTACGTCTTTCTTCAACATTAGTTGTTATACTTCTCAGCCAATTTGATCCCACTAGTTTAGCCTAGCATCTTAATGTCTGACACTACTGCTAAAAGCCCACGACCTCAAGCCGACCCAAAATCCAAGCCTAAGCCGGTAGTCGCTGGGGAAAAGCTGCGCGGCGCCGAAAAAATGGCACGCATTCCGGTCAAAATTGAAAAGACCGTCAACCCCTTGCGCAAACCAGACTGGATTCGCATTCGCTTGCCGCACGGCAATAAAGTGCAACAACTCAAGCAAACGCTGCGGGACAATAAGCTACACACCGTGTGTGAAGAAGCGTCCTGCCCTAACCTGTCTGAATGCTTCTCACGTGGTACCGCCACCTTCATGATCATGGGTGATATTTGCACACGTCGCTGCCCATTTTGTGATGTAGCTCACGGCCGACCTCTCGCGCTCGACCAAGAAGAACCAACGCACCTCGCGCAAACTATTGAGGCCATGAAACTCAATTATGTGGTGATTACGTCGGTTGACCGTGATGATTTGCGTGATGGTGGCGCTGGCCACTTCGTTGATTGCATTAAAGAGACGCGCGCGCTAAACCCGAAGACTCAAATTGAAATTCTTGTGCCGGATTTTCGGGGGCGCATGGACGTTGCCATTGAGCTTATGGCTGACAACCCGCCAGACGTGTTTAATCACAACCTAGAAACCATTCCTGCGCTGTACCGAAAAGTGCGCCCAGGCTCAGACTATCAATGGTCACTCGACCTAATTAAGAAATTTAAGGCCGCACAGCCAACGGTGCATACTAAGTCTGGGCTGATGCTGGGAATCGGTGAAACGATTGACCAGGTTAAAGATGTGCTGCGTGACCTAAAAGCACACGACTGCGACATGATTACGCTAGGGCAATACCTACAACCCAGCCTAAGCCACCTGCCGGTTGATCGATATGTTCATCCTGACGAGTTTGCTGAACTAAAAGACTTTGGCGACGCGCTTGGGTTTAAACACGTTGCGTCCGGGCCAATGGTTAGATCGTCTTACCATGCCGATGTTCAGGCGCACGCAGCTGAGGAAAATGGCTAGACCCAACTCATTACCACTAGAGGCCATATTGTAATGCGGCTGACAACGGCCGAATAACGAGCAATCACGTTAAATTGCCAATAATAACAACTAACTAATCATCTACTTATGAGTAAATCACTACGCGATGCGGCACTGCACTATCACCGTAGCCCTAAGCCCGGAAAAATTCGAATTCAAGCGACCAAACCGCTGTCAAATCAAGGTGATTTGGCGCTCGCGTATTCCCCAGGTGTGGCAGAGCCATGTTTAGAGATTGAAAAAGATCCGCTTGCGGCCGCGTATTACACGTCACGTAGCAATTTAGTTGGCGTCGTCACCAATGGCACGGCGGTACTCGGCTTAGGTAATATCGGCGCATTAGCGTCAAAACCTGTAATGGAAGGCAAAGCCATTCTTTTTAAGAATTTTGCAGATGTAAACGCCTATGATATTGAGGTAGACGAAACCGACGTTGATGCATTTTGTGATGTGGTCGCCGCCTTAGAGCCAACCTTTGGCGGCATCAACCTTGAAGATATAAAAGCGCCGCAATGCTTTGAAATTGAAGCAAAATTACGCGAACGCATGAACATTCCGGTGTTCCATGATGACCAGCATGGTACCGCTATTGTGTGTGCCGCTGCGGTTCGTAACGGCTTGCGTGTCGTTGATAAAGACATCAGCCAAGTCAAGCTTGTTGTGTCGGGCGCTGGTGCTGCGGCAATGGCTTGCACCAACCTATTGATTGACATTGGCGTTGACATCAATAACGTTCTAATGCTCGATAGCCGCGGGGTCATTCACTCGGAACGCGAGAATTTAGACAAGTCTAAGCAGCGCTTTGCAATTCAAACAGAGGCCCGCACCTTGGAACATGCCATGCATGATTGCGACGTGTTCCTCGGCGTATCGCAGCCGAACCTAGTGAGCGTGCCCATGCTCAAAAGCATGGCAGACAAACCACTGATACTGGCGATGTCCAACCCTGATCCTGAAGTGCGGCCTGAATTGGTCTATGAGCACCGACCCGACGCAGTAATGGCAACCGGTCGATCAGACTTCCCAAATCAGGTGAACAACGTATTGTGCTTCCCCTTTCTGTTCCGTGGCGCACTGGATGTTGGCGCCACCACAATTACGCGCGAAATGGAAATCGCCTGCGTAAATGCATTGGCCGATTTAGCCTTATCTGAGAGCAATGAGGTGGTAGCGAGCTACTACCAAAACGAGACAATGCAATTTGGCGCTGGCTATATTCTACCCAAACCTTTTGATCCGCGATTGATCACTACCATCGCACCAGCGGTAGCACAAGCAGCAATAGACAGCGGTGTTGCGACTCGCCCATACGAAAGTTTTGACGCATATCAAAAAAGCCTAGAGCCCTTGGTCTATCGCACCGGCAATGTAATGCGCCCAATTTTCGAGAAGGCCTTAAACACGACCCATAAAGTGGTCTATACCGACGGCGAAAATGAACGCGTACTGCGTGCTGTACAAGATGTCGTTGATCAAGGTTACGCAAGGCCGTTGCTCATTGGCGACGCCGACGTAATTCTTAAGACCATTGAAACGCTGGGCTTGCGCCTCAAACAAGATACTCACTTCGAAATTATTGCGCCACGCGGCGAGAGTGCCAGTGACCGCATCACTTACGCCTGTGTATTGATTGAGAACGGCACCGCGCATGCGGCGCTAACCGGCCCTAGCGTAAAGCTGCATGAGCAAATCGAGTCGATTGAACGCTGCGCCGGGGTACGCCATGATGACGAGCACATGGCGGTGATGCATCTTCTCTTGTTAGACAACGGCTCGTACTTTATTGCAGATACGAGTATTCATGATGATCCCAGCGCGGAAGAGCTTGCGAACATCACGGTGATGGCTGCCGAAGAGATAAAACGGTTTGGCATGGTGCCCCGCGCAGCCTTGTTGTCACATTCCAATTTCGGTAGTCACCCGACTAAATCAGCACTTAAAATGGCCAAGGCCAAAGAAATACTTGCGAAAATTGCGCCCGATCTAGAGGTTGATGGCGAGATGAAAGGCGGCATGGCACTCAACCCCGAGGTACGCGCTAAGTCTGGAAAAAGCTCATTAACAGGTAACGCCAACTTATTGATTATGCCCAACTTAGACGCGGCTAATATCACTTACACAATGCTAAAGTCGCTGGCGAATGGCATCTCTGTAGGCCCAATTATTTTGGGCGCAGATGTTCCCATACACGCCATCACACAAACCACAACACCGCGCGGAATCGTGAACTTGACAAGCTTGGTAACCGCTAGCGTAAAAGCACATTAGCGGTCTGTTATTTAGACAACAGCTAGGCGAGCCCTTGATATAGTCATTTACGTTGGGCTTATATCAAGGGCTTTTTTACGGTAGCGCGTCCGAAAATTCGAAATGATCGGCAAAATAAAGCGTCAGCCTTTACATCACTGAAACTTATGGTTATCATTCACGCCGCAAATAAAGGCTCACAGCTAATACGATCCACCCACTATTTTCGACTCCAATTAAAGGAAACCTCATGAGCAACGAACCTCTCGTTCCGCAAACCGATATTGATGCCCTGGAAACCCAAGAATGGGTCAACGCGCTCGAGAGCGTTATTGAAGCCGACGGTTCGGACCGTGCACGGTTTTTATTGCGAGAGTTAGCCGATGTCGCACGCGAGGCCGGTGCACAGCTGCCCTATGGCCTGAATACGCCCTATATAAATACAATTCCGGTGGAGAAGCAGCCAGCGCTGCCTGCTGACCGCCAGTTAGAATTTAAAATCCGCTCGATGATTCGCTGGAACGCGGCCGCAATGGTGTTGCGTGCGAACAAAATCAGCACCGAATATGGCGGTCATATCGCCAGCTTTTCATCCGCCGCGGTATTGTACGAAATCGGCTTCAACCACTTCTGGCGGGCGCGCTCTGATGAGCACGGTGGTGACATGATTTATTACCAAGGACACTCCGCACCTGGCATGTATGCCCGAGCGTTTTTGGAAGGCAGGTTAACCGTAGAGCAATTAGATAATTTTCGTCAGGAAGTCGGCGGCAACGGCCTGTCAAGCTACCCTCACCCGTGGTTGATGCCGAATTTCTGGCAATTCCCAACCGTGTCTATGGGGCTTGGGCCTATCATGGCAATCTATCAGGCCCGCTTTCAAAAATACCTTGAAAACCGCGAACTGGTTAGCGTCGAAAACCGTAAGGTTTGGGCCTTTTTAGGCGACGGAGAAATGGATGAACCAGAATCGCGCGGCGCCCTCGGGCTCGCGGGTCGCGAGAAACTTGATAACCTAATCTTCGTCATTAACTGCAATCTGCAACGCTTGGACGGGCCAGTACGCGGCAACGGAAAGATCATTCAAGAACTTGAATCTGAGTTTAGGGGCGCAGGCTGGAATGTCATTAAGGTAATCTGGGGCTCTCAGTGGGACATTTTGCTGGAAAAAGACAGCGACGGAATTCTGCAAAAACGTATGCAAGAATGCGTCGATGGTGAGTACCAAGCGTTTAAAGCTAAGGGGGGCGCTTACACCCGCGAGCACTTCTGGAATACGCCGGAGTTGAAGGCGATGGTCGCTCACATGAGCGACGATGATATCGATTTAATGTCGCGTGGTGGTCACGACACGGATAAAGTTTACGCGGCGTATCGCGCGGCAGTTAAGCATTCAGGCCAACCTACTGTGATCTTGGCGAAGACCGTAAAGGGCTTAGGAATGGGGGAATCCGGCCAAGGCCAGAATACCTCACACCAACAAAAGAAGATGGATTTAGTGTCGTTGAAAGGCTTTAGAAACCGCTTTAAAATTCCAGTATCAGACGAGCAAGTAGAGAATGTAGAGTACATCCTGCCTGATGAAAATTCGCCTGAAATCAAATACTTACACGCAAGACGTCAAGCATTAGGTGGCTATCTACCAAGCCGCCCTAACCCGTCGAACACGTTAGAAATTCCGTCGTTGGACACATTTAGCAAATTGCTAGAATCGTCTGGTGATCGAGAAATTTCGTCCACCATGGCGTTTGTGAGAATCTTATCGTCGCTCGTGCGCGACAAAAACATCAAAGACCGCATCGTGCCAATTGTGCCCGATGAAGCCCGGACCTTCGGTATGGAAGGCTTGTTTCGCCAGCTCGGAATTTATGCCAACGAAGGCCAAAAGTACGAACCGGAAGACTCAGACCAACTGATGTACTACCGCGAAGATAAAAAAGGTCAGGTACTCGAAGAAGGCATTAATGAAGCCGGGGCGTTCTCATCCTGGATTGCCGCAGCTACGTCGTATTCGACCAACGAATTACCGATGATTCCGTTCTACATCTACTATTCAATGTTCGGCTTCCAACGCATAGGCGACTTGGCGTGGGCCGCTGGTGACATGCAAGCTCGCGGCTTTTTAGTCGGCGGTACCGCCGGCCGAACGACTCTCGCTGGCGAAGGCTTACAGCACCAAGACGGTCACTCGCACATTCAAGCATCAACGATCCCTAACTGCGTTTCATACGACCCAACGTTTAGTTACGAATTAGCGGTAATTGTGCAAGACGGTATGCGCCGTATGTATGTAAACGAGGAAAACGTTTTCTACTATCTAACCGTGATGAACGAGAACTACAAGCACCCCGCCATGCCCGAAAATTCGGCTGAGGGTATCTTGAAAGGCTTATACCAGCTGTCGAAAAGCGAAAAAGATAACGGCAAAAATCCAACCGTGCAATTAATGGGTTCAGGCACCATTTTAAATGAGTGCATTGCCGCAGCGGAGATATTAGAAACTGAATTCGGTGTTGCCGCGAACGTCTGGAGCGCGACCAGTATCAACGAACTGCGCCGAGAAGGTTTAGAAGCACAACGTTGGAATATGCTGCACCCTTCTGAGAAACCCAAACTTTCTTATGTAGAGCAATGCTTTCAAGAGCAAACCGGGCCGGTAATTGCGGCTACCGATTATATGAAAGTCTACGCGGATTCGATTCGCGAGTTCGTACCATCACGCTATGTCGTGCTTGGCACCGATGGCTTTGGCCGCAGTGATGACCGCCAGCAGCTGCGCAGTCATTTTGAAGTTAACCGTGAGTATATTATCGTGGCTGCGCTCTCTGCTTTATTTGAAGACGGTAGTCTAGACGCCAAGATAGTGAATAAAGCCATTAAACAGTTTAATATCGACCCAAAGAAACCGGCGCCAGATAGACTCTGATAATACCTGCGGGAAAGACTCGCTGATTAGAATACAGTGGCCGGTCATGACCACTTGTAGTGACCAGTTAGGAACCAGCTGAATAATGATTAAATACGTTGAACTCACCGCGCCAGAAGCAAGCGCTTTTCGGCAGGCGAAGATCCTGTCGGTTGAGTGCCAAGAAGGTGATCAGATTAAAGAAGGCGACACTCTTTTTAGGGTCCAAAGCGGCGCGTTTGAGGTTAACTTGCCCGCGACTAAAACCGGCAAAGTTGTTGAGTTGATTGCAGTTAAGAATGAAAACATAACGCTGTCGACCGCCCTGCTTCTGCTTGAGATGGAAGTAGACGGCAGCACAGCAAGCACGCCAATTAGCAACGACGATGATTTGGCGATTCAAGCGATGCCTCAAACTAAAGCCCAGCCAAAAACTGAGCCAGCGTCCGAGGCAACACCAAAGCCCAGCAAAAGCAAAACTGAACCAGGTAGCAAACCATCCGAAGCTATAACAACAAAACAAAGTTCACCAGAACCTAAGAAAAGAAAGCGCAAAGCTAAGCGAACCAAAACGTCATCAAAGCAAGTTAAACAGCACACACAACAGTCGTTGGATCTAGGCGGTGAAGGCATTAGTGCCGAGCCAGAAGAACAACAAAGTCAAGACAACAGCAACGCGATTGAACAAACGAGCCAAGCAATGTCAGCAAATTCGATTACCCAAATTACCGTTCCCGATATCGGCGCAGACAGCGCAAAAGTAATAGACATCCTGGTGTCTGTCGGCGATACCGTCGTGCCCGAAGACCCATTGGTCACGCTTGAGAGCGATAAGGCGAGTATGGACGTACCAAGTACGCACTCAGGTGTTGTGCACTCTATTTCGGTGCACGTCGATCAAGATGTTAGCGAGGGCACCGTGCTTATTGAATTAGACTCGGGAGGCAACGACAGCGAAAATGATAAAAAAGCTGACGTGCAAGCCGCCGCCAACAGCTCAGACTCTAACGGTTCGAGCTCTAACAACAATGAAGTTCAGGTGAACGCCCCTGCGACCTCGGCAAAGCCCGCGGGTGAGAAAGCCTCGTCAACCAGCACCCCAGTAATGATCCCAGATATCGGTGGCGATTCAGCCAAGGTTATAGAAATACTGGTCGCGGTTGGTGATGAAATTAACGTAGAAGATTCACTGGTCACACTGGAGAGCGATAAGGCCAGTATGGAAGTACCCAGCTCAGTTGCTGGGCGCATTGAGAGTATCGAAGTATCGGTTGACCAAGACGTGAGTGAGGGCAGCGTAGTGGTGATCATTGCCAGCACTAACGACAACGAGCTTACTGAACAGGCCGCCGGATCAGAAAAAACAGACACTCAAGCCGACGTACCCGCCAAACCGGCGACAACGCCTAGCCCGGTTAAAGAAACAGTGCAGCCCGCGACGCTAGGCGCGCCCAGCTCGCCACAAGGCAAGTCACACGCGTCGCCGTCAATACGACGTTTTGCACGTGAACTCGGTGTTGATTTAAGCCGTGTATCGGGCAGTGGTCGCAAGGGACGCGTTACCGAGACCGACGTCAAGAAATTCGTCAAAGGCGCGTTGAGTCACGCTTCTGAGACGAGCAGCACGCACGTTCAAGGCGGCAGTGGAATTCCAGCGGTGCCGGCTCAGGATTTCAGTAAATTTGGGGAAATCGATGTTCAACCACTCAATAAAATAAAACGCTTAACCGCCGAAAATTTGCACCGCTCTTGGCTAAACGTGCCGCATGTCACGCATCACGACGAATCGAATATCAGCGACTTAGAAGAATTTCGCAAACAGCTGAACGACGAGTACAAACGAGCCAAGCAAGATACGAAGTTATCACCACTGGCCTTTATCGTAAAAGCCGTAGTGAGTGGCTTGCGCAAATACCCCCAATTCAATGCGTCTTTGGAACCAGGCGGCGCAAACTTAATTTACAAGAAGTATTTCAATATTGGGATCGCGGTAGAAACGCCTAACGGTTTGGTGGTGCCCGTCGTTAAGGACGCCGATAAAAAATCGGTTGGCGAAATCGCAAAAGAGATGGGCGAGTTAGCCGCTAAAGCGCGAGATAAAAAGCTAACGATGGCCGACATGAGCGGCGCCTGCATCACTATTTCGAGCCTCGGGGGCATCGGCGGCACCAGCTTTACGCCGATAGTTAACACGCCAGAGGTTGCAATTTTAGGTGTTTCCAGAAGCAAGGTACAGCCGGTTTGGAACGGCAAAGATTTTGAACCAGGCATGGTCTTGCCACTCAGCTTATCGTATGACCATCGAGTGATCGACGGTGCTGAAGCCGCACGTTTCACTCGGCACATTGCAGCAGTGCTCGAAGACGTGCGCCGCTTAACGGTTTAAGAGGCTCAAAATGGCAAACACAATTGAAGTCAAGGTTCCCGATTTGGGTGGCGCTAGCGACGTTGAAATTATCGAAATTTTGGTGAGCATAGGTGATACCGTCTCGGTTGAGGACTCGCTTCTCACGCTTGAAAGCGATAAGGCATCAATGGATATTCCCGCGCCATCTGCCGGAAAAATTTCCGCCATTTTAGTGAATGTTGGAGACACACTAAACGAAGGCGATGCGATCGTGACTCTCGAGTCTGACGCGAACCAAACCACGAGTGAACCTACCTCTGCGGCTGCGTCAAAATCGACGTCGGATCAGGCGGACGAAAGCCAGCCAGTTGCCGACACCGTTAAGAGCGCAGCTCAGTCTAACCGCACTTTCAACGCAGACGAACATGCGCCACTAGTCGTTATTGGCTCTGGGCCTGGAGGCTACACTGCCGCTTTTCGTGCTGCCGACCTTGGGCAAGATGTGACGCTAATAGAACGTTATGAGGAACTCGGGGGTGTATGTCTAAACGTCGGGTGTATACCGTCAAAAGCTCTGCTCCACTCTGCTGCCGTAATTTCAGAAGCACGTGCCATGGAGCAGCACGGAATTAGTTTTGGCAAACCAAGCATCGATATTGACAAACTGCGTAGCTATAAAGAGTCGGTCATTGGAAAATTGACCGGCGGCTTGGCGGGCGTGGCAAAGGCACGTAAGGTCAAAGTGATTAATGGTTATGCGAAGTTCACCTCAACGAACACGCTAAGTGTCGAGAGCAAGGACGGTACGTCCTCTTTGTCTTTTGACAAAGCAATTATCGCAGCAGGATCAAGAGTTACAATTTTTCCAATGTTCGAAACTGATGACCCAAGGGTGATCGATTCAACTGGCGCGCTCGAACTTAAGGAAATTCCGAAAACGATGTTAATCGTTGGCGGCGGTATCATTGGCCTCGAGATGGCAACTGTTTACGCCGAACTGGGGACAGATGTCTCAATTGTGGAGTTCATGCCTCAAATCATCCCCGGCGCCGATAAAGACTTAGTTGCGCCACTGCAAAAGCGAATGAAAGGCCTGCTTACAGAAATCATGCTCAAGACCAAGGTAGAAAGCATCGAGCCCCAAACCAAGGGCATCAAGGTTAATTTCGCGAACGCGGATGACAGTGCAAACGGACCGGCGTCCAAAACCTACGATATTGTGTTGGTGGCCACTGGCAGACGTCCAAATGGAGACTTGATTGACGCTGACAAAGCTGGCGTTAACGTAGACGAACGAGGCTTTATAGCGGTCGACAATCAAATGCGCACTAATGTGTCACACATACACGCAATTGGTGACATCGTCGGCCAACCAATGCTGGCGCACAAAGCAACTCACGAAGCCAAGGTTGCCGCTGAGGTTTGTGCCGGTGAAAAAAGTGGCTTCGAGGCGAACGTTATTCCATCGGTCGCCTACACTGACCCTGAAATAGCTTGGGTTGGTCTTACGGAGACCGACGCTAAAGCGCAAAAGATACACTACGAGACTGGCGTGTTCCCGTGGGCGGCGTCTGGACGAGCAATCGGCAACGATCGCACCGAGGGTAAGACTAAATTGCTTTTCGATCCAGAAACACACAGAGTATTAGGTGGCGGCATTGTTGGAACCAGTGCTGGAGACCTTATTTCCGAGGTGGCACTAGCAATAGAAATGGGGGCCGACGCCGGCGATATTGGCTTGACCATTCACCCTCACCCGACCCTCTCAGAGACGGTTGCAATGGCGGCTGAAGTTTATGAAGGCACCATTACCGACCTATATTTACCCAAAAAGCCTAAATAATTGGATACAGTGATTTTTTTCTCATTTTCGCTTAATTAATACGCAATTTTCTGCTACATTAAGCCCCGATGTCGCGGTGGTTACTAATTTAGTTCACTAGAACTCGACAACTTCATTTTCAGAGAAACGAAGCTGTGTTAAAAGAGTCGGACTAAGTGCTTGGTAGTGCCGTTGGGTAAACGGACGTGACATTACAATCAGCGTTGGAAAGCATGGGGTTTTCCAACCAAATAGCATCCCTATATGCTGTGATTAAGGAGTTAAAATGGGTAAATTAATAAGCCTCGATGAGGTGAATGCGTCGGTGTTGCCAGCGAAAGTGTTGGTACTACTTTCTAAGTACGCGCAGTCTATGCGTAAGCATACCGGGTTGGTCATAAAAATCAGTTCAATGAATGTCTTCAAACATGTCCACAACACGAACAAATTAACGGAACACCCTGAAGTACGCCGCCTTCATCGCGACTTGCTCGTGGAAGTGAACCATCACTTGTTAGAGGGCACAATGCAGACGAATCGCCAACGGTATGAAGCCACCGAATTCCCGGTTACACAGCGCTTCAAAAGCGAGAGCCTAGGCTCGGTGAAACCAAGTGGAGAAGTCAGCAGCCGAAAATTCGACATCGAGAATTCGCTGTCAGTTTTCTAAGGGAGCTTCAAGATAACGTCGGGAGCTTCAAGATAACGTCTAAGTCTATCTAGCAAAGCAATACACAGAAAATTGAGGTGTACAGGCTCGGGCGCGTGCATTTTAGATGACACGCGAGAGGCTAGTACGTTGTTAGATGTACCTGTGTTAGATTTCAGAACGATTTCAGAGCTAAGGGCCAGATAGTAGATTTCGGAGCTAAGGGCTTATGTGAGCTAAGGGCTTATGCCAGCTAAGGGCTTATGCCAGCTAAGGGCTTATGCCAGCTAAGGGCTTATGCCAGGCCAGCTAAGGGCTTATGCCAGGCCAGCTAAGGGCTTATGCGTGTTAAAGGCTAGCTAAGGTTTCATACCCCAAGATTTTAGATTCTAACGTCTTGGTTCGCGGGTCGCCGTAATATATACACCGCAGCAAACACACTAATTAAAAAAGGCCGCAAGTTAAATACTTGCGGCCTTTTTTTGAATTTGTGATTTTGCCGATTACTGCAATCCTTAGCAAGACAAAAGCAAGACAAATCTTAAGAACTGAAGAGATGTCGAAAAAAAATCCTGGAAAATTGATAAAAAATCTTTAAAAATCAAACGATTACGCTTAAAAAATAAGCGTATCCTACATAACCTTTCTAACCTCAAGCGACACGACTGCAATCAGCAGCGCATCAACCATACTGGTTTAGGGTAGTAATACCCTCGTGCACCTAATGAAAATGGCCGTTAACTGGCAATAAATCTAGAAAGTCATCTTCAGACATGAAGTTACCCTCGTCGTTTGCGGCACTCACAACAGTCTGCTCACCTGAGCGTGCAAGTTTACCGAACCATGGGTAACCCGCTTCAGTCATGATAGCAATTATTGTCTCGCGACTCGCTGAATTGTCAGTTGAACGATACAGCTTCAATAGGCTTTTTCTCAGATCACTCTCTTCACCGGCTAAAAATTGATTATTTTCGGGCGACTCAATTTCGCTTAAGTTAAACAATAACTCTGTAATCTTTGAATTAATTTTCATACCTAGTATCCCAAATTTGTAGGTTAGCCACTACGGTTGCCGCTCATATTGCTTGCAACCCGCTCAGTTGTAATACGCATATCATGCCCTCATTTCTTGGCAAACACAGTCAAAAACAGACAAATATACAGTCTTTGACAATTAAAAATACAATTTGCGGAAACGCAGCGCGCTAACCGTATGAAATGCGTGAGTCTTATATAAGATAACTTAATTTAACAATTACAGTCGAACGAAAACGTAGAATCTAAAGTCACTTAGGTTCATAAGCCTCGTTTATTGAACCTAATTATCTATTTGAAAATAAGCTAGGCCAACGTTGTCGATGAGGATTTTTTAAATAAAAGCTATCTCCTGATCGAAGATAACCGACATCCGAACAGGAAGCAAGCCGTCTTATCAGTCGAGCACTATAAAGCGAGTGTGTAGAGCGATAAAACCACCATTAAATCTCGAGAAAATCCATGAAAACCGAGAACTAAAGCGGCCATTATCATACCAAGAAGCGACACAAAAATTAATAAATTCATAAGCTTATAGAAACTATTTAATAAAACACTAGAGAAACGTTTCCCGCTTAAACCGTTAATAGTAAAGTGATAACGAAATACCTTCCTTCTACATTCACTGCATTTGCGTAAAGATTTACGCAAGATTTCCACTTGGCCTAATACGACTAAACCCCACTCTCTTTAATACGGCCCTTAAGCGCCGTCACTTTGAACGAGTGCGGCGTAAGTTTTAGCCGTTCGATAAAACCTAATTGTGGTAGGCCAATCGAACTAGAAAGAGTTTAGTGCCCGCCCTATTTCCGCCACAGGCGTGTTATATTCCGCATGTAATTTAAGTGCCTCAACTCAAGCCAGCGCCTGCAAACGCGGCGTATTGCAAGACGACAAAATAACAACATTATGCAGCAGCAATTTATGCTCTTGGAATCCAACCCTAGCTTGGGACTCAAAGACGGTATCTATCAAGACACCAGCGAGATTTTTCACGACTCGACTCTGTCAAATTACATTCAGATCGCGGTGGCTGATGTCTTTGCTGAGGCAAACGATAAGTCCCTATTCTCTTTAGACATTGAACGCCTTTGTACGACCGATGAGCTCAAACGTGCGCTTTCTACCAGTCAATTTAGGTATTTACAGTCGTTTGACCTATCAAAGGTAAACAACGTTCTCGACATATCTGAAGATTTTGGCGGAGTAGCGCATTATTTGGCTGACCATGTTGGGCAGCTTGAAGCGCTAAAAATTGACCCTTCAAGAGCGCTTCTGGCGAGTAATCGATGCGCCAACAAACCGAACGTAAGGCACATTTCCGAAGACCTGCAAAAACTTAACTTCGCGCAAGGTCACTATGATTTGATAGTTATTGGTGAACTTGAAGCACTAAAACTAAGTCTGCAAGAGCTCTCCGACCTATTGGGTAAGCTACGCGCGGCGCTTAGCCCAAAGGGCACTCTGGTGCTGAACGCGTTAAACAGCCAGCGTTTGAGTAAATGGTTCGATGCGAAGAGTGAGCTAACAGACAATCAACTGGACCATGCGGATCTATACCTAGCGGGCGCGAGCAGCAGTAAGCAAAAGCCGGAGACGTGTCAAGAACTTGATCGCAAACAACTGCGAGACCTGATGCTGACGAACAAATTCTCGGCGGTCGACGTGCACGCTAACTTCTCTCGGCATAAGGAGTGTGGCGTTCTATTTTCTGAGGACTATCTTACTACTAGCGTAAATGGACTGAACCACTTTTATCGCCTAGGGTCGATAACTGGCGCGATGTCCAGCCGAGCAATCAACGAATATTTAGTCTACCAAAAGCTGGTCGCAGATAAGCGTAACTTGGTCGATTTTGCCAACCGGTATTTACTGATAGCCGGAACGAGCAGCGTGAACACGCGTTCACTGTACGACAACGACTTTAGTCACTTTCCCGGCGCAGGTCGCAAACCTCAATGGCGCACGATCACGTCGCGCGCGCGCGCGGCACATAATGTCATCAAAACCAGTGTTTACCCTGACAGCCCAACCGAGTCGCAGCTCGTTAGCCAAAATCTCAGCCCCCAACCTTTCTACAAAGGTCGCACCCTGGTGAGCGATTGGCTGAATGCGGTGTGTGAAAATGACCACCGCCGCTTTGCCAAACTTGTTGAAGAATACGCAACGTGGCTAAACACGCTTTCTGAAAACGCTAGTTTTACCAAAACTGCGTATGACCTATTGCCGTTTAATATCGTACTAAATGAGCGCGGTGGCCAGCGTCAATTTCAAACCATCGATACCGAATGGCAAATCAATCATGAGTTCACGGCCGACTTTGTGTTGTTCCGCGCCCTATTTTGGTTCGCGTTCGAAAATAAAGCGGTATTGAAAGCGTTCGCGCACGAGCATGATATTTTCTCGCTTGGCATGTTTGTTTTGCACCACATGCCCCATTCGCATCACATTGACGAACTGACACCGTTTATCGCGTTAGAGGAGCGTATTCAAGCGGAGATCGACAATAGTTTCAGAGCCAACTCGGTACAACACGCGGCGCTGCAAGCCTTCGATGATCTTGGTTTAGTCGACGAAAGCGCTCTTTTTGCACAAGCCGCTTGGTCTGACTCGCAAGGCGTTGTAGACGAAGAGAACGCAAAAATTGCAAACTGGCATAAAGATTCTAACTCGCAAAACCTTGTACTTGAGCTGACAACGTTCAACCGGTCAAAACCAATACTTCGCATTGACCCTATGGCTTGCGCAGGCGGCTTCGATTTTGACTCAATTGAGCTTGTGGATAAAGATGGCGAGCAAATTTGGGGCTTAGATTCTAACCGTCTAATCGAAAAAACAGCGGAGTACTCTGGCGTTAAACCCGTTGAGAGCTGGTTTGTCGCGTTAAATCAGGACCCTTACTTTCTATTCGACCTGTCTAAGACTGAGCGCATGGACGAGGTTGCTAGCCTGCGTTTACGCCTAGCGTGGCGATGGGACGAAAGCCACAGTGCTACCCTAAGCAGCTTGTCGCAAGCCATCAGCACGCAAAACTCAGCGCTTATCGGGCAGTCTCATCGACTAAATCAATACCGCGCGGATATCGAGTATAAGGATCAGCGGATCAACGATCTGCTCGGGCATCGCAGCGACTTAACCGCAATGCTCAAAGAAGAAGAAACGCGTGCGCGGCAAGCCAAGGCACGCTTTCAGTCGGAAATTAACCACCTGAATGCCCGCCTGCATGCTCAACACGCTCGTAACGACGAACTGCACGGCTATCTATTGATGCGCCCAACGACGCGCGGAAAACGCGTTGCAAGACGGTTTCTGAATCGACTCACCGGAAAGCCAATTATTGAGGCAGTTCCAGAGCCTGAAGTAGTGGAGAAGCCGGTTGCAGCATCACCCTTACCGACCGGCGAATTGATTGGTCAAAACACCGAAGACTATGCGCTATGGGTAACTGAAAACTCACTAAGCGAGGCCGATGTCGAGGTAGCGAAATCGGAAATTGATGGTATGTCATACAAGCCGGTTTTTTCAATTTTGGTGCCGATTTACAACACCGACCCCGAGTATTTGCTGCCGATGATTGAGTCAGTGCAACAACAGATCTACCCACATTGGCAGCTCTGTTTAGTTGATGATTGCTCTCCTAAAACCTACCTAAAGCGCATTCTCGAGCACGAGGCGCTGCAAGACGAGCGCATATCAATCCAATTAAACGACATCAACCAAGGCATTTCGGTCACCACCAACGACGCCCTAGCCATGGCGACTGGCGATTATATTGCGCTGCTGGATCACGACGACGAGATTAGCATCGACGCGTTGTATGAAAACGCGAAAATCATCAATGCCATGCCTGAAGCCGGTTTGATCTACAGCGACGAAGACAAAATGGACATGCAAGGCGCACGCTTAGAGCCTTTTTTCAAACCGGATTACTCGCCCGACCTGTTACAGACCAATAACTATATTTGCCATTTCACGGTAATCAAAAAATCGATTGCAGATGAAATTGGCGGTTTTCGTGAAGGCCTAGATGGCTCGCAAGACCACGACATCATTATTCGCGCGGCGGCAGCCGCTGAACGCGTGGTGCATATTCCTAAAATCTTATATCACTGGCGTAAAATTCCCGGCTCGACGGCTGTGGCCTATGATTCGAAATCTTATGCGTGGGAAGCCGGACGCAAGGCGATTGAAGACCAACTGCAAAAAGATGAAACTGGTGTGCGGGTAGAGTTCGGCTCAATGAAAGGCACCTACCGCGTGTTTCGCGAAATCAAGGGCGAACCGTTGGTCAGCATTATCATCCCGTTTAAGGACAAACCTGAATTACTTGACTCGTGCTTAAACTCGGTCTTGAACCGGTCAAGCTACAGCAATTTCGAAATCGTAGGGGTGAGTAACAATAGCGAGCAAGCACTCACGTTTGAGCGCATGACGCATTTCTCCGATGCCGATGAGCGCATTCGTTTTGTCGAAAAAAACATCCCGTTTAATTTCTCAGCAATTTGTAATTACGGGGTTGAGCAAGCCCGTGGCGAATACATCGTTCTGCTAAACAATGACATAGAGATCATCTCGCCTGATTGGATTGAACTCATGCTAGAGCATGCTCAGCGGGACCAAATTGGCGCCGTCGGCGGTAAATTACTTTACCCTGACGGGCGAATCCAACACGCTGGCGTCGTCGCTGGCATGGTCGGTGCCGCTGGCCACCCACATAAATTTTTCCCTGACAACCACATTGGGTATCACGGCAGGCTGCAGATGGTGTTCAACACGAGTGCGGTTACCGGCGCAATGATGATGATGCGAACCGATAAGTTCAATGAGGTTGGCGGCCTCGACGAAGACAATTTGGCCGTCGCCTATAACGACATCGATCTGTGCCTAAAACTGCTCGACAAAGGCTACTACAACCTATTTACACCACATTGCCGAGCAACCCACCATGAATCAATCAGTCGCGGCTACGAAGACACCGACGAGAAGATGCAGCGTTTACTAACAGAACAAAAACATTTTCTAACAAAATGGGCTGACTTTCTTGAATCAGGCGACCCGTATTACAATCCAAATTTAAGTTTGAAGAACGAGCGTTTTTCGCTCAACTTCAAGGACTAACGAAGAAACACAATGTCACTTAGCAAAGAACAACACAAAGAGTGGGATGATAACGGTTATCTGCTGTTAAAGAATTTTTACTCGGCAGACGAGATAGACAAAATAAACATCTTGATTGATGGCTTATGGAAAAACCGAAAAAAGTTAGATTCGCAGTACGTAATTGATATATTCGTTGAAACCGAGCAAGAACGCCGAGTTTATTTCGCCGACGCGCCCTTGGCTGCTCGTGACCAACCTTATAAGCTCAACGACCTATATTTGAGCCGTGATGAAATTCGCCAATTGGTGGTGGGCGAGCGCTTAGCGCCAATACTCAAGGCCTTACTGCAAGACTTCCCAATGGTATGTAATAGCCTTAACTTTGAATTTGGCTCACAGCAAGACTATCATTTCGACACATTTTACATGCCCTCGCCCACACCCAATAAAATGGTCGCATCTTGGATCGCGCTGGAAAATGCAACGCCTGAGAACGGCCCGCTGAGTTACTACCCGGGCAGTCATAAAATTCCTCCGTATCAATTTTCAAGCGGCTCAACCATCGTCGTCAATGACGAAATGCCGGCCTTTAGAGAATATATAGACGCCGAAATTGAGAAACGAGGCTTACAAGCCGAGACCCTGCTTGCGGAAAAAGGCGACGTCTTGATTTGGCATTCGCAACTCTTTCACGGCGGCAGCCCAATTAAAGACAAGACCAAAACTCGAAAGTCGCTGGTCACGCATTACTTTACCAACGAGGACTTCCCCGACCTCGAGCCGCCTCTGGTGTGCGAGCACGGAAGTTACATGGCACGAGCAGCGCAACCTGTCGCCTATGAGTACAAACCTAAAAATTGGCTACAACGAGCGTTTGGTTAAGCTCATAAATTATATTAAAATTTTGCCTAAACCCCTTAATAGTAGACAGTTTTTTCTAGCCGCAGTCGGCATTGCTGTGCTGCTAAGGGTGGCTCTAATGCCGTTCTTTGGGCATGTCGATTTATATTCAGAAGCGCGGCGAGTATTCTATGCCCTAGAAAACGGATACTACTTTGACCACAGTTATCGCTTTGTGGTGTTCTACATTGAAATGTTTTTCGCGGCCATTTCAACTCTTTTCATCGACGTGACCCCTGGCCTTTTTCATATCGCGGACCCGACGCAAAGCACCTCGAACTTGGTAGACTATGGCTTTTTCTTAAACGACCCAAACATCTATCGTCATCTATTTTTCTTCAAACTACCCTATCTTCTGTTTGACCTGGCCACAGCGGCAGTGATTTGGAACTTTATAGACAAACCCGAACACAAAAAAATTGCACTACTGATTTGGTTGTTCAACCCAGTCACCCTATTCGCGACCTACGTTTTTGGTCGCTTTGAAGTAATCAGCCTATTTTTCTTAGCCCTAACCGCGCTGCAACTCAAATACGACCGCGTGTTCCTAGCCAGCTTGTTTTTCGCAATGGCGTTACAGTGCCGCGAGATTAATCTGATGTTCGCGCCATTCTTCTTAATCGCGTTGATCGATTTCAAAGACCACTATCTGCGCAATCTAGTTCTTGTCAGTGCCAGCGCGTTACTCATTGCCTTGCTGTATTATCTACCAGATTGGTTAATCGGTCTTAGCGGTGGCGAGTTAGGCTTGTTCGTAGACCCAAATGCGACACATGGTAGCGATGCCTTTAATAAACTACTGTCACTCGGCTACTACTGGTTCTACCCTATCGTTATCGGTTTATCCGCATTGGCTATTTATCAGTGGGAAATCGGTCAACGTTCTCGTGCTGAACGATTTGTTGTATGTGCATCAGTTGCCCTATTCATATACTTTGGTTTTAACGTTCACAGCGTGCACTACGCCGCGTGGATCGTCTTATTCCCAATTATGACGATACAATTTGGCAAAAAAGTGGTGCTTCCCTTTATCGCCTTTAGCGGAATTTGGATTATTCTATGGCTGCTTAAAACCGATAGTGGCGTATTCACTTTATTTCTAGCGGCACCGCTCAGCACCGATTTTATCGGCATGGGGCACTTCCCTAGCTACTTTCAGCAAAACTTTGCCAGCGACAAACTGAGCCTCTACCAGACGATTCAAATAGTACGCTCACTGTTTCTAGTGGTAATGGGATTTTTTGCCTACAGAATTTTACGACGCAGCAGCAATGAGTACTAACCAGCTAAGCATTACTCGCATCGGCGTTTGCATACGTGCTTGCCTGTCGCCGGCTTTCAGCCGACAACTCAGCCTAGTGATCGCACTATTAGCGAGCTCGCACTTAGTAGTGGCCAATGCTCAGGTCGAGCTCTTGAACACCCATGACCTTGTAGAAAAAGGCACTAACAACTATCAAGTCGCGGGTAATGACCCGTACTGGGTATTTAAGCCAAAAGCGTCGGAGCTACCCGCCCAGTTTCTAAAATTAAACATAACAACGAGCAAGGGCAATCGACCCGCCGAGTTATTTTTCAAACAACGGGGCAATGTGTTCGATCCTTGGTATCGATTAAGCTTTAACGCGCCGGGTAACGGTGACGTGGCTATTAGGATCCCTGACACCGTGCAGATTGAAGTCGGTCAAACCTTGCGCCTGGATATAAACAGGTGCGGCTCATGCGACATAAAATTCAGTACAGCAAGCCTTAGCCAGACTAGCGACGGTGCGGCTGAGGTCGAAATCACACGCCTATTTAATGGCATACAAGCCGTCGATGACTCGGGCAAGCTGATAACGCTTGACGATTGGCAGCTCAACGATGTTGCAGGCCTATTGTCGGGTTTCACGATCACGAATAATGATCCGTACCTCGTTTCACCCGACCTCAACGTTGGCACCCAAAACCTGGCGGCAGTTTATTTTAAAGTAAGCGTACCGAAAAACGCGAATGTCAATAACGACTATCAGCTATTTTATGCTACTGAAAAGCACGCGTTCATCGAGCCTGCAACCTCGCTAATTCGCCTTGAAAACGACTCAGCGCCGTATGTTGAGTTGTTATTTCCATTAGATTTTCTGAGCCGAGAGATCCCTGCTGACAGCTTGCTTCAGAAAGTCAGGTTAGACCTGCCGTTAATTGAAGGTAAATGGTCACTTGATGAGGCAAAACTGCTTAGTTTTGCGCAACTTGAACACTACCAGAATTCGGCCCCACGACAGTTGGTGCAATATAAGCGCCAGCGAAGCTCAGGCTTGGCGCTGATTAAAAAATCGCTTATGAATGTGTTTTCTGATTTAGGTTTCGTATTCAGCTATTTACTGCTACTTATTGCCATAGCGTTCGGTTTTATCAGAGCATTTAAGAAATAGCGACTTAGCGCTCTGCGCTATTGCGCGTCTCATATACCGATTTGACCATGGCTATTTTTAGCTCAGCGTAAATACCCTTCAATTCTTTATTATTAGTCTTTCGTGCGCGCTCAGAAATTTTCATAAGAATATCGGCGTCTTGCATCACTAACGTTTCGCCCCGCTTGGCTTTTAATACACGCACAAATCTAGCTACCAACCTTAGGCACTCTCCGTTCAACTGTGATAACTGAACATCTTTTAGCGGGATTGTATTCCTATCCATAACAGCTATTTTACAATATGTCTCGTTAGTCGTCTGTCGCTAGCAAGTCACTTTACTTAGATAAGGGTAACATTTTGCAAATTAACGCGGGGCGAGCAGCTTCACCACCGCCTCAAATAGCGCCTTCTCAGCATTCGAAAATCGATTCTTTATCGGACTGTCTACATCGAGTACGCCAGCAAGCTCGTTGGCGTAAAAAGGCACAACAACTTCAGACTCACTGGCGGCGTCACACGCGATATGGCCTGCAAACGCATGAACATCGTCTACAACTAGCGTCTTTCGTTCTGCGAAAGCCGTGCCGCAAACTCCCTGGCCAAGGGCTATTCGGGTACACGCAGGTTGCCCATTAAATGGCCCCAAGACCAACTGAGAATTTTTATGAAAATAAAATCCGACCCAATTTACATCCTCTAAATTATGATAAAGCAAGGCCGACAAATTAGCGGTATTGGCGATTATGTCGCTCTCTGCGGAGATAAGCGCTTCAGCTTGTTTTAAAAGCAAAGAATAATGTTGATCGGACATCAGTTTATACGGTTAAGTGTTCTATTTTTTCAAAGCCTAAATACTCAAGGCTACTTAGGATTTTCGAGTGGCCTATTGGCTGCGTAAACGCGGCTACTTTTGTTGTGCTCGATGGTGTCTCACTCGCTCGTAAATCAATGACTCGAGCGGTAACTCGCTCACCAAGGTTGCGCCCTTGGAGTAATTGTTGAACCCGCCTAGCAATCGCTGGCCCGGAATCTACCAGTCTAATGGACTTGCCCGACGCCGCTGCTAGCTGTTCAATCTCGGTGCGTAACAACGGAAAATGCGTGCACGCTAATATGAGAGTATCGAGGCGGTCAACCTTGAATACTGGTTCAAGTATGGTTGCTAGCTGATCGTAATCAATTGCCTTTCCATATAACTTGTCTTCGGCTAATTGTACCAGTTCGCTGCTTCCAAGAGATATAAGCTCGCAATCAGCAGCGAACTGCGCAATCAGGTTTTTAGTGTAATCACGATTAACCGTCGCCGGGGTTGCCAGTAGCCCGATCGTTTTAGTTTGACTTAATTGCGCTGCGGGCTTGATCGCCGGTACCACGCCGACAACGTCGAAATCAAACTTCTGCCGCAGCAGTGGCAAGACGACGGTACTCGCGGTATTGCAGGCAACAACTAACACATCGGGATGATAGCGCTCAGCGATGGTCTGGCTGACCGCCAATACCCGCTTAACCAGCTCAGGTTCAGCTTTGGTACCGTACGGGAATGCTTGGTTGTCGCTGACAAAAACAAACTCGTGATTTGAGCACTGACTAACGACGTCTTGGTAAATGCTCAGACCGCCAACACCTGAGTCGTAAATCACAATGGAGGCCATGCAAAGTGCTTATCTTGCGGCGAGTAGTTGGCCTACATAGTGTTGAACGCCCTCTTCCACGGTTGCGAAATTTTTATTGTAGTCGCCCGACATGGTTAGGTTAGTGAGGTCAGCTTTGGTGTAGCTTTGATATTTACCGACTAAGGCCTGCGGGAATTCGATGTATTGAATTTTCTTTTCAGCAACCCAGTCGGCGACGGTTTTATTAACACCCTCAAGCCGATTTAACACCGCAGTAGCAACGTCGTTAAAACTCTGCGCCCGCCCGGTGCCCACATTGAAAATACCACCATCCTCAGGGTGTTCAAGGAAATGTAAATTCACATCCACCACATCATCAACCCAAACAAAGTCTCGCAATTGTTCACCATCGGCGTAACCGCCGCTGCCGCCAAACAACTTTACAAAACCTTGCTCATGATACTGATTAAAAAAGTGATACGCGACCGAAGCCATTCTGCCTTTGTGTTCTTCGCCTTGACCGTACACGTTAAAGTATCGCAAACCCACAACCTGAGAGTCGGAGGCGTCGCGATTCTTGCGCAAGTAGCGGTCAAATAGCAGCTTCGAATAGGCGTAGGCGTTTAACGCCTGCTCGTTCGCAGGGTCTTCTTTGAAGACCTCACCACCACCGTATACAGACGCTGATGACGCATAAATAAATGGAATACTGTGTTCACCACAATAATGGAACAAGGATTTAGAATATTCGTAGTTGGTTTGCATGATAAACCGCCCATCAGTCTCCATGGTGTCAGAGCACGCGCCTTGATGGTAAACCGCGGTTGGGCCGCCAAATTCCATACCATTTTGAATGCGGCGCAAGAACTCATCTTTATCCATATAGTCTTCGATATCACAGTCTTCGATATTACGAACCTTATTGCCATCGCTTAAATCGTCAACCACAAGAATATTATTCAAGCCGCGTTTATTTAAACCTCGAACTAAGTTGGAGCCAATAAAGCCCGCACCGCCAGTGACGATAATCATAATTCATTCCTACTGTAGTAAATCTTAGCGTTCATTCAACTTGTTAACGACTTCATCGATACTGGCGACCGCTGTACCCAGTTTGCCAACCACGATACCGGCAACCGTATTGGCGAGTGTCAATTTGTCGACATTAGAGAACTCACACACGGTGGCAAGTGCCATCAAGGAAATCACGGTATCGCCCGCGCCACTGACATCATAGACCTCTAAGGCCGTTGCCGGCGAATCGATTTGCGAGCCGTCCATACAAAACAAGCTCATGCCTTGCTCGCTGCGGGTAACCAATAGATAATCCAAATCAAGTTCTGAGCGCAACGCGTGAGCCTTTTCTACGAAGTCGGCTTCTGAGGTAACCTTACCAGCCACCGCTTCAAATTCTTTCATATTCGGCGTAATTAACGTCGCGCCTTGATAACGCGAATAATCACTGCCTTTGGGGTCTATGATAACCGCCTTATTGGCTTTTCTGGCAATCGTGATCATGTCTGTAACGTGGCGCAAACCACCTTTGCCATAGTCAGAGAGAACCACCACATCACAGTTGGTGACCGCAGCCCGATAGTCTGCCAGACATTGCGCTAGTACCTCGTCACTCGGCGTTTCTTCAAAGTCAGCACGCAATAGCTGTTGGTTCTGCGCGACCATGCGCAACTTAACAATGGTCTTAATCGAGTCGTCTACAATTAAGGTAGTCGTCGCACCATAGCCGGCGATAATTCGTTTAATCTCTCGACCAGCATCATCATCGCCTATAACTGATAACAAGGTGCTCTGCGCGCCCAGTGCCAATAGATTGTGCGCAACATTGGCCGCGCCGCCGGCGCGTACCTCTTCCTTTTTAACGGCAAGCACCGGCACCGGCGCTTCGGGCGAGATTCGGTCAACGCTACCAAACCAATATCGGTCGAGCATCACGTCGCCAACGACGAGTGTTCTAATATTGGCGAAGTGGTCTTTAGTCAGTTGCATAATTAATTTGATCTGCCAATGCCATAATATTTGAAGCCCAGCGCCGCTAAGGTAACTGGCTCATAAATATTGCGGCCATCGAAAATGACCGCGTCACTGAGTTGAGACTTTAAACGAGCAAAATCTGGGCTGCGAAAAGTCTTCCATTCCGTCACAATTACCAACGCGTCGGCGGCCTCACTGGCATCGTACATGTTGCTGCACAAACTCACCGATGTATTGCCGGCGTAAATATCGTGGGCTTCGTCAGTCGCCACAGGGTCATAGGCTTGTATTTTAGCGCCGCGCGCTAGCAAGCCATCAATAACTACTCGGCTTGGTGCCTCTCGCATATCATCAGTATTGGGCTTAAACGCTAGCCCCCAAACAGCAATCGTTTTATCACTCAAATCGATGCCCATATGAGCATCGATTTTATTCAACAGTACAGATTTTTGCGCGTGATTAACGCTTTCTACCGCCTCCAGAATTTTAGCGTCATAGCCATGTTGTTTCGCTGTTTTGTGCAGCGCTTGTACGTCTTTGGGAAAACACGAGCCACCGTAGCCGCAGCCAGGGTAGATAAAGTCGTAACCAATGCGCGGGTCGGAGCCTATGCCTTGTCGCACTAGCTCGATATCAGCGTCTAACAGTTCAGCCAAATTTGATAGCTCGTTCATAAATGATATCTTCGTCGCCAACATCGCATTGGCCGCATATTTGGTCAGCTCCGCGGACGCAATATCCATCACAATAATGCGCTCATGATTGCGATTAAACGGCGCGTATAAGGTTCGCATAGCGGTCACGGCGCGTTCGTCATCGGCCCCCACTACTACTCGATCGGGCTTCATAAAGTCTTCGATCGCCGCGCCCTCTTTCAAGAACTCAGGGTTCGATGCGACACTGAATTCGATTGCCACGCCCCGCGCATCCAGTGCGGCCTGAATTGCGCTACGCACTTTTTCAGCAGTGCCCACCGGCACGGTCGACTTAGTAACGATTACGCGGTATTTAGATAAATTTTGACCAATCGCATTGGCCACGGCCAACACATGCGACAAGTCTGCCGAGCCGTCCTCACCAGGAGGCGTGCCAACCGCAATAAAAAGCACCTCAGCATGATCAACCGCTTGTTTAATATCAGTGGTGAACTCTAAGCGTTGATCAGCAACATTCGATTTCACTAGCCGCTCTAAACCGGGTTCAAAAATAGGAATCTTGCCGTCATGCAACAGATTAATCTTGCTCTGGTCTTTGTCTACGCACAATACTTGGTTGCCAACATCGGCAAAACATGCGCCTGTAACCAGACCAACATAGCCAGTTCCTACGATTGAAATCTTCATGACTTAAAAAGTGTTTTTGAAATTTGAAACGACGAATGAGGTATGCCGTAAAACTCGTAATGATAGACTATTCATGCTTTTGAGTCACAAATATCGGGTGTAATACTCCACCCAGAGCGCCATCAAAGAGGGACTTTAGACGCATTAAAATAGCCACTGCTGCACCTAACTCAGCGCCGTAACCCATTGCAAGGAAAATGCTAGTGTACGCAAACTCCATCAAGCCTATATTGCCAAGCGACAGAGGAATATTCATTAACAACATGATAATCGGAGTCGCAATTAACATGTCTACAAGACGAACATCCGCGTTAAATACCAATGCCGTAACATACACATTTAAGGCCGCCACGAGGTAGAACAAAAGAGAGTTCGCAAACGCCACAATAATGGTAATCGGCTGGGCACGATAATGATCGATCGAGCCGACTAAGGTATCAAGCTTAGCAAACACCTTGGCGCTGATCGGCGCCTTTCTCAACAGAGCCGCGCGCACCGCATTGTAAGGTCGTTTATCGATGACTAACCAGCCAATAAGCCCCAATCCTAAGGCAAACATAGTCAAACTCACGATCACGAACCCCTGATTGAATCGTGACAATTGGCTCAATACCGCTGCCGCCGCGACCAATAACAAGGTTAAAACACCGGTGTAGCGCTCAACAAATACCGACGCCAGCGAGTCGGCCTGGCGGCCGGAGAACTTGCCTAATTCATAAGAGCGTACGACATCGCCGCCGACACTGGTGGGTAAAAATATATTGTAAAATTGCCCGACAAGATAATAGGCAAATATGCGCCAGTAACCAGCACCAAGCGACTGCGATTGAGTCAGCAGAAACCACTTAAACGCGCTCACCAAATTGATTAAAACTCCGACCAACACCGACAAGATCAATAGCGGCAGGCTGGCGTTTTTCAACAGTGCAATAAAGCGCTGTTGACCCTCAGTCGACAAAAGGCCAGCTTGATAGAAAACAACCCCTAATAACGTGATTGTGACAACAATTTGAAGAAGTTTGAAAAGTCGTTTATTCAAAGCAGTATTAGGTATGTTGAAAGCAAATAATTAGCAAGTTTTACTTACTTTTTGAGCATTGTAACTGGGATTCAACACGTAAACTAAGTATTATGCGCGTCTTCAAAAAAAACACTTTGTCAAACAACAGGTTTTAGAATCAAATGACTACCGCATCTGCACGACACATTTTGGTGTCAACCGAACAAGTGTGCTTGGATCTTCAAGCGCAAATCAACTCTGGTGAGAAAACATTTGAAGCGGTGGCCGCTGAACATTCTCAATGCCCTTCTGGCAAACAAGGTGGCGATTTAGGCAGCTTTGGCCCCGGCATGATGGTGCCTGAATTTGACCGTGTCGTATTTAACGAAGAAGTCGGCACCGTTCACGGCCCAGTACAAACTCAATTTGGTTATCATCTGGTAGAGATTACTCAGCGCGATAGCTAACGTATCAAAGCGTGGTCCGTACCATGCTCTAAGAAAATGCCTCGACTTAGCGTTCGCTTAGCCGGGGCTTTTTTTCGCTCAAGGCTTTTTTAGCTCAAGGCTGTTATTTCGCTCAAGGCTGTTATTTCGCTCAGGGCTGTTATTTCGCTCAAGGCTGTTTTCACACTGCTCTCCTGCAACACACAGTCCAGAGCCTAACTAAATCACGAAACGAATACCAAAGAACACCGCAGCGCTGGTTAGCACGACGACAATACTGGGCACGCGAAGCAAACTCAGCGCCGCCGCAACGCTTACCCCAATGAGGTAGTCGGCACCGGCGTGTGTGAAGCCCGTTTGAGTATCGACCGAAAATACGATCGGAGCCCAGATCGCCGTCAAGACTGCATACGAAGAATAGCTTAAAAAGCGCTTAACTTTCGCGCCAGGAGAGTAACGGACGAAATCCGCGAAAAAGGCGTAACGGTTAAAAAACGTAATCAACGCCATGCCGGTAATCGCCCACCACATCACAAGGTCCGCCACATCATGTTTCACCCTCTTGACCGAGTACGTACGCTGCCAACATTCCAGCAAGCGCAGCAATAACAATATAGCTGTCGGTAAAAATAGGCTTCAGCAGGACTGACAAACAACCACTGGCTAGCACTGCGATAAAGACTGGAAAACGTCGTAACTCACCAAACGTCATGGCGATAAAAGTCGCCGCAATGGCGAAATCTAAACCGAGCGAGTCTAGGTCCTTAAAGGTGTCGCCAATCAAAATGCCGATCAACGTGGCTACATTCCAGATCACATAAAAGCTAAAACCCGATACCAACGCGAATAGCGCCGAAAATTGACCACTGCGCTTGGTATGCGCTTCGGACACAGCAAACATCTCATCGGTCAGAATAAACGCCATGATCACCTTAAGCGACCTTGAGAGCTGCGTTACATGCTGGCGAAACACCACGGAATATAACAAGTGGCGCGAGCTAATCACGAACGTGGACGCGAATATGGCACCCAGCGGCGCCGCGCTAGCGATAAGCGTCATACCTGACAGCTGCGCCGCGCCAGCAAACACTAAAAGTGACATCAATTGCGCTTGCAACGGCGACATGCCGATCTGAATCGCCAGTGCGCCGGTTAGGATACCCCAAGGAATAACTGCAATGCACAACGGTAGCGTGTCGGCAACAGCCCGTAATGCCAAGCCGGAGGCTGAGCGAGTAGAACAATTTGAGGTTGGCAAAGTCAGTTAATCTTATTCAAGATTATAAATTTGATCGAGCGATTGAGTTTGAACCTCCTCGACCCGTTCGCGCAATGGGCTTGTACGCGGAAAGTGTGCTTTTAGAAACTCCATTTGATCAGCCAGTACACGACGCCCACGCAGGTAAATGTACTCAGCATGGGTTGGCTTAAACGGCACCGCCAGCAATTGCATTTTTGCTTGTTCGGGGGTCCGCCCTGCTTTGAAATTATTACAACGCTTGCAGGCGGTCACCACATTGTTCCAAGCATCGACTCCATTTTGCGAGACTGGCGTAACGTGGTCGCGCGACAAATCCACTTTCTTGAATTGGTGACCACAATACATACACGTCATCCCATCACGTGAGAATAAGGTTTTGTTGGTCAACGGAGGTGTGTAGTTTGGTAAATGGTGAAACCTGCTTTGGGTCTCTGACGGTGTCGCGATGATCGAATTGACACTTATTACACTACGTTCGCCCGTCATCGAGCTGATACCGCCATGCACTTTGTAAAGCAGATTACCGCAACTATAGAGCACTTGCCCAGCATGATAGCAACGTGCAGCCTCTTTGTAGGATACCCAGTCAAGTGGCATCCCCGCAGCGTCAGTTCGTAATACTTGTTGGCTAAAATCGTATTGCACGTGCTTGCTCCGATTGTTTACTAAGCGATGAATATTCTGTTTGCGTTGTCTTAAGCTGGTAGCGATGGTATTTGTGGTGTCTAATTCTATGTGTTTTTTATAACAAATTTATGTCGATAGGACATCAAGTTTTTACCCACTCGCTGTCGGCCTTTCTTTGATGCTTTGTAAAACGAAAAGTAGCTGAGAGTCAGTGCAGAACAACGGACACGAACCATGCTAACACTAAAACCAAATTGTGAACGCTGCGATAAAGACCTGCCGAATCATGCCGCGGACGCCTGCATTTGCACCTATGAGTGTACCTTTTGTCGACAATGCGTCGATAGCGTATTGAAAAACGTGTGCCCAAATTGCGGAGGCGGGTTTGCGCCACGACCAATCAGGCCTAAAGTCGCACGGCGTAAGGGTGTTAGTTTAGTCGACCAACCCGCGTCAAGAGAACGGGTAATAACAAATTTCAGTGATGCTGAGATTCGCCAGTTCGTGCAAACGATTAAGCACATTCCGGCGAGCGAACGTTAGTAATTAATAGCGATTAATATTCAGTACTGATACCCGGCTGGCTGCTAAGCTATTGATCATTAATCACTGCAAAGTCGAGCTAATCATGAGCGAGCCGTTAAAAAAAATTCTGCGTGAAAACAAAGGCATTCTGGTCTTTCTCGCTTTAATGATGGTATTCAGAAGCAGTTTTGCCGACTGGAACCACGTACCCACCGGCTCGATGAAACCCACCATTTTAGAAGGCGATCAAATAATAATAAACAAGTTGGCGTACGACTTACATTTGCCATTCTCAGGGTTGTCGTTGGCAAAGCTAGGCGACCCACAGCGTGGCGATATTGTCATATTCAACTCAAAAGTGTCTAAACAACGATTAGTTAAACGGGTCATCGGCATCCCCGGTGACTCGGTCGCGATGCACAACAATATGTTAACGGTTAATGGCCAACGCCTAGACTATTCAATGGTCGAGACAACCGGAATGTCGCAAGACCTTCAACAACACTCGCAAGACCTTAGAGAACAATTATTCGATTATTCGTATCTAGTGCGCGTTGCTAACAACCCGAGTATTGCTTCAAGCTTTGGCACAACACGTGTGCCCAACGGGATGTATTTGGTATTGGGAGACAACCGGGACAACAGCGTCGATTCGCGATTCATCGGTTTTGTGCCGAGAAATGAAATAATCGGTCGCAGTCGCAAGGTTGCCTTTTCGCTCAATTATGAAAATTATCACCTGCCTCGCAGAGACCGGTTTGCGAAACCACTTTAAGGTCAAGCATTCATCCAATCGTGAATAAACAGCGTTACTTAGCGCTGGCCTGACTTAAAAGCCCGACTTAACGAGTCTCGGCCTCACGCACAAACTCTTTATAGAGCTTATCTTGCAAACTGGTGTCGTTGTAAGCCTTGACGGCCTGATCAACGACGCTACGTTTCAGGTGCGACGCGAACAATTGAATGAATTCGTATACGTACTCTCTAAGCACCGCGTTTTTGCGAATCGCGAGGCTAGTAACACTGGTATCAAATAAATGCCCAGCATCCAGCACCGCTAAATCTTGGTCTTGAGTTTTATCGTAGGCCATACGCGCGCAAATACCAATACCCATATCATTGCGGACATAGGTTTTAATCACCTCAGCGTCGGCCGCCATGAGCACGACGTTTAATTCCAGGTTATCTTTCGAGAACGCCCGGTTTATCACCGATCGATCAGCCACACCAAAGGTGTAGGTAATAATGGGATGCTTCGCAATCGCGGCCAGTGTCAGTTCGGCCTCTTTAACCAGTTCATGTCCTTTGGGTACTATGATGCATCGGTTCCAACGATAACAAGGCAGTAGGATAAGATTATCGAACAATTCTAGGGCCTCGGTGGCAATACCAATATCAGCTTGACCAGAGTCTGTCAGGCTAGCGATTTGCTCAGGGGTGCCCTGATTTATTTGCAACTGCACTTTAGGGTAGCGTTTACGAAATTCGCTGATAACCGGGGGCAACACGTAACGCGCTTGTGTATGAGTCGTTGCAATCGACAACATACCCGAATCTGGGTGGCTAAAATCTTCGGCAATGCGTTTAACATTGTGGGCTTCGTTCAGAATCAGCTCAAAGCGTTCAATCAACAGCTCACCTTCGGGCGTCAACCCGTTAATGTGCTTACCGCTTCGCTCAAAAATCGTGATGCCCAGCTCTTCTTCTAGCCGCTTAATTTGACTGCTTACGCCGGGTTGTGACGTAAACAGCTTTTCGGCCGCTGCCGTCACATTCATGCCATTTTTAACGACTTCAGTAACGTATTGTAGTTGTCTTAATTTCATTGTTGAATGTAAACGTGTTAGGTAGGGCTAAATATTGATCAGATTAAGCCAGCATGTTCTATGTTCTGATAGTTTAAGCTAAAGACGTTTTGATAGTAACGCTAAACACATTGCTATCTAATGAGCCTCTGACGAGCAAAAAGCGGGTTATCACACTATCAAGGCTTTTCAACCGGCAGCCTAAAGACTCGAGCACCGACCTAAAGTTAAGGTTTAGCTTTTAAAACAATGGTCTGGAATAGAAAACTCACTGTCGAGCGACCCGTTCTGCTGATATCGATCGCAGTTGGCCATGTAGTTTTTAGTTGTTAGTGGCATTGGCACACGAACGCCACTGAGATAACTGATTACATCCTTACCCATGTGTAACAAGCGCATGCCGTCCTCCCAGTAACGTATTCGATCTTCTTGGCTACTCAATCCACACGGCTTAAAGCTAGCAATCGCTTCTTTAGCCGCAACATAACGCGGCCACACCTCGTAGATAACCTCATCTCGACGCATGGTTTCAACCTCGGTTTTTGAAGCTTCGCGCAACTCTTCTAACATTGGCAGCACGCCATCAAAACCGTCGACGTCGACAAACACCGAAACCATTCGGTCAACGATTTTATCGATCGCAGCAAAGGTTTGCGCAAGTTTGATATAACGGCTTTCAAAAAAGCGATCCATTGGGTAGGAAAATGCCTTGAATGGCTCACCCCACAATTCGTCTACACCCTCTTCGCCACTGAAATGCTTTACCTGCTTGCCAAGCTCCAGTGCCTCAACAAAGCAAGCTTCGCATTGCTGCATTAGAGGGTTTGTGTCATCAACACTAATACCCTTGTCTTCTAACTCAACCACGCTTGAGAAGATATCGGTAGCACGGTTAAACAATGAGCCCGCCAACATCGCGGCCTTTACCCGCTTGCGCGCTGGATCAGTCTCTTCCTGGTAGTACTTACGAGCAATTTCCAAGCGCCAGCCAGGCGAATTTATACCCTGCTCTGTATGGTGAAAAACGCGCCGACGCAAAGAAAAGATAAGTGCCTTTTTCTCGGCCATGGTATTGGCGGGTGGCGCGTAATAGCGAATCCAATAACCGTCGATATGAATACAAATTTTGCCGTCGCATTCACGCACGACACCATTTTCAAGCGTTTGGGGGGATTCCACTTGGCGTTCAATTGGGTTTGAGGTTGAAGACGACACGTGAAATTCGATTGATTGATTCGTGTCTATTTGCTTGCTGCTAAACTATCTTTATGAATACGAGCTAGCTATTCAGCTCGTTAATTAACGCCTTGCGTTGTAGTTGACGCTCCATCTTTTTACGCCGCGAACACGCTTTTTTACCTTCACATATATCGCAAGCTCCTTTTAAGCCTTCAATATCGTTGAGGCCACCACAACTCCCTTTAATGGCGCGATTGCTTACAATTACACCGACGGCCATGCCAACCATCACCAGTAGAAAAACACCGAAGGTAACAAAAAATAAATTCATTCTACTAATTCGCTGCAGCGCTAATCTTCAATTGTTTGGCCTTTACGAACAAACTCAGGCAAATTATCTCAGCGATTCCAAAGTTAATTACTCTATTACAAATAGACCGTAGCAGGTCCGAGTCAATGACAGTAATGTAGTAACAGCATAGTCATTGTGCAAGCTATTTATTGCAAATTGACACTAAATTTCTTGGTTATCTTGGTCTCATACTCGCCATCTCGCTGACTGCGAATAACTAGATAGGCAGCTAAATCGTTGTCTAAGGCGAATTCCCAGGCGCGCTCTTCGTCCATCGCGAGTAACGCTGTAGCCAGTGCGTCGGCGGTGCTGGCCGAGTCACTTATTACGCTGACCAATGCCAATTTATGATAAACCGGGCTCAAGGTTTTCGGGTCAATGGTATGTGAGAACTGCTGGCCATCAATCACCAGGTAGTTGCGATAGTCGCCCGACGTCGCAATCGCTTGATTGTTGAGATGAACAATACGCTGAATTCCACCAGTAATATGTGGTTTTTCAATCCCAACACGCCATCGTTGTCTGTCGAGTGCGCGCCCGGATGCGCGCAGCTCGCCGCCAATATTTACGAGGTAGTTGGTAATGCCGCGCTGATTCAGCGTCTCGGCGACTTTATCTACCGCATAGCCTTTAGCGATAGCCGACAAGTTAACCTCTACCTCATCCACCTGCTTAGACATCACATTTTTATCCAATGCGAGCTTTTCGTAGCCGACACTGGCTCGCAAATCATCTATGTGCTGCGCACTTGGCCGTTTGGTAATCGTGCCATTAGGTCCAAAACCCCAAGCGTCTATCGCCTTGGCAAGAGTAACGTCAAAGGTGCCCTCGCTTAGCTTGCTAATACTCAAGGCTTCATGCATAACGCGCGCAAAGTCCACCGATAAGGTTTGTTTTTTACCCGCTCCGAGTCGGTTAAAGCGACTCAGCTCGGAGTCAGGTAAATAGTTCGACATACTCGTGTTCACCTCTTCCATGGCATTTAAGATCGAGGCTTTCAGCGCCTCGAGCTCCGTGTTAGCGTAGTTTTCATCAACGACTAACGTGACTCGAAACTCAGTGCCCATCATTGGGCCGGTAAACACGAGTTGGTTTTGGCTAGACTGACGCGCCTCGCATCCGACCAAAGCAAGACCGAGCGCTAACGCGGCAAACCGCGCAATAATCAGCACATGCAAAAACAGCGAGCTAAGCTCGCTGTTTTTCAACCTTATGTTTCGCTTACACGCACCTACACTCAGCCTACTCATACTTAACCACAGAAGCCCTTAGCCAACAAAGCCTTTAGCCACCAAAGCCCTTGCCAAAAACACCTTTAGCCACCAAAGTCATCCAGCATGATGTTTTCATCTTCCACACCGAGATCATGCAACATGTTGATTACTGCCTGATTCATCATTGGTGGGCCGCACATATAAAACTCACAGTCTTCAGGCGCCTCGTGGTCTTTTAGGTAATTTTCAAGCAACACATTGTGAATAAAACCGGTATCACCGTCCCAGTCGTCCTCAGGCTGAGGGTCAGAAAGTGCCACATGCCATTCAAAATTGTCGTGATCAGCGGCTAGGCGGTCAAAATCTTCTACGTAAAACATCTCGCGCTTACTGCGTGCACCGTACCAAAAGGTCATTTTACGATCAGTATTGATGCGCTCCAGCTGATCAAAAATATGCGATCGCATTGGAGCCATGCCTGCACCCCCGCCGACAAACACCATCTCGGCGTCGGTTTTTTTAGCAAAAAACTCACCGAACGGACCCGATATAGTGACCTCATCTCCTTCTTTTAGATTAAAGATGTAGGACGACATTTGTCCTGGCGGCAAACCCTCAGTGCGCGGCGGCGGAGATGCGATGCGCACGTTAAGCATAATAATGCCCTTCTCTTCCGGGTAGTTCGCCATTGAATACGCGCGCACAACGGTTTCTTTAACCACCGATTTAAACTGCCAAATATTGAAGTGGTCCCAGTCAGGCTTATACTCGTCTTCTACCGCGAAGTCAGTGTAATTGACCTCGTGCGGCGGACATTCAATTTGTATGTAACCACCGGCGCGAAAGTCAACGTTCTCGCCCGCAGGCAATTCAAGCACTAATTCTTTAATAAAGGTCGCGACATTGTCATTCGAGCGAACTTTACAGCGCCATTGTTTGACACCGAACACCTCCTCAGGGACTTCGATTTTCATATCTTGTTTAACCGCGACTTGGCATGACAAACGGTCGCCACAACTCGCCTCGCGCTTAGTAATATGAGTTTCTTCGGTGGGCAAAATTGACCCACCGCCCTCGTGAATCTTAACGCGACACTGCGCACAGGTTCCGCCACCACCGCATGCCGACGGCACAAATAGGCCGTTTTCGGCCAGCACACCGAGCAACTTACCACCCGCGGGAACCTCTATATCTTTCTCGCCATTGATTGAAATTTTGACATTACCCGTGGCAACCAGTTTGCTTTTGGCAAACAGAATAATGGTCACTAGAGCCAAAACAATGGCGGTGAAAAAACCAACGCCTAATCCAATTTCTAACATGGTTTAGTTACCTCTATTAATTACAGTTGAATGCCGGAGAACGCAAGAAAACCTAACGCCATCAAGCCTACCGTAATGAACGTGATGCCCAAGCCTTCAAGGCCGTCAGGGACGTCACTGTATTTCAATTTTTCACGAATGCCCGCAAGCGCAACAATAGCCATTGCCCAACCAATGCCTGCGCCCGCGCCATAAACCACACTTTCAGAAAAAGTATAATCACGTTCAACCATCAACAAAGATGCGCCTAAAATTGCGCAGTTAACCGTAATCAATGGCAAAAAGATACCCAAGGCGTTGTACAGGGCTGGCATAAAACGGTCTAACACCATTTCAAGTATTTGCACCAAGGCGGCAATAACTCCAATGTAGCTAATCAGGCCAAGAAAGCTTAGGTCTACGTTCGGCAAACCAGCCCATGCTAGCGCACCCTCTTGTAAAAAGTTTTGATAGATTAAATTATTAATCGGCACCGTAATCGCCAACACGACAAAAACGGCGCAACCCAGACCAAAAGCAGTCTCAATTTTTTTCGACACCGCTAGGAATGTGCACATTCCCAGAAAAAATGAGAGCGCTAAATTCTCAATAAATATGGCCTTAACGGCTAAACTGACGAGATCCATTAGTGCGAACCTCCGGTTCCATGCGCTGGCGCATTATGTGCATTCTGCATTTCAAAATCGGGTTTCTCAACCTGCTCAGGTTTGTACGAACGAATCGCCCAAATAGTAAGACCAATAATAATAAAAGCACTCGGTGACATTAGCATCAAGCCGTTGGGCACGTACCAGCCGCCATCAGCCACATGTGGCAAAATTTGATAGCCCAGTAGCGAGCCCGACCCAAATAATTCGCGCACCGTGCCAACAATAATAAGAATCAAGCTATAGCCTAAACCGTTACCAATACCATCTAAGAACGAGTTCCACGGTCCGTTCTTCATTGCGTAGGCCTCTGCGCGGCCCATCACAATACAGTTAGTGATAATCAAACCGACGAAAACTGCGAGAGTTTTACTTACTTCGTAGGCATAGGCCTTCAAAATTTGGTCAACAACAATAACCAAGGAGGCGATAATCGTCATCTGTACGATGATGCGAATACTCGATGGTACGTGGTTGCGAATCAAACTTATCGAAAGGTTCGAAAACGCAGTAACGCTGGTCAACGCCAAACACATAATCAACGAGGTTGATAATTGCGAGGTGACTGCTAACGCCGAACAAATACCGAGTATTTGCAGCGCGATCGGATTGTTTGAAACTAAGGGTTCAAACAGTGCTTTTTTTGCTTCGCTTGCCATAATTTATCCCTGCCCCGCAGTTTTGCTATTGCTCGCAGTTTTACTATTGATAGCAGAAGACGCTCGGCCACCGTTCTCTCTAACACGATTTAAGTAAGGACCAAACGCGTCCTCGCCCATCCAGAATTTAATCAAATTACTCACCCCGTTACTGGTCAAGGTTGCTCCGGCTAAACCGTCTATCTTGTATTCAGAATCCGGGGTACTTGGCGTGACCGCGCCCTTAATCAAGCGAAGCTTCGGCTCACCACTTGAGTCAGCAATCTTTTTACCGCTCCACATCGCTTGCCACTTCTTGTTGTCAATTTCACCGCCTAGGCCAGGGGTCTCGCCGTGCTCATAAAACGTAATACCGCTGACCGTCGTCGCGTCGCTTTCAAGGGCAATAAAGCCATACATGGTAGACCACAAGCCATAGCCCTTTATTGGCAAAATAATCTTACTGATAGACTCACCATCGCGCAGTAGATAAACATTCGCGTACCTTGACATTCCACCAATCGACGCGATATCTGCATCACGGCTCAAATCAACACGATAGGCTGAGTCGTTTGCAGCTTTACGTTGATCAAAAGTATCCGCGTCAACAGCTTGTGTGAATTCCCCGGTGGCCACATCGATAACCTGTGTTTCTATTTGTTGAAACAATTCATCGACCGACTTAGACGGGTCGCTGATGCCAGCAACCGAAAGAATGTTGCTCTTTTTATCAATCAACTTATTCGCGACTTGTTTTGGTTTAAGCAAGGTAGCGGCACCGGATACAATTACCGAGCACAATAAGCAAAGCAACGTAGCAACGACAATGGTTTTAACAATATTGTCATTCGGCAAGTGTAAAAACCCGCCCTGCTTCTTAATTAAGTTTTTCATCTTACTCGACGCCTCCTAAGCTGCGTAACGCAAGGCGCGACGCTTAACATTGGCTTGTACTACAAACCAATCAATCAGTGGTGCGAACAAATTGGCGAACAAGATTGCCAACATAATCCCTTCGGGGAATGCGGGGTTAACGACACGAATTAGCACCGTCATTAACCCAATCAACACGCCATACCAAAAACGCCCAGTATCGGTCATTGAGGCACTGACCGGGTCAGTGGCCATAAAGACCATGCCAAACGCTAAACCACCAATCACAAAATGCCAGTGTGGCGGCAGGCCGAACATGGGGTTAGTGTCGCTCCCGATGATGTTGAACAGGCCACTGGTAACAAGCACACCGACAGCAACCCCAAGCATAATGCGCCAAGACGCAATTTTTGTGGCCAATAAAAATAAGGCGCCAATACCTATCGCGATCAATGACGTTTCACCTATTGAGCCTGCAATATAACCAGTGAGCGACTGCTGGATACTAAAACCCGCATCAGTCAGCGCTTGCACACCGCCTTGGGCCGCCACACTCAACGCGGTTGCGCCAGTATAACCATCAACCGCGACCCAAACTGCGTCGCCAGAAATCTGTGCGGGATAAGCAAAATATAGAAACGCACGTGCCGTAAGTGCTGGATTTAAAAAATTCTTACCTGTGCCTCCGAATACCTCTTTACCGATTACAATTCCGAAACTGATGCCGAGCGCAGCTTGCCATAATGGCAAGGTAGCCGGAACAATTAAACTGAATAGAATAGAGGTGACAAAAAAGCCTTCGTTAATTTCGTGACCACGTACGGAAGCAAACAAAACTTCCCAAAAGCCGCCGACAATGAACACCGTGGCGTAGATCGGGAACCAATACCAGAAACCATGCCAGAAGTTATCGAAAATGCTGTTTGGATCAAAACCTATACCGAAAAACGCAAGAATATCGCCACGCCAGCCCACTAACTCGGTAACGCCCATACTCGCCATTACCGAATTTGCTTGTAGACCAACGTTGTAGCAACCAACGGCCACACATGGCATCGCAGCCAGCCAAACGTAAATCATTACGCGTTTTAAATCGATACCGTCGCGTACATGGTTACGCCCTTTATTTACGTCGGCGGGCGAATAGAAAATCGTATCGACCGCTTCGTACAAAGCATAGAACCTTTGGTGTTTACCGCCCTCAGTAACGTGCGGATGAATACTGTCGAGCGTGCGTCGTAGAAAAGACATCTTAACCTTCCGTCTCAATCTGAGTAAGTGTGGAGCGCAATACAGGGCCGAAGTCATGTTTGCCGGGGTCAACAAATGAGCACAAGGCCAGATCTTCCTCGACCAACTCTAAACAACCCAATTGCTGCGCGGCATCAGTATCTTTGACCAATAAAGATTTGACCAACGGCGTTGGCAGAATATCCAATGGCATAACCGATTCGAACACACCAATTGGCACAATCGCGCGCGGACTGCCGTTCTGCGATGTGGTGATATCAAAGGCTTTAGGCTTGAAGATACTGGAGATAAATACGTTTAGCGCTGAAAATTTGCTTGCCCCCGGAGCAATCCAGCCCATAAATTCGCGGTCATCGTTTTCTTCGACGACAGAGATTTGATTGTCGTAACGACCAAGAAAATCAGCGTCAGCAACGGCCTCATGCCCGTTCAATACCGAGCCGCTGATAACACGTTTTTTGCCGTCGGCCATGCGGCCATCAATCAGTTCACTAATATTGGCGCCTAACCGGCTTGCCAATACTCTAGGTGAATTAACCAAGGGGCCACCAACAGCAACGTAGCGAGACACATCTATTTTGCCATTTTTCGCCAACGAGCCAATGGCGATCGTATCTTGATAGCCCAGCGTCCAAACGACTTTATTGCCGTCGACTGGGTCGATTGAGTGCACGTGAGTACTGCTCAATCCGGCAGGATGTTTGCCCGAAAATTTAGCGACTTGTACGCCCTCACCTGTAAGCTCAGGCAAATTCACAGCGTCGGCTTGGCAGACATAGACAGGAACACCAAATTTGGCTAGAACACTAACACCAGTCGCAAAATCAGCCGCACGTTCAGCAATAACCACGCTCGGTTCGACTGCCAAGGGGTTGGTGTCCATTGCATTAACAAAAATGGAGTTTGGTGTGGAGTCTATCGCCGGCACTTTGCCGTAAGGGCGGGCACGAAAAGAGCACCAAACCCCAGATTTTACCAAAAGGTCTCGAACTTGCTGTTCCGAGATAGAGGCTAACTCGTCGGTCACAAATGACTCGGCTGCGTCACCATCAACATCAATCACTACCGAGATTAACGCTCGCTTTGCGCCGCGATTAATAGCTGACACCGTGCCTGCGGCCGGAGAAGTAATAACAACGCCGGGGTTCTTCTTGTCTTCAAATAAAGGCGTACCCTCTTTGACAGAGTCACCCTCTTTGACCATCATAGTCGGTTTTAAGCCAACATAGTCACCACCCAGAATGGCCACTTGTTTAACCGAGCTTGCAACGTCAATACGTTCATCAGGCTTTCCGTTTATCGGGATATCAAGCCCTTTCTTTATCTTATAAAACAATGATTACCTCACCACTTTTTGTATTTGGTAGTCTAAGCCGAATCAAGCGACACTTTGCAACCCAGAATTGTCTCAATCGAGCGCTAGCACCTGCTTAGTGGTGCTCAAAGGTCGAAATTCCTAATTTGGAAATATAAAGACCCAACTATTTTGCGATAGCCTGATGCGACTCCTGATGAGACTAAAGGCGAAATAAATGAGTGAGAATCGACTGAGCACACCCACTTTACACCTTCCGCACCTAAAATCGCAGCCTACTGACAGCGCGCGCATAGTATACAACTTTAGCAACACGAGCAACAGGTAGTTGACATTGATCTGACGCAACGATTTCATTATTCGCAAGCCTAAAAGCGAGGCCTGCCTGACCGTCCAGGTAGGCCCGAGCCGAACCCACGTGTGATAGGGGGGCCGCCACTTTTATGCTAAGCTCTTGGCTCCGATTTTAGCCTACTATTGATCTTGCACTTCACATACATTTTCACCGATATGAGGGCAATTGCACGACAGACAGAATTTCAAGTCTTTAGCGCGATCGATAGCTTAAGCCCAACAACCTACATTCATTTTTTTTAGGAAGCGCTGCATGAACTTCGAGAAAGTTGTTTTCGCATTTTTCATTATCCTCGCCTTATCGTTAAACTTCAGTTTCTTTATAGGTGACTTAGCAGACCCTGCCCACCATCACGTACTCGAATTAGCGGCAGCGTTAGTCGCTAGCCTAATTTGCACCATTATGAAGTTTGGAGACCGTACGCAGTTCGGTTCGACGGTGTTAGCATCGAGTCTCGTTGTCGATTTACTGCTAATTGCGGCCGCGATTACTTGGGGTGTGGCCTCGCAAAGCCAGGGCAGCCTGAGCACATCGACGATGGCAACCATTACTTCGCTAGCCGGCGGTGCATTGGTGGCTAACCTGCTATCAGTCGTATTACTGATTATCGAGACTGGCCAAATTCGCAAGTAAGCTGCTCACGGTACTGCCCTACCCTTTATGTCCCGTCGCTAACTTACTAAGCTAAACTCGTGTCCAACATCTTCTTTTTAATATTACGACGACTGCGCACACCGCTGATATTATTGATATCGGTTTACGCCATTGCGACCTTAGGAATGACCTTAATTCCGGGCGTCGACCCAAATGGTGAACCGTGGCGTATGAGTTTCTTTCACGCCTTCTATTTCGTCAGCTTTATGGGCACTACTATTGGGTTTGGCGAAATACCCTACCCGTTTACCGATACCCAGCGCGCTTGGGTTTTGGTGTGCATTTACACCTCAGTGATATCCTGGCTATATGGCATCGGCACCCTTTTACGGTTACTGCAAGACGAGACCTTTCGCAACGCCGTGTCACAGCGCGCATTCAAGCTCAGCATCAAACGCCTACATCGCCCATTTTATATTATTTGTGGCTATGGCGAGACCGGGCAATTAATCAGTCGCGGGCTTGCTGACCTAGACCTTAAAAGCGTGATTATTGATCGCGACTCTGAGCGCACGCACATGATCGAGTTGGAAGATCTGCGCACCGTGCCAATCGTTCTAACCGCCGACATCACTGAACCGCAGAATCTGGTAGCCGCCGGCATTAATCACGCGCACTGTAAAGGCATTATTGCAGTGACTCAAGACGACCATACTAATTTGAAAATCGCAGTTGCATCCAAACTAGTAAACCCGAGAGTCCCGGTAATCTGCCGCTCAGAAATAGAAGACGAAGCGAATAACATGGCGTCGTTTGGCACCGATGCCATTATCAACCCATACACCACCTTTGGACGGCGCCTAAAACTGCTCACTCAAAATCCTGAGCTGCATCGCATTCACAACTGGTTTATTAACCAACACAGCTCCACATATATTGATTCAAAGATAAGCGAAAACGGCCTGCCGGCCGGCAAGTGGGTTATTTGCGGTTATGGCCGCTTTGGTAAAGCGGTTAAGGATTACACTGGTGGCGACGCGATAGACACTGTAATTGTGGATGTTGACCCAATTGCCAGCAAGGCGCCGGTCGGCACCATTGTGGGGCGCGGGACCGAAGCCCAAACGTTAATTGACGCTGGAATTGAAGACGCCGTAGTTGTGGTCGCGGCCAGCGACGACGACGCTAATAATTTGTCCATTCTGATTACCGCCCGACAGCTAAACCCGAAACTGGTGACCATTGGCAGGGTTTCTAGAGAACCCAACCACCAACTATTCATTCACGCCAAATGTGACTATATTATGCGCCGCGACCAGATTGTCGCGAGTGAAGTGTTGACGACCATATCGCGCCCGCTGGTGGTTAAATTCTTACAATACTCGAGCTCCTTATCGCCAGAAGACACCGAAGTTTTAGTCAAACAAATATGCTTGGTTGCCCATAATGAAGACCCCATCACCTGGCGCTTGATCATCGACGAAAAAAACGCGCCGGCGCTGGTGCGTTTTTTGAACACCGAGCGGTCTTTAAAGGTTGGTGATATCAGCTCTAACCCAACCTTTCCGAACTCAGACAGCATCCCGCTGCTGTTGTTACGGGGCGGCATGAGTCATTTATTACCGACCAACGATATGCACCTTAAGCTCGGCGACCAGTTATTATTTTGCGGTCGCCGCGACGAGACCTTATTAGCACAACATATGCGCGACAATGTCGAGCTAGTCGATACCTTAATTAACAAAAATCCGCACGATATTCCGTTGCTAAGGTGGCTAAGACGCCGCAGGCAATCTTAAAAAACAACATTCTTTTATAAACTCGTTAAACTATGCAAAAACTGGACGCCCTGTTCGAGCAGCTCAACTCGGTCATTCTTGGAAATCCACTAGCCACCAAATTAGCATTGGTATGCTTATTGGCCCGTGGGCATTTACTGATCGAAGACATTCCTGGAGTCGGTAAGACTACGCTCTCTCATGCCTTGGCCAATCTTTTAGGCCTGCCTTATAAGCGTGTTCAATTCACAAGTGATTTACTGCCTACTGACATTATCGGCATGACCATTTTTGATATGGAGTCAAAAAAATTCATATTTAAAAAAGGACCGTTATTCACTTCTATTTTATTGGCAGACGAAATAAATCGCGCCACCCCAAAAACTCAAAGCGCGCTGTTGCAAGCAATGGAAGAGCAGCAGGTTTCGGTTGAAGGCCAACAAATAAGCTTAAGCACGCCGTTTTTTGTAATCGCCACGCAAAACCCATTAGAACAAAGCGGTACATTTCCGTTACCTGAATCGCAACTCGATCGTTTTCTAATGCGCTTATCGCTTGGCTATCCCAGCGCCGAATTTGAAAAACAATTATTAATGGGTCAAAACACGAGAGGCAAACTTGCCCCGGTACTTAGTCAGAAAGACGTCGCCGACCTAATAGATAAAGTACACAATGTGCATGTTAGTGAAGCCATAGTCGACTACCTGCAAAGCCTGGTCAGCCAAACTCGTAGTTGCGGGAAATTCGTTACTGGTCTATCACCGCGCGCAGGCCTGCAATGGCTGCAAGCCTGTAAAGCAATGGCGTTTGTCGAAGGCCGTGACGCGGTACTGCCCGACGACGTAAAGTTATTGGCGGATTACACAGCGGCGCATCGCCTTCATTGCAACGACGGCTCTGAATCATCGTTAGCGCTGACTGAGATCATCAAGCAAACTGAAGTTATTTAGGAACCGGTCTGCGGCGTTAACAAATGTCAGAATTTAGTGTCGGTCGGCGAGAACTCTATATATTACCAACCCGCGTTGGTTGGTATTACGCGTTAATTTTGCTTGCGCTGTTTGGCATTGCGGTAAAGTTTGATAACCAGGCCGCGTTTATGATGCTGTTCATTTTGGTTGCGCTCGGCATGGTGGCAATGGTGTATACCCACAACAATGTCATCGGCCTGAGACTTGAAAGCCACCCAAGCAAATCGGTATTCTTAGGTTCTCAAGCAAAGTTTCCACTCACTATCAGTAATAACAGCGATAAACTCCGCCACGCGGTTTGGCTAATTAGTGGTGGCTTCCACCAACTCACAACACTGGCAAGCGGCGCGCAGCAGACCGTCGAGCTTCAGCTACCAACCGTTCAGCGCGGATACCTTGTGTGCGACCCAATCAACCTCAGCTCGCAGTTCCCAATAGGTGTGTTTTTTTGCTGGACCAAACGCTTTAACTCAAGCGAACGATGCCTAGTTTATCCGCAACCTCTAGACCTAATTCCTTTTCCCAAAGATGGCTCTCATCAAGGCAAAGAGCACGCCAGTGCTAATGTGAAATTGGGGGCCGAAGACTATGCAGGTATGAAAGCGTACCAAGCCGGAGATCGTTTGCGAGACATACATTGGCCATCTCTTGCTAAAACCAATAAGCTGGTGTCTATTCAATATGAGAATCACAGTAATAGTTCCGTGAATTTAAGTTGGTTTTCTTTGCCCGCATCAATGGGCATCGAAGACCGACTCAGCCAGCTCTGCTTCTGGGTGGTTGATGCCGAACAACATGGCTTACGCTATCAACTTGAAATGCCGAACCACACCATAGAGTTCGATAAGGGCCTAACTCATTATCATAAATGCTTACAGGTTCTGGCTTTATGGGGCGACGATGAGCACCAGGGGCAATCGAGCTAACCATGATAGCTAATCCAATAAAACGCGTATTGGCGAAACTGCCACCAATGCCTACCTCACCACCAACACACGAGCCGCATCGCGCCACGCTGTTGCAACTCGCAACCTTAATTTTTGTCGCAGTGGTTCTGCACTTCAAAATTGCTGACGCGCGCATTGCGACTTATGCCTTAGTTATCTTTGCAATCAAAGCGATCATAATCATACGCACGCTAGCGCCACCGCCGAAATTCATAATGATGATACTAACCATCGCCAGCTTGGCACTGGTGCTGTTTATCTACGGCGGTTGGAATGGGCAAATTGCCGGCATCAGCTTTATCGTCTTGCTTGTTGCCTTAAAATTTCTGGAGTCTCACGCACTGCGCGATTACTTCGTCGTTTGCTTGCTACTCTACTTTCTAGCCGCCTCCTCCTTTCTGTTCGACTCCTCAATCGCCAGCATCTCGATTATTGTGGTCTATGCGCTTGGAATAACCGGCATCCTGTTTCAAATATCCAACCCAACCCCGATGCCCTTCAAACAGACCTTGAAGTCGAGCTTAGGAATAGTGGCAAAGGCACTGCCACTGGCGGTATTACTGTTTTTCTTTTTTCCAAGAATAAGCGGCGACTTTGGTTTTTTACCCTCACAAGACCAACGCGATACCGAAGGACTCAGCGACGCACTTGTTGCCGGAGAAATGGCGGCCGGCGCGTTTAATAACGAACTAGCATTCCGCGTGGAGTTTAAAGATGGTGTTGTTCCACCTAATTCACAACTTTATTGGCGTGCAAAAACCATGCCTACCGAACGAAATTTTGTTTGGGAAGTCGGGCAACCCGAAGCAACTAACAACTCAGAGCTAAGCGCCTTAAATGCAGCCACGAGCTTAGCAAACGGTGATTGGTTTTATAGCGTCTTACACGAAAACAGCAGCGATGATTTCCTGCCCTACCTTGATTATGTTGCTGGGGTAAACCGAGGTTATGTCCTGCGCGACTACTCGGTTACTAGAAGACGCACCGGCACTGGTTCCTTTTCATACAAAGGCTCGTCCAGCGCAGACCAATTATTGGTCTCAAAAATATCACATAACACCGAATCGCTACTCTCAACCGAAAGCAAACCGACCGCGCGACTTCAAGCACTATTAAGCAGTATCCGCAGCAAGTCAAACAACGACGCCGAGTCGATTAATCGACTCTATCAGTACTTTTTAGATCGACCGTATAAGTACTCGCTTGCGCCTCCTGGCCTTGACGAATTCACGCCTCTCGATGATTTCATCTTTAACACCCGCACCGGCTATTGCGAACATTACGCCAGCGCATTTACCACACTCGCCCGCTGGTTGGGCGTACCTGCGCGCGTGGTGGTCGGCTATCAAGGTGGCACCCAAGTCAATGGCGGACAGTATTTAGAGGTGCGTTATTCTGACGCACATGCGTGGAGCGAAGTATGGGTTAACGATCAATGGCAACGCGTTGATGCCACCGCCGCTGTAAGACCCGACCGCATTGAATTTGGTATGGACGCGTTGCGCGAACTGTGGGATTTAGGTCAATTTGATAACGGCAACAGTAGCAACGCACTGGCCAACTTTCTAAACCCGACTGGCACTGCACGCCTATTTAGGGATCTTCGAGACACCTGGAAAAACGTGGGCTACCAATGGAATAAATGGGTGGTTAACTACGACATTGCAACCCAACGTGAGTTGCTCGAGACGCTCGGGTTTAAACACAAAAATGGAATTTTAACGCTGGTGCTCATTATGATGCTCGGTGCGTTTGCCATGCTGTTACTCTACTTTTGGCAACTTATACCAAAGCAAATTAAACGCTCGAAACTACAAGCCGCATATCTACACTTTGTCACGAAGTTCAAACGCCATGGCTTAGAAAAAAATATAAGTGACACACCGGCCGAGTTCGCGAGTAAGGCGAGTGCGTTGTTTCCCCAACTTGAACAAACAATCACCCAAATAAGCAATCAGTTTCAGGCGCTTCGATACCGAGACACTGAAGGCCGAGAAGAAGACAACGCAGCAAAAATCGACGCGTTTGTACGTCAAGTAAAACAGTTTAAAATTAGCGTAAAATAGGCATTCGATACCCAAAGGTTAAACATTCAGATGAAACATTTACATGACAATATTTACGTCGGCGGGCAAATTAGCGCTGATGATTTCAAAGACATCAAGGCCGCTGGTATAAGCGTGATTATAAACAACCGGCCAGACAACGAAGAGCCCGCGCAATTCAGCTCAAGCGACGCGGCGCAGCTTGCACATAAGCATGGAATTGACTACCACTACTTGCCAATGGCCAATGGTCAACCGCTGCCAGACAACCTAGTAGAAGACTTCAAAACGCTGATAGAGAACACCGACGGCAGAGTCCTGGCCCACTGCCGCAGTGGTATGCGTTCATCCATTATTTGGGCGTTGGGGCAGATTCCGGCGGGCACGATTAGCGTTGATGAGGCGATCGAAAAAGCGCGAGCCGCAGGAATCCCGTTAGCTAACGCGCGTGCTGTGCTGGAAAGCGTAAAAACGTAGCTCAAGTTTGCCAGGGATGGCCAAAAAAATGCCAACGAGTTAGCTCCGACTCGTTGCCATTCTTTGTCTTGGATTTCGATTATTCGAGCGCTCGGAAAAGGATGACCGTAAAAATAATTCGATATTTTTGAATCCATTTTTGAAAATCGCGCATCTAAGTTTTCAGAGACACCGAATGTGGTACTCAAAATTAAGTAAGCATTACACAGTCAATTAACCCGATGGAGCCATCATGAAGACCCTAAATTTAGTCATTGTTGCAGCCGCACTACTACTCACCTTTTCAAGTTCACATGCCTCTCTGGGCTTGACCCAACATTATCTAAAAGGCGAACCGGCAACAGGCACTCGCATTAAACCGGTCGAGGCGAGTTCTAACATTCCGTTTAATAAATCTTATGAAGAGCTTAGCAAGCAGCATCAAGATTTAGTCAAAGCCAAATTCAATAACCTAGGTATAGACGACGTGCCGCCGTTCCCTAGCAAAGGTTTGAAGTCTGTTTACAAACCCGTTATCAATGCTCATAAAAAGTTCTCAACCACGGGTGATCTGCGAATTGTCGTCGACGTTGCGAGCAACGGTGTTGTTAACAAGGTAGCGGTTCAAGACAGCGACAATGACGCGTTAAACAACTATCTTGAACGCAAGCTCAGCCGTGTGGCGTTTGAGCCGGCACGTTGCAATGGCGTTAAATGCGATATGCAGTTCCCAATCGAAATTAGCTTTAACTGAACCGAATAAAAATAATAAATTACCTCTAGTAATTAAGTCACGTGGAATTAAGAGGTTGGCCTTTGGGTCAACCTCTATTTTTCGTTTCTAAAGCACGACAAAACGCCCACCTAAGCTTGGCTCCAACTTAGGTGGGCGTTTTTATTTTGAAGTTAAACTGATACCCAACTAGGCTAACAAACTATCCCAGGGTCTTTATATAGGCGACGGCTTTCTCAACGAATTTATTCGTCTGCTCAAACCCTGCGGTAAGTATTTTCTCGCCATCTGCGTTCTGTATGGCGTCCATATTCGCGCGCACATTTTCAGCCGTTTGTTGCTCTGACGGCAGAAATATACCCTCGGTCTCGTAAATATGAGTTGTCGCGTAACCACCCGCGCCGGCACAAAGAATAGTTCGATTGGGTGCGTCTTTATCACAGAGAGTAATCAGCCCAGCCGTGACGGACTCAACACTCATAAGCTCCATGACCTGCTTATCTTCGATGATATCTTCTAACATACGAGTGCCCGCGGTGGGCGACAAAGTATTCACCCGTACCCCGTATTTCTTACCTTCAAGCACCAGGGTGTTCATAAAGCCGACCAGCGCCATCTTCGCCGCACCATAATTCGCCTGACCAAAATTGCCGTACATACCACTCGAAGACGTGGTCATAACAATACGCCCGTAGTTCTGCTCGCGCATGATATCCCAAACCGCTTTAGTGCAATTAACACTGCCCATTAGGTGCACGTCGACCACGACTTGAAAATCGCTAAGGCTCATTTTTGCAAAGGTTTTATCGCGTAAGATACCCGCGTTGTTTACCAATACATCAACCCTCCCCCACTTCTCGGTCGCTTGCGCGACCATGGCCTGCACTTCGTCATAGTTGGCTACATTTGCACCATTGGCAATTGCTTCTCCGCCGGCGGATTCAATTAAAGCAACAACCTCTTGCGCCGCGTCACTGCCGCCGCCGGTGCCATCGCGCGCTCCACCCAGGTCGTTAACCAAGACTTTCGCGCCGCGCTTAGCGAGTTCTAAAGCGTGGCTGCGGCCAAGACCATTTCCCGCGCCGGTAACAATCGCAACCTGATCTACAAAACTAATATTCATTTCTCTCAACCTATCTGTACTTATATTTACGTTAAACCATAACCATGGTAAGCCATTGGGCAATTAGTGCGGGCTTATCAACGCCCTCAATTTCAACCGTCATATTTGACGAAAACAAAAACTGTCCTGGATTTTTCTCTACCGCACTACTCAGTATCGAACGCCCGCGAATGCGCGACCCCACTCTCACCGGTTGAATAAACCGCAACTTATCACAGCCGTAGTTCACGCCCATAGTCGCGCCCTCTAAACTTACCCCGCAACCATTTTCAGCAAAATGGGATAGCATCGACAGCGTATAAAAGCCATGCGCAATGGTTCCGCCAAATGGTGTCTGCGCTGCTCGTTCAGGGTCAATGTGAATAAATTGATGATCGCGAGTTACGTCCGCGAACGTATTCACGTTTTCTTGTGTCACATCGAACCAATCGGAGACGCCGATTTCTTTGCCGACCGCGGCCTCAATCGTACCCGGTGTTAATTTGATACTCATTATCGTTTTCCTATCGTTGATAAAATTTTATGTTAAATTAGCGCACGCTCTAACGCCTCGCGCAGCGCCGCCGGAATACTCGTCGACTTGCCACTCGCTCGCTCAACGAATACATGAGTGAACGTTCCGGTCGCACAGGCTTGCTCATGCGACTCTTTGAAGATAGCAATACCATACTCAACCGATTTAGTACCCAATTTATTCACCCGAAAACACGCTTCAAGCTGCTCGGGAAACGCAAGCGGTGCATGGTAATCGCAATTTGACGCGACTACGAACCCAACAATTGGGGCGGCGTGAATATCCAACCCGCCCTGCTCAATTAGGTAGCAATTAGCAACGGTATCAAAATAACTGTAGTAGGTTACGTTATTAACGTGACCATATACATCGTTATCCATCCAACGGGTTTGGATTGTCTTTGTATAAAAATAGTTTTTCTTGTTACGATTTTCCAACATATTTTTTCCTTACAACAAGTTTCAAGTGCACACTGACCAATGCTTCGTGTTTGTAACCCGGTGTTACGGTTCCGCACAGGTCGATAGAATCGGATAAAAATCAGAAAGCTTCTCGGTAAATTTGAAGCGCTTGTGAGTAAGAAACTGTGCGTGGGTTGTTAATCAACAAACGCGTTTGCAACATTGCTTGCTCAGCCAGCTTGTCGAGTGCCGTCATAGGGATATTCATCTCCGAGAGCGATGTTTGCAAACCAAGTTCGCTAGCAAGCATGAGAAAGTATTCGGCCAACTGCTCACTGGCATTGTCTGGCCGGGCACCCGGCAAAATAGCCGCCAACAATTGCGCGTAAAGAGGTTCGGCCGCCTCGCCATTAAACCGTAAAACGTGCGGTAATACCAAGGAGTTACTCAAACCATGCGGTATGTGATAAACACCACCTAAGGGGTATGCCAAGGCATGTACAGCACCCACCGGGGCGTTAGCGAATGCCTGTCCGGCGAAAAAGGCCCCGAGTAACATATCACTGCGCGCGCTCAAATCATCGCCGTGTGCAACGGCTGTGCGAATTTGCGCGGACATTAGCGACAAGGCCTTTAGTGCCAACATATCGGATATCGGGTTTTTCAAGCGTTTACTGGTAAACGCTTCGATTGCATGCACCATAGCGTCAATACCGGTGGCAGCGGTGGTGTGCGCGGGCAGACCCAATGTCAGTTCCGGGTCGAGTAAGATCGTGTCGGCAAACAATACATGGCTCACCACACCGGCCTTGGTCACCTCTCCTGTCGTGACAATTGCCACGCTGGTCGCCTCCGAACCCGTGCCTGCGGTAGTCGGAACTTGAATCAACGGCAGGCGTGAGCCAATTATTTTATCGACGCCGTAAATTTGCGGCAGCGTTTGCTCGGCTCGCATCAATACCGCGACTAATTTAGCGACGTCCATCGCGCTTCCGCCGCCAAACCCCACAACTCCGTCACAGCCATGCGCTGTCGCAAACGCCGCCGCTTTAATGACATTCTCTTCAGGCGGGTCGGCCACCACATCGCTATACACCTGACAGCCCAGATCGGCTTGACTCAATGACGCCAATGCGGACTCCATCAAATTAAAACGCACGATACCTGGGTCAGTAACGATCAGAGGCTTACTAAAACCCAATGCAAGAACGTGTTCGGCTAAATCGGCCGCACAGCCTGGGGCAAAGCGAGTCGTTGGGACAGTTCGGAAGTTAACTACAGTATTCATTTAGCTCTCGTTTAAAAAATTCGATGTTTACGCTGATGAAATTCAGACACTAGAAAGATCGAACGACACAGGTCTCAACTCTTAGAAAGTTCTCTCAGTTCGCGTCGCAAAATTTTCCCCGCGGGCGATTTCGGCAGATCATCCATAAAAACAATTTGCCTGGGTACTTTATAGGCCGCCAACTCGCTACGGCAGAATTTAATCAACGCCTCCGCACTCAGGTCTTGATCATTAGTGACCACATACAATTTTATCGCTTCGCCCGTGGCCGCGTCTGGCACTCCGATTACCGCGCACTCAGTGACATTAGGGTGGCCATAAATAACAGCCTCCACCTCATTTGGGTAAACGTTGAAGCCAGAAACAATGACCATATCTTTTATACGATCGACTATTTTCAGGTGTCCGCGCTGATTAAACACACCGACATCGCCGGTTTTAAACCAGCCGTCTTCACTAATTACCTCGGCCGTGGCGTCAGGTCGCCCCCAATAACCTTGCATAACATGCGGACCTCGGATACAAATTTCACCGCGCTCACCACGCTTACACGTCGAGCCTTCTTCAGAAATTAGCATTATCTCGCTGTATTTCAGACAAGGCCCGACGGTTCCAAGCTCATGACTCTCGGGAGTATTACAGCTGCCATTGGCGCACGTTTCTGACAAACCATAACCTTCATATAACATAGTATTGGTACGCTGCTGCCACTCCTCGCCTATCTCTTTGACTAACGCGGTTCCGCCGACGACGACACCGGTGATGTGCGAAAAATCGATATTCTCGAACTCAGGGTGCGCCATTAGCGCGCTTAATAAGGTATTCACCGCCGCCATATTGGTGAACGGGTAAGACTTCATCGCGCTAATTATAGAGTCCACATTACGCGGGTCGGGAATCATCACACTGAGGCTGCCGTACAGCACCGAGCCGATTACGTTTTGAGTGAAACCAAACACATGGTAAACCGGCAACACGGCAATCAGAATTTCTTTGCTGCCGGGCTCACTTAACACCACGCTTTCACGTGCCAGTACTCGCGCGCAAAATAGATTGCTGTGACTTAGCATCGCACCTTTTGACGGCCCAGTCGTCCCGCCGGTGTATTGCAACACCGCCAAATCACTCATCGCCAGATCAACTCCTTCGAAACTTTCGGCTCCCCGCTCTATGGCCTCGGTAAAACCAATCATGCCCTGCTCACGCTCACTCAAAGTGACGTCATAGGCTTGCTCTGGAGCCACCAAGTCAACCACCGAAGTGACCAACACTTTTTCGATAGCGGTATCACTAAGCAACTCTTTAGTGGTTTCCAGAAGCGAGTCAAGCACCACCAGCGCCACGGCCCCAGAATCGTTAAATTGGTGTATTAATTCTCTGAAGGTATACATCGGGTTGGTGTTCACAACCACCAAACCAGCGCGCCACGCGCCCCAAACAGCGATCGGGTACTGCGTAATATTCGGCAATTGTATCGCGATACGATCGCCAGTCTTCAGACCCATTTGGTCAGTAAGATAACTAGCAAAGCGTGCGCTTAATGATTCAAGCTCAGCAAAGCTGAGTGTATGACCGAGGCACGAAAATGCTGGCCGATCTGCATAGTCATTGCAACTTGCGATAAACGCATCAACCAAACTACCCACCTGATTGGGGTTGAGCTTTGCGGTCATGCGTTCAGAAAAATTGTTCATAACCTTACCACCCTTGCTTGAAAGCGAAAAAATTTAAGGAAAAAAAAACCGACGTAAGGGCGTTGCCCTTACGTCGGTTTCATTACTAATATTCTAATTTATTGACTAACAACAAATAATTAGAAGTCGTAGTTTACCGTTACACCGTAGGTACGTGGCGCATTGCGGTAACCGCTAAAGCTACCGTTCTGTGCCACTGATGGGAATGCCGAGATCAAGTCATCATGATCCGTCGCATTACGCACCCAGATTGAAAAGCCGTAACCTGACTCGGTATTCATACCTGCAGACACGTTCAAGTTTCTAGTTTCACGGGTAAACTGCTCAATTGACAAATCGCCAATCGGCACCTCATCTTCAAAGAAGTAATCCGCACGAAGATAAGCGTCATTGTTACCAATGCTAAACGTGTACTGCATTGAGGCAGACAAGCTTGTTTCGTTGATGCCACCGGGTTGCAGCCCACTCAAATCGGCAACTGCGCCGGTCAGAGGGTCGCGTCCCGCACCTTGAAAGTCGTCATATATCGGGTCAAGGAGTGTGCCCGCAAGTGAAAGCTTCAATGAGTCAATCGGGTAATAGGTAATATCAAATTCAATACCAGTCGTGGATTGTTCACCCGCATTCGTTAGGTTAAATCCGGTACCGATAAACGCGTTGGACTGAAAACCTTCGATTGACTGATCAAAGATGGCCAGATTAATTGCGAAACGATCAAACTTCGCTTTCAAACCAAGTTCATAAACCGTCGCGTCTTCCGGTCCGGCAAAGCGTGTACCAGAGTTTAAATTAGGTGTGCGCAAGCCAGCTGCTGTCAACGCTGGGATATCAGCAACGGTTGGCCGTGAATCACGGCTTAAGTTCCAGGAAGTGGCTTTAAATCCAGTGGATACGCCTGCATAGATATTTAAGCTATCGTTAACGTCGAACGCTAAGCGAACAGTATACGTAAGCTCGTCATCATCGCTGCGACCATCTTCAATAACGTTGGGATAATCTAAGTAAGGTGGTAAAAATTGGAGGGGTTGCAAACCTAACAATGGGTTGAACTGTGGGTTAGTCGCTAACGCCGCCGCTTGCTGTGCCGCTTGTGGAACCAACGCAAAATTCTGAGGCGTTGGCGCTAGCCCAGTAATGCTCGAGAAAATTCCAGCGGTACCCAACTGAACAAAATCAACCGATGAAAACGGGTCGCTACGAGGCTGCGCAAGCGCGGATTCCTTTTCATCTTTTGTGTAGTTTAAACCCACTGTCGCGGTCAGCGAATCAGTCAAGTGCCAATCCAACTGCGTGAACAAAGATATCGAATCATTTTCAAGCGTGCCGACCTCGGTAACTCCGTCGCCTGCACGGCCAAATGTTTGACCGATGGGCAACCCAAGTGCACCTTCAACAAGCGCGATCGCGCCACCAGACAGGGCATCAAGATACGAACGATACCCGGTGCCAAAATTCAATTCGTTGGAATAATCAATAGACTCATCAAACAAGAAGCCCCCGACCATCCAATCAAGATTCTCGCCTGCAGTTGAGGCAATTCGTATCTCTTGAGTAAAGGTGTCGATATTGGTATCAATCGGATTCGTGATAATCGCCGCGCCGGTAAAATCAGCATCAATATCAGAAAACGAATCCACATTTCTCAGCGATGTAATTGAGGTGACTCTGAAGTTGTCAAAATCTTTATCAATTTGTAGCGACACGCCAGAGTTATCAATTTCATTGATTGGGTCGATATTACCAAACGCAACAAACGACTCTGGGTCGTTAGGCACTAATTGACCGCCAGCGAAATTGATCGCGCCAGTGGCGGGGCCAGAGACCAAGTTCAATGCAGTACAACACTCTTCATCGATGGTATCGTAATCCGCAATAATACGAAATTCAGTCGTATCATTTGGCGTCAGCAATAGTTGCCCTCGAAATGATTGACGGTCACGATTATTAACATCATTGCCCGTTACTAGATTCTCATTATAGCCATCACGAGTATTCGTTCCCAAAGACAAGCTAAACGCAGCGCTATCGGAAATCGCGTCCTCGTAGTAGCCTCTGGCTACAAATTGACCAAAGTTACCGACGGTGCCAGTTACTTGACCAATACGCTCGCCGGACGGTTTGCGCGTAACGATGTTGATTACACCGGCCGATGCGTTCTTACCGAACAATGTACTTTGCGGACCACGAAGAACCTCGACGCGCTCAAGTTTAGGTAAATCAGAAATTGCACCCGCTGAGCGCGAGCGATAGACACCATCAATGAAAACACCAACCGAAGGCTCAATACCTGGGTTATTCGCACCATTACCGAAACCACGAATTACGAAATTGGTGTTAGCCGAGTTTTGTAGTTGGCTTACGCGCAGCGAAGGAACAACACTTTGCAAATCGCTAATATCTAAGATATTCGCTTTCTCAATGGTATCCGCGGTTGTCACGCTTACAGCGATTGGAATCTCTTGCAGAGTGGTCGCACGCTTGGCAGCCGTTACCACAACTTCTTCTAGCAACGAGTCTTGTGCAACACTAATGCTTGGCACCGCCACTGTAGCGATGGCCACAGCGGACGCCAGCTTGCTAAATGATAATTTCATTTAAGTACTCCTCCTCTTACGGATTTATTTACAGGTTTGTTTTGTATTTATTATTATCAGACTTGCTTGATTCGGAAGCTAAAATTTCATATATCACTTCGCCAACCATTTTAGAGAGTCTAAATTTAAGACAAACTAAGCGAAAGCAAATCGCTTGTCATCCGTTCTTTTTACCACTTTTTGTCAAATCTTCAAAGACATAATGCCCATTTACTAGATGAATAACTCATTTACCACTCAATTAATTTAGAGCTTCTCACTTGCCCGTCTGGTGCGCCCGCGTAGAGATACATTTGTCTACCTAAATAATCTGAAAAGTGCGTAGGTTAGCGCTGCTGTAAACACGTTGTAAATAAGAACCACTTGCAAGCGCGGCTTGCCCCTGGCGGGTAAACACCGACCAATCAGGCACAAAAAACCACCACCCAACGATCGCTTAGCTACCCTCCAACTCCGTCGCTTGTTTTAGAGCTTCTACATCTTTGACAATGTAGTTATTGCGTTGCTTGTCGATCACACCCGCGCGCACCCACTCTCGAAAAGCCTTATTCACCCGCTGTCGTGACCCCATACTCATGTGCGCAAAATCCATTTGGTTCACTTTGAGATTCAGGGCTATACCATCTTTATGTGGCACGCCGTGGTGCTTTAATAAAAACAATAGCCGCCCGGCTAATCGCGCCTTTAGCGGGTAAAACAACATGCCCGCCAGCACCTCGTAAACTAATCGAGTGCGGTTAACGTGTTCTAAAAACAAGTTTTTATATATCACCGGAAAATCACTAGCAACCGCTTTAACTGTGGTGCCTGGTATTAACAAAATTTCGGCATCCGTTTCGGCCCAAACTTCCAATACTCGACTTTCATTTCCAGCAATCGCCGACTCCCCAAACCAGTAGTCTTGATACAACAACGCAAGCATAAATTGTTGGCCGTTACTGCTGCTCAACGAAATTCTGACACTGCCCTCGACGATACAAAAAATGTGGTCAGGAACTTCACCCAGCATATACAAAAACTGGTGCGGATCAAAGGACCGAGTGGTAGCACGCGCAGCGAGTTTATCAATGGCTTCTGGGGGTAGGCCTTGAAACCAAACGCCCCGTTTAATAATGTTGACAATTGCGCCATGATCCTTAGACATAATTTGAAGAACACCTTGTAAGTTACCGATAAAAATAGACAATAACGAGTCGTTAATCTCAATGCAAGCGCTAGACAACCGTCCATTATATTATTTTTGCAGTCTTTCCCAATAGATAGACCCGATAATAAAACTCACGACCGTGCCAACTGAAAGGACGTCAATTGTAAGCAACGAGTAGCTCAATGGTGTGCTGACACCGTAGGCGTCGAAGGTATCACTGAGGACGCCGGCAATCAAAGCGCCCAAACCAAGTCCGATAAGATTACACATTAACAATAAAATCGCGGTGGATATGCCGCGCAGCTTTGCCGGCGAGAGGTCTTGAACAGTCGAGAAAACCGGCCCGTAAAACGCGGTATAGCTCAAAAAACCCGCACACATACCGATATAAAACAACGGAGAATCGGGTGCGACGAAGCGGTAACTAATCATTAACGGTGTTACCGCTAACAGAAAAATCGCGAGGAATCGTAAACGTCCTCCCTTAAACCGGCTCAAATACCAATCACTCGCCCAACCGCCAATCAGCGAACCGAGAGTTCCAAAAAGAATAAACAAGCCACCATAAAGGGTCGTAATTTCAGCAACGTCGAACCCACGTTCACGAGTCAACCAATTAATGATGTGCTGAGCACCGCCAATAGGCAAGTGCATAAATATAGCCCCGATCATCGCCCACGCAAGCGCGGGCGATTCTTTCGCCACAGCATAGACTTGTCCCATCGACGCAAACACACCGCCAGATGTTGCCCGCTGCTCGGCGGCGCCATCATGTTGATCAAATTGACCACGTTTAGGGTCCGATAAGAAAAAAATCAACGGCGTCAGGACAATACCGATTGCGCCCAAAACATAAAAGCAGTTACGCCACCCGATTTGCGGGCCAAAAACCCCGGCAACAATAAAACTTGCACCAGCGCCTAAGGGCACCCCAAGATAGTAGAGACCGGCCGCCGTGCCGCGACGGTTTGACGGAAATAAGTCTGACAACATTGACAGTGCGGCGGGCGACAAACAGGCTTCACCAACACCAACAAAAAGTCGTGCAATACCCATTTGAACAAAGCTTCGCGCGCTTCCAGAAAAAGCAGTCAGTGCGCTCCAAACAAGAACGCCAGCGGCAATTAAACGAGGGCGATGTATTACGTCAGCTAAACGTCCAACGAACAAGCCCATAACCGCGTAGAACGTTACAAACATGGGCCCAGTCAATAAACCAAACTGGGTATCACTCAGCTGTAGGTCGCGGGTAATTGCAGGTCCAAAGCTCGAAATAAGCTGACGATCTACCATATTGATAATATTCAATACGACCAACAAAAACAAAACCAACCGTGCATGTTTAGCCGGTTTTATCGAGTCATTGGGCGTCGTCGAGGCTGCAAATGATGTCGTTTTTTTCATTGAATTTTCATGCACCACAAATCTTTACGTTTTAGTCTCTCTTTTTTGTTTCTCTTTTTAGTCTCTATAGCGACACAAATTCCGAGTGAATTATCCGCTTTTATTTTTACCAATAGTTTTTCCGAGCAGTGCTAGCTGGCGTCGCACTTCTTTGGGGTCGGCTTTTAAGGGTCGATAAATTTCAACTCTATCGCCCGCTTCCAATAAATAGTCGCCGTCGATCTTTAACGCGAAAACACCCAGTGCTAATGACGATAAACTAGCGCTCTTTAAGGCGTCAATGTCGTCAATAAAATTGGATTGCTTAACTAACTCCAGAGCACTGGTCCCGCGAGTAACTTTTGTTTCATACAACCATTGTTTTTCTGGCGTCGCGTACACGAGTGATACGTTTATTTGATGCATATGTCTACTCTGAATACAGCGCGTGCGCGCGCTTTTGAAAGGCGTCCAGCTGAGCCGAGATTACGGCTTGAAAAACTCGACCGAATAATTTTTGAGTGACCACACTGTCGAAATCAAACTCCATTTCCAACGATACTTTACACGCGTTATCCCCAAGACTTTGGATCGCCCACTGACCATTGAGCTTTGAAAATGGGCCTTTAACCAACTCCATAGTCAATGATTCGTTTTCGCGCAGCGTGTTCCGTGTGGTGAAACTGATGTTAAGCTTACTGTACGCAATGAGTAATTTAGCGACCATTACACCATCGGAGTTACTAATCATCTCAACGCCGCTGCACCAATTTAAAAAACTGGGGTAAGCCTCTACGTCAATAATCACGGCATACATATTTTCGGCGCTGTAATTTAATAATGCCGATCGGGAAACATTCATAAGCTAAGATTTAAGCTGGCAAAAACAGCACCATGGCCAAGACCAGCGCTAGTATAAAGGGTGCAAGGTAGCGCAGGCAAAAACGCCACACACCAAACAACAAAGGTAGTCGATTCGACAAGGCCGAGGTCACAACATCACTCGACATTCGCCAACCAACAAATACCGCAATCAATAGCGCTGTGAGCGGCAGCAGAACGTGCGTGGTTAAAATATTGAAAAAATCAAAGTAACCATTTATACGCTCTTGGCCAAAATAGTAAAAACTAAATTGCTTGCCGCCAAACGAATAGATCGACAACCAACCAAGCAGCCATGCGAATGCGCCAACCAACCAAGCGGCGATCCGGCGGGAAACAGGAAAGCGGTCCGCAATCATAGCAATACTGGGTTCTAGTAAAGCAAAGCCTGAAGTCAGCGCCGCGACAAATAATAAAATAAAAAATGAGGAGCTCCACAAGACGCTGTACTCGCTCATTTGCGAAAACGCTACCGGCAGCGTTTCAAAGATCAAACCAGCACCCGAATCCGGGCGCATACCAAAGGCAAACACAATCGAGAAAATAGTTAAGCCTATTAAAAAAGCAACTCCGGTATCGAACACCAAAATGGCTCCAGCGCCTAGAAACAATGGTCTCGACTCGCTCAAATAAGAGCCGTACATAATCAGGATGCCAATACCGATACTTAAAGAGAATAAAGCTTGAGTCAAAGCACTTACTATTAGTTCCGGGTGCAGTTCAGCCCAACTAAAGGTAAACATAAACGCATAGGCTTGCTCGAAATCACCAACCTGCCCCGCATAGAACATCAACCAAATCAAGAAACCAACAAACACTGGCATAAGCAGACGCACTGCGCGCTCCAAACCCGTGCGCACTTCTTGCGCCAATACATTGACCACCACCAATACGAACACGGTATGCCAAATTATTTGCTGATCAGTGTTTCTCAATAAGGCGCCAAACGAGTGCTGCACTATCTCTGCAGGAACATCGACAAAAGCACCAGAGATCGACTTCATTACATAAAATAGAATCCAGCCGGCAACCACGCTGTAGAAAGAGAAAATCAGAAAGCTGCTTAAAATTCCGAGCCAACCAATAATTTGCCAAGTGCCCGACTTCAACTCAAGTCGCACGATATTACGAATGCTGCGAACCGGATTGCCTTGCCCCACGCGTCCGATTAAAAGTTCGGCAACAATCAACGGGAACGCAATTAACAGCACAAAGGCAATATAAACGTATAAAAATGTGCCGCCATGCAACCCTAACTCGTATGGAAACTTCCATACATTACCCAGCCCAATTGACGAACCAGTCACCGCAAATAAAAACGCGGTGAATGAGCCCCAAGCTGGGCGCTTTTTGGGCGTGCCCTGCGGTGCATTGTTAGTCGTTGCGGCTTGAGACGAGGGAGAAGACAAATTAGATTTATTGGATTTATGTTCTGTTTTCAGAGTATCGGCGTTATCATTCGCCAGAATCAAGTATAACTTTAATTCTAGGATAACTCGCAGTCGTCATGGCCAAGTCCAAAAAAACCCCTTCGAATACCATTGCTAGCAATAAGAAAGCGCGGTTCGATTTCTTTATTGAGGAAGAATTTGAAGCGGGTATTGCGCTTGAAGGCTGGGAGGTCAAGAGTATGCGCGCGGGTCGAACACAGTTAAAAGAGAGCTACGTTACTATCCATCAAGGTGAACTATACCTTCAAGGCGCGCATATCACGCCACTAATTTCCGCGTCAACGCACATTACCGCTAACCCGGTACGTAACCGCAAATTGTTAATGAAACGCATAGAGATTAGCCGACTAATCGGTCAAGTCGAACGCGCTGGCTATACCTTGGCTCCGCTGAGCCTATATTGGGCGCGCGGTCGAGCCAAACTAAAAATTGGCTTGGCTAAAGGTAAAAAACAGCATGACAAACGCGCCAGCATTAAAGATCGCGAATGGAAACGCGACCAGCAACGCGTATTAAAAGGCGGCTAGCGATTCATTCACATAGCGCAGGCTGATCAAAAAGGACTGATGCCAAAGAACTTAGTCAACACCGTGGTGACAAACACGAATAACAAAATAGCGGGCACGAAGGTACTCAACGCAAACGCTACATATTTCTGAGTAAACGAACCTTCGAAAGAATCATCACCCACCACCAACTCTTCATTTAACTTACGCCGCTTCCAACGATAGACGACGAAGATACAGACAATGAAACCGTTGAGCGGCAGAATTGTCTCGTAAAATACGTCGTAGACTAAATCAAAGAAAGACCGGGAGCCACCGCCATAGCTTAGAAAATCGCTGAAAAATGGCACCATACCAAACGACACTATGCACGCGAGCACAAGCAAAGCCGCACAAGCTCCTAGCGTCAACACACTCTTAAAACGGCTTAATTTCAACTCATCTTGAAACGCAGACATTGGCACTTGTAAGATCGAAACTTGCGACGTGATCGCAGCGAAAAAGACCAGCAGAAAGAATGCACTGGCAAACAGAGACGCGCCAAAAAAGCCGATCAAAGCTTGCATTGACAAGAAAATTTTTGGCAAAAAGGTAAATACCAAGGACACTGAGGACGACGATAAACTGTCAGTATCAACCTCAGGATTGAACACAAAAATAGCCGGCAAAATCAGTAAACCGGCAAAAAATGCGACCGAGGTGTCAACCAAGGCAACCATTTTCGCACCGCCGCTAATGCTCTGAGCCTTCTTCACATAGGAGCCATAGGTAATCAAGATACCCATACCCAGTGACAATGAGAAAAATGCTTGGCTAAGCGCTAAATTTATCACGCCCATGTCCAACTTAGAAAACTCAGGCACAAGGTAAAACTCAACACCACTCATCGCATTAGGCAGCGTTAGTACAAAGACGGTTAACGAGATAAGCATCACAAACAAGCTCGGCATCAACACCTTAGCAAGGCGCTCAATACCGTCTTGTACGCCCGAATTTAGAATAAAACCGATCAAAAACGTAAGTATCACCAAATAGATAAACACGTCACTGCTGTTAATAAAGGTACTAAAGTAGGCAGGATCGGCGAGCGACTCGAGGTTGCCAGTCACTGCGCCTATAAAGTACGCCAGTAACCAAACCGTCAAGACCTGGTAGAACACGGCGATCATAAACGGGGTTATCAGAGCAAGCCAACCACCGAGTCGCCAAATAGACTTATCGCCAGCAATCGCTTTGTAAGCACCCAGCGGATTACGCTGTGTGTTACGACCTAGCGACATTTCGGCAATCATCACCGGCAAGCAAATAAAAACCACAAATGCCGCGTAAATCACCAGAAAAGCGGCGCCACCGCTTTTAGCCGCATTGACCGGGAAGCCAACCAAATTACCAATACCGACAGCTGAGCCAGCCGCCGCTAAGATAAACCCGAGCCGCGAACGAAATTGCTCGCGCTCACCAGAAGCAGGAGTCGCTGCCATAGTTGTTTCCTTTGGTGCCAATGTGAATATTATTAAATTTGATTGAGTCTAGCTTTTGCTTCTCATCATCACAAGAGTTTCTATGCCCTATGGGTATTATGCTCCCCAGTTTTGTTTAAAAGTTAGTGAAGCGCGGCGTTATTACTGGTGTAAAAACAGCCGTGTAAAAACACCGGCGAGGACACATAAGTTTAGAAAACTTCGGTTGGGGAACTATCGCTTTGGAAAATACTCTCTTTTTTGATGGTCAATGTTCGTTGTGCGCGCATGAAATGGCGCTGCTCGAGCGTTGGAAAAACAGTAAACTACGACTCGTCGACATCCACTCGGAACATTGCGCAGAAATTGCAGGCGGGCTTAGCCGCAACGCCCTGCTTTCGATATTACATCTAAAACGAAGCGATGGCAGTTGGGCGACCGGTTTAGACGCAACCGTTAGCGCGTGGCGCCACACGCCGTTTGGCTGGCTATTAACTCCGCTAAGGTGGCCACTTATAAAGCGCGTCGCAGATTCGCTCTACCTTCGTTGGGCGCAGAAGCGCGCCTGTCGTTTAGGCTATAGCGATACCTGCCAAACATCCGAATTCAAATAACCACCACAGGCTTGCACAGGGCTGACACTGCCCTTCTCGCTCAACCAAGCGGCAATCGCGTATTGAGATGAAGCGAGCGCGGGTTTTTCAATGCTTCCGGACCACGCGCCGGATTGTGCGCTAGCGAATCGTGAAAGCTGCAAGACCACAAAATCATGACGCAATGTTTTACCCGTGTTTTCACCACGAGTAACCTCATTTTCCAAACCCAAACCCAATACCGCAACGTTTAATTGTAACGACTTTCCTTCAAGACTGGCGTCCAATTCGCTAAAGCTCGCTGAAAAATCACCGTTCGCCGAGACCGACAGTTTTAGCTTGCCTACGTCGACGCCATCATCTTGAGTCGGGCCACCCCATAAGCGCCAACTGCGCCATTCATCACCCGCTTTTCTGATCCCTGGTGTGTAGACGGTAGACTCATTGTTTTCGTGCGCATAACGGCGCTGGCGCTGACTGTATTCAGGGCTGGCAAACGGGTCTTTCCAACCGATGTAGTCCCAATAATCAACATGCAAGGCTACGGGCACAAATCCAGACCAGAGGTCTTCGTGGTCCTTTAGACCTGATAGCCAACGATCTGCCGGCGGGCAGCTACTGCAACCTTCTGACGTGTACAGTTCAATTAACGGCACTTGCTTGGTGCCGCTAGTAAATTCTTGCGCCTGGACTGAGACCGCAAACGCTAAAACACTGATAAACATGACTAAAAATTTCATAAACAACCTCTTTCAACAGCCGCATAAGTTTCACTGACCGACGTTGCAATAGCCTCTAAAGCAGGCCTGCGCGCCGTGTGGCTGCGCATCAACATCACAATTTCGCGCGTTGGTTGCGGCGCAACAAACGGCAAATAAACAACCCCTTGAACTCTATTTCTAGAGGCCAAAGCGGGAATCAACGTAGTACCAGCGCCGGTGCCGACCATGTGCAATAGAGTGTCCATACTCGTGGCTTTAAACCGTTCATCTTCGCGCGCGCCGGCTGAAAAACAAACGCCCATCGCCTGTTCTCTAAGGCAGTGGCCATCTTCGAGCATCAACACCGATCGTCCTTCGAGCACGCCTAAGTCAACTGAATCGGATTCACCAACAAGCTCATCTTGGTCGTGGACAGCGAGTTTCATTGGCTCTTGATAGAGCGAAATTTCATGCACCGGATGACTCCAATCAAGCTTGGCTAAAATACCGGCATCTAGTTCACCTTTTAATAACTTCGCGATTAAGACATCCGTTTGAAGTTCGTACAGAAATAGTTTGGCGTGCGGAAATTCACGGCTTAGCACCGGCATCAATAGTGGCAATAGAAACGGCCCTACTGTCGGTATTAAGCCAATATGAAAATCTCCGTGCATCGGGTCATCAGAAGCTCGTGCGATCGCATGGATATTGTCTACGGAAAGCAAAACGTCGCGTGCCATCGATACGATTTGTTCGCCAAGAGCGGTGAACAGTACTTGACGTGTTGAACGTTCGATCAACGCTGCACCGAGCTCTTCCTCAAGCTTTTTGAGCTGCCCGCTGAGCGTGGGCTGGCTTACAAAACAACGCTCAGCGGCCTTGCTAAAGTTATTCAAGTCATGAACAGCTACTAAATATTTCAGGTCGCGTATGTTCAAAGTTTCTCCGTATGCGAGATGTTATCTAACTGATGTTATCTAACTATGGTCAATTCTTTAAAGGCCTCAATACGTCGTCTAAACCTTCAATTTTCAAATCTAAGCATAGGCGCATCAAATCGCCTAGCTCGCCCTTAGGGAATTCGTTTTTCTGAAACCAGAAAAGATACTCTTCAGGCAAGTCAATCAGCACGCGACCAGCGTATTTACCAAATGGCATTTGCCACCTCGCCAGCTTGAGTAGGTCCTCTTGAGAAAAACCTATATGTTGCGCTGCATCGCGGTTCAAATCAGACGTCTGATCAATATCGTTATTTTCAGTCATTAATCGAGATAAGTGAGTGAGCAAACAAAAAAATAAGGGCGCAGAACATACTTGTCCTGCGCCCTTAGATCGTTATCAGCCACAGTCTTAATAATAGATAGGCTGAGCGTGGTAATTCTTACAAATTAGCTTAACTATCTTGCAGAAAAACCTCTAAATCATCGGAACCACCTATATTTTTACCGTCAAAGAAAACTTGAGGAACAGTAGCGTTACCAGAAATAGCTTTAACACTGACCGACGTTGCGTCTTTTCCGAGCACTATTTCTTCGAAATCAATGCCCTTCTCATGCAGCAAGGTTTTCGCCTTTGCGCAAAATGGGCAGCCAGGTTTAGTAATCATCGCTACGGATTGAGGCTTGAGTGCTTGCGGGTTAATGTAGTCGAGCATTGTGTCAGCATCAGACACTTCAAACGGGTCGCCAGGCACGTTGGGTTCTACGAACATTTGCTCGACAATGCCGTTTTTAACCAGCATTGAGTATCTCCATGAACGCTTGCCGAAACCAAGATCCTCTTTGCCAACTAACATGCCCATGCCCTCGGTAAACTCCCCATTACCATCAGGAATAACGGTAACATTACCCGCTTCTTGGTCTTGCTTCCAAGCGTTCATCACAAAGGTGTCGTTAACACTCATGCAAATGATGTCATCAACGCCATTGCTGGCAAAGGTCTTAGCCAACTCGTTGTAACGCGGTAGGTGAGTCGAAGAGCACGTTGGTGTGAATGCGCCCGGCAAAGAAAACACCACGACGGTTTTACCCGCGAATAAGCTGTCAGTGCTGACGTCGTGCCACTCATCATTATCACGCACCCTGAAGGTGACGTTTGGTACGGCTTTGCCAACCATATCGTTGGTAGTGTTTACTGCTGCTGAATTTGACATTAAAGTCTCCAAAAAATATTAAAAGTGAACTTGCGGTGAACAATAAAGTCTTGCTAACCGAAAGTGAAATAGTTTGTTTCTCTATACATTATAGGTTTTACCTATAAATTAATTCGGTCTTTTTAGTGCGTCTAAACAGGGGCTATTGGGCGGGCTTTCGTATAACTTGGTATGCGTCCAGGGCGCGCTGACGCGCCTCTTTATGGTCAACCACGGGCCATGGATATGTCTCCCCCAATGTTATACCCGCAAGCTTCAGCGTCATGGGGTCGGCTTCCCAGGGTTTATTAATAAAGCGTTTGCCGAGCTTGCTTAGCTCTGGCACCCAGCGTTTAATGTATTCGCCTTCTTTATCGAATTTTTCGCCCTGTAATATGGGGTTAAATATACGAAAATACGGCGCCGCGTCGGCGCCGCAGCCTGAAGCCCATTGCCAACTTGCCGTATTATTAGCGATATCTGCGTCGACTAAGGTATCCCAAAACCAGTCCATACCAATACGCCAATCAATCAAGCAATGTTTCGTTAGAAACGAAGCGACTACCATGCGTACCCGATTATGCATATACCCGGTATGCCATAGCTCACGCATACCCGCATCGACAATAGGGTAGCCCGTTTGGCCGTGTTGCCAGGCGTGTAACAGTGACGCGTCTGTCTGCCACGGAAATTCCTCAAAACGCGAATTAAAGGACGCGCTGATGACGTGCGGAAAATGCACCAGTAAATAGCGACTAAACTCACGCCAACCGATTTCCGATAAAAATTTATTACCATTGTCGCTGTCCACTTCGCGCGCAGCGATGGCCTCATGCGTTTCAAACCAAATCTGCTTAGGGCTGATCTCGCCAAATGCTAAATGCGGTGAAAGCATGGATGTGTTTTCATCTTTGGGAATATCGCGACCATCCTTATAACGACGTATGCGCCCACTCAAGAATGACTCCCAACGCGTTTGTGCGCCGGCTTCACCCGGTTGCCATCGTTCAGAAATACCGACTGACCAGTCGGGCTTAGTTGGCAGCAAACCCCAATCATCGAGTGATTCCGACTCGACAGTGATGTTCGATGGTTTAAAATCAGGACGCCCTAGCAGCTCGGTTGGCTCAAGCGTCGTCAAACAATGACGCCAAAATGGCGTAAAAACTTTAAACGGTGTTCCCTGTTTAGTGAATATTTGAGTCGGCTCAGTTAACAGCTGCCCGTTAAATGACTGCAGCGCGATATCAAGCTGACTAAAACGCTCTTTGACTTGTCGACCAAGGTCGATTCCTGCCGGTGAATACACCCTATTCCACGCCAGTCGGTCTGCACCAACTGCTCGACACACGTCGGCCAAAACCTCGGCAGGGTCGCCTGTTTTTAAAATCAGTTCGACACCCTGTTCACTCAAGTCATTTGCTAAGCGGCTCAAGCTGTGATGCAACCACCAATAACTTGCGGCACCTAGCCCTTGCGGGTAAATATAGACAGGAATAACGTCTCCGCTTAAAGCCGCATGATGCAGCGCGGGGTTATCGTGTAAGCGCAAATCTTCGCGCAACCAGATTACAGTTCTCATGCGCGGGAGTGTAGTGGTCAACGGTGACTTCTCTGTGAATGCCGAGCGGTACTAGCAAGCACGTTAAATTAGGCCGAATTGCTTAAGACGCAAGTATTCGGTTACTAATTGAATGTGAATATTTTTATGCGTCGCATCCACCACCGACACACCTTGAGCTTTAAGCAGCGAAAGCATTTTCTTGCGCTTTTGCTCGAAATGCTTGGTACCACCATAGAGCATGGCCTCACCTAAATCGCTCACCGGCATCTGGTCAACTGCTTCGAGTAAACGTTCTTGTAATGCGACCACCATAATCAAATGCTGGCGCCGAAGAGTTTCCACCGCCTTGTGCAGGTCTGTATTGTCTTCATCGCGCACGTTGGTCAACAAAATTACTAAGGAACGCTTACGGTGTTTTACTAGGAGTTCTTCGGCGGCAGTGACGTAATCACTACTTTGGGTAGAGGTATCGAGCGCGTAAAGGTGGTTTAATACGGTATTAATACTGTTCTTACCCTTTATTGGCGGCAACCAGCTAGACTCTCCGGAGAACGTCATAACCCCTACCGCGTCACCCTTATCGAGCGCGATATAACTGCTCATTAATAGCGCGTTCAAGGTGTAGTCAAAGTAACTCAAGTTATTCTCCATTGCGCGCATACGACGACTGCAATCTAAAAGAAACACCACATTTTGATCTTTCTCTTCTTGGTATTCCCTGGATATTGGCGATCCAACCTTGGCCGTGGCTTTCCAATCGACCTGCTTGAGGGTATCCCCCTCACGGAATTCGCGCAGCTGGTTGAATTCCATGCCCTCGCCTTTGCGCTTTGCAATGTGCGCCCCCATGTTGCGCATCGCCTGCTCAACACCAAAAATAAATGAATTCGAAATTGCACTAAAATCTGGGTAGACCTTAGACTCTGTGCGTGCACCGAGGCGATGAATAAACTCCCAAAAACCATATTGCGACGTGATTAACACGTACGCTTGATCAAAGACCGCTAAGCCACGACGTTTGGGCACAACGGTGTACTCGAATAAGCCTTTCTGCGCACTCGCGACGGTCTGCACCAGCGGAAATACCGCCCCCTTAAAGTGCTCTGGTACGCCATCAGTCACACTCACGCCGAGATCACGATCACCGTAATTAGAAAGCTCAAAACGAACAGACTGAGCGCGGTTTAGCGCAAACGAATTCGGCAACCTTCGAGCGACCTCAATGTCATCTATATTATTTCGCCGCAAGCCATCGAAAAGCACCAATAAGGACAAGGCCATAGCACCAACCACCCACAGTTTGGAGAGTGCGGCAAGCATCTCCGAATCGTCGGAAAACAGGCGCAAGCAACCAACAATCAGCCCCAGCGCCGTGAGTACGATTAACGCCCTGAGAAGCTTTGTACTGGGTCTTAACGAGAATACCGCAAGTCGTCTCACTGACGCGGCGCCTCGATGTCAGCCAGCATTTGCTGCAGCACATCATGCGTGCCCATGCCTTCTATTTCTACGTCTGGCGTGAGCGCAATACGGTGTCTCAAAACGGCGGTCGATAGCTTTTTCACGTCATCCGGTAGTACAAAATTACGCCCCTCTAAATAGGCGTTCGCTTTAGCAATGCGCACCAACGCAATACACGCGCGCGAGCCGGCCCCGCGAAAAATCGACGGGTGCTGACGGGTCGCTCTAACAATGCGCACAGCGTAGTCGACCACTTGGTCGTCAATCGCAATATTTGCAACCTCTTGCTGCACCGTCAAAAGCTCGGCAGCGCTCAGCGTTGCTTGGATGGATTCAATGGAACTATTGTCTCCAACATGGCCTTGGGTAATTAACTTGGTAAGCTTGATTTCATCTGCCGCAGAAGGAAAATCAATCACAACTTTTATTAGAAATCGATCTAGCTCAGCTTCCGGCAAGGGATAAGTACCCTCTTGCTCTAAAGGGTTTTGTGTCGCCAACACCATAAACGGCAGCGGCACTTTACGCGACTCTCCCTCGGTGGTGACTTGCTTCTCTTGCATCACTTCGAGCAAAGCAGCTTGCGATTTCGCCGGTGCGCGATTAATTTCATCCGCCAGCAATAGGTTGGTAAACACCGGCCCGTGATTCATTTGAAATGACTTATTTTGCATGTCGAACACCACGTGCCCGGTAACATCAGATGGCATTAAATCTGGAGTGAACTGTATGCGTTTAAAGTCACCGGCAAAGGTTTTTGCGAGTGCGCGCACTAATAGGGTTTTACCCAGGCCCGGCACACCTTCAAGCAACACATGACCGTTTGACAGTAAAGCTAATACCACATGTTTCACCACCTGCTGTTGGCCAACCAGCGCGGCGTTTACCTGTGCCAACAAGGTTCTGAGTTTGTTTACGGTTAGTTCTTGATCGCTCGGGGGCGATACCGTATCACCGCTTACGGCACTCACAGTTTCAGCATCTTGGTCGGGGTTCTCATCGGGATTTAATGTATCGTTCATAGTGTCTTCCGTATGGCATTACCAATTTTAAGGGCAGCTAAGAGCTCATCTTGGCTCTCAACTTTTTTAGAATAGCGGACCCATGCGGTCAAAGTATCGTTGGGGAGCTGGGTGCGCTCGGCCAATAACTCGACTTGCATGCGTTCGTTTAATTGTGAAAAGTTTGAATAAAATGGTCGCATTTGCAATTCAATATCCTCTTTCAAGGGTTCAATCAAAACCTGAAATTGCTGATTCGCAACCAAGAATTTCGCGCTGGCGCGAAGGTGCTCAGCAAAGCTTCGACGCTCCCCGTCATTTACCTGAGTCACCGGTTGTACACGAATACCGTTGCGCCACAGCCACAGCGCAAGCAGCACGAATGCCGCCAGCAATAACTCGAAAAAATAACGCTTGAGTAATGCCGACAATGGCGGCGCAGTGACGTTATAAAAGAGATGTAAGCGCGACTCGTTAGGCACTAAGTAGGATAAGAAGTATGCGTGATCGGCCAAACCGATATAGCCGTTCTCCCAGTATTGAGCGCTAGAAAGTGCAGTGAAGGTCCCCTCGCCATATTCAAACTGCAATAACCGAGCACCGTGCTCATCGTTAACCCAGGTGGTTAACTTATAGTCGCCATTCGCGCTGGTTCGCTCGTTGGCTTGGACCTCTGTGTCGGATTTAGAATTGACGTGCGACTCGTCGAGTTCGTCGTAGTACTCATCATCAAACTCTTCGCTAGAAACGTCGTCGCCGTCATCAAAACCATCACCTCCAGAATAGAGTAGTTCATGTTCTAAGGTAATCCGATCAAGCACCGCCAAAAATGCTTGATCGCTCGCATCACTCAAGTTCACACGGTAATATTCGTGCTCATAATCGATGTTTAACAAATCGAACAATTGCTTGGTAAAGTCATCATTGGCATTGATTTTAGCTTTGGGCTCTGTGGTATCCGTCGCGTCACCGCTCGCAGCATCGGCGCGGTCGGCGTCTGCTTTGGCCTCGGTCTTTGCTTGCGGCTTTTTAGCTAACTCCTCTTCAATTTGACGATTAATCTCGCGCATCCGCTCGCTGGCTTTCAACGGCTCGCCATCGTCGTCGACAAAGGCGTCTTCAATTTCGATAGCACGCTCTGTGGGGCTGATATCAAATTCATTTAATATCGATGCGCGCCCTTCAATTTCGGCGCTTACCCCGACCAGTAAATACCCGCCGCGGCTAATCCAAGCCATAGCCTTGTCCACTTGACTTTGCGACACGAGCATACTGTCAACCCGCGACAAAAACACAGTATCGCTCGTATCTATACTCTCGAAGTCTAATGTGTCGGTGCTACTTATTACCACCACATCGCGACTTTCCAAAAACTGCTGCGCCGCTAAATACGGATTTTCGCGCGCGGCACGACTGGCACCTGACCAAATTTGTGTCTCATACTTTTCAATCAAGGTACTGACGATATAAACCGATACGCCAATAGCAATAGCGACTACGCTCCAAAGTATTTTCGCTCGCATCAAAACACCTCCGACCACTGTTGGCAAAGCTGGTCAAACACCGCATCGCTAGGGGCAACATGCGCGTAGGCGATTGACTGCCATGCGGTCACCAATTTGCGCATATAAACGCTCACGGCTTGTGGGGCTTGTTGATCAATCCGATCGCAACATTCAGCTTCGGTATCGCTATCGAAAAAGCGGCAATTGTGTTCGTGCAATAACAAAATCAAACTCGAACGCAACAAAATTGCCACCGCGTCACGCGGCTGATCTGACGACCAAGCCGAACGCGCGGCCTGTATCACGTCCTCAGGAATACTGTCTTGTTTGATATCCAGACCAAACATGCTACTGGGTAGATCTGGTACCGGAGTTTGTGCCCCAAAGTTATTAAAGAAACCGCCAAGCTGTTCACGGTAACGCACAACGAAGAACACGATTAAACCAACTAATATCGCCCAAAGAAAAAACTCCAAACCTCTAGACAGCGCCACAACATTCGAGTCATTGCGTTCAAAGTACTCGACGATATTGATAATCCATTCGGGGACTTTTTCACGCTCGCTCTTCTTTTGTTCATCGTCTAGGTCTATAAAACGCCAGCGTTCGACGGTTCTCTTCTTAGCGAAATCATCACCCGATAATATTTTTTTAATTTCTGAGTGATAACCCTTAGATACCGCCGAGCGCGGCAGCTCTTGGCCCTCTTCGAGAGTAAAGTTTCGGCTATAGTCTACGGCCTCACTTTCGGCTGTCTGCTTAGTGTCGCTCGCGCCCGTGTCTTGTGCACTCACAGTCACTGCCCAGAACAGGGGCAAGAGCACCAAGAAGCGACAAACACTAAACATTAGCGCCCTCGCGTTGGGTCTGTTTGCTAACTACGCCTTGCCCCTGTGCCATGTTTGCCCGGTAATCGACCATCCAGTCTCGAAAACAAATTTCTATATCCCAACCCTCAAGCTCTATACGTCTTGAGATATACAACATGAAACCAGCGGCCGTATAAAACGGCGCAATTACCGCCATGATTATGAGATAGACGATATCAACATAGGTGTTGTTACCGCTTAACTCGTTAAACCACGCAAAAGACACTTTGAATTGGTCGGGGAAAAAGATAACCAGCAACACTAACAAAGCTAAGTAGAAAAAGCTCTCAACGTGATACATAACCACCGTCAACCATGTCGCCTCGCTGGCGTATTTGCCACCCAAGACCGAGGCTCGCTGACTGTATTGAGATGAATTGGGGCGTTCCAACAAGGTGATCGGTGCATACATCGCGCGCGTCACACTGAGGCGGCGAACCGTCAAAATCCAAGCCAAACCCGGCATTAACCACAGTCGAAAATTGCGCAAGGTTCGGGTGAATCCCATGGGCTCACTGAATAACTCACGGCTTAGGAAAAATAAAATAGGCCGTTCGAATAAGGGCTTACACCACCAGAGGATCAAGTACGGCAGCACAGAACCAATGTCTGTAACAAACCGAGTCAATAGAAATACCGGCGCCGCAACGCAAAGGTACAGCAGTACGCCACGCAACCAAAATAGCTTGCCCACAGCAAACCCCAAATCAATCGCAGACCAAGCCGTGCGCACACGGGTTTCGACAATGAGGCTATTAAGCTGCATATTGGCTGTGATAAGCCGCTACTCGCGTACGAGCAAAGAAGAAACAGTAATAATAGACAAAGGCCCAAAGCGCCGCACCCACACTGTATTTAACGGCAATCGGCAGGCTTGATGACGAAGACCAAAACGCTTCGATAAATGCCGCAATGAGTAGCATTACGAACACACCGTAAACTATTTTAATGGCGTCCTTAGCCGCGTATTGCAATGCTTTTCTTCGCGAGTAAGGTCCTGGCGCTAGCAACGAAAACCCAAGCTTGAGACCAGCCGCACCACTAAACACTATTGCGGTAAGTTCAAACGAACCATGACCAACCACAAACGGGTAGAACGTTTCCGAGTAGCCCAATGCGGTTAAGTGGCCCGACACGGCACCAATCTGCAAACCGTTGAAAAACAGCACGAATAAACTGCCTACTCCCAAGAAAATTCCGGTAGCAAAACACTTAAATGCAATGCTTATATTGTTATAGATGTAGAAACCAAACATCATAATGTCTGAATCCGATTGACGCTCACGCCCTAGTTTGCGCAACGCGGGGTCGTACATAGACTCCATATTGCGCACACTACTGGCATCCATCACGGAATAAATCAGCTGATCATTAACCATGCAGGCGATCATAATCAAAACGTATGGCAGCAAAAACACGGCGGCTGCGGCCCATATAAATACCCCGTTTGAGCGCAGCGCGGCCGGGAAACCAAAACTCAAAAATTCGATAATTGAGCCTCGTCGCCGAAACGCCCCCCCATACAAAACCTCATACCCGGCTTGCACTAGGGCGTTCAAACGCTCGATCAAACCGGTGGCATAGCGTCGACTCTTTGCCATCGCTAAGTGCTGACACACACGTCGGTAGTCTCGCGGAAATTCTGACAATGTCAGTGCCGACGCCTTCGATGTGTCTGCCAACACAGACTCCATTTCGTTCCAGAAAGCCGAATAACGACCTTCAAATTCCAATTGTTTCATTGTTTAGCTTGCCAACCCTATCGTGCGCCTAATAACCACTTGCCAACACCACGCGCGTACTTCGCTGCGTCTGTCGCGTTTAACGGCAATCTTGGCCGAATAATTTCAGCGATTTCAGTTTGACGATCGCGCGACATGCGCCCACGATTTAACGCAAAGTTTATAAAAGCCGATTGTTGCTCTTCAGTTAACGGGTATGACGGCGCAACCGCACTCACCTGATCTAAAGAGTGCGACACATAACGCTCCTCTTCCTCGTAAATAACAATGGTCCCTGCCGCTAAATCACCAAGCCTTTGAAAACGAGATGTGGTTAATACTGAGATACATCCACAGACATACATGGCGGGGAAAAAATCTGCTGCACGCAACAGATTTCGAGTCAGTGACGGACCGAAACTAATCGGCGTTAAATCATCGTTGACTACCTTAATTTTAAAGCTCTTTTTGCCCCAAGTCTGTCCACCGCGAAACACTTCAAAATAAACGGGGTACCACCATTCAAGGACGAAGAACAATATCAAATAGAGCCCTTCACCGGCTTTTCCAAGAAACGAGAAAACGATCCCGAGCACAATGATGATGCCCATGCGAATCAAAAAATCCAACGTGTAGGCCAGCGCCCTTGGCACAAGACCGACCACTTCGGCATGCAAATCCGTGCCCTCTGGTGTCTCGACCAGCGCTACCGTATCAAGCTTCATAGGACTCAAGCGTTACGCTTACTCACCGCTAAGTGTTTTTGCTTCTACGCCAAAAATATCTCGGTACGCGACTGAGGTGGCTAACCATATCAGCGGAGCTGCCCATAACAGTCCAACAAGTAAAGCCAAAAAGCCGACCACGCCGACTAATAATGCGAGTAAATAAAAGCCCGCCATATTAAACCACTTGTGGGTAACCGCCTTTCTCGACGTATTTAATGCCTCCCAGGGGCCCATGTTTTTCTCGACGATCAAGGGCAAGGCAAACGCATACGCAACTAATAGGTAGATACCAGGAATTATCAACAAGATGAACCCGAGGCCAACGGTTAAGTAAAACAGAATCATCATTACGAACAGCGGCACTGCCTTATCAAAGTGTTTGAACAATTCGCCCACCTCAATTTTAGCCCCAACCGAGTACTTAATCCCGATCATGTATAAACCCGCCAATAACGGGGTGATCACCAGCGTTAAAACTAGCTGACCAATAAGCCCTAGAAAACTAAATTCACCGGTTGTCGAATCGATCATCTCACCAACACTGATCATGATCAGACCCGCTACCACAATGTACACGCCCATATAAGCAAGAACCGCGAGCCAGTACGTTGTTTTCATACCTTTAAGGTTTGCCCACGCTTGTTTAAAAATGTCAACGGGGTGAAATTCATAGTTTCCAGCCAACGCAGACTCAACGGAGCCATATTGACTCGGTTGACTAGCTTCTTGTAACTCAGCTTCGGGTGCTTTATAAATGTCGGTCATAATCGTCTCCATATCGACTGGCCAGTCGTTCTAGTTTATTTAAACGAAACACTTTAACGCAAGCATTTCGACCCTACCGCTTTCGATGCTAAACTACTTATGTCAATTTTGGAAGGTGGAAAATTGGCTACTCAAAATATAATAAACGAAATTAGCTAAACGGAGTTTTTAGTATGACAAACAACCCTTATCAAGCACCGACTTCTGACGTTTCTCAGCAAGGCGGCAACCAGACATATCAACCGAAAATATTAACTGCGAACGGTCGAATTGGTCGTCTTAGATACCTTGCCTACTCTTTAGTCGGTTACGCATTTCTGATACCCGGCATGGCGATAATGGCACTCGCTGGGTTCAACCCCGAAGAACCGTCGGTGTTCAGTGGCATCGGTGGCATCTTGTTACTGCTAGGCTATTTGGCGTTGATCGTCTACGTTTTCATATTAGCCAAACGACGATTCAATGACCTCGATAAAACTGGCTGGATGTCTTTGCTATTGATTATTCCACTGGTAAACCTTGTGATAGGCCTATGGCTGATATTTGGTTCCGGAACATCGACTGCCAATCAATTTGGACCCATGCCGGTAGAGAATCCGTTATCGGTTAAGATTTTTGGCCTGCTATTGCCAATCCTAGTCTTTGTAATCGGTATACTGGCCGCAATCTCTATCCCCGCCTATCAAGATTATGTAGAGCGCGCCAACAGCGCCCAAGAATCATTTATCCAAGAATAGTAACGAGAGATACACACGCAAAAAAAGGCAGCTCAAATTGAGCTGCCTTTTTATTATTTATTGTGGGTTAACTAGCTTTTAGGCTTAGCTTTCTTCGCGGTTTTCTTAGCCTTACTGGTCGCCTTGGTTTTCGTTTTCGTCGCTTTGGCTTTTGTTTTCTTAGTTACGCTGGCTTTTTTTGTGCTCACGGCTTTCTTAGTCTTAGTGCTCACGGCTTTCTTAGTGCTTTTAGCCTTATTCGACGCTTTCGATTTTCCTGGTAACGCCCGGCAATGCGCTTTGGTTTTCTTGCCGTTTTTATCAACTGACGACTTACGCCAAGTACACTGAGAACTCTTTGCAGAACACGCTGAACTCGAAAGCCCCGAACACTGACTTTGCGCGCTTGCTACCGTAGTAAAACTTAGCGCTGCCAACAGGCTTGCGAAAATAGAAATTTTTTTAAAAGTGGTGTTCATATTGTTCTTCCCCAGAAATCAATTAGTTGAATCTAACCTTGCGTAACGCCGCGTAGCGTGCTCAATTTAGATGCACAAAATTTAGTTTTTATACGAGATCATTTTATAGTGTTCCACGGTCGGGAACGGGTCATAAAAATCGTGCAGTAACGCCTTCCACTTTGCATACGGTTCGGATTGCCGAAACCCTTTCTCGTGGTCGTCCAATGTCTGCCAATTCACTAATAGTATATAACGGCTGGACCTCTCTAAGCAGCGCTTAAGCTCATGCGAAATGTAACCTTTTGTGTCTCGAATGATTGGTTCGGCTTGCGCGAACGCACCTTGAAATTCAAGTTCGCGCCCAGATTTCACATCCAAAACAGCAACCTCTAACACTTGAGTTTGCGGGTCTAAGTAAGCAAAGCGAGGAATACTAACCCCGTCCTTCTCAATCGTCTCGGTAAACATCGACAAAGGTCGCGCCCATACGCCTTTTTCTCCGTATAGCGCGCGATAGATAACCAATGGCTCTTGCGTCTCCGAGTGCCTAGCTACCTCCATCACGTGATAGTAGGCACCCTTGAAGTGTTGATACAATCCCACCGGGATATCTAAAGAGTTACCCACCTGATTATACTTCCGCTTGGTCGCCTTTCTTGCTCAACCATGCTTTGCGCGCTGGAACTTGCTTTTTGGCCAGCAACATATCCATCATCTTCGCGGTGCCGTCGCCCATGCCAATTGTCATTTGCACTAGGCGTCTACTTGCTTCTTGCATAGTCGTCTCACGCAATTGGCTGGGGTTCATCTCCCCCAAACCTTTAAAGCGCTGCACGTTAATTTTAGCGTTCGCTTTCTCGGCTTTAATCTGCGCAATAATTTGATCATGCTCGGCGTCGTCCAACGCATAGAAAACTTGTTTGGCTTGATCAATACGATACAAAGGTGGCATTGCGACGTACAAATGCCCTGCTTCGACTAAGGCTCTAAAATGACGCACAAAAAGCGCACACAACAAGGTTGCGATGTGCAGCCCGTCAGAATCGGCATCCGCCAAAATACAAATTTTGCCATAACGTAAACCGTCTAGATTACCTGAACCGGGGTCTACACCAAGCGCCACCGAGATATCATGTACCTCTTGCGAGGCCAGCACTTGCGATGACTCAACCTCCCAAGTGTTAAGAATTTTCCCGCGCAGTGGCATAATCGCTTGAGTTTCACGGTTGCGTGCTTGTTTGGCTGAACCGCCAGCCGAATCACCTTCAACTAAAAACAACTCAGTAATATCGATATCTTCACTTGAACAGTCTGCTAACTTGCCCGGTAAAGCTGGGCCCGCCGTTACTTTCTTTCGCGTGATTTTCTTAGCAGACTTTAAACGACTTTGCGCGTTCTCAATCGCCACCATTGCGATGCGTTCACCCATCTCTAGGTTCTGATTTAACCAAAGCGCAAATGCATCTTTAACTTTAGTCGAAATAAACAAAGAGATTTCTCGAGAGGATAAACGCTCTTTAGTTTGACCGGAAAACTGTGGATCTTGCATGCGCACCGACAACACGTATTGACACTGCGCCCACACGTCTTCCGGCGACAGTTTTACGCCTTTGGGCAGCAGACTTCTAAAGTCGCAAAACTCGCGTATTGCTTCAGTTAAGCCTAAACGTAAACCATTTACGTGAGTGCCACCTTGTATGGTCGGAATCAAATTTACATAGCTTTCGGTTATCAGGTCTGTGGCGTCACTGGCCCACGCGACGATCCACTCTACTTGCTCGTTTTCGCCGCTTTCGTCGCCTTGAAAGCCCTGATCAGGTAAGTGCTCATAATCGCCCAGCGCGCCCATCAAATAAGCTTTTAAACCATCTTCGTAGTACCAGCTATCATTATTCGCGGGCGTGCCTTCGTCTTCAAAATTGATTGTCAAACCGGGGCATAGAACCGCCTTAGCTCGTAGTAAGCGAGACAACTTACCGGCATGCACCTTGGGCGAATCGAAGAAAGACTCGTCAGGCCAAAAACGAATAGCTGTGCCGGTATTACGCTGCCCGACGCTGCCAATCTCTTCTAAGCTGTTGGTTTTCAGGCCGTTAGAAAAAGACATATTGTATTCAACGCCGCCGCGCTTAACCCAAACCTCTAGATTTTTCGACAGCGCGTTCACCACCGAAATACCGACTCCGTGTAAGCCGCCAGAAAACGCATAGTTCTTATTTGAAAACTTCCCGCCGGCGTGCAAGCGCGTCATAATTACCTCAACACCGGGCACCCCTTCCTCGGGGTGAATGTCGATTGGCATGCCGCGCCCGTCATCCTTTACTTCAACCGAGCCGTCTTTAAACAAGGTAACGTCAATGCGCTTGCAGTGACCGGCAATCGCCTCATCCACGCTATTATCAACCACTTCTTGCACCAAGTGATTGGGGCGCTCAGTCGTGGTGTACATACCTGGGCGTTTGCGCACAGGTTCAAGGCCGGTCAGAACCTCAATTGCGGAAGAATCGTAATCAGTAGACATTAAATAAAGAAAGTAAGAACAGTAAATTGTTGCGCCAAGTTTAACGCGATTTGTGCGTGAATACCGAGTAAAAATTTCAATGATGAGGGCAAGCACGTGCAGCAGTGTTAGAATACCCAGCAATAGATACTCTTAATTACAAATGAGCAGCAAATGGCCGACCCGAAAATCTCAGACTTAGACTTTGAACACGCCTACCAAGAACTTGAAGCGATCGTTGAACGCATGGAACGCGGTGACCAAGCACTGGAAACGTCATTGAGTGACTTCGAACGCGGCGTGGCACTGATGAAGCATTGTCATGGAGTGCTAAAACAGGCTGAGCAAAAAGTCGACGTCCTAGTTAAAGATAACGATGGTTTGTTCAGTACCGAACCATTCGAAGAAACCGCGAATGGCTAACAATGAATGATGTAATGCGCGAGTACCAAGCGCGCAATCAACAAGTATTAAGTTCAGCGCTCAGCAAGGCGCAAATTCCTGAACGCTTAAGCGAAGCGATGCGCTATTCAACGCTTGCCGCTGGCAAACGCTTTAGAGCATTACTCGTGTACGGGGCGGGCTTAGCACTGGACGCACCGTTGGCACGCCTAGATGCCGTAGCGGCAGCACTAGAGTGCTTACACGCGTACTCGCTAATTCATGATGATTTACCCGCAATGGATGACGACGACTTACGCCGCGGCCAGCCAACCAATCATATTAAATTTGACGAAGCGACTGCTATCCTGGCAGGTGACGCGCTACAGACCTTAGCGTTTGAGCTGATCGCCGATCAAACATCAGACTTAAATGATGCACAGGCTCGAAAAATCTGCCTAAAATTAGCGCAAAGTTCGGGCGCGACCGGCATGGTCGGTGGGCAAATTTTAGACATTCTCGCAACTGACAAAGCGCTAGCGCGAACAGCCTTGGAAGAGGTCCATCGTCGCAAAACAGGCGCATTAATCAATGCGGCGGTTATTTGTGGAGCACTTTGCAGCGACTACGCGACGCAAGAACAACTTGATGCGCTTGGCGACTACGCAGATAAACTCGGGCTCGCCTTTCAAGTGATGGACGACGTCTTAGATATTGAGTCAACCACCGAAGAACTTGGCAAGCCTACCGGGTCAGATCAGGCATTGGGTAAGTCGACTTACCCGGCGTTACTTGGTCTGGCGCAATCTAAAGAACTGGCAACAAATCTTTATCAAGAATCAATAGTAAGCATAGCGTCTATCAGTGATAATACCTCGCTACTTGAAGACTTGGCTGAGCTTACCATAAAACGCAGAAGTTAGATTTAGCTTACATGGTAAACCTTTGATTTATTAGAAAAAACAAAGCCGCACAATCGTATATATAGAAGTGACTGACCTAATCAATAAGTACCCACTACTGATGACGCTGAATCAACCCAGCGACTTGCGTCAGTGCACGGAAGATCAATTACAGCGAGTTTGTGACGAAACTCGCGGCTTTCTAATCGATACCGTATCCAAAATTGGTGGGCATTTAGCAGCGGGCCTAGGCACGGTAGAACTCACCACGGCCCTGCACTACGTATTTAATACTCCCGATGACAGAATTGTTTGGGATATCGGCCATCAAGCCTACCCTCACAAAATATTAACCGGGCGCCGTGATCAACTGCATACAATTCGCCAAGCCGGTGGGCTTTCGGGGTTCTTAAAGCGCAGTGAAAGCGAATACGATACCTTTGGTGCTGGTCACTCAAGCACCTCGATCAGCGCCGCTTTAGGTATGGCGGTCGCTGCCGCGCAGCAAAAGCTAGACCGCGACGTGGTTGCTATTATCGGCGACGGCGCACTCACCGCAGGCATGGCATTTGAAGCCCTAAATAACGCCGGCGACATGGATGCCAACGTGTTGGTTATTCTAAACGACAACGATATGTCGATTTCACCAAACGTAGGCGCGTTAAAGAATTATCTAACCAAGCTAATGACTGGGCCGACGGTCAGCACCGTTAGGCGCACCACTAAAAAAGCGCTCGATGGCATTCCACCAGTGCGTGACTACGCGCGCCGCTGGGAAGAACATATCAAAGGCATGATCTTGCCCAGTACCTTTTTTGAAGAGATGGGTTTCTATTATGCGGGGCCAATTGATGGCCACGATATTGACACACTGGTGACGACCCTGCGCAACCTGAAAGAAATAGACGGGCCGCGCTTCTTACACATTGTTACTAAGAAAGGTAAAGGCTTTGAGCCCGCCGAAGATTCACCAATTAAATACCACGGCGTGTCACCCTTTAACCCGACCACGGGCGAGTTTGGCAAAAAAACTAAGGTGCGCACGTACACCGATGTGTTTAGTGACTGGTTATGTGACATGGCGGCTGTCGACGACAAGTTAATTGGCATCACACCTGCGATGCGCGAAGGTTCAGGGCTGGTACGATTCTCAGAAGAGTACCCAGAGCGCTATTTCGATGTTGCAATCGCCGAACAACACGCCCTCACCTTCGCGGCCGGCATGGCCTGTGATGGTCAAAAACCGGTGGTTGCGATCTACTCAACATTTTTACAACGTGCCTACGATCAACTAATACACGACGTCAGCGTACAAGACCTAGACGTGATGCTGGCAATCGACCGTGCCGGCCTCGTCGGTGCCGATGGCGCCACTCATGCTGGCGTGTTTGACTATAGCTACTTGCGCTGCATTCCAGGTTGCGCAATTTACGCGCCGAGCAATGAGTCCGAGTGCCGAGACATGCTGTACAGCGCTTACAAACATGTTGGCTTAACCGCGGTTCGCTACCCTCGAGGTGCAGGTATTGGGGCGCTGGAAAAACCAGCAATGCACGAAATTCCGATGGGCAAAGGTGAGGTAATACAAAACGGCCAGAACGTCGCGATTCTTTCTTTTGGCACGCTACTACCGGCCGCACTGGAAGCCGCAAATGTGCTCGGCGCGACGGTGGTCAATATGCGTTTCGTGAAACCGTTAGACGGGGACCTAATTAACCAAATGGCCGCGAGCCACGACCTGCTGGTGACCTTAGAGGAAAATGTGATCGCGGGTGGCGCAGGGTCGGGCGTAAATGAGTATTTGGCCGCTGCAGGAATCGCCACCCCGACCTTGAATTTGGGCTTACCAGACCGATATATCGATCACGGCAGCCAAACTGCGTTGCTAAGCGAATGCGGTTTAGACGCGGGCGGCATAGCAGCCTCTATTTTAGCGTCACCCTTTTATCAGCCAGCCTTGAATGATGTCAAAAAGCGCGTTTAATTGCGCATATCGACAAGGTCAACTTAATCAATTCACTCTCAGTATTCCCTAAAGTAAAAGCTATGGAAGACGTACAAGGCAGCGTAGACACGCGTCAAATACCAATTAACCGTGTCGGTATCAAAGATATTCAACACCCAATTACGGTGCTGAACCGTGACGGCTCGAAGTCGGCCAGTATTGCGACATTTTCGATGTCAGTAAGCTTGCCCCATGACCAAAAAGGCACGCATATGTCACGCTTCATTCAAATGCTGAATGAAAGTGAGACCGTGATTTCAGCGAAGCATTTTCATACGATGCTCAGCGACATGGTCGCGCGACTAGAAGCCGATTCAGGATACATCGAGCTACAATTCCCGTACTTTATCGAGAAGACTGCGCCCGTATCCGGCGTTAAGAGCCTAATGGACTATCAAGTAAATTTGATCGGACAAATTGAGCAAGGTCACTTAGCGTCTACCCTAGAAGTGACTATTCCAGTAAAGAGCTTGTGCCCATGCTCTAAGAAAATTTCTGAATACGGGGCACACAATCAACGCTCGCATTTAACGGTCGGCATTAACTGCTCAAGCAAGCTGTGGTTAAACGAATTAATTAAAAGCGTCGAAGCGCAAGCGAGTGCTGAACTCTTCGCCATTCTTAAGCGCCCAGATGAAAAATTCATCACTGAACGCGCTTACAACAATCCAAAATTTGTCGAAGACGTGGTACGAGATGTTGCCAATGAGTTCGACAATAACGACAAAATATCTCGTTACTACGTGCACGCTGAGAACTTTGAATCAATTCATAATCACAGTGCGTTTGCGGTTATCGAGCACGACAAAACCATGTAATGAAGCGTTGATTACTGGCGTTGGCGTAACACTGTCTAGCGCTGGTGCCGCCTAACGCTGGCGCAACACCATAGTCCCGCCACTGCGGGTCATGTCCAAGCGACGCAAAAACGTCATACCCAACAACGGCCTTTCTGGAAAGCCACCTTCAATAACGCCGGTTTCAATTTTCTTTAGACTGATACCCCCGATGCTAATTTCATCCAACACAACCCTGTACATTTGCGCCCGACCCGATGCGGTCGAGGCGTAGCCCAACTGCCCTTGCTTATAATCTATATTTAAGCGCTCAGCGTCTTCGCTATTGAACACCACGATGTTGGCGCCCGTGTCGACCAAAAAACGCACGCTTCTACCATTAACCTGGGCGGCGGTCTCAAAAAAGCCTTGATCATCGACAAACAATGTCACCGAAGACGGCAAACTACTGCGGGCCGTGCCCAGCGAGACGGACAAGGTAGCCGTGCTGTTTAGACGCAGAGTTCTGCGTTCGTCGCCAACCTCAATAACCGCTTCACTGGTGTTCGAACTGATTAATTTGACGCCCTTATAGGTCTTACCGGCTTGTATTATCTTCGCCTTGGCACCGTCGATCGACAGCATTGCACGATCATTAAACAGTGCAACTGCTTTAACCGATGCCGCGTTGCTAATACTAGATAGCGTTAACAAGCCAAGTACAATCAAAATTTTTAAACGCAAAAAATACCGCCTACTCCAACGTGCTGATTACTATACTCTTTATTCCCTAGCTTAATTCCCTTGCTCGCTGAGTTTCGATTTGAATTCATCACCACGACCATCAGCTTGAGCACCATAATAACCTCTTACGCAGCATAGGTGAAATGACTAAGATCAAACGGCCCGCCTAGCAACAAAAATCAACTAATTACACGCCGACGCTCTTTGCCAGAACAACGAATACGCTGATCGAGAAGTAAAGGCGCACCGAGTGTTGACGAGGTGCAACTTAAAGCGGAATGTGAGAATACAAGATAGCACTGATCTCGGCGTTAGCCACACCGGCCATCTGAGTTGGCAGAGCGTTGAATCCGTGCGGTGCCTGAGGATAAACATTGAGTTTAGTTGTATTGCCAGCCGCCTTCCAACGAACCGCCATACACAGGCTATCGTCGAGTAGCGGGTCGTACTCGCCTATCGTGAAAATTGCAGGTGGCAGACCATCTAAGTCACGATAATAAAGTGGAGAAACACGCTCATCACGACGACTATCGGCACTCCAGCTGGGCAACGCCAATTCATAGAACCACTCAAGGTAATCGGTCGACAAGCCAAGCATCCGATCACCCCAGAGCATCTGACTTGACGTCATCGACAAATCATAAATTCCGTAACATAGATTAAGCGCAAAAACGCGCGATAGGTGTTCGGTGTCACGGGCGACGCCCAACGCGGCACACAACGCAAGATGAGAGCCCGCCGACTATGAATGCTCGTTTATGCGATCAATGGCTTGAGAAAGTGTCTCAACCGGGTAGACCTTCATGTCTGTTGAGATATTTTTCGGCAGATTGCCCTTTGGACAAATACAGTGCGAGAACCCTTGTTGCGCAGCTTGCTTGATCCGCTCAAGGCCACTGGGTACCGCCCTAACGTCTCCTGAAAGCCCGAGCTCTCCAAAGGCGACCCAGTTTTGTGGTATCGCCCGATCTCTAAACGACGACACCATCGCCAGCACCACGGGTAAGTCGGTACTCGGGTCGGTCGACCTTAAGCCTCCGACTAAGTTTACATACAACTCTTGATCATACATTGCGAGGTCAGCGTGTCTGACTAACACCGCAACCAACATGTTCAAGCGGTTCTGATCTATCCCCACCGCCAGTCTTCGAGGGTTGCCTTGATGCGAATCGATTACTAAGGCTTGTATCTCGACCAGTAAAGAGCGAGAACCTTCCCAAAGCGACGCAACCATCGAACCGGGCTTGGCGTCACGGCTGCGATCTAAGAAGATAGCCGACGGATTAGTGACGGCTTTTAAATAACCATTGTCGGGCATCATCGCCAACAGACCCAATTCACTGGTTGAGCCGAACCTATTCTTAGCGGCTCGAATTTCTCTGAACCGTGACGCGGCGACAACCTCAATCATCAACATCACGTCGCCGATATGCTCAACAACACGCGGCCCGGCAACCGAGCCATCTTTGGTTGTATGACAAATGATAATCATGGCGACATCGTTTTGCTTAGCGTGCTGGGTTAGTACCTGCATGCACTCTCGCAGTTGCCCTACTCCACCCGGCGCGCCTTGTACGTCAGGGTGATACATCGCCTGCAAAGAGTCGATCACAACGAACTTTGCGTTAGTCTCGGTGATCATCGAGAGAATGGCTAATACGTCGGTCTCAATGGCAACGTTCAAATCGTCAGTCTGCAACTTAAGACGTATCGCGCGACGGCTTATTTGGCTGGCAGATTCTTCTGCCGAAACTAGCAAACAGTTCAAATTAGAGCTTACTTCACACAGCACCTGAGTTGTCAGCGTCGACTTACCCGCGCCCGGTGTACCCGCCAATAAAATCACACTGCCGGGTACGATGCCGCCGCCTAGCACTCGATCAAATTCAACGTTGTTGGTCGAAAACCTAGGGGAATCTTCTGGCTTGATCGCGCTTAGCTTACTCACCGATTCTTTTGACCCGGCATAGCCTCGTGCCATTGCTGAAGCGGCTCCAGCTCGACTCGCAGACTCTTTAAATTCGACGATCGTATTCCAAGCTTTGCAATCGAGACATTGCCCAGCCCACTTAGAATGATTCGCCCCGCAGTCAGAGCAGATATAATGTACGGTAGCTTTCTTTGCCATAATCTAGAGTTTAGCTAAGCGGTTTAATGATGTAGTGACGCCATTCTACTGGAGAGTAGCGCTGAGCTAGCACTTAAAGCCGAATTAAATAACGACGCGCTCAACGCGCTCGGTGATACTACACAATAACTCATAGGCAATCGTGCCCGCGCTTTTTGCAACCTCTTCGATCGGATTTTGCGAACCCCAAAGAATCACCTCATCACCCACCGCTGCGCGCATTTCGCCTAAATCAACGGTCATTAAATCCATCGAAACCCGACCAATAATCGGCACAAAAACATCATTAACCAACACTAAGGTTCCGCTTGGTGCATGCCGGGGATAGCCATCGGCGTAGCCACACGCAATCACCCCAATACGTGAACCGGTATCCAGGGTATAGGCGCCGCCATAACCTATCGGGCTGCCTGCTGGCAACCGCTTCACCGAGATCAGCTCGCTCTTAAAGGTCATTGCCGCTTTTAAGCCGAGACGCTCGGCGGTTACACCATGTTGAGGAGACACACCATAAAGCATAACGCCAGGGCGCACGTATTGTTGAGCATGTTCCGCGTACGCGAGCGTGCCGGCCGAATTTAAAATACTGAGCTCGCGAAACGAATAGGAACTTGCGAACGTCAAAAATTGGTCGATTTGCGTTTGGTTGTTTGGGTGCTGAGGATTATCCGCGTTGGCCAAATGGGTCATCGCGCTAATAGAATTAATACCCCTTTGCCGCAATAGTCTATTGGTAAGCGAGTGTGCGTCGTCGAGCGTCAAGCCTAGGCGCCCCATACCAGTATCTATCTTTAACCAAATATCCAGCGCGGCCGCATCGTCGACGTCGAAGAGCAAATCCAGCTGCTCATGATCGTAAATGACAGGGCGCACAGCGTTGGCCGACATGCCATTGAGGTCACTAACGTCAAAACGAGACGACAACATAGTGATTGGCTTTTGTACCCCATGAGCTCGCAATTTTCGGACATCATCTAAACCAGTCACCGCAAATTCATCAGCAGACGAAAGCGCGTTCGCTGCAAGCGTCATCGAGTGCCCGTAGCCGTCTGCCTTAATGACGGCCATCACCTTGGCGCGCGGCGCAAAAGTGCGCACACGCTCAAGGTTGTGCGTGATTGCTGCCGTATCGATCACGATATGTGCAGCCCGATTATTCGAAGTTTGGGAACGCAAGGACGGTTTACGGTAATTTACTACAAAGCCTCAACCAGACGACGGAGTGCCGCGTCAAGGTTTGAGTAACTGGGCAAGACATGAACACGTAATGCAACATCAATTTACTCATCGTTGAACTGGGGGCCGGCGTAGTTTTCAAAACGCGTAAACTCACCCAACCAAGCGAGACGTGTAGTACCAATTGGACCATTACGTTGCTTCCCAATAATGATTTCAGCAATGCCTTTCTGATCAGTATCGGGCTCGTAGACTTCATGTCGATAGATAAACATGATGATATCTGCGTCTTGCTCAATCGCGCCTGATTCGCGCAAATCAGACATCACCGGCCGCTTATTGGGGCGTTGTTCTAAACTGCGATTAAGCTGTGACAATACGATAATTGGGCATTCAAGCTCCTTCGCAAGACCTTTCAATGAGCGTGTAATGTTTGATATCTCCATGGTTCGGTTTTCATTGCCCGGACCATCATTACCGCGCATCAATTGCAAATAATCGAGCATGATCAAACCCAGACCGTGCTCATGTTCAGCAGCTAAGCGTCGCGCACGCGTGCGCACCTCGAGTGGCGACAGCGCTGGCGTGTCATCGATGTAAATATACTTATCTTGAAGTATGCCAACTGCCGACGTCAGTTTCGGCCAGTCTTCACTGCTCAATTGACCGGTGCGCAATTTACTCGCATTAACCCGGCTTAACGATGCCAACATTCTCGCAGCCAACGCGGTGCCCGGCATCTCCATACTGAATACGGCGACCGGCAGGTTGTCTTTAATTGCTGCGTTCTCGACTAGGTTCATCGAGAACGAAGTTTTACCCATAGACGGGCGACCGGCAACAATAACCAAGTCACCCGCTTGCAAACCACTGGTTTGTCGATCTAAATCAACAAAGCCGGTCGACACGCCAGTGACTTCAGCTTTGGATTTAAACAGCTCTTCAATTTTGTCGACCGCTTCGGCGAGCAACACATCGATCTTGCGAAAGCCCGCCTTGGCTTGATTGTTATTTTTGGCAATCTCAAAAATCACCGACTCAGCAAAATCCAACACCTCTTCAGGCGTGCGCCCTTCAGGTTGGTACGACTTTTGAATAATGTCGTTTGCACTCTCGATCAAACGTCTAAGAATCGCTCGATCGCGAACAATTTTGGCGTACGACTTTACATTGCCCGCGTTTGGCGTGTTCTTTGCCAATGCGCCCAGATACGCCAGACCGCCAGCTCGATCTAACTCGCCGTTATGCGTAAGCGATTCAGATACGGTAACCACATCTGCCGCTTCACCTTTCTCATCTAAGTTTATGATTTCATTGTAAATCAACTGATGGTCGTTGCGATAAAAATCGCGTGACTCAAGCTCAGAACTGATTTCATCGATCATCCGATTATCTAACATCATCGAACCAAGGATAGACTGCTCGGCCTCTATTGCCTGCGGCGGTAGGCGCAACAAATCTTCCTCTGGGGTAGAGTTTGCGACAGCAGTATTAAAAGATTCGGCCATGGAGAAAACGCGTCTAAATGAGTTTTTATGCAGTCGATAACTCTAGCATAATTCGCAATCAATTTGCTTTGGCTAGCCTTACAAAAAGGCCAGAAAATGCCAAACCACAATGTCACAAAAAGTCCGATCAGACATACCAGGCAAGAAAGCGCACTTAGTTTAAGCAAGAAAGCGCACTTAGTTTAAGCGAGAAAGCGCACTTAGAGAGAAGGCATAAAAAAGCGAGGTCTAGACCTCGCTTCTTATACACCGATATAAAGAATTACTTATTCAGCAATAACTTTAACGTTGATAGTAAAACTAACTTCGGTATGGACTGAAACAGCCACTTCAAAATCACCAATTGTTTTCAATGGGCCTTCAGGAAGTTGAATTTCAGATTTATTTAGCTCAAGACCTTTGGCAGCAAAAGCGTCGGCGATTTCCACCAAACCAACTGAACCAAACAATTTGCCCTCATCGCTTGCACGGCTAGCAATTTCCACTGACTGACCGGCCAATTCTTTTGAGCGAGCTTGCGCAGCTTGCAGTTTGTCAGCAGACGCTTTTTCAAGCTCCTGACGACGCCCTTCAAATGCCGCTTTGTTCGACTCAGTCGCGATAGTCGCTAAACCTTGAGGTACAAGATAGTTACGTGCATAGCCAGGCTTGACCGTAACCAAATCACCCAGGTTGCCCAGGTTTACGATTTTTTCTAATAGGATTACTTGCATGATGTTCTCCTATTTGTGGCCATCGGTATAAGGCAGCAGCGCTAAATAGCGTGCGTTCTTAATAGCCGACGCTAGTTGACGTTGAAAACGTGCCGCAGTACCGGTGTTACGACTTGGAATAATTTTACCAGACTCAGATACAAACGCCTTTAGCGTAGCTAGGTCTTTGTAATCAATATGAGTTGCGCCTTCTGCCGTAAAACGACAAAAGCGACGGCGCATTTGGCGAAAACCGCCGCGTCTCTTTTTAGGTGCATTGCGTTTCATTACTCTGCCTCCTCGGTAGTTGTTTCTTCTTTCGCCGCGTCAGCGTCAACGTCGCTTGCTTCTTCGGCAGTTTCAGCGGCGGCCTCTTCAGCAGCAGCTTTTTCGGCTTCAGCGGCTTGGCGTGCGGCTTTTTCTTCCGCAGCTTTCGCTTCAGCTTCGGCTTCAGCAGCACGGGCTGCTTCACGCTCTTCGTCACGTACGCGCTCGGCTTCGACTTCTTTCATCATGATTGATGGCTCAGTCTCAGCTTTTTTCATCTTTAACACTAGGTTACGGATGATCGCGTCGTTAAAACGGAAAAGGTTTTCAATTTCGTCCAAGGTCTCTTGGTTCACTTCAACATTCATCATGATGTAGTGAGCTTTGTGGATCTTGTTAATTGGGTATGCTAACTGGCGGCGACCCCAGTCTTCGTAGCGATGAACGGTTCCGCCGCCCTGCTCGATAACGCCTTTATAGCGATCGGCCATTGCGGTGACCTGCTCGCTTTGGTCTGGATGAACCAGATAAGTGATTTCGTAATGTCTCATTAGAGCTCCTCACGGTTAAAAAGTTTCCCGATTCGCTTTACAACAGCCCTGAGCTATAACAACAGCCCTGAGCTATAACAACAGCCTTGAGCTATAACAACAGCCTTGAGCTATAACAACAGCCTTGAGCTAATAAACAGCCCTGAGCCATAACAACAGCCCTGAGCTAATAAACAGCCTTGAGCTAATAAACAGCCCTGAGCTAATAAACAGCCCTGAGCTATAACAACAGCCTTGAGCTAAACAACAGCCCTGAGCGCAATAAAAAGCATCGGTGAAACAAGGAGTTCGATTTATTAAACGCCGCTAAGCCTTTAAAAAACCTTGGTTTTTACTCAAAAGCCACTGCATGACCTTCAAGCGAAGCGCGATTCTATAGCAAAGGGGTAATAAACTAAAGGGAAATGCCCCGAAAAAGCGCGTAAAATAGCGGGGAGCCTTTAACCTACGTGACGCAAACGATCATGAAGTTCCAATTAGCCAAGCACGTGTCGTTTACTGCGGTCGATGACGAGGCGGTGATACTCGACCTTAACTCGGGCGCTTACTATGGTTTGAACCACATTGGCGCGCAATTAGTAGAGCAGCTAAAGCAAGGTCGCTCCTCAGAACAAGCAAGCAAGCGCATCGCAGAGCAATATCAAATACCTAACGCGACCGTGGAAAGCGACATACAGGATTTACTATCGCAACTGATTGAACAAGCACTTATTGAACCCGTTTAGCTGCGGTGCACACTCATTGAACTTCACCAGACCTAATAAGCAAGAACTCCGAGATTTGGCGAACTTGCTGATGCCAAAAGATGATTCTTGTGACGCGCAAACACTTAAAGCAGATGAGCTACTTAGTAAGCTCGACTATCACGGCGTCACCCTGCTAGCTAATGAATATTCGAGATTGCCCAAAGGCCTGGAGGCAACAATTGCTCAGCGCAAGGCCATGGCGGTGGCGAACGAAGCGCTAAAAATACGCGCCTTAGGCGAACTATTTAACGCCTTTTCAAAAGCAAATAACGCGCCTGCGGTATTGTTTAAAGGCACAGCGCTCGCCTACACCGTTTACTCAAAACCTTGGCTACGGCCACGTTCAGATGCCGATATTATTGTCGACCAAGAGCACCGCGACGAATTTGAACAGGTTTTGCTTGAACTTGGTTACCAAAAGCACTTTGCGATACAAGGAGACTATGTGTCTTACCAAAGCACTTTCAGTAAGCCGTTGGCTGGCGAAAGCGTTCTGGCTATCGACCTGCATTGGCGCATTAATAATCGCCAAATACTGGCCAAAACCTACACTGCGAGTGACATAGCAGCGGCCGGGAAAACGCTAACCGCGATATCACCCAATGCGTATATACCGAACACCGTTGATAACATTTTAATCGCCAGTTTACACCGTCTGGGCCACCATCAAAATGAAGAGCGGCTGGCTTGGCTATATGATATTCATTTGCTCGTCCAAGAGCTTGATCAAGACCAGTGGCAGAGCCTATTAGTAAAGTGCGCAAATAAACAACTTGCTGCGATCACGCTCGACGCGCTGCAGACTTGCGAGGCGCTATTCAATACCAGCATCGACAGTGAAAGTTTGACCGTGCTCACTCAACAAGCGAGCCGATTCGAGCCGAGCCAAATATTTTTACAACGAGACCTCGCAGAATGGCGCTATTTCCTGAGCGACTTAACCGCCCTGCCTCGAATCAAAGATAAATGGGGCTTTCTTAACGAGACGCTGTTCCCAAGCCCAGCGTATGTGCGAGCACAAATGGGAACGCAATCAACCTTACTCGCCTATGTGCAGCGCCTGCTTAGAGGCTTTCGCAGAATTCTGTAGTACCGGATTTTCGAGGTAATTGGTGATGTGCTGACGCAGCTTGGAAAGCTGCCTGTGTTTGCGCGGATAACTTACTTCGATAACGGGTACCGCAATCGAAATTTGTTTAGCAAAATCAGCGTGGCCCACTAGGGCCTCGGTGTCAAACAGCTTGGCGCCAACCGTGTGCCGCACAACTTGCAGCATACCCTGAACCTTGGGCAGACGTTTGAATCTCACTCGCGCGCTGGGCTCGGGATTAACCCGTAACAAAAAATTCAGAGTTTCAGGTTCCGACACCCCGAGTGCGCACGTGGCATTAGGTAATTTAAGTTGCGGATAAGCCGGTAGCATCTTGACGCTGTTGCTTTGGGAATCAAACCGGATAGGTAAAATATCGTCTGATATCTGTCGCCAACGTTCGTCAACGTGCTTAGCCAACGTCGATTTACCCGCACCAGACTCAGCGATAATGCCAATGTTGCCCGCACTGGTAGACACGGCGCCAGCGTGCAAGCAATACGTGCTATTCATTGATAGGAGTATTACTAAGGCAGGCCCGGTTACTAATTCGACATTCAGCGCTGAATGCAAGGGTTCGTCATTCAATACATGAATGTGCGACTCTCGAAAATTGATTTGACAACCGGGCTGTCCAGCGATGTCTATCTGAGCGCGATGGCCCGAGCGCCAATAACGAATTTCGCGCCCAACTCCGTTCAGCGGCGCTCGGCCAAAATATTGTAGCCGAGAATTTGCAGCACTCATTAAGTTGGGCGCTGAAGTATTCGCGAGTAAGTCTGAAAATTTATCGGTTGCGTACCCATCAGAATACGCGTCCAAGACTGGAATCTCGTTTTGCATCGCCACAATTTCGCCCGCCAATAAATAACGACATGCGCGCGCAGATCGATCTGCAACTTTTGCGGTAATTCGAATCAAGACGTTATCCCAAGCAATGTTTACAAGCCCCTGTTTACAAGCCCAAGTCACGGGCTCATTAATAGATAATATCGAATTAGCTTGAGCTTGAGAACGCGCTAACTAATAATTTACCTATGTTTTACACTGTATTATCGAATCTATATTGGTTTACCAGCATTCCGCGTAATTAATTACACGACCAATCAATCAGCAACCGGTATTGCCAAGCTTATGCCCACTATCTTAGAACGCTATCAAATGCTAACTCGCTACCCCGGTGGTAGATTTATATTTGCAAAATTAGTCGGCTTTTCCGCGCCTTTTTTCAGCAAAATTAAACCGATTTTTGTCACGCTAAAACCCGCATATTGTGAGACTCAAATCAAAGACCGTAGAGCCGTACGCAATCACCTTGGCACGATAAACGCAGGAGCCCTGTGCTCAATGGCTGAGATGACAGGCGGCTTAGCGCTGGACACAATTGTGCCTAAATCAATGCGCTGGATACCGCGCACAATGACAGTTCAATACGTCGCTAAAGCCACCGGCACGATTACCGCCGTCAGTGAGTTCAACCCCAGTATCGTGAGCGAGGGCGACGTCGTTATCCCTATCGTAGTCAGTAACGCCAGATCCGAAACTGTGTTTACCGCCGACATTACATTTTATGTGAGTAAAAAACGCGTTAGGCAATAGTGATAATTACTTCTTTTTCTTAGCAAATGAACGTTTAATAGGCTGTAAATTAATCTCGTCAACTACGACATCACGCGGTTGATCAAGCGCATGCGCGATGGCCGAAGCGACTGACTCAGCGGGTATAATGAATTCCTTTCCAGCTTGCGGCGCGAAGTTCAACTCATCAAAGAAATCACTTTGAACCGGCCCAGGGTTGACTAAAATAACTCGGATGTTCGCGTTCGCACAATCAGCTCTTAGGCTTTGCGCCAAACCGCGTATCGCAAACTTAGTCGCGCAGTAAACTGCACCGGCTTTCGCCCCAGCTAAGCCTGACTCGCTGCCCACCAGAATCACGTCGCCGCCGCCCTGCGTTTTCATTTTTGGCAGAAAGTGCTTAAGTACGAATAAATTACTGACTAAGTTCGTATTCACCAGCGTCTTAATTTGCTGATGAGAGAATTGCTCAAGCCCGCCAAATTGCCCAAACCCTGCGTTTAAGACGATTACGTCGGGTGATTTAACATAGCTCTTCAAGCGCTCAGCCAAGGCATCTAACTCAGACAGATCAATGACCGTTTGCGTCATCTGAATATCGCCAACCGACTGAAAATTACGTGCCATCCCCTCAACACTAAATCCTTTTTCGATTAACACATGTGCGGTCGCCAAACCGATTCCTGAGCTTGCACCGGTTACCAATGCAACAGGCTGGTTAAGACTCTCTGAACTCATAATGCAGGCTCCTCAAACGACGAATACGCAAATATTTTATCGACGCTAATATGCGGCTCGCAAAGCTCCCCAACGCTGGTGAGCACTTGCGACTCGATTTCTGAGCTGTAGGTAACCATGCCCTCTTGCTCACTCAAGCCCGCGCTGAACAACCAATGGTCGGGGTGTAATTTGTGCATCGTTTTATAAAAACCTTTGGGCAAGCGAAAGCCTCCTATCGTTAGACTGTCGATACGCTCGGCATCAAGCTGACTAAACACACCTTCGATCATTTCGGCATAGTCAGCCAAATAATCTTGATGCCAAATAATCGGGTCAAAGCGCAAGCCAATACGCCACCCATGCTCCTGTAATTTAGCAAGCGCCTCAATGCGTTTCGCCAAGCTCGGCGCACCGAGTTCAACCTCTTGCGCAACGCGCTTAGGGCTGAGACTGTAGGCAACAACAACATTATCCTGCGCCGTTTGCTTTAACAGAGAACGAACTTGGGTACTTTTGGTACGTAACTCTAACACCGCGTTTGGTATGTCTTTAAACGCTGGAACAAAGTGCTCGGCAAAGCCGGTTACGGGTTCATAAGCCAAGCTGTCACAGTCATAACCACTGAAAAACCAAGTAGGTTTAGCCTCGTCTTTATGCTGTTCTGCGATCTCACGAATCTCGTCTAAGAAGTCGTCGTAATTGACGAACACCAAGTAACTGGCCGAACGCAGCATGCCTTGTAAGAAACAGTATCGACAGTCATAAACGCAATTCAACATGTGCGAAAAATAGTAATGTGCTCCGCCCCCAGTCTCATATTGCGCGGGGGTCGGCATCACCTTTTTATTCTGCTTTGCGGCAAGAATCAGTGATGGATTTTGTTTCTGAATACGAAAATTTTGCGAGTGCGAGTTGAACACTTCACCGTAACGTTCGATCTCAATCAACGTGGCTTTTGGGTAACGCCTTGCAATGTCTTGCGTTCGCGCTTGGCTGGCCACCGCCGACTCGATGTAGATTGAATCAACCACTAGACATTACCCCTGTCTATTCGTGGCGCAGATTTAGCCAGCATGCCTTGTAACCGCTCTAATAGCACATTGATCGGTGTTGATGGCTTCAAGCCAAGTGCCCCAACTTCATTTTGAAGGTCGAGAACTGACGCTTTTTTGAGTAACGCATTAAGCTGTTGACGCTGGCTGTGGGTGCAACGTGCCGTTAACAAGTTTGCCCACGAGTGCTCAATTTCACGCTGTGGCAGCAGCCCGATGAGTGTTTGCATAAACTCATTCACGATTGCTACGTGAGGCGTCATTAATGCGGTAATTTTAGCCGCGTTAAGGTGTTCAAAACTCTGCTCTTGATTGTCTGAAATTACTTTAATCGACTGAACCAGTTCGGCTGGACTAAAGGTGCTCGCCGCTTGAAAGAAAGCGTGGCTCTCCATATCAATCATCGCGCCTTGCGGGTAACTGTTAGTTGGCGCATTAACAGTGGCAATAGCACTGCTATCACCGGGCCACTTCGCAGTAAGGGGTGGGTAGTGCTTACGCAGATCATTCGCATTAATCACCGAGTGAACGCGGCAAATTTTGCCAATCATCATATCTGCGTGGCCCGCGATTCCCAGATTTAGCCACACTCTTGGGCGCTCGAAAAACGCACCGGCCCAACCCACAGCGGTTGCCATAGCCAAGGAACCGATACCAGAGACGACTATCTCAATATCCGCACCCTCTTTCGAATAACGCCAAAACGGTTTGTCGCATTGCTTCTTTAACCCAAAGTGGTCAACCCAGGGTTTCGCCTCACAATTCAAGGCACACATAATCGTAAGCAATGATTGATTGTTCACTGATGAGCCAATTGGTGAGGGACTCGTCGTTGAAGAGTTAGTCACTACAATACTCCAAAAGTGCTTGCTCACACTCACTGATAACCACAGTGTTTGAATGTTTGCGGGCACCCTTAAGTAATATATTAAGTTTTTTTTCTAACATGATTTTTGCCGAGAGCGCCATCGCGGATTCTGAGTTTGAGTGATGCCTGAGAAATTTTTGCAATGCTAGCACGCGAAACCGATCCATTCCCCAATGTTGGCGCGACAATTGATCTCGATGTCCGCCATATTTATTAATACAAGGTTGCTCAACGTACGCCACTTCAAATTTACTGCTGATTCTTAGCCACAAATCGTAGTCTTCGCAGGCTGGTAAGGTTTCATCAAACACGCCCACCTCGGTAAAAACATCGCGATGAATCACGATCGATGAGGGCGACATAGCACACAACGGTAAGCACCGCTCAAAAATCCAACCGCCCGATTTTTTATGTTTATTCATTTGGTTTACACGCACGCCATCGCGAATCCAAATTTCCTCAGTGTGACAAACCTTCAAGCCGCTTTGTTTAAGCAGCGACCACTGGGCGTTTAGCTTATGCGGCAACCACTCATCGTCAGAATCTAAAAACGCAACCCACTCACCGTCAGCAATCGCCAAACCAGCATTGCGGGCGGCGCTGACGCCCTTGTTTTCTTGACTCAAACAAGTCACCTGAGGAAAGTATAGGTCGAGCATCTGCAGGGTGTCGTCGACCGACCCGTCGTCGACCACGATTACCTCGAACTCCTGTTCAAAGCTACTTTCGTCTTGACTGATCACTGACTCAAGGGCGCGCCGCAACACTGAAGATCGGTTATAACTGGGAATGATCACGGATAGCATAAGGCGCGATTTTACTACCAGACGTTAATTTAAGGCATTGTTTTTACGAACAAACTTTGATTTTTTGCGTCAACCACACCAATAGTGTTGCAGCAATCATACACGCTATCTAATCAAACGAATTTAACTTAACTGTGCGTTATACGGCCAGGCGTCGTGTGAGTACACGGTATAATTTCTCCCATCAACAAATATGAGTTTTTTTGTGACTCTCCTCCTCCACTTTATTGTTGATTTAGCGCCGCTGTTATAGCGGCGTTTTTTTTATTTCCATTTCAATCAACAAATACGAATTAACCATTGAAGTTAAGCCCTACCCACATATATAATCGCGCTCCACAGTGAGTCGCCGGGGTGGCGGAACTGGTAGACGCGCCGGATTCAAAATCCGGTTCCTTCACGGGAGTGTCGGTTCGATTCCGACCCTCGGTACCACTGTAAAAACATCAAGCCCCTTAATTGGGGCTTTTTTGTGCAACTTACTCATTTGCAACTTACTCAGACATCCATTGTTGCAAATGGATCATCAAGTATATTTTCACGCGGCGGCGTTTTGTTTGAATAGCGTCGAGTTTGCGTCTGGATCGTCTCTGTTGGCGGAACTATTACAAAAGCCGGCCGAGTCTAAGTGATCTGTAAGGCTTACTTAAGTAGCTCCCACGATACACCCCGTGCTGAAAAAACCTTCTCAACCTTCGATTGCTAACAGTGCTATACGAGGTTATTTACAGATTAGCGATGGTAAAGAGATTGCGCCGACGCTATTGGAAGTCAGGGGTAATCAGGTTAAGATCAACGTATACCAAGGTATCGAGCTTGTTCGGAAGGTTTTTCCCCACTCATCGATACTGCTGAAAAAATTACCCTACTTATTCTTCCCAAGATAGTAGGGTTTTTTTTTGGGCTTTTTAGCCAGCGGCGCCTTAAATAGGTGAGTGACATTAGAGTAACTAGCGGTTGCAGTGACTGCTCTTAGCTGAACGCAAACTAACTCAACGGAGAGAAAATAGTGAATCGTAGAAACTGGTCAACGCTGATCGGCTTGTTAGCATCGTCAGCATTAACAGCGCAAGAGCCGCAACAAGGCACCCAACATACCGTGATAACGTCCTCGAGCAGCGAACTAGCGAGCGTTCACGCCTATTTAGACCCTAATACCGGTGAGCTTACATCGCAGCCGCCACACACACAGTTGCGCACCCTGAAAGCGGTAACCGCCGATGCAAAAACCAGCAAAAACCGGCCACCGATTAAAATCACAACTCACCCAAATGGTATGGTTCAAGCCGATTTGAACGGCTGGTTTCAAAGCCCTATTACCGCACAGATTGATTGCGCAGGCAATATTCAAACAAACCACTCGAACGACTCAAGCATAGAAACCAGCGAGCGAAAATTGGATTGCGGTAATGAATAGTCGGCCGCTAATCCTATCGACAAAACTAACCGTGAAGTTTACTTTAGTCGTGCTCTACTTATTTAGCATTAGCGTTAACGCGGCAACAATCAATTTAGTAAATCGCGATGGCCCGAACGAAGGTTTTAATGATGGTGCCACGCCATTTGCCAATCAAACTGGTAATTCTGGTAGCACATTAGGAGAACAACGGTTTAATGTATTCCGAGCGGCCGCCGATTATTGGGAAGCCCGGTTGATTAGTGATGTGCCGATCAGTATCGGAATTAATATGGACCCTCTATTTTGCGCCCCGTTTAGTGCAACACTTGGGCAGGCTGGCCCCGAAAACGTATTCAGAAATTTTGAAAATGCGCCGCAAGCCGATACGTGGTACGTGGGCGCGATTGCGAATAGTTTAGTCGGTGTAGACCTTGATGTTACAGGGGATGATATTGGCGCGACATTTAATAGTAGCATTGACAATAACAGCAACTGTTTAGGAAATACCAATTGGTGGCTTGGCATTGATAGTCCTGCGGTTGCAGGAACCATCAGCTTATTTGACACGGTACTGCATGAGATAGGACACGGCTTAGGCGTGTTGTCTCTCGTCAATAATGGCATACTGTTCGGTGGCGTAAGCGACGCCTATACCAGAAATCTATATGACGAGACTACTAACAAATTTTGGCCGGCGATGAGCAATTCAGAACGGATAGATTCAAGCACCAATACCGGCAATTTAGTTTGGCGCGGGTTCAATGCCGATACGAATAGTGGGCATCTTACGGCAGGTAAAACCAATGGCCATATTCGAATGTTCGCGCCTAACCCATTTCAGCCAGGGTCGTCGGTATCGCATTGGGATACGTCACTGAGTCCCGACGAATTAATGGAGCCATTAGCCACGCCAACATCGGACGACCGAGCAACCGTGCAATTGCTTAAAGACGTTGGTTGGAATATTGTCGAAGGCCCAGGCGAGATTGGTTTTGTAAGCGCGGAAGTGTCGGTTTTTGAGGATCAGGGCGCGGCCATTCTACAAGTAGAACGGACGAAAAGCGCGCAAGGTGCAGTAAGCGTCAGAGTAGACTCTAGCAACCTAACCGCCTTAGGGGGCGGCGTTGATTATAATAGCGTGGTTGACCAAACGCTTAGTTGGGCTGACGGTGAGCTAGGTACAAAAAATGTGATCGTCTCCGTTGTCGATGACCAACTGCCTGAACCCAGTAGCGAAACCGCGTTATTTAGTTTGAGCAATGTAGTGGGCGGTGCTGAACTCACGAGAACTACGACCGTATTAACGATTCGTGAGCCCGATGAAGACGACCTTCTATTGCAAGTTGTGCCAGCAATTGTTGGCGCATTGCGACGCGCTAAAAAGAACTAAGAGAACCTAAACGGTTATCAATTCAAGCGTTTGAACTCCGCATTTAAAACCAGCAAACCAAGCGCTCGAGGCTAACTCACTACCGGCGTAATCCAATCAAATGGATCTTCCTTAGTGCCGTATTGAATACCGGTTAATTCAGCGTAAAGACGCTTGGAAACCGGGCCAGTTAAATTGTCGTTAATCACGTATTCGCGTTCTCGTAGAGTCAGCTTGCCCACCGGCGAAATGGCGGCCGCAGTGCCACATCCGAATACTTCAGTTACTTTCCCAGATTCGATATCAGTGAGAATGGTGTCTATATCTAAGCGTTCTTCACTCACTTCGTAGCCCAAGGTTGGCGCTAACTTGAGTATCGAGTCACGTGTAATGCCAGGGAGAATACTGCCGCTTAATTCGGGCGTCACAATTTTCTCGCCCTCGTACACAAAACAAATATTCATGGCACCCACTTCTTCAATATAGCGCCCATGTATTGCGTCAAGCCACAAAACTTGTGTAAAACCACGCCGAGCAACTTCTTCACTCATGTTCAAGCTTGCAGCATAATTACCACCAGTCTTTGCATCACCCACACCGCCTACCACAGCGCGTCGTTGTGTTTCTGATACGTACACAGATATTGGGTTAAACCCGTCCTTATAATAAGGTCCGACGGGGCCAGAGATAATAAAATGAATATATTCTGAAGATGCGGCCAGGCCCAGCTTAGGTGTGGTGGCGATCATCGCCGGTCGAATGTACAAAGAAGAACCGGCTTGATCAGGAACCCACTGCTGGTCGAGTTTAATCAACGCCAATAGTGCTTCAAGATGAAACGCTTCATCGACGACGGGCATCACCATTCTGGCGGCCGAACGGTTAAAGCGCTTGAAGTTTTCTTCAGGTCGAAATAGATTAACGCCGCCCGCTTCGGTGCGATACGCTTTAAGCCCTTCAAAGACCTCTTGCCCATAGTGAAACACCGCCGCCGCGGGGCTTAAGGAAATATTTTGGTATTCTTTAATGCAGGCATCAGTCCAACCCGTTTCGGGGCTGTACGAATGAGAGAACATATGGTCAGAGAACACTTCTCCAAAACTTAAATTCGCAGGCACGGTGCCCCGTTTGCTCGAGGCGATTTGATCTATTTTCATTCTTTACTTAGTGGGTCAAAAAATTGATAACTCTCAGGTCGTTGAGTGTCTTACTTTGGTTGCATTCTAATTGCGCCATCAAGGCGGATTGTCTCACCATTTAGATACGCGTTTTCAACAATATGCGCCGCGAGGCTAGCAAATTCATCGGGTAACCCGAGTCGCTTGGGGAATTGAATATCAGCAACTAAGTTTTGTTGAAGTTGTTCTGGCATATTGAGTAGCATCGGCGTGCCCATTATACCTGGAGCGATCGTGTTAACTCGAATACCCAGTGGCGCTAGGTCTCGGGCCATTGGCAGGCTTAGAGCGATAATACCGCCCTTGCTCGCAGCGTACGCCGTCTGCCCTATTTGACCCTCATAGCCCGCAACAGACGCGGTATTAATAATAACACCTCGTTCTAATGATTCCCCGATCGGCGCATTATTCGCCATCTTCGAAGCAGCAATCCGCGCAACGTTAAACGAACCGACTAAATTAATATCGACAACACTCTTAAAATCGCCCAAGGGCATGGGCTGGTTTTGCCTATCAAGCGTTCGCTTCGCGGGCGCGACCCCAGCACAATTAACGGCAATATGAATAGCGCCAAAACGCGCCAAGACCTCATTGCATGCCGCTTCAACCGACTCTTCATCACGCACATCGACGTTAAAAAAATGTGCAGCCCCCTTCCCAAGCTTCGCGACAGCCGCTAAACCTTGCGTTGAGTCAATATCAAAAATTGCGACGCGCGTTCCTCTAGACACCAACTGATTTGCCGTGGCATAACCCAATCCCGAGCTGCCGCCAGTTACTAGCGCTACCTTATTGTCTAAATTCATAATCGACTATTTAAATTCGTGCAGAAGTGCTCAATTTAAACACATACTAGGATTGTTTAGAACAAAAGCTCGTCGTATTACAAGGGCTAAAAAGTATTCGAGTTTGCATTTCAGTAATACGCTTACAAGTAACACTAAAGCTGGACAGAGATATTTTATTTTGAGCGTTGTCGCACGGCTTCATACAAACACACACCGGTTGCAACCGACACATTCAAGCTCGACACGACGGAACCAGCCATTGGCAAACTAACCAGGGAATCACAGTGCTTCTCAGTTAGCTGCCGCAGCCCCCTGCCTTCAGCGCCCATCACAATTGCGACCGCGCCGATAAGGTTTTCTTGGTAAAGCGAGTGCGTGGCTTTGTCGGATGTCCCGATCATCCAAATGCCCTGCTGCTTTAACGAGCCCATGGTTCGCGCTAGGTTCGTGACGCGAAAGATCGGCATCGTTTCAGCGGCTCCGCTGGCTACCTTTTGCACCACTGGCGTCATCGGGCTGGCGTTGTCTTTAGCGACAATCACGGCATCAGCGCCCGCCGCGTCCGCGGTGCGTAAACAAGCCCCGAAGTTATGCGGGTCTTGAACTTGATCTAAAATAAGCAACAACGGTGAGCGTGGTTTATCGCTACCTTGCACGGTAGCGATAAAACGCTCTAGCTCTTGGTCACCCCCATCTTGCTTAGGCTTTGCCTCTAACGCCACACCTTGATGTTGTTCACTGCCACAGCGGCGGCTCAATTCACGCTTATCCGTTGTGTGAACCGTTAGGCCAAACTGTTTCGCAGTTGCTAAAATAGCGGCCTGAGCTTCGCTTTTGGGGCTAAGGACCACTGACAATGCGATAGCGCGCTCGGGGTTAATTGCCAGCACTGCCGCAACGGCATGATGCCCGACGACCCAGTGAGGCTTGTTCGATTGTTTGGCCATTCTCTATTTTCGTTTTTTCTTGTTACGCGCACCGCTGTTACCACGCTTGGTGTTGTGGCTGTATGAGCGTTTTGATTTTGGCGAATTTTTCTTACTTGCGCCGCCTTTACCACGACTAAATTTCTCGTTCTTGACGTCGGTAAGTGCAAAATCGATTCTACCTTGATCCATATCGACGCGACTAACCTGTATCTCCAAACGGTCACCGGTCTTGTAAACTCTACCACTGTGCTCGCCAATCAAACGACGATGGTCAGAATCATAACGATAATAGTCTTGCCCAAGCGAAGTAATGTGCACCAAACCATCGACATAGAACTCTTCTAATTCTACAAATAGACCGAACTCAGTAACACTCGACACTAAACCGAATAATTTATCGCCAATTTTATGACTCATAAATTCGCACTTTAGCCACTGCACCGCTTCGCGGGTGGCCGACTCGGCACGTCGTTCGGTGACGGATGTTTGCTCAGCGGTTTTCTCAACCGCCAAAAACTTCTCATCGTTGTCGACTAAGTCAGGATTATCGATCAAGCGACGTAGTTGTCGATGCACCAATAGATCTGAGTAGCGTCTTATTGGCGAGGTAAAGTGCGTATAAGAATCGAAGTTAAGTGCAAAATGCCCCGTATTTTCAACATCATAGCGCGCTTGCTTCATGCTTCGCAGCAATGTTGTTTGCACAATTTTGGCCGTCAGAGGGTCGTCAACTTGTTTTATTACCTCACTGAAATGCTTTGCTTCAGGTTGATCACCACCTTTTAATAACAGTTTAAACTGTCTTAAGAACGTACGCGCATCTTCAATTTTGTCGTCGTCCGGTCGATCATGAACGCGATAAATACCGGCTGCGCCGGAGTCATCGAGTCGTAACGACGCGCAGATATTCGCGGCCAACATGCACTCTTCGATCAAGCGATGCGCATCATTACGCTCACGCGCCTCCACTCGATCAATTTTACGCTCCCCATCAAAGATAATAACCGGCTCGGGTATCTCAAACTCAATGGTGCCAGATTCACGACGGCGCGCACCGAGTTGCTGCGACAACGCGTATAAATTATGAATTGCTGGCTGCAATTGCTGGTCGATCTCGCTCGCATCCGCGTCGCCAGCAATCAGCGTCGCAACCTGGGTATAGGTAAGGCGCGCGTGCGAATACATTACCGCCTGATAAAAGTCGTAACTTTCTATATCGCCATACTTATCGATTTCCATGTCGCAAACAAAACACAGACGATTAACATTTGGATTGAGCGAACACAGGCCGTTCGATAAGACTTCGGGTAACATCGGAATGACGTTATTAGGAAAGTACACTGACGTGCCGCGTTGCCATGCTTCCTGGTCCAACGGGCTTTGTTCTTTGACATAGCTCGACACATCGGCGATTGCCACAATCAGCCGATTACGGCCGTTTGCGAGTGGCTCACAATACACTGCGTCATCGAAGTCGCGTGCATCCTCGCCATCGATGGTAACCAAGGGCAAGTTACGAATATCCGTTCGCCCCTTGAAATCTTTCTCACTTACATCGCTGGCGAACGATTGAGCCTGACGTTCTACCGCCTCGGGCCATTCGTGTGGTAACTGATGCTTGCGAATGGCAATTTCAATTTCCATACCGGGTGATAAATAATCACCTAAGACTTCGACGATTTCACCTAACGGTTGAAAGTTTTTCGTTGGATGCTTGGTGATTTTCACCGACACCACTTGGCCAGGTTGCGCATTTAATGTTTGCTCAGGCAACACATAAATGTCTTGCCCAATGCGTTGATCATCCGGTACCACAAAATGCATATTGCTCTCTTTGAAGTAACGACCAACGACAACCAAATTACCGCGCTCTACAATATCAATGATTTGACCAAATAACTTCTGGCGACGGTCACGACCAACGACACGCACATTAACAATGTCGTTATGTAAAACATCGCGCATGTCCTCTGCACGCAGAAAAACTTTCTCTTTGGTTTCGTCCGTTAGCACAAAACCATGACCATCAACATGGCCGATAACTCTACCCCTATGTTCTTGTATGGCGTGTGCTTGCGCCCAGCGGTGCTTGCTTAGCTGCGAGACTTTTCCTTCGTCTCGCAGTGTTTCTAAAATTTCGAAGGTTTCTTGTCGCCCTTCTTTACCAACGCGACCTAGCGTTTCAGCGATAGATTTGGTGTTTGCAGGCTCGTTGCGCTGCGATAAATATTTGAGAACAATGTCTGTACTCAAGCGTTTATGTTTTCGTGTTGATGTGTTTTTATTTTTATTCTTTTTACTCAAATTTTATTCTTTTCCTATACCTCTACCGACTAATCACGCATAGAGGTCTTTTAATACAATCGTTTCTGCCCTGTCGGGGCCAACTGAAACGATATCGATTGGCACGCCGACTAATTCAGCCAAACGTGCGACATAATTTTGCGCGGCCGGTGGCAAATCCGCCATCGACTTCGCGCCCTGTGTGGTTTCGGTCCAACCTGGCATACTCTCGTAAACAGGTTCACACTTTGCTAAGGCATCAGCACCAACTGGCGCGACGCTTAACGCCTGACCGTTGTAACGATAACCGTTACAAATTTTCAATTCTTCTAAGCCATCCAGTACGTCGAGTTTAGTCAAACACAATGACGACAGGCCGTTCACTTGACGAGAGCGCCGCATTAGCACCGCATCAAACCATCCGCAACGGCGCGAACGGCCGGTGGTAGCGCCGAACTCATGGCCTTTGGTGCCCAAATGCTCACCGACATCACACGCCAATTCCGTCGGAAATGGCCCTGCCCCTACACGTGTAGTATAGGCTTTGACAATACCAAGCACTTCATCAAATACATTCGGACCGACACCACTGCCTGCTGCAGCTGAGCCGGCGGAGGTGTTCGACGAGGTCACAAAAGGATAGGTCCCATGGTCCACGTCTAGCATCATTCCTTGTGCGCCTTCAAACATCATCGGGCGACCCTGGTTGGCGTAATCATCCAATAGCTGCGTAACATCGACCGTTAACGGAATTAAGCGTTCTTTATACGCAAGCGTTTGGTCTAAAACTTGTTGGTAATCAAGTTCGTCTACTTGATAGTAATTCTTTAGAGAAAAGTTATGAAACTCCATAACACTGGCAAGCTTATCAGCAAAGTTATTATCTAAGACTAAATCGCCTAACCGAATTCCACGCCGCGCTACTTTATCTTCGTACGCTGGGCCAATGCCGCGCCCCGTTGTACCAATTGCATTTTTACCACGCTTAATTTCGCGCGCGGTGTCTAGCGCAACGTGGTGTGGCAAAATTAATTGGCAAGCTTCGCTAATACCCAGGCGCTGACTAACAGGAACACCGTTTGCTTCTAGTTTATCGACTTCACGAAACAAAGCGTCGGGCGCTAATACAACACCGTTGCCAATCAAACAATGCACGTTGTCGCGCAGAATGCCCGACGGAATTAGATGCAGCACCGTCTTTTTACCATCAATCACCAAGGTATGACCAGCATTGTGACCACCTTGAAAACGCACCACTACATTCGCGGTTTCGGTTAGCAAGTCAACGATCTTGCCTTTGCCTTCGTCGCCCCATTGAGTGCCGACTACAATTACTTTTTTGCTCATATTATTTTTTATAAACGGCCGTTTCACTAGCCGAGTTTAACCAAAGTTTTTAAGTCAGCACTAAAGCCTGTCGCGGGACGGGCTCGGCCAAATTGCTCACCAATTCGATCATAACGACCACCTTGCGCGACGGTGCGACCGCGGCCAGCCACAAAGGCGTTGAAAGTAAGGCCAGTGTGATAACGGTAACCCGCCACATCGGCGAGGTCGATGTGAATATTAATGTCGTTCGCCGATGCCAAATGTTGCAGCACCGACTCTAATTGAGCGAGCGATGACTCTATATCTTGATCGCCACTAAACTGCTGCCGCGCCTGCTCTAACACATTTGCTTGACCCGCAAGACCCAACAACTTCTGAAAGGGCTCAACGTCCAAGCGCGCACTGAGTTCAGACAAATCGGGCGATGATTTGCGCAACAGCACATCACGTAACTGCGTTTCTAACACGTCACTGATTGTTTGCTGTTTAAGCAGCGCACGATAAATACCGACGTGCCCCAAGCTCAATGTAAGGTCGTTGGCATTGCTAAGTCGCAAGGTGCTTAGCATGGACTCAATCACCTCAATATCAGCACTTTCATCTGCAATGCCAAAAATTTCAGCGCCTATTTGTAAAAGTTCACGCTGCCCGCCCATTTGTGAGGGCTGAGTGCGCAACACCGTGCCTGAGTAACACAGGCGATTAATGTCGCTGTCAGCCAAATAGTGTGAATCTATACGCGCTATTTGCGGGGTTATGTCCGCACGAATTCCTAACATACGATGAGTATGCTGATCCATAAATTTATACGTTTGCGTGTCTAATTCCTCGCCCGTTCCTGTGAGCAAAGAATCAACAAATTCCATGACCGGCGGCATGACTAGGTCAAAACCGCGTAGGGCTAAATCGTCTAAAACACTGCGCCGCAGCATTTCTAACTTAATGGCCTCATTCGGCAGAATTTCCTCAACACCTTCTGGGAGTAACCAGTTAGCGTCATTTACCATAGCGAATCAGCTTCTTTAGAAGCATCTGGTTAATTACGGGCGGATTATACGCGAACAAGGCAGAGATAACACTAACAAGAAAAATAATAAAACAGAACAGCCCTGAGCGGAGGAACAGCCCTGAGCGGGGAAACAGCCCTGAGCGGGGAAACAGCCCTGAGCGGGGAAACAGCCCTGAGCGGGGAAACAGCCCTGAGCGGGGAAACAGCCCTG
>CALIVT010000020.1 GCA_938048185.1 uncultured Arenicella sp.
TTCCAGGGGTGAATGATCGGCGAATATTGAGTCATTGCCCTAACTTTGCTGCGCTATGAACGCATGCACGATGTTGTTGATCGACGCTTTAACCTGCTCGATTGAGTGGCTGGCATCAACCACTTTGATGCGCTGTGGCTCGTCTATCGCGCGCTGAAGATAACAATCACGAACGCGTTGCTTAAATTCCACCATTTGTAGCTCGAAGCGATCGGGTTCGCTGCGCTTCCCGGCGCGGCTCTCGCCAAGCTCAACCGGCAAATCCAGCAATATCGTCAAATCAGGCCGCAAATCTCCCTGCACGTTCTGCTCAAGGCTTTCGATAACGCGCATGCTTATACCACGCCCGCCCCCTTGATACGCATACGTGGCGTCGGTGAAGCGGTCACACAGCACCCATTTTCCGACCGCCAACGCGGGTTCGATTATGGTCTCTATGTGTTGAGCGCGCGCCGCGAACATCATTAATAACTCCGCGGTATCACCGATTGTTTCGTCGCCAGAATTAAGCAGCAGTTCACGCACCGACTCACCGAACGGTGTGCCGCCTGGTTCGCGCGAATGCACAAAACCTAAATTTTGTTCGCTAAGAACATTTTTTACGACGTCGATGTTGGTGGATTTGCCGGCGCCGTCCTGACCTTCAATCGTGATTAGTTTGCCGCGTGTCATTTCTCAGCCCCACTAGCAGCGTTGGGGTTAGACGAGAACGCGCGCGGCTTACCGCCAAGTTGATACTTGATTACCGCGTTATTGTGCTCTTTCAGAGTCTCAGAAAAATAGTGTGTGCCATCGCCTTTACCAACAAAATAGAGCGATTTGGTTTGCTCTGGATTCGCCGCGGCGTTAATTGCGGCTTCGCCAGGCATCGCGATCGGCGTTGGTGGTAAGCCATAGCGAGTATAGGTGTTGTACTCAGTGTCGGTGCGCAGATCTTTGCGGCGGATATTGCCTTTATAGCTGTCCCCCATGCCGTAAATAACAGTCGGGTCGGTTTGCAGCTTCATGCCAATGCGCATGCGGTTAGTGAACACACCTGAAATGGTAGACCGCTCGAAGGCCGCGCCAGTCTCCTTTTCAATAATCGACGCTAAAATAAGCAGTTCATACTTAGTTTTAAGTTGCACCGCGTCAGCACGGCTCTGCCACGCTTGCTCAGCGACCTGAGCTTGTCGGTCAAAGGCTTGTTTTAGCACATCATAGTCAGAGTCACCCTTTTGAAAAAAATAAGTCTGAGGCGCGAATAAACCTTCAGGTTTTTTACCAGGAACCCCAAGTTTACGCATTATTTCGGCGTCACTCATCGACTCCAAAACGCTTTTTAGGAGTCGTTGAGAGCTCAAGAACGCACGATAATCTTTGAAGGTCTTACCCTCCACCAGCGTTATCGAATATTGTATTACCTTGCCCTGCTCCACCTTGGTGACTAGGTCAGGAATGTTGTCGACGTCCACTAGCGTATATTCGCCCGCCTTAATCGATGTATCGCGCTTGTTGAGCCACGCGTACGCTCTAAAAACATAACGGTTGCCGATAACCCCCTGCTTTTCCAAATGGCTTGCCAGCCAAGAAATACCCACACCATTGGGAATCACCAGCGATTGCTCGCGGTTTTCCAGCGGCTCAGATAATGCGTTGACGTAGACGATATAACCGCCCACAACCACGACGCTGAATACGGCGTAAAAACTAAGCCTTATAATTCGGAATAACTTCATTTTCTATTATATATTTCAGCAATTTATGGGATATTTTAAATGTATTAAATGACGCTGAATTCAGGCACTTTACCGGCCACACGCCAATTACAGAGTTCGTCATAAACACTTCGTCAGCGGCCTGCACATCGGCCAGCGATAATGACATAAGCTGTGTGCGTATTCCAAGCTTATGTGCTGAGTCGATGATCGTTTCGCGCATGACACCCAATACGCCACAGCTGTTTAAACCTGGTGTGGCCAGTTCGCCGTCTCGAACAATAAAGACGTTCGATTGAGTGCCCTCAATTACGTTGTCTTGTTGGTCAAGCGCCAGCGCTTCATGCCAATTGGAATGCCACTGGCTTCTGGCAATGGTTTGCTCGAGTCGATTACCGTGTTTAATTCCAGCCAAAGCGGGTTGTGAGGCTAAACGAATGTCTACCACGCCTAGCTCGATACCATTTTCCCAATAGCTCGATGGGTGTTTCGGGTATGGGTGCAGACTAACGATTCTAGTGGCTTGCGGGTGCTCGGGGGTGAGATACCCTCGCCCGCCCTCGCCCATCGTGAGCGTTGCACGTATAACCGCTTTTTCTTGGTCTTGCGCGAGTGTTTCGATATCGCTGACCATGGCATCAATATCAAGCGGTATGCCCAACACTGAGCACCCCTTGCGCATGCGCTGCAAATGCGCGTCGAGTAGACAAGGCGTGCTGTTGGCGACAGCCATGGTTTCAAAAATACTTTGACCATATAACAAACCTCGGTCATTAACCGAGGTTTGGTTCGCAGGCACGCTGTTAACTAAGGTTGCCAAACCCAGAGCGAAGATCAGTTAAAACGTTTCAACGCGAGTGTGCCATTCGTGCCACCGAAACCAAAAGAATTGCTCAGCGCATACTCAATATCGATTTCGCGCGCGGTGTTAGGCACATAGTCAAGGTCACAATCGGCCGATGGATTGTGCAAATTTATGGTCGGCGGCGCAATTTGGGTGTGCAACGCCATTACCGTATAAACCGCTTCTACACCACCTGCAGCCCCCAGCAAATGCCCGACCATTGACTTCGTCGAACTAATTGCTAATTTAGAGGCATGGCCCCCAAATGCGGTTTTGATACCTTGCGTTTCAGCAGCGTCGCCTAACGGCGTTGACGTGCCATGTGCATTTAGATGCTGAACTTGATCTGGGTTAATACCACCGTTGCGCATGGCATTGACCATACAGCGCGCGCCACCATCCCCTCCTGGGGCGGGAGACGTCATGTGATAAGCATCGCCACTCATACCAAAACCAGACAACTCGGCGTAAATGCGAGCGCCGCGTGCTTTAGCGTGTTCGTATTCTTCTAATACGAGTACCCCAGAACCTTCACCCATGACAAAGCCGTCGCGCTCCTCGTCCCATGGGCATGACGCTAAGGCTGGGTCAACGTCACGATTCGAAAGTGCACGCGCATTACCAAAGCCCGCGAGAGCGGTTTTGGTAATCGCGGCTTCAGCGCCACCGGCGATCATTACGTCGGCGTCACCATATTCGATAATGCGGCCAGCATCGCCAATCGCGTGAGTGGCCGTGGTGCAGGCTGTCACCATCGATAAGTTCGGCCCTTTTAAACCTAGTGTGATCGACAAATTACCCGAGATCATGTTGATGATTGAGCTGGGAACGAAAAACGGAGAAACGCGTCGTACGCCCCGATTTTCAAGAGTGAGCGTCGCGTTTTGAATGGTTTCAATGCCGCCGATACCAGAACCAAGGTGTACGCCAATGCGTTCGGCATTAGCATCGCTCACTTCTATACCAGAGTCTTTAAATGCGTCTAAACTCGCAGCCATGCCGAATTGAATAAAGCGGTCCATTTTGCGTGCTTCTTTAGCAGGCATGTAAGCGGCAGGATCAAAATCATCAACTTGGCCTGCGATCTCACAGGGAAACCCTTGGGGATCAAATAGATCGATCTTGCCAATACCACTAATGCCATTGGTAATATTCTGCCAGTTTTGCTCTAAGGTAAGCCCGACTGGCGACACAATTCCCATGCCGGTAACAACTACTCTTCTCTTGCTCATAATTTTATTGACGCATTTGTACTATTATTATTGAGTATAAAAGAAAAAAGCCACGTCGCTTAGCTACTCGCTAACCAAGGTGGCTTTATTCGGTACTTCCTGGAAGGTAAGTCAGTGTGGTTTAAATCAACCAACGCTTAGACTGCTTCCATAAAGACGACTAACTAGCTGCTGTGGCTGTTTACGTAGTCGATAGCAAGCTGAACAGTAGTGATGTTCTCAGCCTCTTCATCAGGAATTTCAGTTTCGAACTCCTCTTCTAAAGCCATAACCAATTCAACGGTGTCGAGTGAATCGGCACCTAGATCATCAACGAATGATGCACTGTTAACGACTTGGTCTTCGTTTACGCCCAATTGTTCTACAACGATCTTTTTTACGCGTTCTTCAATACTGCTCATGAGTGTACCTCTATTAAGGGAGCTGTTTAACGTTTGGCCTGGTAAGCATACATTGCTAACTTCAACTTTACGCTAGATAAATACTACTGATTAAAACTGACAGAGCACTTCATTCTGCCAGTTCATGTGCGATGCGGCGCATTATATAAAAAAGCCACAACTTTGCAAAATAATTACCATTCGTTTGATAAATAACTTGTGTCTATTTAGTACGTAGCTAGGTCATATACATTCCGCCGTTTACATGCATTGTGGTGCCGGTTACGTAAGCGCTTTCGTCGGAGGCTAAAAACACGGTTGCAGCAGCGATGTCAGCCGGCTCGCCTAAACGCGAGGCGGGAATATTTGCCGTCATTTTTGCAACTTGATCTTCGTTTAATGCTTTCGTCATGTCAGTGTTGATAAAGCCCGGCGCAATCGCATTTACCGTTACACCACGAGAGGCAATCTCTTGCGCAAGCGATTTAGTAAAACCAATCACGCCCGCTTTTGCGGCCGCATAATTGGCTTGGCCAGCATTACCTGATACGCCAACCACGGATGTTATGTTAATAATGCGGCCACTGCGCGCCTTCATCATGCCACGCAACACGCCTTTAGACAGGCGGTAAACTGATTTTAAGTTGGTCGACATAATGTCATCCCACTCGTCTTCCTTCATGCGCATCATTAAATTGTCGCGAGTGATGCCAGCATTGTTCACTAAAACGTTGATCGCACCGTATTTTTCAACCGTTGCCGTTAACACGGAATCAACTGAGTCGCCGTCAGCAACGTTCAACACCATGCCTTCGCCGCGGATGTTAGCCGAGCTAAGGTGCGCGCTAATCGAGTCTGCGCCATTCTGCGAGGTGGCCGTGCCAATGACAGTCGCGCCTTGTTCGCCTAACTGCACCGCGATAGCGTGACCAATGCCGCGAGTTGCGCCGGTAACTAAGCAAATTTTCCCACTAAGATCGAACATAAAATTTCTTCCTGATTATCTATCCAACAGGGCCGTCAGAACTGCGTTTGCCCCAATAATAAAAATAACGAATAAGAACGAGTTTAAATCAAGCCTGCAATTGCATCAGGTTTGTCGATGCACGCCACATCCACGCCCTTGACGATACGCTTAACCAT
>CALIVT010000021.1 GCA_938048185.1 uncultured Arenicella sp.
GGTAGTAGGGTGTGTCGCTAATCGAAATGATTGTCTCTCTGGCTTGAGTCATCCTAACTCTCCTTTGTCCTTTGATTTATAAGAGTCTCAGATTGTAGAAAAATTCACAAGCATTAGTTGTGGCTGTCCGGTTAGATCTTATTTTTGTCAGTTGCGTGGCGATCCATGTTCAGACTTTGAGACGGGTGTCCACTATTGGTTCCTATTGGTTCCTATTGGTTCTTCATTCACTGCCGACACCATTCCAAATACTGAGACAAGCGACTTCGAGATGGCAAAATACGACCTTATAAATCAGCTAAAGTTTGGGATTACACCCTCGAGCGAACGGGCATTACTAATCTCAAATTTCACGTTCTTAGGCACGTAGCAACCAGTCATTTTGTAGAAGCTGGCTTATCTGATCAACAGGTATTCGCGATCACAGGTCATAAGTCGATGCGGATGCTTAGACGGTATGCGCATTTAAGAAACGAAGGCTGGGCAGTCCAGTTTCCTAAATGCTAAAAACGACAAAGTGCGAACCGTACCTCTAACAGACAAAGCCTACGCCACCATCAAAGAAGTACTCGAGTTCCCATCCCGACCAGAAGTTTTGAGGTGTGTTACATTTTTTCTGATAATAGAAAATGGCCGATAACAAGGTATATATTTAAGTTTAAGCAAAATAAACCATGTGCTTTGTTCATATAGTTATCATGACGGATTGCGACTACAGTTGTTTGACCAGCCAACCGCCTTTTTGGCGCTTGGTGAGCGCCTGCAGCTCGATTGCGGCCTTTGCACGGCTGATACGGTAAGTTGCGAGATCTTGGTATATTAGATCCGCTTTTTTTCGCCTCTTTACCGCGTCGCCAAGGTCTATGAATTGTTCTATGTAAGCAACAGTTATTTCGAACCACTTATTTTTATTACTAGGGCTTTCCGATATTGAAAGGGTTGTTTCGTCCGTCGATTTTGATTGAATTTTAAGAATGGTCTCGACAATGTCTGCCTGCGCTGATTTGGCTTGAAACATTGGCGAGGGCTGATGTATTTGCAATTGCTGCACAACATAGTTGCTCGATAGCAAACCAAATTCTTCGAACGCTCGCAATTCGCCTAGTGCTTGTGTTAAGACATGTTCATCATCGCCATGCAGTCGTTGACAAGCGTTATGGCAGCGTTCCCATGCTTGCCATCGGTAGACAAAATCCAAGCCGGTACCTTTGATGTTCTGCATGCCCATTATGCGATTAGTTAGCCCGACTGGCGTAAGTTCCGCTATTTTCTGTATGATTTCATCACCGCTGATTAGTGGGTCATAGATATGATGAACACGTCGAAAAAAAGCCTGTTTGATCTGGTTAATAAATCGGGTGTTGGCAACCTCGACGTCTAACTCAGGGAGATCAGCGACAAATTGCGTAAACTCTAGCAGCTCACTGTGCCAATGAGTTATTTGGGTCGCAATACCTAGCTCATGTTGCTGTATTGAGTGTTCAACACATATCTTACTACACAGTTCAGTATTACCTCGCGCAAGCAAGGTGAGGTCTTCATTCGATAGCGAAATTGAAAGCGCTGCAAACATCGCTTCTAAACGAACGCTGATGTGTTGCTCCTTGGTCGGGATTCGAAATCGTTTGGCGGTAGTTACACAGGTTTGCTTCGCCAACTTAACGTCGGGTTCGTCTGGATCTAAGGATTGCCAGATTGAAAAGCTCTCAAAACTTTCCTGCCAAGCTTCGTGTAAAAACATTTCAAAGCCATCAACGTTCGTGCCAATAATCACGTGCTGGTCTGCGGAGACATCGTTGACCAATAGCGATGCGAATACCTTTGAGCGCGGCACTCTATCAGCTCGGTTGTTCACCACGGTAGATACCCAAATATGCGGGTCTTTATCAATGTCGTGCTGGTCAAACCCCATTCGTCGCCAATTGCCTAATGCACCGAGGCGTTCGTTGGCGGAGTTACCCATAATATATTGCAAGGTACGGTCATCGACTTTTGATGCTGGGTAGGTTTTTAACACGCCTAAATCAAGCACCACATTGTCTGCCATTGTGCGTAGAGAAAATGCTCGATCAATGCCAAGTTGTTCCGACATGGAAGCGACTAAGGCGATATTGTTTGGGTGTTCTTCGTATGGGAATCGGTTAATAATGTCGTCGGTAACCGTGCCCATTTCACGCCAAGTCACTGGAACCGACTTTGTTTTTAGGCGATCAGCGGCATTACGCAATATCGGGTACATAATTTCTTCAGAGGTGATTAAGGTTGACTTAGGCGGAATAAATTCAGTCATTACCTCTGGAATATCGATTCCAGCGGGGCCTTGTACATCTTCATGGTCTGGATAAGTATTGGTGATGGTGGCGATATCGTCACGCATCCAATGCCGTTGTAATATATGCACATAAGCTGGCGTTAAGCCCATGCACTCCCACAGAAAAACATCCGCTTTTAGTTTACGAGCAAGCTTCATTAAATTAACTTGTTCCCAAATACTAGCTTTGTCATACGGCCGAAACAGAAACATCTCGTTAAGGTTTTGGTGAGAGTTTCCCTCTAAAAACATCGCTTCGCAGCCTGTTGTTTTCGAGATAACATTTAGGCCCAAGCCATTAAAAACAGCGGCCTTAAGCCGTTCCGTTCCAGATTTTCCGCGTGTACCCCAGCCGCCAATCGACAAAGGTATTGCTGCTCGCGCGCGATTCATTTGGACATTAATCAACGCGTGTTTACCCATAAACAGGGCACAAAACCCGCCTAGAAAAATCCACAAATGCATAATGCTGTTTGAATATATTGAGAAGAAATATTCTTTAATGTCCGTCCAGAGCAGTGCAATACTTGGCAGGGTGACACTAGCGATCGAAGACTTAGGGAAAAACTGCGCCAAAGATGGATGCGGGGGGTAAGCTTGGCCACACGGGTCGGTATAACCGCGTAAGCGAAAGGCGAACCCAAGGTTTGAAACCTCTTGTAAATAAGTGTCTGGCTTGTGTGGAGCATCATCACTCCAATTGCGCAATTTTGAAAATTCACTGTAAAGCCATATTAAGCGCCAACGAGCACGCAAACGCGCGATGAAACCAGAGGGCGGGTAAATCGCTGTAATGCCTTCACTGGTATATATCTCAATTGGCTGGGTTGGCCAGCCTTGATCCAGACTGGATATCAGTTCGTCGACTAGGGGCAGATAATTGCGCGGCCCGTCTTCCGCGGTGATGTTAACGGGTTCCCCTGGCACTTTGGTACGGGTTTGTTCAGCTAAGCGATTGGATGGCACCGACATGGTGCCGTAAAATACGCGGCCGACCATATGTTTATGGCCCTGACGTTTATCGGTCGCTGAATTTCTGAATTCATAAATCATCCGCCAGAACCGAAATCGAAATCTGTACCAACGACTTATCTTTAGTGAGTCTGTCTTGGGTGTTACGTCTAGGCCAAAGTCTTCTTGCGCTATCACGCTAAGAATGCGTCCAAGATCTTCTTTACCTAGGCCATTCAGGGCTTGGCTGCGAATTTTTTGCTGTTTGCTCAGCGGTAAGTGTTGAACCGCATTCTGTAGTTCGCTAAATTGATCACGTCTTTGCGGCCCACCCGCGTGCACCCAAACGAATTCTCGAGCGTTCGCAGCCCACCGGCGTACCTTGAGATTCGTGCTGTTAATATGCAAACCAGAGATAAGCGGTTCAAAGGTGGTAAACCAATCCGTTTGTAGCGTTTGATCATTCAGCTGCGACATTTGTGCCGCAATCGCAGATGTTGTGTCTAACAGACTGCGAAGGCAGAACTCATCTTTTTCGTTCTCATATAACTCTATTAAACTGTTTTTAGTATTTTTAGCAGCCGATATATCAGTGCTTACCAGACTAGGCAGAGCCAATAGGGCAGTTGCGCGAACTTGCGACACGGGCTCGTATTTTAAACTTTGTTTTATTTGCAGTATGGCGGCTTCTGTGGGGACTAACGTTAGGGAGCGCAGGGTTTCTTGTCGTACAAAATCGCTGACGTCCTCGGCGAAGTAATGCAGCAGATGGGATGCCTTTTGTAGACGAGTGAAGTTCTGACAAATTAAGTTAGCAATGGTCGCGCGGACAAAAAAATCATCTTCTGAACGCTGTTTTTTTTCTGAGTTTAATCGTCTATTTTCAGCGATTTCTGAAAACTCAGTGATGGCGTAGAGGCACAGAGTTTTGAGCGCCGCGTTTTGTAAATCGACATCTTGGTTTGAGTCTTGTGCAAAGCGGAATACCATTTGTTTAATATCAGCCGAAAGCAACTGTACTTGTGTTTCCGTATTGACGGACCTGGCAATTCCACAAAGTGCATTAACGGCCGCAGTTTTTACCCGCGTATCGCCTTGGTAGAAAAGTAAATTTTCTAGTTGCTCATTTATATTGAGGTCATGCCAAATTTCAATGGCAGATGCGCTATCCATAAGCTGATCATCTATCAAACGGTTGAACAGATGGCTGACACGACCCAGTAGGTAGATTAAGGACCGTTCAGCATCACCAATCTGTTTTTTAACACGGTCGTTTAACGCTTCGGCGTCGAGATAGCGTGTCAGTGCTTTTCTGTCGTGTTTAAGTTGGCGTTTCGTTGCGCCTAGTTCTTCCGAATATTCTATGAGCAGTCGATTTTTACCGTCCCCTTGATTGGCTACCCGTATGCGTTTTCTAAATCTCGTATTGCGTTGTTTTAGCCTTTCAATAAGGCGGGCTTGATCATTTATTACGCTCAGAAAATATTCAAGGCTATCACTGGCGGATAACTCATAAGAGAGACGGCGTTTAAATTCACCCGCATAGAACTCGGCCTTGGTACGAAATACACGTCGGTCGATTTCATTTAAGTTTTCAAAGAAGTCGGTATGTCGCATAACGCTTATTCGCTTCCAAATTTTTTGTCGGTTGAGGTATTCTCTAGCCACCAGTTTCTGACTGAGCGAAAGCGGTACTCTCCAGGTCGAAAATCATGAAGTTGCTGGCCTGCGTGTTGAAACCACCCGAGGTTAAGCCACCAAGATACATCTTTGCCATTAAAATTATATTGAGCTCGAACTCCAAGCTTAAGGTTGGAGTTATTCGAGAACGGCAGTGGCCAGTCCCCAGATACTCTAAGGTCATTTCGAGTAAACGCATTATCGCGGTTTTGATCTTTGAAAAATCGACGATTTATCAAATTGATATCGAATGATCGTCGCTTAACATACGCCCGCCACCCGAGTTGTACGCTATTGCGGTCAATTGTGGTTAAACCCTCGTTTAAAACGACCCCAGCATCAGCGTATAGTTGAGAATCTAGGCGATTGCGGTAGGTCCAACGTTGAGAAAGGCTCGCGCCATGTTGATGGTGTTCTTTATAAAGGCTCCAGACATCAGGGTCGACCAAGTCAAAATTCGATACTTGGTCGAGAGTTCTGGCACGTTTCCATAAATCGAAACGTGTGGTCAATCGATGGCGTTGAGACGGTTCCTTTTGATAACCCAGCCGGGCAATAAGCCGTGTGCTAGTAATATCTCCTTGGTTTGCTTGGCTGTCCTGATGCCATGACTCAAGCGTAGCGCCCCAACTAAGACCATTTGAAGTCCTGATCGGTTGGTGGTCATAGCGTGCTGAAAGCTGAAAGACGTCGGCTTGGGTATAATGTCGGTAACGCCCATCGAGACTAAAGCTGTCGCCACGCTCATTGTTGCGTTGGCGTGCGAAGCCATGCAGTTCCGTGTAGTTTGTTAATAAATCCACAAAAGACTCAAAGTCATCGTCACCATTTTGTCGGTCGGCATGCGTCAATTCCATTCCAAAGGTGAAGGGTCTAAAGCCAAGTTTATTCGGTTCAATAAATAAATTGTGGCCGTTGGCTTGGGGGGTACCACCGTAATCATTGAGGGACTTGAATTCTTTGAATATTGACGGTTGGCTATAAGTGCTTTGTTTCCTATTAAGCGTATGCGCTCGACTTAAACTGGTATCAATTGTTCCGTCTAAGGTTGCGAGTATATCCGTAACTGTCGGCGAATCAGCAGCGCCACCTGGGCGGTAATTTTCTTGTAAAACGTAAAATCGATACAGTGCTTGTGACTGGCCTGAAGCTTTGAATTTCAGAGTCTGCCAGCCTTTGTGGATGTATTGCTCTTTGATCAAAACACTGTCACCAACGCGTCGTATACTTTTGAGCCACTGTGGGCCGAACACCTTAACTAAAACAGGTTGATCTGCTGTCGCAACCTGGTATGTGCGCGTTTGAGCTGAGGGCGAGCGATTGGCGAGCTTGTTGCTTGGTTCGAATGAAATTGACAATGAGTCATCATTGTTTTGCGGAGCTAACCAAATTTTTATATCGTTGTTTCCACGTGCAATTTCCAAATTCCGGGTGCTAGGAACTCCCGTTTCCAGAGTAACTGAGCTTGGTTTGTTACCTGAAACTTTTATCCACACGGTTACCGAACGAGCCTTATCGAACCCTGTTTTATCAACCTGCAGAACAACACTCCTGGTGTTCGCGTTATCGCTATAGAAGCTAAACCCTTGAACCGAGTCACCAGTTATTCGATAGGGCGAGTTTAATGAAGTTGTGCTTAGCTGCTTGCGTTGTTGGGCAAGGGTCGTTAGCGGAATATCGATGCTATCTTTGAGCTTGATTGATCCCGCTGGACTTTGCATATCTCTTAATTCTCGCCAGCTCATAACTTCAAAAACACTGGATCGAATGCCAGGCCGGGTAAGTCGAAGTGAAGGGTTGTTGGCCAAGTTTAGCAAGCTCGCTGCCGAAGCTATATCGCGCTTATCAAGCCCCTTAGTGAGGTCGTCAACACAGGAAACGACCAGTGGCTTATCGAGATTGCACGTTTGGATTGGTGACTGGATATTCATGATCGTAGCAGCACTTGTTCGTGCTTTGAATGCAATGTGCTCGATGCTAAGCGGTCGATACCAAGATGATTGCGCTAAAAACACTGATCGGTTTTCACTACAATTGTGTGATAGGTTGCCTCGCAGGTCGGCACGGTTTTGAGCTTGAACAGTATTTAGTTCGATACCGGCTTTATCTACGGTGTCGTTGCTCTCTGACTGCATTTGCAACAGAGAAAGAGGGTCTTCAAGTCGTTCTAGATAGACTATCGATGGTTGGTCTGCGGTAATGGTAAGTACTCCGGCTTGGTGGAATTCCTGATCGATTGGCAGAGCACTCACAATGCCGATAAAATGCTGGTTTACAGCATCTGAATTTAGTTGAACGTCTTGCATAGCATCATGATGGGCGTTAAACCACCATCTCGTTCTTGCATGGTTGGCAATAGAGTATGCTCGATTTACTTGGTCATTACGCAGATGTATTTGTGTGAAAAGGTGTTGTCCCCCAGCACCGTTCAAACTTGAAATTGGTGCAACTTTAATTCGGTAGCGCCCCAGTTGATTACTAACAAGCTGTATCTGCTTATTTCGGTCAACTAGAAACGCGTCGATCTTCAAGTTGGGCCGTTCGACGTTATTTAAAAGCACATGGTGGTCATATACACGAGCAGGGCGGTTATTGCTTTTCCAATAGCCGAAGCGTCCCAACACCTGAGTTTGTTCAGCCGTTGTTACTTTAGAATACGGTGTTCGATTTTTTTCAGTAACCGCTTTAGGGCTAGGAGAGTTGATAGTTCTGTATACATCTCTTAGGTTTGCAAAGTCTGAATTTAGATCTAATTGTGTGTTTTCAATAAGTTTATGCGCACCTTGATCATCGAGGGCAGCGATGCTTGTTAACAAGTCATATTGCTCTGTTGCTTGTGACAACTTCGGTATTACTTTGATTAGCTCAAACTTTCCCGTTTTGGACAATACCCATAATAACTGTTCGTGAATCAACGGCAAAATTCGTGTGTCTTCGTATATCGCCGCTAACATGATTTGTTCTAAACGAAACAGACTGAGTTTTTTATCGGCGCCTGAGTAAAGCAGGTCAATTGCGTGTTGGCGATAACCTAGGTTGGGATTGTAAAGTGCCGTTCCACTAAGATAGTTGATCGCCATCTCAGGGTTATCAGACTCAAACATCTTCTTTAAGCTGCTTAGCCATGAGTCGTCGTTCTGTTCGAAGCGCGTCATGCCTCCTTTGCCGCTTATCCGGGTAGGTCTTTGCAGTTTCTGAGAAATCGCTAACCAAGATTGTTGTGCGCTTTTATACAAACGAGCCCAAAGTATGAGTTCAGTTTGTTCTTGTTGCGGTAGGTTTTCAAGTACCTCTAACAGTTTTGATTTATCGCGGAGGCTAGTGGCTTCAATGTTTTTTAGTGTTTTAAAAGCACGGGTTAGTTGTTTCAGGCCCCGAGTTTCAGGCGCAGTGAGTAGTTTAGAGTCATTTAGGATTGAACGATATGTGAAATCGCGCAGTGATACCCAAATACTAGAGCGAGACTGTACATTGTTGGCCTTATCATGGTTGGGTTTCTGAACGAAAATACGGGCGAATTTAGTATCTTGAGGTGCGTGGATATACGCGATGCCGGTAGTGACAGTTGGGGCTTTCTCTCTAAAACGCGCAAACGCGGCACTCTCGCTAACATGCGCGCTGTGATCCTGATCTATGCTGGTTTCGAGAAAAGTAGACAGTAAATTTGGCCGATCGTGCGAATCTATTAAGCGTCTAGCAATTAACCAGTGTGTTGGTAGCGACTGATCAAATTGTACGCTCAAAGGTATTAGTTCGTCAGAACTATTTTCCAGGGCAACTTCTAATTCCAGTTCTCTTCCTACTCGGTTATCTGGAATCGTAAAAGTGTGCTCGCTGATGTCTTGGTTGAGCTGGTAAAACTGGCCTAACACCAACTTTTGGTAATTTGAATAGGAATTTTCACGGCTAAAAAAGAGTTCGTTTAACTCTTTCTTTAAGGTTGTACCTTTTGTTGAATAAAGCGTCTTAGATGGAACTGAGTTGGAATAGGGGTATAAGCCACGTCGGCGCAGATACGTATTGTTGTTATCCGAAAGGTTGAGGTTAACCGGAAGCTGCAAAGAACGTAGTACTGTGTACCATTTTTGCTCCATCGTAGCCTCACCAGCACTCGAAGAGTCATTCCGCTTTAAATTAGGTCTGTTGACGTCAAATAAATAGTCACTTGACCGATTATTTAGTAAACCGAGGAAACCATTATGCGATGATCTCAGGCGAATTGTTTGCCCCTTATTTAACTCGATAATCGTTGAGTTTTTAAAGCCGAGTACTAGGGCGCATTGAGATATATATTTTTGATAAATATTGGGGTTCGCGTAGAATTTTTGCGATTGTTCGGGTTGCCCGTCAACTGACCAGTTCAATTCCACATTGAGGTTCGTTGTGTTTGCGAGGGTGCTGAAATCGGTATAATAATCCAGTTTGATACGCTGTTGGTATTCTGCTTTGTACTCAAAATACGCATGCTGTTGTAAGGAAAATAGGTGCTTCTTTTCTTTGCGTGGGTAGACATCAATAAGAACAAAGTCTTCTAGGGTTGACCCCTGATCTATCCATTCATCATCAGAATTCAATTCGTCATAATGCTTAATGAATATTTTAAATTTCTCTGACAGACTGTCAGCACGCAACATTAACCAGACCGGTCGAGATAGATTGTTTTGATACAGCAGGTAATCGCTCCGCCATTGTTTGTCAGCTTGTTCTCTAAAAACACCACGGCCTTGCGCCACATGAATTTTGATCGGTATGGGTTTGTGAGTGCCAGTCTGGTGTGATGTTTCGCGTTCAAATTTTAGACTTTGCCCAGGAGTAACCTTGATATATATGGGACGCGCGGGGCTTATGCGAATTGTATTGTTCGAAAAAAAATGTTGTGGTTCGCCATCCCTTTGATAATGAGGTTGATTCACGTCTATTTCGTGAACCGGTAAACTTTGCCAACTAGGGTTAGCTGCTGATTGTTTTTGAAATTTTGGCTTGTGTTCTGAAAATGGTGTTGGTTTATTTACATTTGCTTGAGCAAGTGCGCCAAGCACATATAAATTGCTGCTTAACGCAAGGGACAAGAGTAGTAAGCGTAATTTTGAGGTCACCGTTATCAACCGTCGTTTTCGCTGATCAGATCCAGGCAACGATAAAACAGTGCTGTTGCTTGCGGATTTTTAATGAACTCTTTTCGCTGCTCTAAGCTTATTTCAATATGCAGAAATTTCGTGTGTTGCATTTGATACATACGTTGTCTGACGGGGTTTTTGGTCGCGCCCAACTCGTGGGCCTCGTCACCAAACACCAGTACGTTTTTAAATCCAAGACCCTGCAAGGATTTACTTAGTTTTCGTGGAAGCTCTAGGCTTCGTTTGCTTCCAGAACTAATTATAAAAGCAGCCTGCTGAGCACGATTCGATTGACGAGCCTTCCTCTCAAATCCATGCAACTGAACGACAACGGCGTCTGGTGTGGTATCAATATATTTTTGCGTCAGTTGAGTCAATATGCTTTCAGAAAGGCGGCTGTAATCGACGTCATTACGATGTTGGTTATTTAAAAAGAGAGCATCACTATTCTTGCTGAATTGCATAGCAGACAATGCGATTTCACCAGTAAGCTTATCGCTAAATTGATGGGGAGCGTGTATGAATATATTACCTCCTTGCTTACGAACCAGAGTATGTCCTAGGCCAACCCCCTCAGATGTATCAAGGCGTGACCAACTAGAATCATTCTGTTCCCCTTGGTTATCTGTATTTTGGGAAGCAGTAGTTTGCAAGGGGACTTCCACTTGCGGTCTATCTAAATGTAACACGAAAGAGGCTGCCATTTTTCTGAGGTCATGAAGTTTGGGGGGGGCGAGCCCGGACTGTTTACTCAATATGAGTGCTTTTAACTTATCTCTGATAATAGTCATATCATCTATTTTTTTGTCTTCGGTAAATGAGTGGCTTTGGTAAGCGATGAATAGAATCAGTAAGCCGCCGAAAATTACTTTTATGTTCATTGACCCAACCTATCCAGATAAGATTTCCCAAGAGTGGTGCCGGATTGATCTAACACCTTTACAGCAACAAAACGCTGTATACCATCTTCGAATTTGAGCGTTATGCGGTTGCCGCTTTCAGCAAAACCAAGTTCTGATTTTAAGTGGATAGGAGAAAGAACGCGTAATGTAGGTGTTCTACCCCCCCCGACTAAGCCGCTAATATTTTCATCTGTTGTGTTGATCGAATAACGCCTTTTTAGCAATACCGATCCTGACGCTAGATTATCAATTTGTAAGTCAAACGTAGTGGTTGGCAGCGAGTCTTTTTGTGCGACCACAAGCTGAACCAGTTCGTTATCTTGAATTGGTTTTGGGGATTCAAAGCTGATGTCACCGTTGGTAACGTACAATTCTTGTCTTTTTAAAGAAGCATCAGTTTGTGGTATCAGATTCACGAAAATTTGCACGGAATTGGGTGCGGTAACCTTAATCGTATGGTTTCCAATCTCGGTATTGGGCAATTGTACTTCGCCACTATTGTAAGGCAGAGCGAAATTGTAACGTTTACCGTCAATCGTAAACTGAACATTCGTTTCTGCATTATCATGATTGATATAGAACGCACGTGGCCGCACAGATGTAACTGACGAATTGTAACTTTCATTCAAGTTCCATGCCAAGCGCTTGTTGATTTCGATTTTTGAAAATAGGATAGCGCTAGTGCTGCCGCCGCTGCTTTGAGGATTAACTTCATAGACGGTGGTCAATTTCTGTGTACCGATTGGCACTAACGTTCTGACAATCGGTTGTTGGTCGTTGTTGCTTAATTGATACCGGCCATAATTGATTACGTGTAGGGCTTTTGAATCAAATTCTACATTTCTGTTTGCTCCAGAGTTCGGGGGTTGTGCCGCGGCAATCAAGCTTTCTGTTGTCGGCTTTTTGTTATTAGGTGCTAACGTAAACCATTTCGATATAAACTCTGTTTTCAATCCAGTTATTGATACTTTTGAGCTTAATACATCGAGGCTGTTGGATACTTTTATGTAACAGTGCTCTTTCGGGCTATTTAACGAACTAGCTAACTCAATGCTCTTCGAATTGGCTGCAACTCTGATCATCGTTGAGCTAACGCCTGATAACGTTTCTATGTCCTCAGAACGGCCAGAATGTAAAAAATAATTTGCCCCTTCTTGGTGTGAAATGTCTTGCTGTGTCACTACGGAATTTTCAGCGTCACGAAAAGAGGCTCTTATATTGCACACCGCCATTGGCTTTGCCAATATCTCTATTTTCAACAACTGCTCACTGTGTTCACTTTCATTCAATGGAAAACTAATATTCTGTTGTTCTAAGCTAAAAAAGGTGCTGCGGCGACCTTGCGTGTCCGCTTGCGGTGTATCAGTAATCACAAACGTCATCAGAGCGTCCGCAGTAAATACATAGTCACCTGGAGATAACGGCAATTCAATGATTTTGCCATCCACAGGGATAGATGTTTTGGTTATCTCACCAGTATCCGTCTTATACCTATAGTGGGCGGTGTTTTTTTCTGACTCGGCGCTAAGATTCTCCGCGGCAATCATCAGTGTTGTAGGCTCAAAGACTCTAACACCCCGTTTTAAGGTTGAACTTAACTTTTCGATATATGCTGATTGCTCGCTTAAGCGCGTGGTAAGAATTTTATCTGGCTGATCGTAGACCTGCATCGGTTGAGTTCTGAACTCAACGCCTTCTATGCCCGATGGTGCAATGGCGAGATTTCGATTCTCAAGAACATTACGGATTTCATCTGAACTAATATACCCTCGACCGAGGGGGTGGAAGCGTGCTAATCGGTTTTGCTCGTGCCGACTCAATCTTGCCCACTTGATATCGGCATTCCTTACTGATGAGCCAACACGATAAAATGGTCGTATAAGAACTTGTTTTATCCTAGGGTCTAGTGTACCCAACGATAGCTTAATGGCCTTCATATCTAGGTTTAACAGTGACAATTCGAAGGTGTTGCTATCACTCACCAACAGCTTAGCATTGTTAAGCGAGTAAATTGGCTGCGGTTCATTTGTTTCGACATGCCGGTAGTCGCTGACGCGGGTAGTGAATGTTTTGCTGTTAACGTCACTAGAGTCACCGACTAGATAATCTATCGAAAAGGCAAGTGGTTCAGGTGTGCTTTTTTCAGCCTCGGTATGCGCTGTAACCGCGTGGATCAAAAACTTCGCACCCAGCGATGAATTTGGGTATTTAAACCGTAAGGGTTTGTCGTGCTGTAAAACGTATGTATTGATTCGACGATAGCCCTCAAACACCTCTGAAGCATTAACGTCGGGACCATAGGACCGGTAAATATCGTATAAACCCAAAGCGAGCACGGCCAATAAAAGGGTAATCGCTAGGCTGTAACCAAGTTTACGCATCAATCTTTATCCAACCGCAACCAGCGGTATCGGCCACTCACAAAATGCTCGCCTAAATCTTCATCGATAGAGCTTGCCGCAACTGAGTTTGACTTGGTGGAGTTAAGATTGCTTAGTGCTAATGGCTTACCGTCAACGTCGATTTGCAAATACAGCTGCTTGGTCGCGCGGTCGGTGTATGCGGATAGGTGCAGTTTGGGAATGGTCGCTAGGTTACTTAGATGGGTTATGTCGTTACTGGCGATATAGCCATCAATGTTGTGGACAATCTTTTGAGAAAGCACTTCATCACTAAGCGGCAATTGGTTTATATGCGCTGGTACGTCTATATCTGATACGTAGTCTATGCCCACGATTAGCAACTGGTTTCTGACTTTTCTTAACCGCCCCCCCTGTTTGTAACTATCACGTAGCTCTGATGACAACCATGCTACTGCAAACTGCTTATTTACTTGATATCTCAATTGAGCTGATTGGCTATATAAACCTAAATTCGCGCCAGCGTTATTAACACCGACTCTCGCGACTTCAGTTCTCAAACCTGAGGCCTCAAAATGGTTTGTCAGATTTGTTAGTAGCGGGTTATTGTTACTCGAGAATTGGTAGTTATCGGTATAGTCGATCAGAACATCAATTTCAGGGTTTGATCTATTTGTCTCGTTTTCTGGCAGTGAGCGCAGTTGGGTAAATTGCAATGGTACATCGCCAAAATACGATGCTAGCCCGTAGTGAGTGATATTAAACAATGAATTTAAGTTTCTAACTTTTATGACATCAGAAGATTGATTTTTGTTACTCAGAGGGTGTGCGCCAGCAATCAGTAAGGCTCTAGCATTTAAACTTTCGAAGAGATGTAAGCCGTATTCATAGGTACGTAATTCATACAAGGGTCTTGGGACCTCAACCACATGCATCGAAGAGGAGCCCACTCGAAAAACATAGGTGCCCCAGTATTTCGGTTGGTGATCAGACTTTTCAGTGAGTAATAAATAACGTGCGTTACGGCTGATGTCGATGTATTCAATGAGTTGGTAGTTAAAATAAGCCAACGCACTGTTGATTTGGTCAAGCTGAGATTTGCCGCTATCGCTCCATTGATTATTATGAAACTCTAGATCGATCAACTCTTGTATTTTTAATACGGCTTCTTCAAGGATGAATAAGGCTTCACCCAGTTTGGGCTCCTGATAGGCTTCACTGTGCTTCGCCGCAATTTGTAATTTATCGGTCATTAACCACTCGTTCAAATAGCCTTCGATCGACGCAGTACTTTGCTCCTGATGCCGTACGGCGTTACCGAATTTTGCTAAGGCAATTATTTTAGTCGATGCTGTTTTATCCAATAGCCATTCAGCGAATGCTACCTGGCTGAGTTCACGGGCGCGATTTGTGAAAACAGGTGAACCCCAATAGGTGCCTATATCCGCGATAATCGAATCAAATAGCGCCAGGTTCAAGCCCGAAGGAAGCCGGTTTTTAATCCAAATATATGACTCTCTAGGCATAATCTCTTTGTTGCGTGACCACTTTTTAGCGCGTTCATGGATATCTCGAGCCGTGGTCCGCACCTGTAAGACGTTGTTCTTCACGGTTAGCATTTGGAAATGGTTGAATACCGAGTTTCCATTGGTAAGATCGGTGCCACCGTAAACCGTTTGACCATTTGAGATCGCTAGAAATCCGGCATTTGATAATTTAAAAATAGCCAAACCAGTTTCATAAGCACTGCTTTCTGCTATGCCTCGAGGGACTTGAATTAGTAACGGCGATGCGTCACTCTTTAAACTAATGACATAATTGCCAAAGGTCACATCATCAGGATGGTCGATAACGAGAAAGTCGTTTTCCACCAGTCGGAGATTAGCCCCCAACTCGTTAAGAATTGACTCTGCTTGGCTTAATAGTAATGGTTGATTATCATTACGGTAAGCAATAATGTGTTTTATCGCAGTACGAAAGCGGTCAATGCCAGCCGATGAAATGCTGGTCAAGAGAACTTCATTTTTGGAGACATAAGCCTGCGCCTTCTTGCTGATTAGCCACCCTTGTAAATTAGCTTGCGGGTCATTCTCCAGTGACTTTACTTTGCTCGTTTTGGCTAACAAAGGTGAAAGCTGTATTTGGCTTAAACCAAAACCAATAATGGTAGCGAATATTACGGCCACTAACGAGCTTTGTAACACCGTGCGTGACATTGAAATTGCCAAACCCTTATCATGCATTTTAAGTGCGATTAGCGTGGACAATAGGTAACCAAATGCGTAGTAGTCCGAAGCTTTCTCAAAGGGCGAAATAACCCCTAGTGATGTTGCCATTACAAACTTAAACACAAAGCTGATGGTGAAAAACAACATTAGCTTGCGTGCGCCGGTGATGTCCATATTCGAGACAAAGCGGCTTTGCAATAGCAGACTTGCCAACCCAAGAATGAAGAATGTTTCGACGAAAGTGACAACTATTTTAAAGGGCTGGTACCATTGAATTGCCAATAGTGATGGGACCAAGATGCCAGCGTATTCCCATCCATACTTGAGATTCATTCGTGATGCGATAAAGCATGAGCACAGTAAAATAATGTAACTTTTAGGGCTGGCCAAAATTGCGACGGATACTTCCTCGTAAAGAAACGCCAGGTTAGTAATGCTGAAGTTCGTTAGGGTCATTAATCCATACCGAACAAAAAGGAAAGTAATCGCAACGGTGACGCCAATGTGCCAGCTACCGCGGATTAAGCCAGTTTTCCACATCTGGTTGGCCATAAGGGCGATAATGACCAATCCAAAGCTGTGCAAATGGTTGCGAAAAGACATTGAAGTGTTTGTATGGCTTTGAAGTTGTTGTGCGACAAGGTCAAACAACCATGTGTCCATTGTTAAGCGAACAACAATACACACTATGACGATTAATAAGAATCGGTCGCGACCGAAGAAATGACTTAAGCCAAGCCAAGTTGCTGATTTATTAGAAATGAAAACGCAAATTAGATAGGTGAGCCCAGCTTCAACGAAATTTACGATTGCGATAATCGGATCAACCAAAAGCATCGGCACGATATATCCAGGGACGACTAGTCCTGACAATACCCAACCAAATCGCAAGTTGAAGAACGCGACGACCATAACGCCTATCCACACTGGCACAATTACTGAGCTTGCGAGGCTTCCTTCAGGAAATAGGGCGATCGGGAAGAGTACATCCATCATGAATTCGTAAGTTCTCTTCTTGGTATCATTAAATAATGTAAAAAACCACAGCATACCGTGGAATGGGTTCAAAAATAATTTGCGTTAATTCTTGTGATTTTGACTGTTGTAGATAGCCCTTTAATATCATCATGATTTTAGGTGGTGTCTAAGCTCCTTAATCAAAGCGTCAATTTTTAGCGGCTTATAAACGACACCATTTGCGCCAGCTTCTTCTAACGACGTTCTCGTTTGTATATCGTCATGGCTGGTATATATAACAACCGGAGTATCAATCTCTGTGTGCTTGCGCTTCCATTTAAGAAAATCTAGCCCATCCATATTAGGCATGTGTAAATCCAATAGAATAGCCTCATAGCGGTTTCTTGCAAGCATCTCTATTGCATGCAATCCATCACTCGCCACATCAACATTCCAACCCTTGGCTTCAAGCATAAACGACATTAGCTCAACTAAATCGGTACAATCATCAACATATAATAGATAAGGTTTATTATCGTTCGCATCCATCAGTGGACCTCGCTTGTGATCGGCAGTTTGATGTTTACCTGAATGCCATCTCCGGCACGCGAAATAATATTGAATTCGCCGCCATTAATGTTGCTGAATTGCTCACAACGATCAAGAGCATCGCTAACTTCACTGGCGATATGTTGTTGTCGGTTTCTTAGTAGTTCCTGAGGAAGACCATAACCGCGACTTACAATCGAAAGCGATATAAAACGGCCGCCCCCTGTGTATTTTTCTTCTATCGAGACATCAATCTGTGAATTTTTTACTGAGTCTTTAAGTAGTAATTCAATTAGATACGAAACTACAAACCCAAGTTCTCGATAGTCTAATGTGACTAAGCTTAGGAAGGCTGGACGGTTAAACACTAGACGCACTGATTTTTCGCTAAATTTAGTTTCCAGTTCGGTTAATACTGCTTGCGTGATATTAGCGATATCAACAGGGTATAGCTGTTTGCTATCAATGCTAGCAATATCATCAATATAGGTCTTTGACGACTTTAGACGCCCACCCAAAGTATCCAGCACGGATAATAGATCACGGTATTTCAGGCTATCATCTTCTATGAATGATTGTTTTTCAATCAGGCCAATTGCTTTGCTCAAGTCATGTTTAACCTGGTCAGTAAGATCGTTAACAAATGTGTGCTTGAGGCGTGAGGCGTGACTAATTTTCGAGACATTGCCAATCTCCAGTGTTAACAGCGTTTTTTCAACCTGTTTATCGTCGTTGTCCTCCGACTCTTGAGTTTCGATCGACAGCGTTGCCAAGTAATCTCCACTTGTTCCAGCTTTTACGGTGAACGTTCTGGGTTTTTTATCAAGCAAGATTGTATTAATAACATTCTTTGTCTCGTCGATTGACCAAAGGGTTAAGTCTTGCAACACGCTATTCAGAGGCCGATTATACCAAACCATACGGGTGCGTTTAGCAAACTGCTCCGCTGCGGTATTCAACGACACTAACTTTCCGTAGATATCATAGGTGACAGCGGTCGACCTCAGGGCGTTATAGTTTTGTTTTAACGATTGATGTTTTTCAATCAGACGATCGATTAACCCAGCATTATGTTTACTCAAAGATTGGTGCAGTAGTTTCTTGCCAATGTGAATTGGTGTTTCGCTCAACTGGTTTTGCTCTATCCAAAACTTAAGTTCATCGAATATTTCATCGCGATAGAGACTATAGATCGCCGATAGTGGTTCTATTTTATCCGAGCTAGACTCAATTACGATGATCCCCAGTTGCTGTTTACCCCTGACTATTGGGATACCGATCCATTTTGACTGGTGATTATCAGGCATATTATTGAAAATAAACGGCTCGGGTTCTGTATATGCAATCAATTCTTGATATTTAAACTCGTGCCAGCCTTGATCGTTTGAACAATCATCGTAAGAGATGGCCTCGGACGTGCCGGTGGACTCAAATCGATAAAGTCTAAATCTTTTAACCTCCACAACGCGATTGAGTAGGTTCATAAGGCTCGCACACAAGTCTGTTTTCGAGACTTTCTGAAATGCAGTGGTATCGGCTAGGCTTAACTCAAGAATAGATGATGTTTTATGCAACAATGCGGTGTTACTTTCTTCTCGGACTAATATACTGAGTATCGCCAAGCCGATGCCCACCAATATTGGTTCAACTGCCGGAATAAATATGCTTAGCCAGTACAGAGAACTTAGATTAATCAAAAACCAACATGGTACCGCCAAGCTTGTTATCAGGAGTATTTTTTTATAAGAAAAAAACCGCAGAAAGGTATGCGTAAAGAGCGCGATGCCAATCAATAAGGCCAGAAGTAACCAATTATTAAGTCGCTGAATTTTTTCGTCATTGATGATCGTGTCGATAACAGAGCTAACGTAATACGGGAATGAAATACGTCGCGTATAGTTGATGCCCGCCGTATAGACTCCGTGACCTTGGGATAATTCGTTAGCAACAACCAAAAATTTATTGTCCAAAACGCTGCGGGGAAGAGACCCTTTTACGAGATCGTTGCCACTAATCATTGGTAATGACTTGGTCTTAAGACGATACCGTATAAGAAACTCAGACTCTGTTCTATCAGAAAGTTGAGTGTGCGCAACCTGGCACTCCGAGCACTGTAGACCAAGCTTCCGATACATTGAAGGGTCGAAGCCTCTGATAACACCATCAATATCTGGTTTTGGAAGCATTATCGGTAATACCGAAAGGTTGGTCGTAACCCAATCAGGGATAGGGTGCTCTGCTAAATTTAGATCGAAACCTAACGAGTTAGGTTGACCAAAATAAACGTTGGGTTTTTTAGATGCCAATTTCAACAGTGCGTCATTGTATTCGTGTGGGTAGCTAAGAAACAACACACCTTTAGGGTTAAGCTGCTCTAGTGTCTGGTAGAAATTGGCGAGATCATCGCCTCGTAGTTTAGATAGATCATCGAAAGTGATAAGTGCCACTGACGGAGATGAGTCAGGTGACGGCAAAGAGCTAATTGCAAAATCATAGAATGGCGAATTCAGGTATTTCGCAAGGGGCGTAAAGCCGAGCAAAAATACAAGCGCAGTTAGACCAATTACGATGAGCCTGCTTCTCTTCGGGCTAAAGCTCATTTTTCAAGTGGTTTTGCATAGCTAATTTCTCTGAATTTTTGATTCGACCTTGAACGTTTATTTCTAATAAATTATTATATAACTCAATGCTTTACAAATGAATTTTAAACTTCTGTTTTCACATTTTTTTACAAAGGTGAAGTAGGTTAATCACTCCGCGAAAGTAGGCTTAAATTACGTCTATTTATTAGTCGAAAATGACAAGGGCTTGATGGAAGGCGTTACTCTGCGCGACTCCGATGCCGTCTCCAATCAAAGAATACACCTCGCTACAGATCGAGCATATTCGCGAGAAGGGTAAAGCTAGCCAGGAGATGTGTTCGCAGGATACGTTTGTAAACCAACGCTACAGAAATGGGAGCAAGGACAGAAAAAGCCAAATGATCCATCCCTAAAGTTGCTTAACTTAGTTGCTGAAAAAGACTTAGAAGTACTGGCTTAGGTTAAGGAATTTCCAATCCAAATAAGTGTACCGCGGTACACTCACGGTACAGTGCTCAGTTTGCCTTAACTTTAATAAACTGCCCTAAATTACTGATATTACTAAGTAAGCTGTTATATTGAATTAGTGTTATAAGTCATTGATTATACTTAATTAATAGTCTCGGTCTCACTCTTAAAATCCGTCGGTGGCAACACCGTGCCGGTTCAAGTCCGGCCCCGGGCACCATTTTATTTTATTACTCCGAATCTATAATAATCAACGACCTATGTTGATTTTAATGTTGGGTGTCCGCGTAAGATAGTACAACCTTGTCGGTAGACGAGATCAATACTTACGACTATGCGGGTGAACTTGTGTGCGACTTTAGTTTGAGCCACGCATCTGGGTTAAAAGTAAACGCGACATACGATGTTGATAGCGATACGATTACCTTCTCGCACAAAATTCGCCACCCCGAAATCATCGAGATTTTTGATGGTGACGAGTTAGCAGCCATATTTGACCCAGAAGCAGATAACGCAGGTTTGACACTGCGAGAGAGTGCAGTAGACAGTCGACGCTCTGAGTGGGTGTGTTCAAATTACACGCGCACCTTGTGTGAAGCGCAAGCGTATTACTACAATGAAGACCGCCGTGACCGTGGTATTTCGGCGTATGAAGACGAGTCCACGCCGTTCACTTATCATGAGTTGCAAGGCGACTCAGACCATCATTCGATTTCCATTGAAGTTTGGGAAGATGGTGAGACTGAATTTTTTGCTGAAGTGACAATCTCGGCATCGTCGGTAGAGTCCTTTTTGCCAAACGGCTGAAAGGCATTTAATAGCCACACTATTTCAAGCGGTTAACAGATGACCAAAGAAACCAGTAAAGGCAAAGGCCTAGCGGATAAGAACCCGAAATGGGAACGTGAGTCTGCGCAAATTCGCAAAGTTCAAATCAGTTTGGACTTCCCCGATGCGGCGGACATATTACTGCGCACACTCGCCGCACGTGAACATAAAGCGCCCAGTTCGATGATTCGCGAAATAGTAGGCATGCCGTCCAGCCCACCCAAGCGCGCCCGTATTGGTGTATCGTTTAACGAACAAGAGTTGCTTGAACTCGGCGAGCGGTACGGAATTGACCCCAGCGACAAAGCAGAAATTCGGCGCAAACTCACCGACGAAGTTACCCGAGTTCTCAGCTCTACTGAACCAGAAGTTGAACAGGAAAACGCAGACTCAAAATCAGCTAAGCAAAAACAAGCGGTCTCAATTAAGGAACTGCAAACGGTATCCGACAGCATCCATGAACGGTTTCAACAAGCGTTAGCCAGCCGGGAAAATGATTAGCTGTAAATGTTGTCGCTTTACTGATACCTTAAATTACGAGGTTCGGCAATATTTGATATTTTTGGACATAAATAATTTGTTTGACAGAATATTAAGAATATCTCGGCACAATGCTGGATAACTAAACCGTTATGTTTGCACAGGATAGACCATGATCAGATCTATATATTTACTTGCTTTCTTAAACCTCCTCGTTACTACTAATGTGCTTTCTCAAACGTTAGATATCCCGTTTGAAACTGGCGATATAGTTGAGCAATTTCAACATTATGACTCAGAGAAAGAAAAACTAATAAATGGCTCGGCGAAGGGTCTAAAGGGAACAAAATGGAAAGTCATTGAAATAGCAGAAAACTATATTCGTCTAGAATTAGTGAAGGGTCTCTATAAGCCTTGGTGGGATCCAGATGTGGTTTACAAACCTGGAGAATATTCTGACGAACATTTCACCAGTGAAGCCTATTTAGAAAAATTTCCTAATGCGGGAAATATTGAGCAAATCATTCGAACTTATAGAAAAATAGACTCGGCCCAATGACCCAGAACAAGAGAAACATAACGAGGCACTAAAGTATGCTTCACCTTCAATTTCGGTTCAGCGGAGCGCGTATAAAACGCACGCGCCCTTGGTACGGCGTTATGTTTATATAGACAGAAATTAAGTAATGAATCGAGAAATAAAACGTCATAGTTTGATAGCTTTTCTTACTATTTTACGAGATGTGCTTTTTTGGAATAGTAATTAGTAGGCTTAAATGAAAAAGCAAGCAAGTGGACAACTTTCACCTATTCGTATTGACAAAATTGAACTCGCAACAGTCATTTTAGGTGGTTTTAAAAGAATATGAATCACACACAAATTCTCTCTACAGTGTTGGCGCATTCGTTCACTAATAATGTGATACCTACAACATATTGAGTAAGTAATATGGCTCGTATTTTTCCGCTCTTTTTTGTGGTCGCACTCATTCTTGTGCCGAGCACATCGACTGCACGGCTCAATCCCATAAAGCAAGAGTTGGCCTTATACGACTGTGGAAAAGGAAATGAAAAAGCGTGTTCGCTTGTTCGTTCCTCGATTCTTTTTACCGGTTATTTAGTCGGTACTGAGGAGCGTAAACTGACATTGCAATCAGAAGTAGGTTTAAAGCGCGCTGAGTGCGACAAGGGTAACGTCACAAGTTGTACAGACCTCGGGATAATATTGTTTAATCAACAGCCCAACGACAACGCAGAAGCTTACGCGCTTTTTAATGATGCTTGTGACCTGGGTGACGGTTGGGCGTGTAATGTGTTAGGTGAGGTTAGCGATGTTGTAAAAACAAGCGCCGCAGAAAATTTCCACACTTACTATAATCAACTAAACGAACTCTGCGTTAATGAAGACAATGCGGCCTGTGCCTCTCATGCGCGACTTAATGTGTTAATCCCCGATGCAGTACCAGAAAAATCTATTTGGTACGACCAACTTGTCAGTGCCTGTAGCCACAACGTAAGCCGTGCCTGTGTCAATTTATCTTATTTGATGAGTGATGATGGGAAAGAAGAGTACAAGAACTTTGATCTCGGTCGCTCGATTTTAGATAGATTTACTAGGCGGTCTTCATTTTCATATGCAAAAAAAGCCTGTGAACTAAGCAACCCCATGGGGTGCTGGAATCTCGCATTGGCCTACAGTGACGGTCATGGCGTGAAGGCTGACGACAAATCAGCACAAGAATATTTTGTAAAAGCATGTGTTGGCGGCGTGTATATGGCGTGCAATGAAATTAACTACCAAGTTTACTGGCGTTGGACTGACTCAGACAAGGCGATAAACACCGCTTGTGAACAAGGTGATTTCACTGCATGTTTAATCTCTGAGCAGCGTCGTCATAAAGCCCTTGGAGAAAGTCTTAGCCAAACAGCCGTGAATAACCATTTGGAAAGTCTGGTGGAGATTTGCATTGATGGCTCTTGGCTTGCTTGCGCCAATGCTGCGGTGCTGTCTCGGCGTCAAGGTGATAGTTCAGCAGCCGAACGGTTTGCTCATGTTTCATGCAACCGAGAAATTAGCGAAGGGTGTTTTGTATTAGGTAATGTCTGGAAATTTGATAAACGCACCAAGGGGCATCACAGACAGGCCATCTATTATCTAGAGCGTGCCTGTGAGCTTGGCAGTAGAGGGGCCTGCAATAATCTGGGTGACTCATATCGTAAGGGGCTTGGTGTTAAACCAAATCTAATTCGAGCTCAAAGGTACTTTACTATTGCGTGTAATAGAAAATTAAAGTTGGGGTGTAAAAATTTGGCAGCCGTTAAAAGTGGTGACTAAAGAGCAAGCGATAGTATTTATCGCCAATGTGATTAAATGATTGTTCATAGCAAACTGTGGCCGATGAGTAGATATAATTAGACTGCGCACATTGCCAAGCTATGAGAGTTTATTATTAGCCGATGAGAACGAAGACGGTCATGAAAAAATTATTATTCCCGAATGAGTTTGGTTTTGATTTGCCCGATGCCGTCGAAGTTCAAAAACTGCAAGCGCAATACAATTTTTCAGATCAATATGCTGACTTTCTTGTTAGACAAAATGGTTTTGAGTATTGGGCGTTTTATGGCCATCCAAATCGGCAAAATTTTATAGTGAGCGAGTTGGCTGAACAATCTGTTCGTACCCATGAAGCGCTTAAAGTACTGTGCAGTTGCAAAGACAATCAGCTACTAACTCACTTTATTAGAGACGAATACATAGACTATTTTTTCCCGATCGGGACAGACCCTAGTGGTAATATCTTTGTGGAAATTTTGCTTGGAAGCTACAAGGGCTATATTGGCTGTATCAATCATGAGTGCTACACACAGTCCGCTTCTGACTTCATTAAAGAAATAGGCCAACACTACGCGACTGCAGAACAACAGGAACTCGATGCTCTAAGAAGGGCTATGCCGTCTATTTTTATTGACCAGGGCAGACTCAAGGCATTCGACAGCTTGAAACCCGAAGAAGTTTTAGAGTTTTTCGTGCTCTATGACTGGGACTTTTGTTCTCTAACATCCCGGTCATTCAGCTTTTTTATAAACAATGTTATCGCTATCGAGAAGCCAGATGGCCACTTCTCACTGAGCCTTATTGACCAGTCTCTAAAGAGCAAAAGGGTATTCGAGTAGGTCATGATCACCTAACGCAACGAAGCAGGGCTATTCTAATTGTCAAAAGACCGCTTCGCAGCAGACCACCGCCCGTTGGCCTTTACTTTTTAAAAAGGCAGAACCATACGAAGCGGTCATTCGAGTAAGAAAATTCGCTAAAATGTGTTAAAAACCGTGCTAAGCAATTTCAGTCCGCTCGAAAAGACAAAAAAAGCTCACGAATAAGATAAGTTATTTTTTTTACTAAGTTAGACTGAGATGCTTAGCTTAAAAGTAAAAAATCCTCTGGGGGGATTCATGAAAAGGACGTTGATTCAATTTCACATAGTAATTTTCTGTTTGATTTTTTATGCAGGCAAAGTCTGCGCCCAAAATGCTGTACCCGCCGTCATTAGCAATATTTCGGAAGGTCAGTTCTCCGCTGGTTATGTTTATTGGCAAGGCACAACAGTTGTTGATGCGCAGGTTGGTAAATGGGAAATAGGCCCATCACAGTTTAGTGCAAACAGCACTCTTTTGATTGAAGTTGAAGCAAACGACGGTGGAATAGCATATTTTGATTACGCTACAGAATCAGGTGATTTTGCCTCTTTTAACATCGATGTAATACCGCCAGCCCCTTTAACGCTACAAAGGGTATTTTCTCAGACGCATTTCTTCGCTAGGCCTAGGTCAGCATTCCAAAGATTTAGCATAGATCTAACACCCTATAGACAACAGACTATTCTTTTAGTGTTCAATGCCTCTTACGGACAAGTCTCTGGAAATATAACCTTTGAAGCTAGAGCATCGATAGAAGATTTACAGTTGGCTACCTGTCAGGTTGCACCGCTAAAACCTCTTACTGATCCAGACGCAATTGCTTTTGAAAATGGCAACCGAGTAAACACCGACCCCGCGAACTTTAGTCTAAATACTGAATTAACCCGCTTAACGAATGCTGTAGCGAATGCTGGCGGTAATGGTACTCTCACATCGGCGTATAGACCCCCTACTTATCAATCGCATTTACGCGAGGTCTACACAAAACAAATGCTCTTAGCAAACCGCCGGGAGCCCGAGTGTGTAACGCTCAAAGCAGAGGTGCAAGCAGAGTTTAGTGGTACTAATGGGCATAACATAATCCAACGACCCGCAAGACGATCAAATCATTCCCTAGGGAGATCATTTGACTATGCAATAACGGGCATCACTTCAGCACAAATAGATTCTCTTGCGAACGGTTGCGGACTAACGCGGCCACTTCCTGTGCGAGATCGAGTACACTTTAGCGGATAATTGAGGAATGAAAACAATGAAAAATCAAATTAAATTTACGGTTCTGTTGATAGCCTCGTTATTTCTGGCAAACACATCATGCGCGTATGAGTCAGCACACGATGTCGAGGTTCTATATTGGTCAGAAGTCAAAAATGGCCAATACCATTATTATTATAATGTCGTTAACAACTCCACGGAGGTGGACGTTGTAAATGTTGAAGTCGGCTATAAATATGATTACGAAGATGGCGAGCCACAGCTTTTTGCCCCTCGCGCAGATACCACCCATGTACCACTAGAGTTTATAGCGCCAAATGGTTGGGAAGGTAAAGTCTCTTACCTAGAGGAATCTTTATATTACTCATTAAATTGGACAACAACAGGTGAACAATTCGATATAAAAAAAGGTAAATCAAGTTTTCGCTTTGGTGTAGTTTTAAATAATCAACGAGACGATCATATAAATACCTTTTTCACAATTATCTTTGGGGACTCAACCGTAGCAACAGAGCAAATGGTTGCATCATCAGAGCCTCCACGAAATGTGATTTTAGCGCCGATCTATGATTTATTACTCTCTAAAGGCATCAAACCAAACGTGATAGGTATGAGCAAAAGCAGTTAGAGTCTATAAATCCATTAAAATGGTTTTTTGGCCTCTAGCTAGGAGTGATGCCCTGACGCACGCAATGAAGAAACTGAATTAGTCCGCGGCCATATATAGGGCGAATTAAAAAGAATAGAATGGGGAAATTTTCGTAAATCCCGAAATAATGGAAGCTGGAAAACGGACGTAATGTAATCGATCGGCAGTAAAGAATTGGTGCGGCCACTTAAACCAATATGGCCGCAACTTTGACCCATTCGCGGTGACATGCTCAAATGGGGCTTCAAGACTCGGAGCGGCCATTCATACAATTAAGATGAGCCACGCCTTTCGCACCGACGAAGGTTGGTAAGGCCTAAGTTTGCCCTAAATAGCTTAAAAACTGCCATTGACAGCTTGGCATATTTTTAGGCCGGCATTCACTGCTTGGTAGGAGGGTCGTGGTGGACGAACTTCAATGTCGATCTCGCGCCGAAGCCACTTTAATTCTTGCAATTGGTCTAAAGATTTCGATAGAGCACGATCCGTGATCGAAAATAATTCTGACTTAATTTCAGTAAATCGTCTTGGCGCATGTATCACTGTGAGAACCGGAATTGTCCACGTTCGGCGCAGCAGTGCAAACTCTTTATCCTTGGGAACAATATCTACAATGTTGCCAGCAACTTTTGCAATCTTCGCCCCTTCAAGGGTCAGCCGGTATTCAGGTCGTAGCGGATGGCCATGACCAGGGTTTCGTTCCAACAAACCAAGATTAACTAAATGTCCCAAACTTTTGGCGAAAGCTGTACGGTTCGCTCCTGCTGAAGAAAGTAGTGGGGCCTGTCGCCCCGGTACCCCAGAATGCATCATAGCCAATATTTCCAACGACCAAGCGCGTGAGGTGATCTTGACAATAGTCTTAATGTCCATATAGTATATATACTATACTTTATATACAAAGAGAAATCATATGCCTCTTGTCACCTTAGATAATACGATTACCATCGCCATGTCCGTTCGGGACCGCTATCTTAGTGCAGAGTGGTTTAGTGAGAAACTTGGCTTCACACTCCTCCATCACATCGATGACGCCGGATGGAGCGAGATGCAGACTAAAACAGACGGCGTTACCTTAGGTTTAGGAGAACAGTCCGAACCTACCCCGGGGAATACAGTTCCCGTATTTGGTGTTTCTGATATTGATATTGCACGTAAAAACCTAGAAGCAGCAGGCGTTAAGTTTGACGGGGGAACTGAGACTGTTGAAGGGATGGTTAGCACTGCAACATTTTATGACCCCGACGGAAATGCGTTGATGTTGGCGCAAGATTTATCTGGCGTGGGCTGAAAAAATATTTACCAGCTTGTCGTTAAAGCACAGTATTTAGCTGGACCTAATTCTCAGCATACGAATGGCTCTTCAGGGCAATCTAGAGCCTAATCGAATATTGATAAGGCTGCTGCATACTCTTAATTGAGGCCTTTTAAACGCCAGCCTTTCCGATACTACCTTTACTGCTTTAATAAACCTTCTACACAACTGACACCTTTTGATGAAAGAACAATGTCAAACGCTTTTATTGGTAATTTCAATGTTTCCTGTTGGGTGAAATTAAACCGAGAGTTTTCGAAGATAATTGAATAGCTCGATGAAGCATTAAGTTAGTATCAGGTAAGTTATAACGAATACGGATCGAGACATGAAAATTCCCAATAATTTTTGGGTAGTGCAGCTACAGGGAAATATCGCTGATAAGTTCAGAAACCTACTAAGTGACGAAAGCTTCGATACTCCCTCAACGCAGAGTCACTCAATAGATGAGGAATACCCTGTACTGTTAGCGTCTGCGAAAGTTGAAATCGTCGCTGAAAGCCAAATGTTTTTTAATGAGCCTTGGTGCAACATAGAGTATGAAGATAGGGAGGGGGAGGTTGTTCGGCTTTACGATGAATACCGCAATGCCATTAATCTCGAACTGAATATCGAAGGTACAGACATGGATACGCTATTCAAACTAAATCGCCAAACGATGTATGACGATTTTCCTGATGCGTGGGACAGCCCAGTTGCTTATGAACTTGGAGAGCGTGTTTATCTCTGGGTTGAACAAAACCACACTTGGTTTTTAGGTGAATCTCAAGAAGATAAAGAATTGCCTGTCGAGATACGTTTCGGCCGTTTTAATGCCGATGATATGGCGAAGTTAGCCACCCATATGAGTGCATTTTCTGCACGGTAGTGCACGCTTTTTAATCGAGAAAAGGTGACTCTAATGAAGAGGCTGTTTTTTAACCTTTTAAAGATAGCGGCATCTATAGGCGTACTTTTGGTCTTAGTAATTGTTGTTACCTTTAGTTACCGCATCTACTACATTATTAACCCGCCGATAAATCATGTGTTGTTTTGGGTTAACAATCAGGGTGTTCAATCAAAACTAAAAGCTCGCATATCAAATGGCTTAGATGTGAATCAGGTTAATGATTATGGTCGTACGCTTATTCATCTTGCCGCGCAGTATGGACCTCCTGAAAGTCTTCAATTGCTGATAGATGCTGGCGCTGATGTGAAGGCTCGCAATAATCTTGGGCAAAGCGCGCTCCACTTCGCGGTGAACGGTGGTTCCGCCGAAAGCATACGGATACTTTTGCAAAACGGTGCCGCAGTCAATGTAAGTGATAATTTTCAGGTCTCGCCTTTACACAGAGCTGTCAGCTTAGGCTCAAGTGGCTTTACCAACGGTGAGAGCGTCACTCTTCTACTTTCATCAGGCGCTGATGTCAACGCGAGAACTCAGCAAGATGAAACGCCAGTGCACTGGGCAGCTACATCGTACTATGTAGAATACACCCTGGTGCCATTGCTTAATGCTGGTGGCAACCCCAACAGCATTAACGATCAAGGCGAATCGCCATTGCACGCGGCATCAAAAACCGGAAGCGAACTCGCAGTGACATTGTTATTAGAGCATGGGGCAGATGCTTCTATTCGCGATAAAGAAGGTAATACGGCTCTCGATAAGGCACTCAAATTACCCGAACCTTTTACGGCAAATATTATGGAAAGATTGGGCTCAAGCAAACGAAAATAGATGGTTTGACAATGACCGCTTAACATAACTAACTGGGGTATCCATGGTTAGGTAGATTGCATTTATACTCAAGGTAATGCAGTCGTACTGAATCCATTGTCAACGTTAATGATTTGCGCAGTAATAGCAGATGATAGGTCGCTTAGCAGGAACGCGGCACTGTTTCCGACTTCTTCTATTGTGACTAACCTGTTTAGTGGAGCAGCGTTCTCGAATTGATTAAGCATTGATTTAAAGCTAGATATTCCTGACGCCGCCAGGGTTCGTATTGGCCCCGAGGAAATAGCATTTACTCTAATATTTTCTTGACCAAGACTCGCCGCCATAAAGCGAACGTTAGCTTCTAATGAGGCTTTTGCTAATCCCATTACATTGTAATTGGGTAATGAGCGGTTGGCGCCTAAGTAACTAAGAGTTAGCAAAGATGATTTCGGGTTTAAAATAGGTCTGGCTTGCTTTGCCATTGCTGCAAAGCTAAAGGAGCTTATATCATGAGCGACTTGAAACCCTTCCCTCGTAACTACCTCTAGATAGTCTCCATTTAATTGTTCTTTTGGTGCAAATCCTATTGCGTGAACAAATCCGTCGAATGTGCCCCACGCCGACTTCAGCTCCCTAAATACGTTTTCAATTTCTGAGTCCGAAGATACATCGCAGGGTAAAATTATTTCAGACTTACACCTCTCAGCAACTTTTACCACTCGGTCTTTGATTCGGTCGTTTAAATAGGTAAAGCTTAGCTCTGCGCCCTGTTGATATAGTGCATCAGCAATTCCTGTAGCGATGGATTTTTCACTTGCGATGCCCGCGATTAGTATTTTTTTGCCTTTAAGTATGGTCATTTCATTTTCTCATTTTGCTACACTTTATGTATCAGATGAATTTATGCTACATTAAGTGTAGCGAGAATGTAAAGATGAAAATCGCCGCAAAAGAAAAGTTAAAGTGGTCTAGAGTAGATCGCCCTGTCATATTATTGTTGGACGTGCTTGGAAAGAAATGGGCAATGAGAATTATTTGGGAGCTAAGGTCAGAGCGCCTAAAATTTAGAGATCTTCAAAAAAAATGTGACGATGTCTCGCCCACATCTTTAAACGCGAGGATTAAAGACCTCAGGACCCTCGGAATCGTTGATCATGATATTGCTGGCTATGGTTTAAGTTCTGCTGGCAGAGAGCTTGGAAAACAATTACTTAAGCTGGGTGCTTGGTCAAATAAGTGGATTTCTATCGAATAGTTACGTCCGAATACCGCAATTTTGAGCCAAATTAGAAATACGTAAATGGGCGTTGCATGCTCAGGCTGTGTGAAAATGGCCCAAACGGTATAACTATTCCAATCAGATAGCTGGAGTGATTTATGAGTCGGTTCATCTAAGGTGAACATCGCCAGAGTAAGAAATTTGGCAAGCGATTAGCGAATACCAATGTGAATGCTAATAGTTCGCATTTACATTGTGGTTTGGCGGTGCTATTATTCTGTTTCTAACGTATAAAAACCGACGACTAGAACGCTATAAATCATGTTTGTTTGCCTTTGTAACGCTATTACTGACCACCAAATTCGCGATGCCGTAGAGCAAGGCGTTACCTCGTTTGAGGATATGCAATCGCATTTGGCTGTTAGTACGGTATGCGGTGGCTGCGCGTGCGAGGTAAGGCTGGTGATGGAGCAAAAGCTTAAGGCTGAGCTGGGGTCTAGATTGCCGATTGAAATTACCTTAGGCGCTGCGACTGCCTAGGTTTTATAAGCGCGTTCATTCGATAATGGTCGTCTTTGCTTAGTAGTCGCTTTTACTCGGCTTGCGAGGGCAGCTTAAAGGAAATTAAGCTGGCGAAACACAACAATATCGTTGATACCCATAAACACGCGGCGAGCCCGTGTGCCTGAAATACCCAGCCTGACAAAACCGTGCCGACAAGGCGACCAGCGGCGTTCGCCATATAATAAAACCCCACATCCATAGAAACTGTTTCTTTATCGGCGTAGTGCACAATTAAGAAGCTATGCACCGATGAGTTTACTGCGAAAACGAGCCCAAATACCAATAAGCCAATTACTAGCGCGGTACTCGACTCGAGCCTAAAACTTATTGCTAACGGGATCAGGCTTAGAGCGATAACCCAGTGTAAGGCGGTTCGACCATTGGCTGTATGTTTGGTGATTCTGGGCGCTTGGGTTTGTATGACACCGTAGGCAATAACCCAACATGCCATAAAACTTCCGATCAAGCCGTGACTCCAGTCAAATTGACTTGATAAGTAGACTGGTAGCGCGACCACGAACCAGACGTCGCGTGCCGCGAACAGGAATAAGCGCGCGGCCGCTAACGAATTAATCGCGCTGGATTTCGCCAGAATGCTGTTGAACTTTGGCTTGTGTTTGGCTCGGCCTAAGTCTTTCTTTAGCAGCGCTAGACTAACAAGCCACACCGAGAACAAGCCCGCCAGCAAGATTGCAATTGCTGACTGAAAGCCAACCAACATTAGTAAGCCGCCGCCGACAAAGAACCCCACACCTTTGAGTGTGTTTTTAGAACCCGTTAGTAGTGCGACCCACTTATATAACGTGCGATTAGCGTCTTCAGCTACCAGCATTTTTATCGCGCTTTTGGCGCTCATTTTGTTCAGGTCCTTGGCGATGCCCGACAATGCCTGGGCAGACATTACCCAGACTACTGAGAGTAGGTTGCTTGGTAGGGTCAGCATGGCGAGTGCGACTAGTTGCAAGCCAAGCCCGATGTTCATTGTGCGGTTTAGACCTAGCCTCGCTCCGAGCCACCCGCCTAATAGGTTGGTGACCACGCCAAAGAATTCGTAGAATACGAACAACATGGCGATTTTCAGTGGTGAATACCCGAGCTGATAAAAGAACAAGACGACCAGCATCCTAAGGGCGCCATCGGTTATGGTAAAGGCCCAATAATTCGCCGTGATAAGTCGGTATTGATTTAAGTCTTGTGAGAGCGTCAAGAGGGTTTTAGGGGCGTTGTTATTGGCTAATCAATAGCATGATCTTACGCGATAGGCTTGATGCGCTCTATGCACAAACTAGTCGCTAATATTAACTAACTCGCGACCAGCGTGATTAGCTCTGCACAGCGATTTGCATAACCCCATTCGTTGTCGTACCACAAGTAGAGCTTTAGCTGGGTACCGTTGACGACCATTGTTGAGGGCGCGTCAATCACCACTGAACGCGGGTCAGTTCTATAATCAATGGATACTAGCGGGCGTTCTTCGTACCCTAATATGCCGTCTAATTCACCGCTCGCAGCCTGTGACAGCACCTTGTTTACCTCGACGGTTGTGGTTTCACGGTCTAGTTCGAAAACGACATCCGTTAGTGACGCATTGCTTAATGGTACACGCACAGCATGACCATTCAACTTGCCTTTTAGCTCTGGAAATATTTCGGTGATCGCGGTCGCAGAACCGGTTGTGGTAGGAATTAAACTCATGCCACAGGCGCGGGCGCGACGCAGGTCTTTGTGTGCCGAGTCTAGGATGGTTTGGGTGTTGGTGACATCGTGAATTGTGGTCATAGCACCGTGTTTGATTCCGAACTCTCGCTGAATGACTTTAACCACCGGCGCTAGGCAATTAGTTGTGCACGATGCGGCGGTCACTATTCTGTGTTTGCTCTGTTCGTAGAGGTGGTGGTTGACTCCCATGACGAGGTTCAGCGCTCGAGGGTCCTTGATTGGCGCGCTCACCACAACATGTTTCACACCTTGATCTAAATAATGCTGCAATGTGTCGACATTTTTAAAAATACCAGACGCCTCTAACACCACATCGCAGCCCGACCAATCAGTGTCCTGTATATTTTGGTTCTGGCTATAGGCGACCCGATCGCTTTCAATCTCGACGGCGTCGCCGTTGCCAATCGCGTTGTGCTTAAAGCGCCCGTGAACCGAATCAAAGTTGAGCAGGTGTGCCATTGTGTCGGCGTTTGCCGACGGGTCGTTAATGTGTACAAACTTGAACGTTGGCCGAGGGTTCTCATAGCTTGCGCGCAGCGCCAAGCGTCCTATTCGGCCGAAGCCGTTAATGCCAACTTTAGTGGTCATGCTGAGAGTCAGTCGGTGATTAAGCCGTTAATTATAGACGATAAACTCGGTTTTATATGACAGCTGTGTTAAACCATGTGCGGCGAGTATTACTACTGCACGGTGCGCTGTTGATGGTGGCTGCTAATACAAGCTCATTGCGGCTTCAATATATCTGGGTGCGGTGACGCCGATGAAATTACTACTAGGGTAGGGCTTTTCGCCAAGCCGCACGACCACTAAGTTTTCTTCTGGTACCACCACAATCAGCTGTCCTAAGTGACCGCTAAACGAGTAAAATTCGGGTGAGTGGCTCGCGCCTAGCCAGGTTGATAGGCCGTACACCGGATCGCCCTTGGCTTGCGTCATCTTTTTAACAAATTCGCTGGGCACCAATTGCTGGCCTTGCCATTCGCCCATGTTCATCATCAACTGGCCTAGCTTTGCGTAGTTGCGCGCATTGGTGTTCAGGCAGCAGTAGGTTAACTCCATGCCGGTACCGTCGGTATGCCACGAGGCGTCGTCATTCATGCCCATGGGGCGCCATAATTTCTGGCTCAGGTATTCGCTTAAACTTAGTTTGCCGCGGGCCTTTTGAATAGCGCGCAGCAGGAAGATGCCCATGAGCTGTGTCGAGGCGCTCGAGTAATACCAGCTGTCACCGGGTTGGTCGACGAACTGTCGGCTAAATAGAAAGTTACGTACGTCGTTGCCGTAGTAAAGCTCAACCGTTGGACTAAACGGTGAGTAATAGTTTTCGTCCCAATCGTAGCCAGAGGTCATCCACGATAGCTGACCGATAGTTGCTTTTTCAGCCAGTGGGTCGCCGATAAACTCAGGTAGAAAATCGGTGATAGGTTGGTTTAGGTCGCGCACCAAACCTTCTTCAATAGCAATTCCGAGCAGCAGCGTGGTCACGGTTTTGGCCATCGAGAAGGAATTGGTTTTACTGCGGTCGTGATAGTCCGAAAAATAGCTTTCGGATAAGACTTGGCCGTCCTTAACGACTAAGAAAGCGGCTGTTTTAGTGCTCTCGAGCTGGCGTATAAACTCAGTGGGCAATGATGCTCGATTGTAGTCGGGGTGGTTTGGCGTGGTTTGTTCAAAGTCGGCCGCGATTACATTGGTTTTAAATTCGGTGTGATCGTTGATATTTGCGGTAACCTGACCAACGAAATAGGTGCGTTGTAGGCTTGTGATAATAAAACTGTTACCACTTAGATAAAGTAACCCCACGCCGGTGACCACGACCGCGAGTAGCGTAACTATTGTCCGTGAGAGTATTTTTACTATCATTATTATCTCCTAATATTCCTAAATTGGCAGGTGATGTTTGTTGATCGGTTGGCGTAATACAAAGCTACTATGAACTCCGCTAACGCCCTCGAGCTTAGTCAGGCGTTTTAGTAAGAATTCTTCGTAGTGGCGCATGTCTTTGACGATGGCTTTGATTAGAAAGTCCGAGTCTTGTCCGGTTACCACATAGCACTCCATCACTTCGGGAAGCTCCGCGACATGGCGTTCGAACTTTTCGAACAATTCGGCGGTATGCTTTTCCATGGTAACGCTAATGAGTGCGCTTAATTTAAGGTCTAGTTTTTCAGGGTCGAGTAAGGTGACGTGTTGTGTAATAATTCCAGCGTCTTCGAGTTGCCTAACTCGTCGCGCGCACGGCGTCGGTGATAGATGTACTTTTTCGGCGAGTTCAAGATTGCTGATGCGGGCATTTCCTTGCAATTCATGGAGAATTTGTTTATCTATTTTGTCCAAAGTGAATTTAATCTCTATTAAATTATTAATAATTAGCTAATATCTCTAATAAAAGAGCAAATTGCTAGTGTTTTAGTTACAAAAAACTATCTGCCTGTCGTTATACTCTCGAATTGATTAGTTCCACACCTTATTACGCAAAGCATTATGAGCCGTTTCGACCATTCTAAATACAGCAAAATCGCTCCATTAACTAAGCCAGACCGGCGCTGGCCGAGCAGGGTTATCGAGACCGCCCCAGCGTGGTGCAGTGTTGATCTGCGCGACGGAAATCAGGCACTAATTGATCCGATGACACCCTCGCAAAAGCTCGAGATGTTCGAGATGTTAGTGAGTGTTGGTTTTAAGCAAATCGAAGTTGGCTTCCCGGCTGCATCGCAAACCGATTTCGATTTCGTCAGAAAGCTAGTCACCGAAAATCGCATTCCCGATGACGTTACTATTCAAGTTCTAACCCAGGCTCGCAAAGAGTTGATTGAGCGTACTTACGAGTCTTTAGTCGGGGCTGCGAGAGCCATCGTTCATGTTTACAACTCAACCTCTACTGTGCAACGCGAACAAGTGTTCAAGGCGTCACGTGAAGAAATTAAGAAGATCGCCGTCGATGGCGCAACGTGGGTGCTCGAGTGCGCGACAAAACAAGGGGGTACTGACTGGCAGTTTCAATATTCACCGGAAAGTTTCACCGGTACCGAGATTGAGTACGCAATTGATGTGTGCAATGCGGTCGCTGACGTATGGCAGCCTAGCCCCGAGAACAAGATCATTTTTAATCTCCCGGCGACGGTTGAGGTCGCGACACCTAACGTATACGCCGATCAAATTGAGTGGTTCTGCGATAACATCAAACAGCGCGATTCAATTATTGTAAGTTTGCATACGCATAACGACCGTGGCTGCGGTGTTGCGGCGTCAGAGTTGGGTGTCTTAGCCGGTGCTGACCGAGTAGAAGGCACGCTGCTGGGCAACGGAGAGCGCACCGGTAATATGGATATCGTTACCATGGCGATGAATTTGTACAGCGCGGGCGTTGACCCTGAGCTGGATTTTTCAGGCATGGACCGAGTCATCAACGTGGTTGAAAAGTGTACACAGTTAAAAGTGCATCCGCGTCATCCATACGCGGGTGAACTAGTGTTTGCCGCTTTCTCGGGTAGTCATCAAGATGCAATCAATAAGTGCTTGGCGTTATACAAAGAAGGCAGTACCTGGGAAGTTGCCTATTTACCAATCGACCCGCGCGATTTAGGGCGCAATTATCAGGAGGTGATTCGGATCAACTCGCAATCGGGTAAGGGCGGTGTTGCCTACGTTTTGGAGCAAGAGCATGGCATAAAAATGCCGCGATGGTTGCAAGTTGATTTTAGCCCCGTAGTGCAGAAAGAAGCCGAATTAACTGAAGCCGAAGTCAGTGGTAGGCAAATTGCCGACCTGTTTACGCGCACTTATTTAGAGCCAACGCCGGTCAACCCAGAAAGCTCGATGTGTTTGAAAGGCTATCAGGTTAACCGACAGGACGGCGAAGACTCGATGGATGCAGTGCTTGTGTGCGGTGACACCGAGACCAAAATTCATGGTGAGGGCCGAGGCGTGCTTGAAGCGTTTATGGCGGGCTTGAGTCAACACCTAGGCAAAGAGTTAGTGATTATTGAATACAACGAACACACGCTTGGACAGGATGATACGTCTGATGCAATGGCCTACGTACAGCTCAGCGTTGACTCTCAACGAGTTTGCGGGGCCGGGCGTAGCCAAGATATTCTCGGCGCAACCCTAAATGCAATTTTGCATGCGGTTGCCCGAGTGTAAGCGCTTAGCCGTGACTTCACGGCGAATGCAGGTGGTCTAGCTTACTGGCTAGGCCTCCCACGCGACGGTTTCTTTTTGCGCCTCCAGAATGGGCAAATATTTCGCTTCTAGCTCCGCTCGCTTGACCTTCATAGTGGGCGTGAGAAGGCCATTCTCGATCGTCCACATTTCGTTGGTAATGTAGATGCCGCCAACCACTTCGTGCTTTTCGATGCGCTTATTCACCTGGGTCACGGTCTCGATTAAACTCTCGGCAATTTCTTCCTTGCTCATGTCTTTGGCTACTTCTTGAGATAAGACTATCACCACCATAGCGCTTGGCAGGCCGCTGCCCATCACACACATTTGCTCAATCAAAACGTTGTCAGCAAGCTTAGACTCGATCGGCACGGGCGCAACATACTTGCCCTTGCCTGATTTGAAAATGTCTTTTACTCGACCGGTAATAGTCAGGTAGCCATCGGCGTCTATGTCCGCTTTGTCGCCTGTTCTAAAATACCCATCTTCGTCAAACGATTCGGCGGTGGCCTCTGGGTTCTTATAGTATTCGGTAAATACGGCTGGACCTTTTATCAAAACCTCTCCGGCATCCGATATTTTAACATCGAAGCCTTCGACAGCTTTGCCAATGGTGCCTACTTTGCTCTTTCTAAAAGGGTATTGACTGGTCGCCAAGCCCATCGTTTCACTCATGCCCCAGCCTTCGGCAATGTCGATATCCAGGTTTTGATACCACTTCAAAATTGAGGGCGATATAGGGGCGGAGCCACTTCCGTAAGAGCGAGTATTATCGAAGCCCAATTGAGCTTTGATTTTCTTTTTAACAATGCCACTTAGTATTGGAATGCACAGCAACAAATTTAGTTTGCGTTGCGGGATTTTCGCTAATACTTGTGATTGAAATTTTACCCAAAGCCGTGGCACCGAAATAAAAGACGTAGTCTGCGCGTTGCGCAAGTCGCGGATAAAGGTGTCTAGCGACTCGTTAAACGTGACCATCGCGCCGCAATACAAGCTATTGTACTCAATTAGGCCACGCTCGGTTACGTGTGCCAAGGGTAAGTAAGAAAGGTAGCGCTCGTCTGCCCCGGTCCCCAGCGCATGCACACTGATAGCAGCGGAATAGCAAATGTTTTGATAGCTAATGACCACGCCTTTCGGTTTTCCGGTTGAGCCTGAGGTGTAAACGATGGAGAACACATCGTCGAGCTTCGGTTTATTGATTTGATCTTGCGCGAGGGCTTCATTATTGACAATAAGGTCATCCATGCTGTGTTGCCATTGCACTTGGCTAGTTGACATGCCAATAGAGATTACGTTCTCAGGAATGGCATTTTTAGCAATCTCAGGCTTAGCAATATTGCCGACGATAATCGCCTTAGCATCGCTGTGCTCAAGCACATAGCTGATTATGCTTTCACCGGCGGTTGCATAAATCGGGGTGGGAATAAGACCTAATGCCACGAGTGCAAAATCGGCGATAAACCAGTCCGCGCAATTGTTTGCCAAAATACCCACACGGTCGCCTTTTTTTAACCCTAACTTATCAAGACCCTTGGCCAACCTGAGGGTTCTGTCGTAGGCCTGTTGCCATGTGTATTCGACGTACTCTCCGTTACTGGGCTGTCGCAAGTAGACTTTATCAGGTGTCTCACTTAATTGATGTGCGAACATCTCGATGGGAGTGACGTTTTGGTTAGGGATCATCCTACTTCTCCGGTAGTAAATTACGGCAAATACTAGTCGTTTTATGCTTAGACTTACTAGCAGTTGTCTAGGTTAGTTGTGGTGACGATATTTCGCAATGACGACGGCAGTTACCCGCTACAGTTGTCAGCGATATAATCACTAGCTTTTTATGTCGACGTTAGCGCCTCGTCTACACAAGCGCGAGTACGTCCTTAACAACCATTTGCGCGGCCCGCTGCCTATCGATTTCGCAGTCTAATTACGCGTCTTTTTAGCTTAGTTTCGTGGTCAGTTTATCCGTCGCTAAATTTTTTGTTTCTTGACATTTTGGGTATTATTAAAGACTACCTTTAAGTTCGGCCGCGAGCAAACAATTTGCTATCACAGACGATTTGGAGGCAATATTGTTAGACGTTTGTCATTTCTGTGTTGCGTAAGACGAGTTAAATACATCTTGAATGAGTGGTTCCTCAAAATATTGCTTGTCTTTCACGCAGTCTTCCAACCGACTCGATATTGTTTTAAACTCTCAACCAGGCTAGGGGCCTAACTAAGAGGTGGCGCCAAGCGCACTTTTTATACCTGCCTTCTGAAATCCAAATTCTTCAAAGCGATTGCTCTTCAACGTGACTGTTTTTCAACGTGACTGCATTTCAACGTGACTGCTTTTCAACGTGACTGCTTTAGAGGTGGGTTTTTTCAGAAATTTGTGCGTTTGAAACGTTAGGCTCTCCGCGACCATAACCCTCTTTACAAGGCCAGGCTTGCCTTGATAAATAATAACTGTATGACTCCTACTCAATACTATTTAATGGGTGCGGTGCTTGTGACCGTGCTGACAACCGCTGTATCACTACCCAAGATCAGTTTTGCAGACGATAATGTGTCGCCGCCAACCCTAACACCCGATGGTAAGGGTGGTTTTGTGCTTGATGACCTAGTCGTGATTCGGCGCGCTGGGGTAGACGATGTAACGCTTGAGAAAGACGGCACTTTTTCGTTGTTAACTGATGATTCGTCGACCGTGTTCTCAGCCCTCAACTCTGGTTCTGGCGCGGCGGTGAACTTCGATGTGGCGTTTGCTAAAAATTCTATTGTCATGACGGCTGATGGCCAATTGATCTTGGAGACCATCGCGCGCGCCTTACGCCTGATTGGCACCGAGCAGCCATTCGGCTTGATCGTTAAACACAGCTCAAAGTCAGGCCCAGCGGGACGACGTAGTTTAACTAAAGGTCGTGCCGACGCTGTTGTGCGAGAGTTAACTCAACGCCACGGCATTAAAAGTGAGCTCTCTGTTTCGTTCACTAACCAAGGTTTAGCGGTCAAAGATGTTGGCATGTCACAGCTGCTTCAGTTTACCATTGTCAACTTAGGCGCAGAGTCGATCGCGATACAATAAGCGCCAGTTTCTTCCCTGATCGCGCGTTTGGTTGATACACTGGCACAATAAAACGTGAGAAGCCCATGAAAATACTACGAACACCCGACAGTCGATTTGAACACTTAGAAGGCTACAACTTCGAACCGAACTATCTAAGCGTTGACGATGGCCAAGGTGGCCAACTGCGCCTGCATTATGTTGATGAAGGGCCCGATGACGGACAGGTAGTTTTATTGATGCATGGCGAGCCGTCATGGTCATACCTTTATCGAAAGATGATACCCGGGTTGGTTGCAGCAGGCTACCGAGTAATAGCGCCTGATTTGGCGGGTTTTGGCCGCTCTGATAAGCCTAGCCAACGCAGTGATTACACCTATCAACGGCATGTCGACTGGATGACGCACTGGTTGCTTGCGTTGGACTTAGATAACGTTGTGTTATTTTGCCAAGACTGGGGTGGTTTGATCGGGCTGCGTTTAGTTGCAGAGCACTCGAATCGGTTTGCAGGTGTTGTCGCGGCTAACACGTTCTTACCCACCGGTGACGTTGATCCAGGCGACGCTTTTTTGAAGTGGCAAGAGTTTTCGCAAAACGTCCCAGAGTTTCCGGCTGGCGATATAATAAAAGGCGCGACGGTGTCTACCTTATCCGATGCTGTGATCGCAGCCTATGACGCACCGTATCCAGACGAAACGTTTAAAGAAGGTGCGAGGCAATTTCCGTTACTGGTTCCTACCACGGCCGATGATCCTGCGTCGGCGGCTAATCGCGAAGCGTGGGGAATTTTATCTGAGTTTAGTAAGCCGTTCTTAACAGCCTTTAGTGATCAAGACCCGATCACTAAAGGTGGCGATAAAGCCTTTCAACAAAGGGTGCCGGGCGCCGCTGGTCAAGCACACATAACCATTGAGAATGGCGGTCACTTCCTCCAAGAAGACAAAGGTGAGCAGCTCGCCGAGGTGCTCATTCGTTTTATTAGTGACAATAAAATCGCGAACCAGTCATGAGCCAAAAACATTACGATGTGGTGGTATGGGGAGCCACGGGTTTTACCGGTAAATGGGTCGCGAAGCATTTGTATGATAACTATTCGGCGGGCGAACTAAGCTGGGCGATTGCCGGGCGCAACCCAGATAAATTAAATGCGGTGCGTGATTTCATTGGTGATACGTCGGCGCGAATAGATGGCCTTTTAGCCGACAGCGCCGACGAAAACTCGCTCAAGGAATTGGTCGCCCAGACTAATGTGGTTATCAGCACCGTTGGCCCATACGCCCATTACGGTTCTATGTTAGTCAAGGTTTGCGCGGAGTCTGGCACGCACTATGTCGACCTGACTGGTGAGGTGCCGTGGATGCGCGATATGATTGACCAGCATCATGCGGCTGCCGTTAAAAGTGGCGCGAAAATCGTGCACAGTTGTGGCTTTGACTCCGTACCCTCGGATATGGGGGTTTATTTTACTCAGCACAGGGCAAACGTTGCGCTCGGGCAGCCGCTTACTCGAATCACTTATAACTTGATGAAAGCCAAAGGGGGTATAAGTGGCGGAACGATTGCCAGCATGATGAACATTATTGAGTTGGCAGTAAAAGATAAACGAATTCGGAAGGTTTTGGCGAACCCCTATTCATTAAATCCCGACCCAGGTTTTCGCGGACCGGATAAAGGCGATCAAACGAGTGCTAAACACAGTGAAGAGCTAGGTGAGTGGACCGCGCCGTTCATGATGGCGGGTATTAATACTCGTATTGTTCGTCGCTCTAACGCGCTAATGGATTACGCGTACGGCAAGGACTTTAAGTATCAAGAGGTGATGGTTACGGGTAGTGGAGTCAAAGGTTATGCTGCTGCAAAAGCCATCGCTGGTGGCATGAAAACCATGATGCTCATGGGTATTACCAGCGTTGGTCGAAAGTTCTTGGGTTTGTTTTTACCAGCGCAAGGTGAGGGCCCCAAGGTCGATCCGCAAAACCCAGGTTTCTATCACATTCAGTTTAACGGCGAGACTGTCGACGGACAGATATTCACCACAAGATTGGTCGGTGATGGTGATCCTGGGTATGGATCTACGTCAAAGATGTTAGCCGAATCGGGCGTTTGTTTGGCCTTAGATGCACTCGCAACCAAGGGCGGGTTTTGGACGCCTGCCAGTGCCTTAGGTGGCGCATATCTGGCTCGTTTACAGGATGCAGGTGGCTTGAAGTTTGACGTGATTGACTTGAGCAGTTGAGCCCAATGCCGCAGATAATGGGGGCCTTTATATTGTCGTGTTTCGGCTCTTAAGGTACGCAGCAATATATTGGTTTAGGCATTACCCCCCGAGAGTAACGTTCGGTACCAATCGAGCTGTTTCCAATAGCCATCTTTTTTTAATTTGTGAGCATGTGTCGGGTTTTGGTGTGCGGACCAAGGCAGCTCTAAATCTAGCCAGCGATACGTCATTGCTGACCCGGGCTCAATTTTTGCCATCATTATTTTTGCCACTTGTTTTTGCAAAACTAAATTTTCGTAACCGAGCCCCTCGCCCACGCAAACCTGACGTAGCCCTTTAAAATCAAATTCTGCGCTGTGATGTACATGGCCGTGTAAATAGTGACGGCCACCTAATGCGTTTATTTTATCGCTTAGCCAGTCGACTTCGTTGATGCTACCAACTTCATGATCGTCATGCGGTCTCGGATCTTTGAGTGGCCGATGGGTGAAGAAAATTTGCTCGCCGTGATGTGGCAATAAGTTGTTGAATAGCTTCCCTCGTTGACCACCACTGGTTGGGAAGAAGTCAGCCGCGGTATCTATGTTTACGAAACGAGCGCCCGCTAATTCAAAGGCATGATTCATTGGGCCGATCTGGTCCAAAAACTGTTGATAGATGAGTCCGTTATCGTGAAAGTCGTGATTGCCGATAGTGACATAGCAGGGCAGGGGCGCCGACTTAAACAGTTCAATGGCCGAATCGTATTCGCCCTCCGAGTAGTTAAAGTCGCCAAGATGAAGCAAAAACGTGGCCCCAAGCGCGTGCGCACGCTGCAGTGTCCATGCGAGCTCTGAGCCGCCGCCGGTGTCGCCCATTACTGCGAATTCGAATCCATCACTTGCATCGAGTTGCCACTTTAGATTGAGTGTTTGCGTAATGGCCGAGTCAATATAAATGGTTCGGTTTAAACCGTCTATATCCTCATTGATCAGCTTAATGCCGCGACCACGAATATTGAGTTGTGCGCTGGGCGATACATTGCTGAGTGTGAATTTGATTTGCCCGCGCTGCGTTTCAATCCGGATTTCGGGCTCTGGCGCGATGGCCCTTAAGGCCTGCGTGTTGGTGGCAATTGCATCTTTGAGTATGAGACTGGCGTGCGGAATGGTATGCCTTTCGCGGTTAGCCGAGTGTTCTAGCGACAAGCGTGGATAGCGCAACCCGCGATCATGCGCGTAGAGCATTGCGCCACCAAGCAGTGCTCCACCGACTATCAATTTACGTCTTGAAACCACTGGAATACTACTGCACCGTTACTGTGATTTTCTTTGACACAACCGGGGTGTCGTGCGGAATATGCAAATAGTTACCAAGCAGCAATTGCAGCGTATGTTGCCCCGGCTCTAGTTCAATGGTGGTTTCGGTTTGTGCGCCGCCAAAATGGATGATTTGATCAGTTGCCGGCAACGGCGCAGACATATCGGGTAGTTCACTAACGTTGATTAATAAGTGATGGTGGCCGCTGAATTCAATGTTTTCGCCCGCCTTCGCGACCGTCATGTTGGTGATGCCGAATTTTACCGTTACCGGTGAACTAACCGTGGCGCCATCGCCTGGCTCCAAAATGAATACATCGGCGCCCTCGGCGGATTTTGAAATTAGGTCTTTAAACGCATTATTTGTCGGTGTGGCCGGAACTACATCGGTTTTAGTTTGAGCGACTTGCTGGCTCGCGACTTGATTGGTGGCGGGGGCGACAGGGTCTTGCTGTGCAATGTTTTGTTTTGAGATATAGCCATAGATAAAGAAAGCCACAACGGCTGCGATTGCTACGTAGATTAAATTTTTCATGACAGTTGCTGTCCTCAGTGCGGTAAGCCGTAAGCTTTGATTAATTTTTGCGGTCTAACTATAAACCAAATCACGCAACCAAATTAGTAGTAAGAATCTATTTGCAGGGCATTTTATTTGCCCATCGGTTTGCTGAATATTCCACCAATAGAGAGCGGGCAATAAATTCCTGTGTGTTTTACGTGCTCGCCCATACCAATACGCGTTAGAATACGCGCTTAAAGAAGATCACCCGCACATCGCTATGAATGAAAAATTGACCTACACCCAAGTTAAAGACTACTACGGTAAAGTGCTGCAGAGCAGTGATGACCTTAAAACCGACGCGTGTTGTACTGATGAAGGTTTGCCTTCGTACCTCAAGCCAGTTTTATCTAAGGTGCACGATGAAGTGTTGATGCGCTATTACGGATGTGGGCTGGTATTGCCTGAGCAACTCGACGGCGCGCGAATCCTAGATCTCGGATCTGGTGCGGGTCGTGATGTATATGCGTTGTCGGCCTTGGTCGGTGAAAAAGGTGAAGTGGTTGGTGTCGATATGACCGAAGAGCAGCTGGATGTCGCAGAGCAATATCGCGACTATCACGCGCAAGTTTTCGGTTTTCAAGCGCCGAACGTGTCGTTTAGAAAAGGCTACATAGAGCAGCTTGATCAACTCGACCTAGAGCCAAACTCCTTTGATATTATCGTCTCGAACTGCGTTATTAATTTATCGCCAGATAAGCAAGCCGTGCTTGAGCAATGCTTTAATTTATTAAAGCCCGGCGGTGAAATTTATTTCTCCGATGTTTACGCCGAGCGTCGAACCCCTCAGCATTTAATTGACGATGAAGAGCTTTATGGTGAGTGCATTTCCGGTGCGCTTTACTGGAACGATTTTGTCAATCTTTCAAAGCAATGCGGTTTTAAAGACCCTCGGCTGGTTAAGAGTCGTCCATTGGCGATTGAAAATGCGCGCTTACAAGAGATGCTAGGTGATCGCCGTTTCTTTTCTGCGACTTATCGCTTGTTTAAGCTCAATGAGCTTGAGCCCGCCTGTGAAGACTACGGCCAGGCTGTTATGTATAAAGGCAGCGTGGCTCATCACCCAGATAAATTCGTGCTCGACGAGCATCACGTTATCGAAACCGGCAAGATGTTCCCAGTATGTGGTAACACTTATCGAATGTTGGCGGACACGCGTTTTGCCGACCATTTTGATTTTTACGGAACCTGGGACAATCACTTCGGAATTTTTGAAGGCTGCGGCACAGCGATGCCATTTAGCGCAGGCAATACTGCTGTTGTTAGCGCCGATGAGCAGGGTGGCGGTGCGTGCTGTTAGTGGGTTAATGGTCGGTCATCATCAGACCGAGTAGACGACTAAGAGTTATAGACTGAAGGCTAAAGACAAAGCACAATGGAGAGTCTGCCTTCTTTATTAGTGTTCGCCGTGATCGCGGCGTTTACACCAGGCCCAAATAACATAATGATTATGACTTCGGGCTTGAATTTTGGTGTGCGTGCCAGCATGCCGCACTTTCTGGGAATTTGCCTGGGCTTCCCGACCATGTTTCTTGCGATCGGGTTCGGTCTGGGCTTTCTATTTGAGAAGTTTTCCGTATTGCACGCGGTTATCCAAGTGTTTGGCGTTCTCTATCTTCTATATCTATCTTGGTTAATTGCGAATTCGGGGCCAGCGGAATCTGATGCGCGGCAAGCTAAGCCCTTTACCTTTATTCAGGCCGCCTTATTTCAATGGATTAACCCGAAAGCTTGGGTCACTGGCACCAGTGCGATTGCCGCATTTACCACAATTGGTGTTAATCTGAACCTGCAAATACTTATTATTGGTGTCGTGTTGTTCTGTGTCGCCTTCCCAAGTGCTGGCGTCTGGATGCTGTTTGGAACAGCCTTGCAGCGAGTATTGAGTCGGCCGGTACACTTAAGGGTGTTTAACGTGAGTATGGCGCTGCTATTGGCCGGTTCGGTAATGCCAGTGATAATTGATTTGCTGGAAAAATATCTCTAGCAACGCGCATTGCTGTAAATTTGTTGCGTTCGAAGGTGCCTGTGCCCGCAAATTCTATTCTTTTCATGTTTATCTGGTAAAACCTCGCTTTTTCGGGCGCTTAGTCTTGCAAAAAACGGCGCTCACGCCTAGAATCCGCTCCACTGAAAAGCTGTTACTGCTTTAGACCTCAAGTCTGCCCAAAAGGGTGAGTACAAGAGCCTCTTCAGTAAGACAGTAACCGTTTGAATTTATTGTGTTTTTGGTATTGGATTCAAGCGGCTATACAGAATACCTACAGAGTTCGAATTCTTGGTGAGAATAAACGCAGTATAGACTGCGCTTTTTCTTGACTTTGCCTGTGCGAGTGCCTAGAATCGCGACCTCTTTGACGCCTCATTTATTGTAATTGAGGTTTTTGTCGCTCTGGGGGCTGGCGTAAAACTAAGGTTTTATGCGCCTTTCATCGATTTTTTGGAAAAATAAAATTAGATTATGCCGACTATTAATCAATTAGTACGTAACCCGCGCAAGAAGCAGGTTCAGAAATCAAATGTTCCAGCGCTTATGGCTTGCCCTCAGCGTCGCGGTGTTTGTACTCGCGTTTACACTACTACTCCTAAGAAGCCAAACTCAGCTCTGCGTAAAGTGGCGCGTGTGCGTTTGACTAATGGTTTTGAAGTAACCAGCTATATCGGCGGTGAAGGTCACAACCTGCAAGAGCACAGTGTGGTGCTTATTCGCGGTGGTCGTGTAAAAGATTTACCTGGTGTTCGCTATCACACAGTACGTGGTGCGCTTGATACATCGGGTGTGACCGAGCGGCGTCAAGGTCGCTCTAAGTACGGTGCTAAGAAGCCCAAGTCGTAAGATACGCAATTAAACAGTCGTAAAGACATAAGTATTGGGTCTCTTCTTTGTTTGGGAGTAAGGCCTGAGAATAAACTGCTTACAGGAAGCACGTTATGCCGAGAAGAAGAGAAGTACCGAAACGCGAAATATTGCCAGATCCTAAGTTTGGTAACGTAACGCTAGCGAAGTTCGTAAACATCCTAATGAAGGATGGTAAGAAATCTATCGCTGAAAAAATTATTTATGACGCGTTGGACTTGATTGCTGAGCGTCGTGATGAAGATCCGTTGGAGATTTTCGACGGTGCGCTTGAAAATGTTAAGCCAATGGTTGAGGTGAAGTCTCGCCGTGTTGGTGGTGCTACTTACCAAGTGCCAGTCGAGGTTCGTGCGAGTCGTCGTACGGCGTTGGCGATGCGCTGGGTTGTTGAGTACGCACGTAACCGTTCTGAAAAATCAATGATGCAGCGTTTAGCCGGTGAGTTGATTGATGCTTTCGAGAAGCGTGGTGGTGCAATGCGCAAGACCGAAGACGTTCATCGAATGGCTGAAGCGAATAAGGCATTTAGCCACTTTCGCTTCTAATAAGTTTTTCGCGGCGCTTGCGTCGCAATCGGTCGGCTTGCCGACCCGGGCCGCAGGCGCTACTTGTTTTAAGTGGCTGTGGCAGAGTTTAAGGTAACAGCTTTGAGCTCAAGCGCACGTAAGGTGGGCGCCGGGTAGAGAGTCACGTTCTTTTAAAATTTGAAATTAGATTAGTCGTTAGACATAGCTTTTTACTTAATAGTTAAAACAGAGAAATAGAGCTCTCAGCGAAAGCCGAAGGCGTTATGAAATACAATGGCACGTTCAACTCCAATCAATCGATACCGAAATGTCGGCATCATGGCTCATATCGACGCGGGTAAAACCACGACGACGGAGCGCATTTTGTTCTACACAGGTATCAGCCATAAAATCGGCGAAGTGCACGATGGTGCAGCGACGATGGATTGGATGGAGCAAGAGCAAGAACGTGGTATCACTATTACCTCTGCAGCTACTACAACTTTTTGGCGCGGTATGGATGCTTCATTTGAAGAGCATCGTATTAATATCATCGATACCCCCGGGCACGTTGACTTCACTATTGAAGTTGAACGCTCGCTGAGAGTCCTCGATGGCGCGGTTGCAGTATTTTGTGCAGTAGGTGGCGTAGAGCCGCAATCTGAAACTGTTTGGCGTCAAGCAAATAAGTATCGCGTTCCACGTTTGGCTTTTGTCAACAAGATGGACCGTTCTGGTGCTGATTTCTTGCGCGTGGTAGAGCAAATTAAAACTCGTTTAGGCGCTAAGCCTGTGCCCTTGCAATTGGCGATCGGTGCAGAGGAAGAGTTTGAAGGCGTGATCGACTTAGTCAAAATGAAGGCCATCTATTGGGATAAAGATTCCGTGGGTGTGCTGTTTGAAGAGAGAGACATTCCAGCAGATTTAGCCGAGCTAGCTCTGGAGTATCGAGAGCAGATGGTTGAGACCGCTGCTGAAAGCTCAGAAGAGTTAATGGATAGCTATCTTGAGAATGGCGATCTATCATCCGAGCAAATTAAAGCCGCCTTGCGCGCGCTGACCATTGCGAATGAAATTGTCCCAGTGATGTGTGGCAGTGCTTTTAAAAATAAAGGCGTTCAAGCAATGCTAGATGGAATTGTAGAATACCTTCCATCGCCAACCGAGGTGCCTGCCATTACTGGTATTGATCACCAAGAAAATGAGATTGCGCGTCAATCAAATGACGAAGAGCCGTTTTCTGCGTTGGCATTCAAAATCGCGACTGATCCATTTGTTGGTCAACTTGTGTTCTTTCGGGTTTATTCCGGAACGATGCAAACAGGCGATGCCGTATTTAACCCGGTTAAAGGTAAAAAAGAGCGAATTGGTCGTATTTTGCAAATGCATTCCAATAATCGTGAAGAAATTAAAGAGGTTCGCGCGGGCGATATTGCCGCTGCGGTCGGACTGAAAAGTGTGACTACGGGTGACACTTTGTGTGCAGTAAATAGTGTTGTGACCTTAGAGCGAATGGAGTTTCCTGAGCCGGTCATCTCGCAAGCGGTTGAGCCAAAAACTCAATCGGATCAGGAGAAAATGGGTGTTGCTTTGGGTAAGTTGGCTCAGGAAGACCCGTCCTTCAATGTGCGTACTGATGAAGAGTCCGGCCAGACTATTATTTCTGGTATGGGTGAGCTTCATTTGGACATCATTATCGATCGTATGAAGCGAGAGTTTGCCGTTGAGTGTAATGTCGGTAAACCCCAAGTGGCGTATCGCGAGTCCATCAGCAAGTCGGTCGAGCACGAAACAAAATACGTTAAACAGTCGGGTGGTCGTGGTCAATATGCTCACGTTAACCTGCGCATCGAGCCTATGAAGCGCGGTGAAGGTTTTGAATTTGTGGATGAAATTAAAGGTGGCGCAGTGCCGCGTGAGTTTATTCCATCGGTGCAGAAAGGTGTTGAAGATGCATTGGAAGGCGGCGTTGTTGCTGGTTACCCAATGGTCGATGTTCGCGTCACCTTGTATGACGGTTCATTTCACGACGTCGACTCATCTGAGTTTGCGTTTAAAGCGGCAGCAAGTCAGGCATTTCGAGAGGGTTGCCGTGACGCTGGCGTGGATTTGTTAGAGCCTATTATGGACGTGGAGATAGTTACTCCAGAGGACTATATGGGTAACGTGAGTGGGGATATTAGTTCTCGCCGCGGTGTTATTTTGGGTATGGATGACACGCCTTCGGGCAAGGTTATCGAGACCGAGGTGCCATTGGCACAGATGTTCGGTTATGCCACGGCGTTGCGCAGTGCAACCCAAGGCAGAGCCAGTTACACAATGCAGTTTAAGAAGTATGCGAAAGCGCCTAAAGAAGTAATGGACGCAATCGTTAACCGCTACTAGTTTAGTTTAAGCCTGAAAAAGAGCCAGGCTTAAAGGCGGAAGGCTCTGTTTTTAGTTTAAGCCTGAAAAAGAATCAGACTTAAAAGCTGAAGGCTCTGTTTTTAGTTTAAGCCTGAAAAAGAATCAGACTTAAAAGCTGAAGGCTCTGTTTTTAGTTTAAGCCTGAAAAAGAGCCAGGCTTAAAAGCTGAAGGCTCTGTTTTTAGTTTAAGCCTGAAAAAGAGCCAGACTTGAAGGCTAAGGGCTTGGGCTCATAGTTGAATTAGTAGTTAAGAAAAGTAAGTAGTAGAAATTTTATTTAAAACCAAAAGATTAGGTGAAACGCTATGTCTAAGGAAAAATTCGAAAGAACCAAACCGCACGTCAATGTCGGTACTATCGGTCACGTTGACCACGGTAAGACTACATTGACCGCTGCGATTACAAAATGTTTGTCAGAAGCTTACGGCGGTACCGCTGTAGATTTC
>CALIVT010000022.1 GCA_938048185.1 uncultured Arenicella sp.
AGCGGGGAAACAGCCCTGAGCGGGGAAACAGCCCTGAGCGGGGAAACAGCCCTGAGCGGGGAAACAGCCCTGAGCGGGGAAACAGCCCTGAGCGGGGAAACAGCCCTGAGCGGGGAAACAGCCCTGAGCGGAGCTGCAACTATAAACAGCCTTGAGCGCTAAACAGCCTTGAGCGCTAAACAGCCTTGAGCGCTAAACAGCCTTGAGCGCTAAACAGCCTTGAGCGCTAAACAGCCTTGAGCGCTAAACAGCCCTGAGCGCTAAACAGCCCTGAGCGCTAAACAGCCCTGAGCGCTAAACAGCCCTGAGCGCTAAACAGCCTTGAACGCTAACGCTAAACAGTCTCGAGCAGCTTTATAGGCAGCCATTGCTGGCTGCCTAAAAGTTTCTTACTTGGTCGCTGAGTTAAAGTGCTTAAAGAAATCTGAATTCGGATCAAGAATAATCAAATCACCCGACGAGTTGAACGTTTGTTTATACGCGTTCAAACTTCGAAAAAATTCGTAGAACTCTTGGTCTTTACCAAACGCGTCAGCGTAAATTTTGGTTGCTGACGCGTCTGCATCACCACGAGTCAATTGCGCTTTCTTCTCAGCCTCTGAGACTAACTCAACCTTGGTTCGGTCTGCGTTCGCGCGAATAGCAATCGCTTTCTCATTACCAGTCGCCCGATATTCATTGGCGATTCGCTGACGCTCAGAGCGCATGCGCTCATAAACGTTCGACTGAATTTGGTCCGCCAAATCCACACGTTTGAGACGTACGTCGACCACTTCAATACCAATTGACACGGCTTCTTCAACAATTGCTTCTTGAACCAACTTCATAATCTCGACACGATCACCCGCGACAACATCACTGATAGTGCGCTTGGCAATCTGCGCCTTTAAACTATTGTTGATCTTTTGCTCAAGACGATTTTCCGCAGCCGAGCGAAACTTAACCGTCTTAAAGTAGATTTGTAGATCTTTAATCTTCCACTTAACAAAGCTATCTACCAACAATTCCTCTTTGTTAACCGTGATAAACCGTTCAGGTGCTCTATCCATCGTTTGAATGCGAACATCGTAGGTTTGAATGGTGTTTACAAACGGCATTTTAAAGTTAATGCCTGGCTGAATCTCTTCACCGGAGAACTCACCGAATTGAAACTTCAAACCCCGTTCCCACTCTTTCACGGTGAAAACTGTGCTGGCAAAAATAACCACTGCGGCGGCGATTAATAAAGCCATTCCCATAAATATATTCTCGGATTTCATTTATCGACCTCCTCGTTTCTGAGCATCTCGGGTTGGTGTTGAGCTGCTTGTTTTGGCACGTGACGACGGCAATACGTCATCGCGTCGAATAGAACTGCTGCCGCTTCGACCCTGATTATTATTTTCTATGATCTTATCAATTGGCAAATACATTAAGCTGTTGCCATTACTCGAACTTTGATCAATTAACACTTTGCTGCTATCAGCAAGCACATCTTCCATCGTCTCAATATAGAGCCGTTTTTTAGTGATCTCAGGGGCTTTTTGATACTCCGTTAGAATTTTATTAAAGCGCTCAGCTTCACCGGTTGCTTCCGCCACAACTTTGGCTTTATAAGCTTCAGCTTCCTGCAAAATTCGCTCGGCCTCACCGCGTGCATTTGGCACTAGTTTTTTGGCGTAAGCTTCCGCTTGATTGGTGAGTTTAGTTTTGTCTTGATCTGCTCGAACCACGTCGTCAAATGCGTCACGCACGCCCACCGGCGGCTTCGCATCTTGAATCTCAATCGACTCAACTTGAATGCCCGACTTATAGCGATCCAAAATAGTCTGCAACAACGTTTCTGTTTCGCTGTCGACCACCGGTCGGTCTGTGGTTAGCAGTGCGTCCATCGTCGTACTACCGACAATTTCACGTAATGCGCTTTCAGTCGAACCTCGCACCACCTGATCGATACCCAGAATGCCTTGACCCGAAAGATCACCAACATTGAACACCAAGTCTTCGATGTTTTTGATGGTGTACTGAACGGCCATTGTTACGTCAACAATATTTTGATCACGCGTTAACATCAACGCTTCTTTTAACTCTGGCGAATTACCACGATAGCCAACTTCAACGGTACGAACCTGTTGTGTATCGATAACGATTTTTTGTTCAAGTGGCCATGCGATAAACTGCAAGCCCGCGCCAACCGTTTGCTCGAACTTGCCGAAGCGCAGCTCGATGCTTTGATAGCCCTCATCCACTTGATAGAGCGATTGAAACAGCCAGTAAACACCGGCTACTAAAATTCCTAGCAACCAAGGCGAAAAAAGACCGCCTTTGCCTTTGTTATTACTTCCGCCGCCACCGAAGCGCTTGCGAACATTGTCGATTATCTTATCTAAATCGGGGTTTTGATCCCCCTTATTCTTATTACCGTTGCCCCAAGGGTCGCGGTTTCCAGAATTGCCAGAGCCAGGTTCATTCCAAGGCATGTGTTATTTCTCCAAACAGGATGTGTTACTGAGTAAGTTTAGCAAACAAATAGTGACATAGGTGATCACAAACAAGGGCAATTTAGCTTTATATTTGCTTTATTGCTTGAATGTCATCTTGCTTTTTTAGCCAGCCAAGATCCGCTGGCGAAAGCTCAAGCTCTAATTCGAAGGATCCATCATCGTTAATGGCTTCGGTTTTTACCACGGATTTTTCGTATAAAGTCGCCCGTAATTTGCCGTTACGAGCAGGCAAGCTAACGCAACAGCGCGTATGTAATTGTGATAAATGCTCTGCCACCGCTTCTAATAAAAGGTCTACCCCAGCGCCGGTATGCGCCGATAACCAGACATCGCTGACCAGCCCTTTAGCATCTCGCCTAACCTTAGGCACGCCACCAGTAAGGTCTATTTTATTGAAAACCATGATACTGGGAATGTCAGAAGCTTCGATTTCGGTCAGCACTTTATCCACTTCAATGACGCATTCGTCACGATATTGACTCGCCACATCGACCACATGCAGCAATAAATGAGCATTGCTTACCTCTTCAAGTGTTGAGTGAAACGCTTCGACTAACGAATGTGGCAGGTCTCGGATAAAGCCAACCGTATCCGAAAGAATAGTAGCACCAAAGTCTTCAAGCTCGACACGGCGCATGGTGGTGTCAAGCGTAGCAAACAATTGATCTTCAGCGTAAACGTCGGCATTTGTGATGTTATTGAACAGCGAAGACTTACCCGCGTTGGTATAACCGACCAACGACACAGTAGGCACCGGAACCTTAGCACGAGACTTACGCCGCAAGTGGCGTTGCGCCGAGACTGTGTCAAGACGCTTGTTGAGCATCTTAATTCGATGGCCAATTAAGCGTCGATCAGTCTCGAGCTGAGTCTCACCTGGGCCGCGCAAGCCGATACCGCCTTTCTGCCGTTCTAAGTGAGTCCACCCTCGAACCAAGCGTGTCGAGATATGCTGCAATTGCGCCAGCTCAACTTGCAATTTACCCTCATGACTGGTCGCTCGTTGAGCAAAGATATCGAGTATTAGACCAGTGCGGTCGAGCACCCTTGTCTCAAGCGCACGCTCGAGGTTTCGTTCCTGTATTGGGCTAACAGAGTGATTCAAAATCACCAGGTCTATTTCTTCAGAAGCGATGCGCGCTTTTAATTCCTCAACCTTACCTTTACCAATGTAAGTCGACGCGTCTGGCCTTCGCCTAAAGGCAGTTAAGGTATCAACAATTTGTGCACCCGCAGACGCAGCTAACAGCTGGATCTCTTCAAGAATCTCGCTATCATCCGATGACGAGTCGCGCTGATAGACAATCAACGCGTTGGGCTGGGCTTTAGACTCGGCGAGTTCAAACACGACTATAGATATTTTTAATTGAGCCGCTAATGCAAGCCCTTGAAATTCAAACGCTAAGATAAACGCCGACAAATAGCGGGTTCAACTTGACTCGTCAACAAACCACAATGACTTACTCGCTGTCCTCTAGTTCTAGCCGAACAGCTTTAGACGGTACCACAGTCGAAACCGCGTGCTTATAAATCATTTGATTTACGGTATTTCGCAAAACAATAACAAACTGGTCAAACGACTCGACTTGGCCTTGCAGCTTGATACCGTTAACTAAATAAATTGATACTGGGATTCGTTCCTTTCTCAGGGCGTTTAAGAATGGGTCTTGGAGAGCCGTTCCTTTGTTTTGTGCCATTTTTCTTATTCTCTTTTTACTAATTCTACTAGGTGTATAGGCTTAAATTTGTGGAATTCAAGATGATTAATCTTTGTGATGCCCGTACCACGATTAACTAAGGTGTTCGCTTGAGAGTTAACTAACTTGAGGGCGGGGATTCTGATTTTATATGTCGATTGTGACAATCATATGATGTGCAATGAAAATCGAATTAAGAATCAAGCTAATGTACTGCGCTCGAGACTTGCTGGATCCTAATCAAGTAATCAACTTTTTCACAGAACCCACAGAACCCACAGAACCCTTCCTGAGGCTTTACTCGCTCCCCTCATAACGAACCGAAATTATACGCTAATTTGTCAAATAGCGCCTATAATTTAAATTACATTTATTAAACAAACTGCTCAATGACATCCCCAAGCGCCTGATAATCCTTGCTAAGCAAACCCGAATCCACCCACCAAAGCATATTACTTTGGTTTCTCAACCAGGTGAGCTGTCGTTTTGCCAACTGCCTGGTTGCAGCAACCCCCTTACTGCGCATGTCATGACGATTTACGTCACCGCGGAGATACTCAAGCATCTGCCGGTAGCCGATCATACGCATCGATGATGCGTCCGGCGCGACACCGCTCTCAAGTAGAGCTTCGACCTCGGCTTGCAAACCGGCCTCCAACATAATATCAAATCGACGTTCAATTCGACTGTGCAGCAACGTGCGATCAGAAAACGCCAGCGCTACCTTTAACATTGGATTGGCCAGTGGTGGCTTCCGGTTCTGGTTGTGATGTGAGACTGGCTTACCACCCGCCAATACAATTTCAAGCGCGCGCTGAATACGTTGAGCATCCATTGTGTCGATGCGCACGGCGCTGTCCGAGTCTAGTGCGGCGAGACGAGCATGTAATGCGGGCCAGCCCAAAATATGAGCCTCTTCGTTAATTCGTGCGCGCAACTCAGCATCGGCCTTCGGCAGTTCGCTTAACCCGTGCTCCAGGGCATTGAAATAGAACATGGTGCCACCCGCCAGCACCGGAACCTTACCGGCGTTGGTAATGGTGTTAATCAGTGCAATACAATCAGAATAAAAATCAGCCACTGAGTACGCGTCGTTCGGGTGTCTAATATTAACTAGATGATGTGGGTATTTAGCGAGAAACTCGGCATCGGGTTTCGCCGTACCAATATTCATGTCGGCGTAAACCAGGGACGAATCGACGCTTATAATCTCAGCATCAATACGCTCGAAAAGATGCGCAGCAGCATCGGTTTTGCCAGTGGCGGTGGGCCCCATGAGGCAGACTACGGGAATCTCTGACGCCGCGAATAAGGTCTTTTTTTTCATTAGTTCGCAGTTACTGCCCGCGCTTGAACCAACCGTCCAGCTGACTCAACGACATTTGCACCCAGGTTGGACGCCCGTGATTACATTGTCCACTGCGTTCGGTAGCCTCCATGTCTCTGAGCAACGCATTCATTTCAGCGATGGAAAGCATGCGGTTCGCTCGCACTGAACCATGACACGCCATTGACGACAAAACCTCATGCATGGTTTCCTCGATTCGACTGCTGTGTTCGGTAGCGACTAAGTCGGACAGCACATCGCGCACGAGCTGCGAGACATCCGAATTTACCAACACATCGGGAACACTGCGTATCACTAACACGGTTTCATCTAACTGCTCTACTTCTAACCCGAGCTGATCAAATAAATCTTCGCGTGTTTGCCACGCCATCATCTCGGTCTCGCTCACGTGTATCGTGACTGGCACCAACAATGGTTGTTGTTGAATCTTGGCAGACTCCATTGCGCCCTTTAACCTCTCATAGGTAATTCGCTCATGCGCGGCATGCATGTCAACCAACACCAAACCCAACGCATTCTCAGCCAAAATATAAACGCCTTTGAGTTGCGCTAAGGCATAACCCATTGGTGGAATTTCATCGGCGCCCGTATCAAAACGGCTCTCAGCTTGATTTGCCTTAGGCAACAACTCTACGTTTAAGTTATCGCTCGGTGTTTGCCCTGGTCGAAATGCCGATTCGGCAATTTTTTGATAGCCGCTTATTTGCTCGCGAACTTGGCCAGCAGTCACGCGTTCGCTCGACTGATAACCGCTTGGCGAACGGCCCGCCTCTTGATAACGGATCGGGTTTTGTTGACTAATTTGCGCATTCGGATTAATCGGACGCGGGGCCGCAGCGCCCTGCTCTGCGGTCACCTGCAAACTACCAACATCACCAGCGCTTGCCCCGACTTGACGCTGTAAACTTCTAAACACAAAGCCGTGAACGCTACGGCTGTCACGAAAACGAACCTCATGCTTGGTGGGGTGTACATTAACGTCAACCCCAGCCGGGTCCATCTCTAAATACAAGACATACACCGGGTGTCGGCCGTGAAACAGAACATCTTGATAGCCCAGGCGTACCGCGTGCACGATTGTTTTATCGCGGATAAGACGACCGTTTAGAAAAAAATATTGCATGTCTGCTTGACTCCGCGAGAAGCTCGGTAGACCAGCCCAACCAGACAAGCGCATACCGTCTCGCTGCTCGTCGAAGTAAAGGCTGTTTTCAGGCACATTGTCGCCACACACCATTTTTAAGCGGCGCGCATCGTCAGCAGGCACGCTAGGCAAATGCAGCACTACACGGCCGTTATGCATTAACTTAAACGCCACGTCAAAACGCGACAAGGCCATGCGCCGAACCACTTGATCTAAGTGCTTAAACTCGGTGTTGTCTTTACGCAAAAACTTGCGGCGCGCTGGCGTGTTATAAAATAGATCGCGAGTTTCAATCGTAGTGCCCGCCGGGTGGGCAACCGGCGTTGGCTCGGTGGTTTGGTTATTCCCATCGCTGGAGACCATCCAGGCTTGCTCAGCACTGGCTTCTCGCGACTGAATCGTCATGCGCGTTACTGAGGCGATACTCGGAAGCGCTTCACCGCGAAACCCTAAGGTTGCGATTTGTTCGAGATCATTTAAGTTTTCAATTTTACTGGTGGCATGACGCGACAAGGCCATCGCTAGGTCCTGCTTGAGTATACCGTGGCCGTTGTCGGAAATTTTAAGGCGCTTGACCCCCGCGTTTTCAACCTCGACATCAATGCTGGTTGCACCTGCATCCAACGCATTCTCAATCAACTCTTTGAGCATTGACGCAGGTCGTTCAATAATTTCACCTGCCGCAATTTGGTTTATCAGACGCGGATCAAGGGCGTGTATACGATGTTTTTGGCTGGTTGTGTCACTCATCTAGACAATCTAATTTAGGGTATCTTTAATTTTTGTCCGAGCCGCACGGTTCTCGAACGCATGTTGTTTGCGCGCATCAATTGCGACATTGAGACGCCGTAACGCTCAGCAATTTCAGACAAGGTGTCGCCACGCGTCACCTTGTGGTGCGTCGGCTTTGCGGCTTGAGTCGAACCGCCGCGCACCGAACCCACTGGCAACTTAATTTTCTGACCAAGGTAGAGGGTATTGCTTCGCAAACCATTTAACCGCTTAAGAGCGTTTATCGTCACATTATAGCGCGCTGAAATCTTGGATAGAGAATCACCACGCTTAACGACATGCACACCCTTGGTGCTGGCTCCTGAGGCACGCGAGTTCCCCGCAGGCAACGTTAAGCGTTGGCCTAACATAACGGTATCGCGACGCAACTTATTGACTCGCTTTAGCTCGGCAACCGTCGTGCCGTACTTCAGAGCAATGCTTGATAGCGAATCGCCTCGCCTTACCTTGTGCCTATCGGGACGTGCAGCTTGACCACGTGCCGAATTCGTGGCGCCGCCGCCAACTCCCACCACCGGCGAAGAATAACTCGCTTGGCTATAATAAGGTGTTTGCTCGTAGTAATCGCCAAGCGCTTTGTGGATCGCCTTGGCCAGCTTGTTTTGATAGGCTGAGGATCGCAGTTTACGCTCCTCATCTAAATTCGTGATAAAACCAGTTTCAATCAAAATTGACGGCATATCTGGTGACTTTAAAACCACAAACGAAGCTTGTTCAACGCGCTTACTGTGCAAACGGCCAACTTTTGCTAATTCCCGTAATACTCTGCCGCCGAGGTTGACACTTTCACTAATGGTATTGGTCATCGACAAATCAACTAAAACTTGCGCCAACACCACATCTTTATTCGCCAAACTAACACCACCAATCAGATCAGACGCGTTCTCTTTGTCCGCCAGGGCTTTGGCCATAGCGCTGGTTGCGCCACGTTGTGACAATGCAAAAACAGACAAACCATTCGCACTGCGCTTGGTAAATGCATCGGCGTGGATTGATACAAAGATATCTGCACCCTGTTCACGGGCCATTGTTCTACGTCGATTCAAATCAATGTAATAATCACCGGTACGCACCAATATAGCGCGCATTCTAGAATCCGCATTAATTACTTTTTGCAGCCGATTCGCGATCGATAAAGTAATTACTTTCTCTCGACTGCCTCGGTGACCTATCGCCCCTGGGTCTTCGCCGCCATGCCCTGCGTCGATAGCAATCGTTAGTTTTTTGGGTTCGCGCAACACGAGAGGCTGACTCGGAATGGGCAAATTGGAAGTGGCTGGCTCTGCGGCGCTTTCGGACGTAGCTTGAGCGACCGTATTCGGCGCCGTGTCTAAAGCTGGTGGTTGACCTGCACCACTAGCCGGTAACACTAATGCGGTTGCACGCTCTGCGTCTTGATTAGCAGCCACAGCGCTGCTTGGCGCTAATTTATCCACCAAATCCAAAACTAAGCGATGAGCATACAGCTCGTTTGGCGTTAATACGAAACTGTGCGCTTCGAGTGTCTTCTTCAGCTCAAAAACCACGCGCAAAACGTTCGGCTTCGGCTCGCCGATGCGGATAGATCTGATATGTGGGTTCTCAGCATCAAGTCGCGGTATCTCCTTACCCATACTAATGTTCTCAATATCCACCACCACGCGCTCGGGTGACCTGAGTGAGAAAACCGTATGTTTAATATTTTCAGAGACGTCAAATACCACGCGAGTTTTATCTGGCGAATGCCATAAACGTAAGTTATTGATTGAACTTTGAGGCGCTATTGACCCTTGACTCTGGGCCAATGAAGTTTGCGCAGGGGCGAAAATCAAGAGCATAACAAGCACTGAAAATAGCGCCGCTGCGAACGCTAAACAACCGTTCGCCAAGACACTCTTGATGCCATATTTATTTAGTACTCGTTGACGAGCGAGGTAATTGGAATTCACTGAACGGCAGTGTTGTATTTATTAGTTAGCGCGAACTGATTACATCAGGTTTTCAAGTGCAGTGCGAGAACTATAACAGGTGAGTAAGAAAAGACAGGGTAAGACAAGGGTTAACAGAGCGATTAACGAGCAAGGAATATTATTAGTCCTCAGCCTAGGTTCCGAAACTAATGAACGTCATCAGTGCTACCTCGGCACTGCGTCGAAAGTTCGACAACCAAACGTTTTACGCTTAGTCAGTGTATGACGAGGCCAGTTTCAAAAATAACGGAAAATAAAGATAAAGCCAGGAAAAAAACCGGACCAGCCATGGGGATGGGGATGGGGATGCTGGCCCGGTTTTCCGTGTCTGCTAACTTAAAACTAAGAGCAGTCCAAAAGAGGGTAAGTCTTTTGGAGTTTAGTCGGCTTCAATACATTCTCCGCTTCCTAAACTCGAGCGAAGTATACTCTTATATAAAACACTAGAGTATCAAATAGTGTAAAAATAGCTGACAAAATAAAAAATTTGTCTAGTTAATGCTTTTCAGAATAATATGTCGTTTGTCTTGATTTTTATCGAATATCTTACGCAAAACTATTTCGAAATTGGCCGGGCGAAGGTATCTGCCGCCTTTATCGGGCCATTCTACTAGAAATAAACTCGCGTTAGACCACAAATCCTCGATCGCCAAGTACTCTAGTTCGCTGGCATCCTTTAAACGATAAAGGTCCATGTGATAGACAATTCCTTGTGTAACCGGATACTCCTGAATAAGATTATAGGTGGGGCTGGTAACGTCGCCAGAATAGCCTAGCGCATTGATAATGGATTTACTAAGCGTCGTTTTCCCCGCACCCATTTCGCCGTTTAAATAAACACACGATGGGAAGTTTAGATAGTTGGCAAGCTCTCGACCCGCCTCTTCGGTCTCTGACAGGCTATTAACCGTTACTTCAAATTCAGACATTACGTTACCTTACCTTCCTAACAGGTGCGATGGGTTAGTTTACGATAGAATACAGAAATTATGACAGCATCACCGCCAATCTCAACGTTACCAACCGAGCCAAGCGCTCTTTACGATTTAACCCAACAAATAAAAGCGTGGGGTAAGGAATTAGGGTTCGATGAAATAGGCATTAGTGACGGCAAGCTAGGTAAACATGAAACTCATCTCGATAACTGGTTGGCAAAAGGCATGCACGGTGAAATGGGGTATATGCAAAAACACGGAACAAAACGGACTCGCCCACACGAACTGGTCGCGGGCACGCGCAGCGTGGTATCGGTGCGGCTAGACTACGCACCCGCTGATATCAAACACGCAGAAAATGTTCTAACACAAACCGACACCGCGTATATTTCACGTTACGCGCTGGGCCGCGATTATCATAAAGTACTGCGTAACAAGCTGCAAAAATTAGCCACGCGAATACAAGATGAGGTCGGCGAGTTCGGCTATCGTGTGTTTACCGATAGCGCGCCGGTCATGGAGAAAGCCTTGGCCGAAAAAGCGGGGCTTGGCTGGATCGGTAAGCACAGTAATCTACTAGACTCGAAAACCGGTTCATGGTTTTTCCTTGGAGAAATTTATTTAGACTTTGAATTACCAAGCGACACACCCGCAACCAATCATTGCGGCACATGCACGAAGTGCATCGAAGTGTGCCCTACTCAGGCCATTGTCGGCCCGTATCAAGTCGATGCCAGACTTTGCATCTCGTATTTAACAATAGAGCTCAAGGGCAGCATACCAATAGAACTACGCCCTAAAATGGGAAATAGAATTTACGGTTGCGATGATTGTCAGTTCGTCTGCCCTTGGAACAAATTTGCGCAAACTAGCAAAGAACCGGACTTTTCGCCTAGGGCCCAGTTAACCGACCGTAAACTAAGCGAACTGTTCGGCTGGAGTGAAACCCAGTTTCTCAGCAAAACAGAAGGCACCGCAATTCGGAGAATCGGCTATCAAGCGTGGTTACGTAACGTCGCTGTCGCGTTAGGTAATGCTGATACCAGCGCAGAAGTACTCACAGCCCTCAATGATAAACGAGACACCGCAAGTGAGCTTGTCTTAGAACATATCGATTGGGCGCTAGAGCAACATACAAAGTAATACCACTGTAAAGTAGCAACACTAAGAGCTGGATTAATAATACACCATCAACACATCGTCTTTACTTTCCTGATTTAAGCTAGAAACACTGCAAATACTTACAAAAATAAGAGGCCTTATGCTTCGTTTTTCATTCGCCACTCCCCTAGTTGTAAGCTTGCTCGTATTAGTAAGCTCAACGTCTCGTGCTGCCGAGTTGCCGACGACAGTAGACGAAATGCGTGTGGTGCTAGATGTTATAAACTTTGAACTCAAAGATGACGCGCGCCTCAAACGCTTAAACTTAATGGTTGAGCACAGTGAAAACATAGCTAATTCGAACGCCAATGACGCCGGTTTGCAAATGATGGCTGGCTTCTTCAACGCCCAATACGCGGGATCAAAAGGTGGCTTAGGCGCCTTAAAATACGCAAAAGCGGCGCGCGATTATCTCGAGAAATCGACCTCTCTCGATCCTACAATTTACGGAGCATCGGCGCACAGTGTGTTAGGCACGCTCTACTACCAAGTCCCTGGTTGGCCGGTCGGCTTTGGCAACAAAAAGACCGCGCTTATGCACTATAAAAAAGCATTAGAAATTTCACCCAACGGCATCGATTCGAACTTCACCTATGCGGGCTACTTGCTCGATAAAAAGAAGTATGCTGAGGCCAAAATTCATCTGGAAAAAGCCAAAGCCGCGCCGCCTCGCCCACAGCGTCCAACCGCAGACGAAAAGTTGCATGACGTAATTGACCAAGCCTTGCTTGAGATTGAGAAAAAACTCAGTAAGTAGAATTTAGACATAAAAAAAGCCAGCAATACGCTGGCTTTTTCCATCAGATGGCTAAAAAATAATTACTTAATTTTAGCTTCTTTGTATTCAACGTGCTGACGAATCACTGGATCATACTTTTTGATAACCATTTTTTCGGTCATTGTACGCTTGTTCTTCGTAGTAGTGTAATAGTGGCCTGTCTTGGCTGTTGAAACCAGTTTGATTTTATCTCTCATAATTAGCTACCTCAGCCTTATACTTTAACGCCAGAGGCGCGCAAGTCTTTCAATACAGTGTCGATGCCTTTTTTATCGATGATGCGAATGCCTTTCGAAGACACCCGAAGACGTACCCAACGATTTTCGCTCTCAACCCAAAATTTTCGATAATGTAGGTTTGGCAGGAACGTGCGGCGCGTGCGATTTTTCGCGTGCGATACATTGTTGCCAAACGTCGTACCTTTACCAGTCACCTGACATACTCTAGACATTGTAATAACCTTTTAAAAATTAGTGCTGTTTTTACTTAGCTCAACGACTGAACAATCAGCCTCAATCAAGCTAAGTATTTGTTTTTACTAGAACGGGGCAATCAATATTCACGCCATTCCATGTTAGGGGGCGATTTATACCAGAAACCCATTGAAAATAAAACTGATTCTCGTGTTTTTAGTGCTTATTTAGCCGTCTTTCTTACACGTTGTTCGAATCGCGCAAAATAGT
>CALIVT010000023.1 GCA_938048185.1 uncultured Arenicella sp.
CCGTCGACAAGCCACTATCGCAACCTAATAGGTTAAACACTCAGGTAATAACCAGCTCGAAGCGCGCTAGCGAGAAAGGGACTCGCCTAGAATTTCGCTAACCGAGTCGCTAGGCGAAATTTTAGATAAAAAGCCTCGAAAGCTGCGCTAAACCCCATCATTTCAAAACACAAAAAATTGGAAAAAAAGGCCTAGCTCAAATCTACCTAACCATGGATGTCCCAGTTAGTTTGGTTATAATATGTCAAATAACGTTTAACGTATCTCCTTTAAACGCCTTTCGTAGACCTCTTCCCTTTTACCTAAGCTAGCCATCTTTTTTACGTGGGCTTGCTATTAGAGAGGTATCCATATACGCCCCAGATATTGTTATCCTTTTATTTTCTCACTGTAAAACTAATTCATACGGACAGAAAACAGGCCGGGATGCGCTCGGCCTATTGACTCGGGTTGGCTAATGGGTGACCCCATATCATGTGGAGAACGATCAGTGAGAACAAGCCACGCGACGTTATTGAATTGAGTTTCTTGATAGTGTGAGAGCCAGCTAATATCACTAAGTCTGAAGCCGATACGCTACGCAATGCTGGAAGTTGGTTTAGCTATACGCCTTAATTCGATATTAGAGATCGGTTGATCTCAGAGTAATTTCTTGCTTTCGCAGCACGACTAACTTTTCTTTGATATCTATTATCTCTTGCTGAATATCGAGTAGTTCGTCTTGCAGTTTCCGCTCATTTTCATAGTCACTTATGGCGACAGGGCCAGTTGGCTTAATAAACTCTTCTTTGCTCTTACCTTTTCTAACCATGGCGTTAGAACACAATTTTTCAGCTAGCTGAATTTTTTTTGGTGCGCATAGTTTTCCATCTTGATAACACCATTGCTTTTCATTTTTAGCGCGCGTTACTAAATACTTGGTTTTAGTATTAGTACAGCTAACATCAATGCCTTTCGAGCTGATACCTTTTACACCCACAATATCACGCGCTATTGACACCGACTTAACCGCTGCATAACTTGGTAGAGCACACATCAGTACAACTAACACTAAAATCACCTTGTTTTTGATAACTAGCAGCCTTTCAAGGCCCAGTTTATTTAATACTTGCTTTGTACACATTTTTCTGGATATTTATAATTCTAAGATAAAGGAGTTTGCGTTTGCTATTGACTTATAAGTAGATGGCTAAGCCGAGTCTTCCATCACTTCTCGCATCCTAAATTTTTGTATCTTGCCCGTTACGGTTAGCGGGTACTCATCAACAAAACGCACTAGCGCCGGGACCTTAAAATAGGCAATCTGATCTTTGCAATAGTCTTTCAAACCTTGCTCACTCAGTTCTGCGCCCTCTTTGAGCTTGACCCAAACTGCGACAATTTCGCCAAACTTCTCGTCGCTTACCCCAAACGCCTGAGCCTCTGAAATAGCCGCGTGAGTCACGAGGTAATCTTCAATCTCTTTTGGGGCGATATTCTCGCCACCGCGAATAATGGTGTCCTTAATTCGACCAACAATGGCGCAGTAACCATCGTGATCAATAACGCCTTGGTCACCGGTGTACATCCAATCATCTTTAATAGAGCTCGCGGTTTGGGCTTCATCATTCCAATAACCTTGCATCACGCTGTAGCCTTTAGTGCACAGTTCTCCAGGTTCACCTCGAGGGACGGTATTCCCATCACTATCAACCACCTTGACCTCTACATGCGGATGTATCGAGCCAACGGTGGTCACTCGCTTTTGCATTGGGTCATCCGTGGCTGACTGAAAACTAACTGGGCTGGTTTCGGTCATGCCATAACAATTGGTGACCTCTGACATGTTCATTTCACTGATTATTCGAGACATAAGCGTCTGGCTACACAGCGAACCTGCGACAATACCGGTACGCAATGACGAGAGATCGTAGTCGGCAAAATTAGCGTGATCCAGCATTGCCCCAAACATGGTCGGTACACCATAGAGGGCTGTACACTTTTCTTTTTGAACCGAACTTAAAGTACTGATCGGGTCGAAGGCGTCGTCAGGCAAGACTAGGGTGGCGCCATAGCTGGCGCAAGCGAGTGTCGCCATCACCATGCCAAAGCAATGGTAGAGAGGAACGGGAGCACACACCAAGTCTTCAGATGTGAGCTTTATACCAGCGCCAACGTTCGTTCCATTATTGACGATATTGTAATGGCTAAGGGTCGCGCCTTTGGGCGCGCCGGTAGTGCCGCTGGTGAACTGAATATTTACCGGCATATGACAATCAATCGCTAGCGCCGCCTGATCTAAATCAAAAGTAGATGTTCTGCCCTTTGCCAGTGTGTCCTCAAAACTGGCGTAACCTTTCGGCGGATTATCCGAAATTAAGATAAGCGTATTAAGTGATGGAAGTGCGTTAGCGTTTAAACTTCCAACCTCGCAATGATCTACCTCAGGAGCGACTTCCTTGAGAATTTCTGGATAATTTGACGTTTTAAATTGATCGGCCATCACTAGTGCTTTGCAAGCCACTTTGTTTAGCGCGTATTCAAGTTCATGTGGCCGATAAGCCGGGTTAACGTTTACCAAAATAAGGCCAAGTTTAGAGGCCGCATACATGGTGATAATCCACTCTACGTAATTCGGTGACCAGATGCCAATACGATCTCCCGCTACCAAACCATAATCCATTAAGCCTTTGGCGAAACAGTCTGACATTTGATCAAGTTGCACATAGCTAAGCTCAAGATTTTGATGTGCGGAAATAACCGCTGACTTATTTGGGTTTTGTGCAACTGCGCGTTTTAGTAGTTGACCAATTGTTAGGTCTAACAGCGGGCTATCAGTATTGCCCGATAAGTAGCTCAATTTTGTATCTGTGTTTTGCATCGTTTATTCACTCCCAAGGGTTCATTCCTCGGCTGCGCGGCCTGGGCCTAGTGTGCGCTTGTTTGTTGCTCAATTTGTTTAACTATATGTTCTCTTTCTCCAGCAACGTCTTTCATCTTATACCCGCGATGCCTTGCGACCTCGGACGTATCAAATTGCTGAAAAGTTTGATCTCTCTTGGCTGAGTGAAGCAATTCAATAGCGATGTAATTAAGCGCATCGGCTAAACCTTGATCACTTAAGGGAGACAGTGAAGAGCCAGGTACTGAAATAAAAAAACGGCGGCCCTGCTCTATAGAAAGCATCGCTAGGCCATGTTCAGACATACTTGGAACACCAACCCCATCGCCTTCACCATTGGCCTTGTGACACCCTTGGCATTGCAACATGTAGTTCACTCGGCCCGCATCTTGGTTATACACATAAGGCTCGGCGGCCATACTCACTGAACTCACAAACATTATGATGCCTAGCGCGCTTATTCCGACGCAGCAAAGCACTCGTAAAGCCGCAAGAAATTTCGACTGCGCTAGCTTAGTCAATCGCATCTTTACGTAGTTCATTGCTTGTCTTTCCATCAGCCTTTAACAACGTGCGTGTGGCACTAACCTCAGCGGGTGTATAAGGATTAAACTCCGCACTCGCTTCATCAACTAAATTAAGCGCCATATAGTTCAACACAGCACTTATTTGTTGGTCGTTAAAAATGCTGCCGTATGCCTGCATATAACCGTTATAGCTAACGTCATCGACAGTGATTTTGCCAATGAGCCCCTGTAACAACACGGACTGCAGATAGACTCGACCTTGTGAAGTGGAACTTAAATTCGCAACGCGATTTCTTAGTGGGGGGAAGGCCCCCTTTACGCCCTCACCAGTTGCTAGATGGCAAGCACCGCATTGCGCAAATGCCGTCTTACCGGCAAGCGCTGCGGCTTCAGTGGAAGCATCTGACTGATGAACGACATCGCCGCTAGCCAGTACCAAACTGCTGACCAGTAGAGTCGCGCTGGTAAGGCTTACTCTTTTGATTGTTCTAAGCATCGTCAAGCGCCACTCCAAGAATAATTCCGGTTGAGCAGGTATAGACGGAGCTCTTGGCACCTAAGCACCAATTGATGTCATTATTAGCTTGCGGGCGATAAGTGGGTTTGTCACCTTCATTTCGATTACACAAACAACGACCACAGCTGGTGATACCACAACAGTCATTGTAAGAAATAATGTAGTTGCGCCCGTCCGCCGGATTCTTACAAGTACCAATCCAGGTTATCGGCGACATCTCGGTTCCTGGCGGGCATGAATTAGCAGAGCCGCCACAGCAACTGCACAAGAAACCATCAATAGCGCAATAACGCCAGTAATCGCAGCTGCTTGGGTCGCCGGGGTCACCATCAATCCCGGAGGTCTGTGAGCCAACACCAGGATAACCATTATCGGGCTTATTACTCGCGGCTTTAGCAATCGGCAATAGCGGAATGCTGGCGGCGCCGAAAAGTGCGGTAGAAATCCCCGCTAACACACTCCGGCGAGAGGTGTTCTGAGCAAGCTTTCGGGTGCTTCTTTCAAAAATTTTATCTAATTTATTCATGGAAAATCTCTTAAGTAAGTAGTCCTTGAGGAATCACTCTCAACGTCTTTTTTGGGTCTAGGCGCTGGTCTTTTCTATATAGTCTTGTAGGGAGGCAACACTCGACTCTTTAGCGTTAAACAAGCTGTCAAAGTGCTCCCGGGTATTGACTAAACCCATTGAAGCGATCTTGCCCATTTCATCTATCAACACGGCATAGGGTAATTTCGACACCCCGTACGACACACCTAATTGCTGCGAGTTTGCGAATGGAAACTTTTGCAATTGCTCTTTTTGTATGAAGGCCGTCAACTCATTCTCATCACCATCGGAGGCAAGTACAAAGTTAAGCCAATTGCTCTCGGCCAAGCTGGCTGACTTAAAGACAGGCAATAAGGTTTTACATACTGGGCAATCCGGAGAGACAAAAAACACCAGCTGACTTTTGCCTGACTTACTTGGCGCGCCAACGGTAATATCCACCAGTGAATTTTGGTCGATCACACTCATTTGTGGAGCATCATCACCGACTGACAATGACTGCTGAACCATTAATGCCCCGGCTGGCGCAATGCGTTCGTACAACACACCTACTTGACGCACCAAGGCGAATACCACGAGCAACAAACCGATTACGCATAGCCATAGAAGGATATTTGAGACAATTAGAAAACTAGTCATAATGCTTCTCCAGCAAAGAGATATAGTGGGTATTCTTGTGTAATTCTTCGAAGGTCCAATAAACCAAGGTAAGTACGATAGCGAAACAAACACTGAGGACCCAATACGCATTCGCCGTCGAGGCTGAGCCACCACTCAAATACAAGTAAACGCAGGCGCCAATTAACACGAAGTTTCTAAGTATTGGCCATAGACTAATCGGCTGATTAGCACTACCACCACAGCCACAATCTTCCAACGCCTTGCCTTCTAGATACACTTTTATCAACGCAGCCGTATAGGTAGAGAACAAAACCATTGAGATAATGGCCCCCATTCCAGAAAAATAGTCGAACCAGACCATCAAACACAGCAATAATGCGGTCGCAAATTCGATGACCGGCAATGCCGGCGCTACAAGCTTAACGAGTGATGGGCTAAGCACCTGATAATCGGCAAGAACTCGATAGAATTTTTTGGTATCAGCCAATTTGTGAAACGCGGCAACAACCAAGACTCCCGCGATAAAATAAGCTAAAGAACCCTCAATCACGGTCACCGCGTTGCTCAGTTCATTAATCACGATTAGTTACGTACTGCGTGTAAAACAAGAGGCATTGCGCTATCGCCCAAACTAAACGAGCGCTGCAATTCGCCACCAGCATCAAAAATATCTACCCCCATAAGGACATTAGTCACCGCTAATGTTTCAGGCGTTGTATTGAGTAATTCTAGTGAAAACGCGGGCGTTGTAAGTTTCATATCTAGCACACGCTTTTTTGACGCAATGTCATGAACAAAGATCCGTTCGCCACCTGACTTATGACTGCCGTCAAAACCACCCTGACTCATGATCACATACAGCTTGCCATTACCGCCGGTACTCACCTGCCAGCCGCTAGGTCGCCAATTTTTAGCTACTTCATTTTTAGTGAGTAGCGACCATCTCGGCAAAACCTTAGGGACAGCACCGCTCATATCGACGGGTACGACATCGCCTAAATAACTTACGAAATAAGCGATCCCGTCAACATAGCTCGGCTTATCAAACACCGGATCTTCATCAACATTGAAGAATGACGGTATCAGGTTTCTAGAAACCTCTTTACCTTGCTCATCAAATTGAATGCTTATCATCGAACCATCGCCACAAAGACTGCTGAAACCTCTAGGTCCGTTTGGATAAATCATATTACAGCCAGGCATCTCAATTTCATTGAGTACCTTTTTGCTAGCCGCATCGATGATGGTCGCAGAGCTGGCTGGAGTGAAATTAAATACCACCAGAAACGTATCGTTGTCCAACAAGCGCATGTTGTGCTTATTGGTCACCACCATCGACCGCTTATTGCCAGGCAAAACGATTTCGGTTTTCTTTTCTAAGGTGGACTTATCGTAGACAGACACAATATCGGTTCGATCACCTCGCGTACCACGTGAATAAAATGTCTCAGCCACATACAGCTCAGGCAACGCTTTGGATTCAACAAAGGTTGCAAACTGAGCCGCGCCAATCGCAGCCTTGTACTCTTTGGTGTCAGCGGCCGAGTCGACGATTATCACCCTACCGGCAATCAAACTTTGAAAATTCGCATCGTGTGCAAAAAACCAAGATGCCGGATATTGCTCTGGCAGCGTTTCGATTTTCATTATCGGTTCTGCACTTAGAGCAGGCGTATTTTCTGGCTCCGCAGCACTGACTAATCCACAACTCAACTGCGTGCTAAGCAGGGCAATGCAAATCAGGGCCTTAGCCATTCGCTTAATTTCATATGTCATGTTCATACCATCTTTGGCTGTTTGTACCTTTGGCTTTAAAGTGGCAGCGCGCCAAAAAAATTGGCACACTGCTGATGTTTACGAGTTTTAGACTTTACTTATATTCACGACTTGCATAGCAGTGAATTCGAGCAAGCCTTCTTTACCCCACTCCACACCAACGCCAGATTGCTTGGCCGGTGGAAACGGAATGTGAGGACCAAAGTCTAGATGTTTATTTATCCAGACTGTGCCTGCTTCAAGTTGATGCGCAACTACTTGCGCGCGCTCTAGATCACTTGACCACACAGAAGCACCAAGGCCCTGCTCTGATGCATTAGCGCGGCGAATCGCATCGTCTAGATCTGTGTATTTGATAACCGGCAAGATCGGTCCAAACGCTTCTTCATCGACCATCTTTGCTCCTTCAGAGATATCTCGTACCACCGTCAATGGGAAATTGAAGCCAGGTGAGTCATCGACTTCGCCCCCCGCAATTACGGTTCCTTTGGTTTTCGCATCAGCTAAGAAGTCGAGTACTTTTAGATATTGCGCTTTATTCTGAATAGGACCAAATTGGTTGTTATCGTCCATACCATTACCGACGTTAGCATTGCTCGCTAAGGTTGCAATGCGGTCGCACACATCATCATAGATACTCTCGTGAACATACATGCGCTTCAAACAGATACACACCTGGCCGCTGTTCATAAACGAAACGCCAAACAGACCTTCAGCCGCTTTATCGACGTCTACGTCGTCCAACACAATTGCGGCATCGTTGCCTCCGAGCTCTAAGGTCAGACGTTTTAAGGTCGGTGCGGCGCTGGCCATAATCTTTCTACCGGTCGCAGTAGAACCGGTAAATGAGACCTTTTGAATATCAGGGTGTGACGTTAATAATGGCCCCATATCATTGTCATCGGCAATGATATTGATAACACCCTTTGGAAAACTGTTCTGTATGAGCTCGCCCAACTTCATGGTGGCCAACGGCGTTGACGGCGCAACTTTAACAACAATCGTATTACCGCTAATTATAGCTGGCGCTATTTTATAAACGGCAATCAGCAGCGGAAAGTTCCAGGTGGTAATGCCCGCCACAACACCTAGCGGGCGTCGATGAATTTCAACTCTTTGCTCGTCATCTTCGAGCAATACCTCAGGCTCAAGATCCACAGTTAAATAATACCCAGCAAACGCACCCGCGTACATAACTTCATCGCGTGCGTCAGCAAGGGTCTTACCCTGCTCCTGAGTCAGAATTTGCGCCAGTGCTTCACTGTTCGCGTCCAGGGCTTCGATCAACTTACTCAAACAAGCACGTCGTTCTGCTAAAGAAGTACGTTTCCAGTCGTTGAATGCAACTTTTGCACTTTCAACCGCTTTGTTCAAATCATCTTCTGTTGCAACGGGTATGTTCGCGGCGATGGACTCGTCAGCCGGATTCACTACATCAATTCTTTTTTGGGAATCGACCAACTCACCGTCGATAAGCATTTTATATTGATACATCTTTTAACCTTTCGATTTAGACGAGCAGCACGTTTAGCGATACTGTCCGTATTAAGTTTTACGTCACGACCGGTATTGGCTTACCACTCGTAGCGTGCAGACACGCCCCACCATTGTGGACGTCCGTAATATTGCTCCGTTAGTCCGAACACATCGACACCCGACAGATCAAATGCCTGAACTTGGTATTCTTCGTCGCCAACATTTTGCACAAAAGCAGATAGCTTCCAGTTTTCGTTAGTGTAAGTAGCTGACACGTTGGCAACCACATAGGCGTCTTGGCTAACGTTTGGCGTGCCACTTAAGGCGAAGGTAACGTCATCTCGGTAATCAGCGTCAACTTGAAACGCAATGTCACCATTGAACGCCGGAAAGGAGTAGCGCAGTAAGCCATTGAGATTCCATTCAGGTGATTGGATAGGCCGACGACGGATGCCAGCAGTGCCCGGAATTTCAGCTTCAGCATCGTTGTAGGCAACGCCTAGCATGATCTCCCAACCCGCAGTTGGAGCCAATTGAAGTTCTACTTCAAAGCCTTTCGCTTCGGAGTCCGGAGAATTAACGGTCAGCGAATCCAGGCCGACAATGGTGAACAACTGATAGTCTTCATAGTCGTAGTAGTAGGCAGCGGCGTTAAGTCGGCCGATGTCTCCCAAGTCTCTCTTGATACCAATTTCGTAAGCGTTCAGAGTTTCTGGGCTATAAGAAAAGGTAGCATCATCGAAGGCTGCAGCACCAAAAATCGGCGCATTAAAACCACCACCTTTCACTCCGCGATTAAAGCTTGCGTACGCCAGGCCGGTGTCGCTGTAATTCCAGTTCAACTGCAGTCGACCGGCGATTTCTGAGTCATCTCTACTGCCCGCATACGAGCCAATCACGCCTTGTAGAACCACGTTCGATGGATCATTAAAGCCCGGCTGCGACGCCGGATTTAAAAACTCAACGGCATTGAAGCTGAAGGTGAAATCTTTCTCGTCTTTGATGTACCGTAGGCCAGCAATCAGTTCTAGGGTTTCTGAAATGGCATAGTCGATTTGGCCAAATACAGAGACTGACTGCAAAAATGAAGTATATGGGTTAGTAAGACCGCCCTCACTATTCGGTGCGGTTGTACCACCGCCGCCAATAAATGGATCAGTAATCGCACCGTTGGAATCATTTATATCTAGGTCAAGATAGTAAAGCCCTGCTTGCCATCTAAGTTTGTCAGACCCGCCATCCAAACGTAGCTCTTGTGAGAATTGCTCGGCGTCGGTGGTCAAAAAGAAGTTAAACAACGGCACTGGTGAAGCATCCGAATCTTCAATATAGGTTCTTTCAGTGGTCGAGTAATCGGTAATCGACGTTAGGTTTAGCGAATCAGTTAAGCCCCATTTTATGGTCGCACTATAGCCTTCAGTTTCTAAGTCATTAAAACCAGGGTCATCATAGTCACCCGCAAATACATCGCCATCATTATCTATGTAACCAAGAACAGGATTGAGCACATTGGGTGTAAGAACACCCGTTTCGACAGAGCTTACATTTTCGAAGAAGCCGGTCCGTATGTCTTGGCTTGACCTGCGCGCATTCAATAGCAATTCAAAATTATCATTCGGTTGATACAACAGTTGTAGCCGACCAGCGACATCGTTTGCATTATTTAGATCTTCGCCAGTCAATCTGTTTTCGATGTATCCATCGTTATCATGCGTTGAAATCGAGAGACGAGCTGAAAGGTTTTCGCTCAAGCCGCCGCCTACCGCGCCCTCTAATTTGAACTGACCGTAATCACCTACGGTCGCCTTGACATAGCCGTCGAGCTCCTGCGCAGGCTTTCGAGTCACAAAATGCGCTAGACCACCCGTTGCGTTACGCCCGAAAAGTGTACCTTGCGGCCCACGTAAGATCTCCACTCGCTCCATATCAAATAGGGCAAAACCGGTACCCGATTGTTGACTGATATAAACTTCGTCGATGTAAACCGCTACCGGGCTCTCAACGTTGGTGGTGAAATCTGAGTTGGTAACACCGCGGATACCTATGGAGTAATTTGCTTCACCGTTAGGCTGAACGGTAGAAACCCCAGGAGCGAACGCTGCGACTTGTTGCGCGCTAGTAAAGCCTAAAGCTTCCATCTGATCACCCGAGATGGCGGTAATTGCTATACCAACGTCTTGAACACTCTCGCTGCGCTTTGTTGCAGTTACGATAAGTTCTTCCAACAACACTTGTGCAGAGCTCACAGAAGGAATAGCCAATGCTACGGCCCCCGCTATCAGACTTTTTTTGAATACTGATTTCATACTCACTCCATATTTTTTGGTTTTTATTACTTGGCTATCAATTACTTCATCGATCCACGCGAACTTGAGCGCCACTTAAAATCGCGAACCACAATACCAATGACGAAATTAGTTCATGTGAACTAATTTGACAAAAGCTATACCAAAACAAGCTTCAATGCAATACAAGTGTACTATTTTCATAAAATTAGTCTGATGTTATGAATACATAACCTTCAGAAAAATCGTTTACAATCGTGTATCAGAGTCGTTCAAAGACAACGTAACCAAACAAAACTGAATTTCATGCTTAACACCCGTAAGGCTCGCGGTCCCTATAAAAGCGGATTAAAGACTCAGAAAACCATCATTGAAGCCGCGCAAAATTTGCTAGTCGACGAGGGCTACCATAATTTTTCCTTACGGAAGGTCGCGCTTAAAGCGGGCATATCCGGCGGCAACCTACAGCATCACTTCAAATCTAAGGAAGAATTGATCGTAGCGATGTTGGATTCTCTAATAACCGTGTACCTAGAGACGTTCAAAACATTGTCCGACTCAGCGTTAGCGCCCAAAGAACGCTTGCGCAAAATACTCGAACACGTAATTCTCGATCTAAATACAAAATCAACGACGTTACTCTTCCCTGAATTATGGTCACTTTCTAATCATGACCGCAGAATCAGCGAGTCGGTCGATGGCATGTACGAACGATACCGAGCCGTTTTAAAAGACTGCATAGTCGAAATAAACCCCAAGCTTTCGGCCACGCAAGTTGAGAAGGCCGCCTTATTTATGAGTGCGTCAATTGAGGGCCATACTGTGTTTATCGGCTACAAGCGAAACTGGACGCATCACACTCACTCCATTATCGAGATGGCTTACGCGTCCTTTTTATTCTTGATCGAGTCTGGAAGTATCCCCGAGTAATTGCGACCTAGTTTCCAATGATTAGGTTGAGCTAGCTGTCCCGCTCTGTGTCCATGGCTTGCGCCACCTCGCTCAAATACCTCTTTATTCAACTTGAATTAGAGAAAATTTAGCGTTCATGCTGTTTTACCGTCAAAATGAATTTCTAAGATTATGTTAACGTTAACGCAACCTTAGTACTGAACTATCACCAGTGAGGCCAAAACCCCTCTGTAATCCAAATCCTATACTTGAGGTCTGCGCATCTGTGCAAAAAGAATATTCAATTTGAGAGCTAGCTGACGAATTCGACGTCACGACACGAACCCTGCGGTTCTATGAAGAAAAAGGCTCACTCTCGCCGGTTCGAAGCAATCAAAGTCGCACCTATTCCAGTGCCGACCAAACGCGACTAAGGCTGATATTGCGCGGCGATCTAACCGGATCAGCGGCGATCTAACCGCGATCTAACCGGACAGCCACAACTAAAGACGCGATCTAACCGATCTAACCGGACAGCCACAACTAAAGAGACCTAATCATGGATCCAGCTTAGTTGGGCTGGGTGTCCACAGCTTAGTTGAGCTGTTTTAGCATTGGTACTCGAGCAATTTCCCACCCCAATTATCGCCCCTTTTCTTTTAGTTATATTGGGACGTCATAATTCAGTCACATTTTTGGTAGCCACATCATCATTGTCGCTGCTGCGACAGCTAGTAAGGTGGCGAGCGCGCACACAAAGATAAGACTAGCAACGCCAATAACGAGGCTAGTTCTTGATGATTTCTGCGCGACAAAGTAAAGCTGCAGAATGGCAAGCGGTAACAAAAATTGAGCGTATGCTAGAAAGGTTAAGAAAGGGCCATCAAAGGTTTCAAAATTTATTCCAACGGGGCCCTGATATATGGCCAACCAAAGCATTAGCCCAATTCGGAAAAACCAGCCAGAATTTGCAACGAGGAATAACCTCATTGCCCATCGGCGATGCTCAGCAATGCGTTTTGCTCGTATGTTCTTGTAGGCCAGCGCCGAGAAGATAATGACTAATACACCAACAATGCTGGTACCTAGATCCATTATTGGGCTGCCGGGTACTTCGCGCGTCAACATAAGGTATTGTCCAGCAAGGCTAACGGCGATTGCGCAAAGCATAAATAGCCTGCCGTTCCAGCGGTGAAACGCAGGGAATCTGGTAAGATCTAACCGGACAGCCACGGTAAGATCTAACCGGACAGCCACAACTAATGCTTGTGAATTTTTCTACAATCTGAGACTCTTATAAATCAAAGGACAAAGGAGAGTTAGGATGACTCAAGCCAGAGAGACAATCATTTCGATTAGCGACACACCCTACTACC
>CALIVT010000024.1 GCA_938048185.1 uncultured Arenicella sp.
TTGGAAGGATTTACGGAATCAAGTATTTCTGGGTGACTCAAATTTTGTGTCGCGGTTGCAAGGCTTGATTGACGGTGACAAAGAGCTGACGGAGGTGCCGATATCGCAAAGAAGGGCGAAGCCCTTAAAACTGCAAGAATACGAGAGTAATGCCTCGTCTCGAGATGATGCGATTTACTTGGCGTATATGAGCGGGGGATATACTTTAAAAGAAATAGGAGACTATTTTGGTTTACATTACGCTCGAATAAGTCGAATCGTGAAGAAGGCAAAAGACAAGACCTGACCCCGATTTTCGGTTGCGTGAAGAAGGCAAAAGACAAGACCTGACCCCGGTTTTCGGTTTTCCGATTTTGGATAACACGATAACAGTATTAATAGACAGAAACATGACTGATATTCTAATCAAGAAAAACGATTTCGAGTTTTCGTTGCCCGCAGGGTTCGAAGTAATTTACGAGGATGATCGGCGAGTACAAGCTAATGGTCACTTAGATGAAGCCGGTAAACAACCGACTACACTTGATATTCAAATTGCGCCCGTCAGCGACATCGATAATTGTGACGGCGCTACATTTACCGATAAGGTGGATGACTATTGTCAACAGTATGAATCTGAAACTTTATCTATTGATAGTGAATTTTATAAAGGGTTCGAGACCTATTTCCTAAAACTAAAGGTAGATACGAGACTGGCGGGCGACGAGTTGAGGGTAAACGGAATGTTTGCCGTATTGTTGCTCGATGCTGATTTTTGCCTCGTCTTCTCTTACCTGTTTGACATGAGCCAAACCGAGCGTTTTGAACCATTAGCGAAAACCATACTCGATAGTATTGACGTCGTTGGGGAGGCAGCCACAAGAGCGAAATCGTTCAAAGCGTTTGCTGACAAAATGAACAAGTTAGTAGAGCAACGCAGCCAACGGTTTGAGCCAGAAAATCGATTGCCTGAGTTGATTGAGGCATTAACTCCCGCTAATCAACTAACCGATTTACAAGCCACGTTTGACGTTGAAGGAGTTGAGTTTGACGCTGACTATCAAAAAGTGTCGATCTCAATCGCAAAATCGTCTCGCAAGTTCTACGCTAAATTCGAAGCGAAGGCAAAGGATCTAGAGGCAGCGAAAGAATCAGGCCTGATTGATGATTACTACAAAGGGGATGTGTGCTTTGAGGTCTCGCTTGATAATGTTTACCACACTCCACATGTGACCGGACAATTTAGTTTTGATGACGGCAGCACCGGTTTTGCGCAGTGGTTTCGTTTTGACTGTCGTGGTGTTGACTCTTCTTTTAAATTTTTCGGGCAGGTCGAGCTACTGGCAGGTTGGATAATCTGCCGAGGAGTGCTGGCTAAAAAGTACGATGAGTTTCCAACATACCGTGTCAATATTTCCTTCCCGTTCGATACAAACTCACTCAATTGGGAAGACTATGAATTCAGTTTACATGAAGCATTGGAAGCGCCTACAGAACAAGTCAGATATTTGACGCTAAATCATTTCGAACAAACTGAGTTACCAAAACGAATTTTCGAGTTCACAGGCCTTCAAAAGCTCAGTATTCTTGGTTTTGAGGGGGCGGATTGTGCATTATCGTCTATTCCTAAAGACATTGGTGTACTGACAAAATTAGAGTCGCTTGCGATTTCAAATACCGCTATTACGACCTTACCCAAAGAACTAGGCCATTTAAAGAAGTTGGAAGATGCCTCGTTTATGAATAACCAGTTGTTATCTGTGCCCAGCGAGCTGTTTAATTTGCCTAAATTGAAGCGACTAAACTTAACTAATAATCAACTTGCAGCGCTTCCTGCGCCAGTTAATTTGTCTTCTCTGATAAAGCTCGACGTTGCCGGCAATCGCCTTACCAGCCTACCAACTGAGATTGCGCTGCTGCCAGCGCTCCAAGAACTCGCGTTATATGACAACCCGTTTGAAACACTGCCAAATGAGGTAGCCAATATACCTAGGCTAGAGTTAGAAATTGATCAAAAACAACGGCTACTCGATTTCACTTACCCTGGAGCTGACGGCCAAGGCATGATTGAATGGGCTAATGATGCGTATTTTGCTCACAGTGATGGTGCGCTCTCTAAACAGTTAGATCGAGCAATCAATGGGTCGTTTCTGGCTAATTATCGAGAAGCACTGAGGCACGTAGCATTAAAGTCGGTGTGCATAAAGACAAACGAGGCTGATGATTACTCGGCCATAGGCAATATTCGCTTTGGTGGCTTGCCAGACTTACCCCCTGAACTGCCATACCCAACCATCACGCCTGGTAATAGTGGGCCGAATACTGGAAGTCAGTTTATCGCGCAGCTCAATTGTGCTGACCTCACCGAATTTCAAGCATACCTACCTCGGCATGGCATGCTGTATTTCTTTCTCGATGACCAAGAAAGTTTAAATTGTAAGGTATTTTATCATGCTGACGCTTCACACCTGATTTCAGCGTCTGAGCTTGATATTGATGATGAATTTATCTATGACGATCACGGTGTTGTAAACGCAAGTCGAGCATCGTGTAGCGCCATGATTGCACTGCCGCACTTTTACAATGACAGTGTTTGGTTTCAAGGCGAAGCAGAAATACTCAAGAACATTGAAGATGACGACGAATACGATGAGCTCTTAGAGTTGCGCGATCAACTTTCTAAGCAACTGGGTGTCATTGGTGAAACCGGCTTTAACGACCACTATTACCCTGACAACCATCATGCAATCAACACTTATATGTTTTCACAGGGTGACCCTGCACAAGTTAATGCCGCTAATGCCCTAAAAGGCAACCCCGAAGACTGGATGGTATTGTTAAAAGTCTATTCAGACGACTTCTGTTTTTGGGACTCAGGAGAAATTGCTTTTGTCATTCATAAAAGTGATTTAGCCAAATGTGATTTCTCTAATGTAGTTTGCTGCTTAGAGTCTAGTTAGTCAGTACTGTCATAGAAGAACTTAAATGCCTTCTACTCGCTTGTGCGTTATTTTTTTAACCCTGCTCTGCAACTAGCAAACACATAACGCTTGTCGTTTGCAGAGCCGGTATATACATTTGATCGCAAATATATTTATCAAACTATTTCTAGTCGCTTTTGTCGTAGCTGCGTTAACAGCTTTAATAGGGTTCTATGTCGGTAGAGCATGACCGGTGGTGAGAAAATACAACCTTTTTAAACTGCCGGCTAAATTGGTATTGATCGCAGTAGTCAAGACCGACCATCTCTCTATGCGATTTTTGCTGTATTTCTAAGGGAAATAGTGGCTGACACCTAGTTTTTTGCTTTTAGGTGCCAAAATAAGTAGGCTCGTTGCATTGAATAAAGAACTGTATTCAAAAGTGACATAGAGCATGACTGGTAAATATTCTCTTAAAAAAACGAGCATTGCACTCAGCCTTATTCAAGCGCTCGCAATCACACCTACTTTTGCAGCGACTGTGGTAGTCGATGTAAGTGGTGAGAGTGACACGGCCTGTTCTTTACGTAATGCTGTTGAGAGCATTAATACTGGGCAAAATGTTGGCGGATGCAATGCGAATGGTGTGTTTGGTGCAGGCGATGTCGTCACTTTTGCGGTCTCACAGGTCAGCGGTCTTGAGTCCGAACTGTTAATCAGCAACGACGTGTTAATAAATCCAGGTGGTCGTCCAGTTGTTATTAGTGCCAAGCCAAATACTAATAATCGTGTTCTAGCTATTCGAAATTCAAGTGTCGAAATTGACAATGTTACGATTACGGGTGGCCGTGTTAGTGACCGAAGCGATGGCGGTGGTATTGACGTCAGAGACAGCCAATTATCATTACTCGACGTTGAGCTAATAGATAATACGGCGGACGGAGACGGCGGCGGGCTATACCTAAGAGGCAGTCAGGTATTTATTAACAATAGTCGTATTGCAAACAACAGCGCCGATGACGGCGGTGGTATTCATTCTAGAGACAGCAGCCTAAGAATTACTAACAGTGTTGTTTCAGCTAATCGAACAGAATCAAGCCGCACGGGCGGTGATGATGGTGGTGGAATTTACGCTAGATCAGGGTTTGTTTCGATTGCTAATTCAACTATATCAGACAACAATGCTGTGGATGAAGGAGGTGGCATCTTTGTCAGGGAGAGTACTTTTACACTGAGCAACAGCACAGTGTCTGGGAATAATGTGGGTGACGATGGTGGTGGCATAAATATAGATTTTCTAGCGGATGTCTCTATCCTTCATAGCACCTTTTCAAACAATACTTCTGGCCGTATCGGCGGTGGTATATCGGTATCAAGTGGTTCACTAAATCTCAGCAACAGCTTGGTTGTGGGTAATAGAACTGAAGCGGGCGTTTTACCTTCTTCAGAGATCAATTTAAGTGCAGCCGGTACGCTTAATTTCTTGGGTAGGAATTTAATTGGCGATGACAGTACCACGCTAGCTCAGGCGCTTAATTTCTCACCGCCAAGTTCAGTAATTTTAGCAACATCTGATAGTGGTCAAGCTGCACGTCTGGCCTCTATTTTAAACCCGTTGAGTTTTAATGCTGGCGTTACACAAACACATGCTCTTGTCGAAGGAAGCCCAGCTGTCGATACTGCATCTAGTAGCATTTGCCGATCGAGCCCAATTAATAATCGAGATCAACGCCGTTTACAAAGAACGAAGTTATGTGATATCGGCGCATTTGAACTTGGTGCGACTGAACCAATTTTTCAAGCAGCGGCTATTATTCCACCTATTTTGTTCTTGCTATTAAAGGAAGAAAATTAAAGTAATTACGACAAAGAAAAAGGGGGAGATCAAGAAATAATGGGTGGAGTCCTAATTTGCTAGTGGCTGAAAGAACGTGAGCCTTGCAAAGAATGTGATGATATTTCTAGGATATAGTGTGCAAATGACGAGCACCGGCACTTACCGATTAATGAATGATTTGCCGATTATTAAAGCATAGCCATCTAGCTAAATCATTGTGCTTACAAGAACATATTGGGAATTGATACTTTGTAGAAATTCAGATTAATGATGTCAATAACAAGAGGTTAATCGTTACTGTGTCGACATCTTGGTTGATCTGGGAACCTTTTTGACCGTCCGTGCATTTATTAGATAGAAATATCAATTAAATCATCAGAGGATCAGACAATGTCAAAGCAACCATCTAAATTATTATTTGAAACCTTCATCAACTCTCGACGTAATTTCATTCAAAAGGCTGGCGGGCTATCAATGTCGGCGGCGGCAATTGGTCTATTGAGTGGCACGTCAATTAACGCATTTGCGGGAGAAAAGGCGGTTGCTCAAGATGTCCGTATTCTAAATACGGCGATTGGCGCAGAACACGAGGCAGTTGCGGCGTATCAATTGGGGGCCGAAAGCGGTTTGCTCGAGCCAGATGTGTTGAAGGTGGCTGTCGGGTTTCAAGGCCATCACAAGGAACATATCGATGCCTTGTCTAAGGCTATTCGCAGCTTAGGAGGTGAGGCTGATGATGCTAAATCTAATTATCAGTTTCCGGTAGAGAAATTAAAAAAACAAAGAGATGTTCTGGCGTTTGCAGCAGGGCTAGAGCGTGGCGCGGTAAGTGCCTATGCTAACGCGATTCCGGTGTTCGATAACCGAGACCTGTCGTTGGCAGCAGCAAGTATTTTGGCGGATGAAGCTATGCACTGGGCGGTACTAAGGAGCGCACTTGGTTTGGACCCTGTTCCCGGCGCATTTTTCTCGTAGTGATATCTTGGGTTAAATAGAATGTTCTTTCGACGAAAGTTTCCAGGGCAAGCAACCTTATTACTTACGCTATTGATCTGTGAAAGTGTACTTGCCGCTGATGCTGATAGAGAAGCGGGGAAGTTGGCCTATAATCAATGCATTGGTTGCCACTCCTTTGCTTACCATCGCACTGGGCCAAAGCATTGTAATTTGATTGGGCGCATTGCTGGAACGGCTAAGAATTTTGAGTATTCAGACGCCATGCATATTTCGCGTGTAGTATGGAGTCGCGAAACGCTAAATGATTTTTTAGCGTCTCCGCTGACGTATATGCCGGGTACATCAATGGGGTTTATCGGAGTCAAAAATTCCGATCAACGAATGAACTTGGTTGAATATCTAGTGCATCAGTCGGAGTCTGATCAATGCGACCCATAACGAGCCGACAAATGGAAACTAATTCACCTCTGTTGAAAGAAAAACAAGATCTGAGTGACTATCAGCTTGTTGAACGGATACGGGCTGGAGACGTTGATTGTTATGAGATGATTATGCGTCGATACAATCAACGGTTGTACCGAATAGCCAGAAGTATTGTTTTGGACGATGGGCGTGCTATGGATGTGGTGCAAGAAGCGCACCTTAAAGCCTATTTAAATTTAAGTAAATATCAGGGCGATAGCGGTTTTGCATCCTGGCTTGCAGTGATTACTCGGAATGAAGCATTGATTATGTTGAGAAAGTTGCGAGGGGATAAAAGTGTTTCCGCCGAGCAACAAGATTTGGAGTTTCGAACGGGGGTTGATGTGAACGAATTAAGAGATCGGCCCGATAAAGAGCTTGAGAACAACCAGTTGCGGAGTCGACTTAATGATCACATCGACGAGCTTCCAGCTGACTTCAGAACGGTGTTCGTTATGCGTGCGGTTGAACAATTTTCGGTTAGAGAAACGGCTGAAATTTTGGATATAAATCAAGCAACAGTAAAAACACGTTTTTTCCGAGCAAAGAAATTATTGCAACAGAGTTTATCAACTCAGTACAGAGCCAGTGTTTATGAAGTAGGGGGTGTTCATTGTGACAATATAGTGCGCTATGTGCTAACGAGTATTCACGACCTGAGCTATGGTGAAACCTAATGTGGAGAAGTTTAGGCTCAGCCAGATTTCGCTCGGGAGGTAATTCTCTATTACTATGAATAAACACCAGTTCCAAATGATGATTTGGTCGATCAACTTTCTGATAGGGTTGTTGAACTTCGATTTGATAACGTCACAGCCACTCTGGAAATTCCTTGGAGTAAAGAAATAGGAATGTATGCGCACCTTTGCAAAGATAGAGCAAATGAGGGCACTGCTGGTAAGCCGCTCATTTGATAGGCCTTAGGGGTTAACAGCAATGGCCTAGATCACTAATTTCGCATCCAAAAACCCAGATCGAATATCCGCCGACTATTTAGGCTTGATTCTCTTGAGTTAAGCGAGCCGTCCTAGTAAATTACGCGCATCTAAACCACCGAAACGTATTCGTAATTAGCGCTGTAAAAAATCAGTCTCAACCCTTAGATAATGAATCATTCCAATAGACAATTAGCCACGTTTTACGTGGTGGTATACGCATTAATATTTAATGCGATTACCTCTTCATTTGTCTATGCGGGAAGTGGGTCTGGTCAAAAAAGCGTGCTTTTTTGCACATCTCAAGGTTATAAATGGGTTCAGGTCGACAGTGATGAGAACGTTAGCGAGCGGGCTCAGCAGCATTGTAAACTTTGTCTTTTCCCGCCCAGTGATGAGCCGTTTGAATACTTAGTAGCGGGATCGAATTCAGCACATTCATTTGATGCGCCGGGCGTTGAATCACCTGGTGTTTTTCCGACAAGTTTTAAACTACGCTTTGCCTACCTTATCGCACAAGGCCGTGCGCCACCTTTGAACACCCTCTTTATCGTTTAATTAGTCTGGCCATCGCCGCTTTGCGCGAGGGCATTGCAAATCTAATTTTGGTTAGCGATTTGATCGTGGTTCTTTCATCTCATTAGAAACATGTCACATTCTCGCTAGCCTTTGAGAGTGTTATGAAAATCAAATCTATTTATTTAGCAGCGCTAAGCGGCTCGCTTGTGGCGACATTGGCGTGCGCGTCGGAAGCTTACGCGGCGGCTGGCTCGGTTGATACCGACAGAAAAATCGAAACCATCACCGTACTCGGTGCCTCATCACGTGAACAAGCTACCCTAGGTGGTGTTGGCTTAAGAGACTTACCACTAAATGCGCATGTAGTTGGCCAAACGGAAATCGAGCGCATTCGTTTTGTTGATCCCGATGAATTGCTGGACCGCATACCGGGTGAAACCCAGGTACGAAATTTGCGTATTCCAAACGGTGGTAAAAGCTACACCCTTGCGTTTGTTGATGGTGTTGCGATTGAAAGCCCGTATGAGGGCGCCACGCAAAGGCTTGATCGAGTGAACACGTTTGATATTCAACGCGTAGAAGTCATTAAAGGCCAGGCCTCTGCACTTTACCCGAATAATGTTTTCGGCGGCGTGGTCAATGTCGTCACTCGTGATATACCAAAGCAAGCAGTTACGAGTGTAAGCGCCGAAGCGGGCAACTTCGGGCGTCAGCGCTTCGGTTTTAATCTGGGCGCGACTGTTGGCAAATTTGGCTATTCGCTGAACGTAAATAACCGGCGTTTAGATGGTCTGCGCAGGGGCGCGCAAAATGACCGCGACGCGGCTAGTTTAAAGTTAGTGTACAGTCTAAGTGACGAAACTCGGTTTACCGCTCGCTTAGAACGGTTTGAAGAAGTCACTGAGCGTCGTGGAGATTTAACGGCTGACCAAATACGAATAGACCCTAGACAAGCGGGCGGGTTAAGTTCCGCCACCGATCTTGAACAGAGCACCCTTTCTATGGCGCTAAGGCATTCATTTGAATTTGGCGAATTGAACGCAGTAGTGCTGAATCGAGTCAAAGACACAATTGGTTTGTCACGGTTTCGTGGGCCACAAGACGAGACCGATGACGCGCTTAATATTAATGCGAATTATCGTCATGATTTAAATAACGGGTCATTCACTATTGGCGTAGACACCTATCGTGGCGATGTAAGTACCAACGCGTTTGGTCGTCAAGACATTACGCTGACCGGGCCGTTTACTCAGTTCAACAATCAACTCGACATCGACGCTTACTATGCACAGTATCGAACCGAGTTAGTCCAAGGTTTAACGCTAACTGCGGGCGTTCGCTATGAAGGTATTCGTTTATCGTCAGATATCGCTGACGAGCAGCGTGCAGAGTTTAACGAGCTGGCGCCCAAATTTGGGATAAATTATCGTGCCTCTGACCTCATTCAAGTCTGGGCCTCTATCTCAGACGGTTTTTACGCGCCGGACCTGGACGACCTGTTCGATACTGAAAATGGCAACCCCAATCTAGATCAAGAAGCAGCGCAAAATATAGAGTTGGGTGTTCGAGGGTCTTGGGGTAATTGGGCGTACGACACCTCGTTTTATCACAATCAAATTGACAATTATTTGGTTACACAAGAGTTGATCAACGCGAATGGCGAAGAGTTTGAGTTGACCACTAATTCGGGTCAAGTAACCGTCAAAGGGCTCGAGTCAGTTGTTGAGTACGCGCCTAACGATGCTAATTGGCGGGTGGGTTTGACCCATACCTATGCCGATAACAAATTCGACTCATTCGTTCAAAGCACGTCTGGCGCGGCGGATGATTTCAGCGGCAACCAACTGGGTCGTTCACCCAAGCACCATTTGAACGCCCGGCTTGCATGGGAGCCGATCAGTAACTTCACCGCAGAATTAGAAGGCGATTTTTACTCTGGTTATTTTTCCGACGATGCGAACTCGCGGGCCGGGCGCTTTAGTCGTGATGAGCGCGTCAACCTTCGCCTGAGTTACCAGCAAGAAGACTGGCGCGTTTGGCTTAATGTACTCAACATTAGCGACACACTTGAAGACCGTGCCACTTTTCGTCGTGGTACGTTGAATTTTAGAACCGTGGATGGCCGTAGCTACTACGCTGGCGTCGCTTACAAATTTTAGACCACCGTATTATGAACAAATCTAAATCGCTCAACCAATGGTTTTGGAAGTGGCACATTGTCGCTGGCTTAATATGCATGCCGGTAATTGCGCTGCTGTGCGCGACTGGCTCAGTCTACTTATTTAAAAGTAATTTCAACGACTACGTTTATCAACATGCGCGAATCGTCTCAGTGCCTGAAACCGCTAAGCCTGTGTCATACTCCGAGCAATTAAGTGCCGCAGAAGAGTTTGCCGATCATCCTATAATGAGCGTCACCTTACCGGCTTCTATGGAACGAGCGACTGCTTTCAGACAGCATGTAAAAGACCGATCATTAAGCTCAGTGTATGTGAATCCATATACTAGTGAGGTAAGCGGAACGTATCAGCAAAAACACTCTCTGATGCAGACTGTGCGTAAACTTCATGGCGAGCTGCTACTCGGTTTACCAGGCACGCTGTTTGTGGAACTGGTTGCCAGTTGGTTTGTCGTTTTAACGCTCACGGGCATTTATATTTGGTGGCCTGCCAACGGGTTTTCAATTAAGGGGTTTTTCATGGTTAGAACAGCGCACGGGAAGCGCATTTTCTGGCGGGATATGCACTCAGTGTTAGCGTTTTGGATGAGTGTGTTTATGTTGATCGTGTTAGCGGGTGGTATGCCCTGGACCGACGTGTTCGGTGGCAACCTGAAATGGGTGCAGAAGCAAACCAATACTGGTTACCCACCGCATTGGCGAAACTCTCAGGGTTTAAGCTCAAACTATGAGACAGCATCCACCGTTATTTCGTTAGATCAGGTGGTTTCAATCAGCGAGGCTCGTGAGCTTTCCGGTGAAATCACTATCAAACTTCCGGTCGACGATCGCGGCGTTTATACGATTTCCAACCGAGCGTTCTGGCTAGACGATCAGCAGGTGATCCACGTAGATCAATATTCGGGTGATGTGATAAAGGCACTCAACTGGACCCAGGTTGGCGTTCTGATGGAGCTGCGCCAAGGTTTCATGCGATTACATCAAGGCGAGTACGGGCGGATAAATTTGATCGCGGTGTTGATTGTTGCGCTGACTTTTTTGCTGGCAACAGTGTCGTCACTGATTTCCTATTTACTGCGCAAGCCCAAAGGCGAATGGGGCTTGCCTAAAGCGCCTGAGAGTTTTAACGCAGGTCTGCCCGTTGTAATAATAATGGGTTTGCTGGCACTGGTGTTTCCAGTTTTTGGCGCGAGTCTGCTATTAATTCTCGCGTTTAATGGCGCGATGGCGGTGGTGCGACCAAACAAAGTCATTGAAAAGTGATGTCTTGTGCTGGCTAATTTTGTAGTGCGATGAAACAGGCGGGCGCTTTCTTCTAAGCTCTAATGATGTGGGGCCGAGCACTCTCAGACCTATGGTTTGTTCCACTACCAGCCCTTACATTCATCGAATGTTAAATTTCACTTGCCTAAACGACGCTCAAATACTCTAATAGTAGAACTTAATTTGGTCTCAATCGATTGATTTTATGTCTTAGGCTTAATGGGCTTACCACAATGAATAATCATATTGAGAATACCCCTACTTTTGCCGATTTAATCAATGGAAATGTCTCAAAATGACCAGCCCCACAACGTATCCGAATATTCTTGTCCTTGAGGATGATGTCGATCAAATGGACTTATTAGTTGATTTCGCCTTGAGTGAGATCAAATCGCTTATCGATGATGAGAGTACTAGTGAGGAACACAAGGAGAAACTAAAAAATATTCGAGTTCTAAAGACCAGTAATATTCGGTCCTTACAAAGAGCGGTGTCCATTCACAAAGACGTGTTGCTCGCGGTTTTAGATTGTAATACTCCGGACGATAAAGGTGGCAAGGCGCATGACCAACTAGTAAAAACGAATCATAAAATTACTGGGCAGCACAGGTCTGTGGATATCGTCACTGAACATTTACCTGATACGCCGATTACTATGATATCGTCATCTGACCGATTTCGAACCATTGTAAATCGACACTATGAGAGTAAGCACAATTTAAGCATTAACTTTATCGGTAAACGTGATGCATTGCGAATTAGAAAAAATATTGAGTACTTTTTGAAGCGCTTTCTCGCAGCGTAATCTTGTCGCCCCGCCATTTTAAATGGCGAACCTAATACGCAGACCTATACACGGAACGTAAGTTGCGCCGACGACCGTCGGCACATACCATTTTTACCTCCCATTTAGCGATCAGGTGGTTACGCCATAAACCATTCGCTGCGCCGGACCTAGCCTATTACTGCGATACAAATCGTCAAATTTGGTACTTCGATGTCGTACTCCTGTCGCGAGCGTCGCCTAATCAGCACGGGGTTTTACTTTTAGAGCATACCTGGTTTGGTAGCACAGCAGTCAGCCCTGACGCTTATTAGGGTGTAGTGGCTGCGACCCTAATTAAGAAATTAATCAAGCAAGCCAGTTCTTATGACGGTGGTATTTATCATGGCGAAGACTATTCAAGACGGATTAAATTATAAGGTTTCTAAGGAATTCAAAGGTGGGCGAATAACGCCTGGAAAGAGTTTGCCCGGTGGCGCTCATTCGGTTGGCATTGGACGCAAAGTCGTTAACGGTAAGGAAACCGATAAGGTTTGCTTGCGCTATTATGTCGAGAAGAAGGAGCCTCAAGCACGGTTATCATCGGAGCGCGCGATTCCCGATAAGCATCAATTTTTTTCTCGAATTCGTGGGCGCAATACAACAGTAGAAACGGATGTAATAGAGTGTCCCAGGCCTGAATATGAGGTTGACCCGAAAGACCGACTGCGCCCGGTGCCCGGTGGCTCCAGTATCGGTACGCCTCCGCCGCCAGGGTTCATTAATGCTGGCACATTAGGTGGTTGGGTTTGGGATTTAGAGGACGACAGTATTGTGATGTTGAGCAATGAACATGTACTGGGTTCTGTACCAGGCGTCGACATTGCACAACCTGGCACCTTAGACGGCGGGTCGTTTCCGGCAGACAAAATAGGTGAAGTGAAACGTGGTATTCCGCGCTCAACTAGTGCGCCGAACACGGTTGATTGTGCAATCGGAGATCCAAGCGGAACCGACATCTATCAATCTGACGTTATTGACGTGTCACCAGCGTTATACGCTATTGAAGAAGCCTTGCTCGATATGCGAGTTGAAAAATTCGGGCGCACAACCGAGCACACGTTTGGCATTATTGATGACGCCGACTACACCACCACCTTGACTAGCGGGCACACTTTTGTAGATTGCTTTCGAATTGCGACTGCGAGTCCAAGCCCTGACTGGTCTGCCGGTGGCGATTCTGGCTCATTGATTTTCAGGAGCGAGCCAATTGACAGCGGCGATATCAAACCGGGTGTCGGTCTGCATTTTGCGGGTGGTGGCACGAATGGCGTAGGTTGCCGCATTCAGAATGTATTTTCTGCGCTAAACTTAACGACATTGTGCAGCGGCGCGTTCGCGGCGTTTCTTGATGGCTTGTTTGATTCTGAGGTGAGCAGTGAGGAAGTGCTTGTTTCTAACTCATTGCACACATTTGCAAATACTAATTTGCTTCGTCCGGGCACCCGCATACCTGCTGATTTTTTGAAGCTTAAAAGACCACTGGCGTCGTCTAAGCGTTTTCACGCGGGTATTTCGCGTGATATTCAAACACAATTAAGCACCACTAAGCGTGGTCGTGTGGTGAATAAATTTGTCGACGATAATCGTAATGAACTACTGACCTTGTTGGTGAAGAACGGTGACATTCAACGTGCGACTATTGAAACGCTCAAGCCCTTGGTGGCCGGTGCTGTTACAACCTCAGACGTACTCAATCGCCGTTTGAGTAAGGCCGATATCGCGAACCTACAAAAGCTAGCGAAGGAAGTGCTTGGGCAAACCTCAAATGGTAAGCTAAAAGTATCACTGAAAATGATGCAGACGCTGGGTAAGAATGCCGACGGTAAAAAACTCTCTGATGTATTTGGGCTTAAGCTTGGGTAGCGGCGCTTGTTGTGGCCGATACTAGCGCGAGTCTGACAATGTTTAGACCAGCGTGTATTGGCCTTACGCTGTTTGCGGTGTGCATCATTGCATATGGTGTCATCGCGGCGTGTGTCGGCTCAGATAAAACTAAAGAGACAATGAAAATCACTGATCATCCAAACTATGAATCGTTACGAACTTTTAAAAAGGCGAATGAAATTGAACTGATGCGGAAGTTCGGTGCGCATGGAATGGGTATACGCTGGCGGCATGACACCGATGAGACTAACAACGCGGATGAGGAAATCGTGTTAGCGGTTTATGTGAGTTCTGATCGAGATGGCGAGAGCGACATACCCGATTTCATAGAGATTGAAAATGTTAATGTTAATGGTGACGGCGTAGTCAATATTCCAGTGCTAACGATAATCAGCCCGCAAGCGTCATTTGAATAGCCCTGTCAGTGGTTTGAATTCATAGAACGGCGAGGCTAATTAGTAGGTAGGCGATCGCCGCTAAACCCGCAGCAATCATCGCCAAGGGTAGCTGGGTATTTACGTGGTCCATCAGATCAGATCCGCACGCCAAGGACGATAAAATTGTTGTGTCTGAGATAGGCGAACATTGGTCGCCGAACACAGAGCCGCCCATAATGGCACCAAAGCACAGCAAAATATAAGTTGAGTCTTGCGACAAGACCAATGCCAGAGGCATTGCGATCGGGAACATTACGGCGTAGGTTCCCCACGATGAGCCGATTGAGAACGCCACAAACATGCAAATAATCAGCAACGCGCTCGGCAGCACGTACGGTAAGTTCATTAGAAAGCCAGACGTCGCATCTATCACGAAATTCGCGGTCCCTAGTTTGGTAGAAACACTGGCCAAGGTAACTGCGAGGCCAAGCACTAGCGCACCAATGGTCACGCCTTTGATGCCGGTGACCATGGCGTCAAAGGCATCGGTAATGGTCATGCCGCGTATTACACTGCAAACAAAGGCGACCACCACAGCGGCGCCAAAACCTTCGAACACCATTGGACCTTGACCTGCAAGCAGAGGGACTAGGCAAAATAGCAGTAGTACCGCAATCGGCAGAATAAAGTCGACAACCGAAGGTGTGTAGTCTTTGGGTAAGTTTGATTCGGTAAGCTCTTTTGACACCATTGGTTGCGCGTTTGGTGCGTTGAGCTCGCCGCTGGTTTTTACTCGTCTTACAACGCGCGCCATGGGTGTGCCAAACAGCGGTAGGCGACCAAGCGAGAACAGCAAAGTCATGGTGACCGCGATTACCGCATAAAAATTAAATGGTATCGCCATCAAAAATAATTTGATCGCGGCTTCTTGGTTGACTACCAAGGCTGATAGAGGCTCGATGGTAATCAAGCCGGCAACGTATACCGGCCAAACGTTAAACGGAATAATTGTTGCTACTGGCGATGCGGTTGAGTCGACTATGTACGCGAGTTCTTCATGGGCGACACCATGCTTGTCGGCAATCGGCTTTACCGTGGTGCCCGCTAATACCGTGCTAATGGTACCGCCTTGATGGAAGAGAATGCCCATGAACCAAGCGAAGACTTTAGCTGAACGCCTTGATTTGACCAACCGGCTTGCAAGGCTCTCTGCGAAGTAGCGCGCGCCGCCGTTGCGGTTCCACAATCCGAGCAGACTGCCCAGCGCCCATAAGTAGACCAATAGCATTTGCGCGTAATTCTCGCTACCCAGGCTGGGAATCAAAAAGGCTTTGATTATATTCAATTGTCCGGACACCAGCCCGCCGGTTATCACGCCGATAAACAGCGCGAGCAGTACGTTGCGCGTTAAGAAACAGGTGATGATCGTTAAGGTGGCGGGCAACAGTGACCAAAGGCCAAAGTGAGCTTCTGGGTTTAATGGCCTAAGCAGCCAGATCGCTACACCGCAAGCTAGGCAGAGTAAGAAAATCACCAACGGGCGTTGTTTGCTCATTTAGAGTCTCTGGCTTTATTTTAGTAACCCTAAGCATAGGGCAGTTTGGCTTCCTGAAGCAAACACAGAAGGTGTGCGGTCGCCATCGCGTCATTGAGCGCGCGGTGGTGTCCAACTAAATCGATATCAAAGTGTTCACACAGCCGCCCCAAACTATACGAACTCAAGCCTGGAAACGTGGTTCGGCTATTGCGCACGGTGCAATATTTCGGTTTTTTAAAGGGCTGTCCAAGTGCGCCGTAGGCCGCTTTGATAAATCCGTAGTCAAAGCCGACGTTGTGGGCAACGAAGATACAGCCGTTTAACTGCTCGTTCAGTTCATCGGCAATTTCTGAAAATACGGGAGCACCAGCGACCATCGAATTATTAATACCAGTCAAGCGTGTAATGTGGGCGGGGATATGTCGTTGCGGGTTCAGCAGTGTTGACCATTGGCCGACAATCTTTTGTTTACGTACTTTTACCACCGCGATTTCAGTAATTGCATTACCGCCTTTGCGCCCCCCTGTGGTTTCTATGTCGACGACTGCATACGTTTGTTTGGGGTTTGTTGACCATTTTATTTGCGAGACATCGACAATGAAGCCTGCATCGCGCATACGGTTAATGCTGACAAGTTGATTTGGACGCAGTACGTCGCCAGGTGCTTTGACCTCTTCAAACCTCAGTTGGCCGTTTTCAATTACCATTAGGTCAGGATAACCGTCGCGCGTGTGCCGATAGTTTTTTGCCATGCGATCCAATACTTTTGCTATCGCGCTGGGTGGGGAATATTGCAGAACGGTCTGCAATGTGCCGAGTAGTGTATTCGACCAGCGGAAAATGCCGGTCGGTTTGCCGTAGTGCTTTACCACTAATTTAGCAAAGGTTTGAAACGCCTGATTGGGATGGTTGAGTAGTTGTAATTTCTGCTCAATCAGAGACTTTTTATTGCGATAAAAAGTGTTGTTGTGCAGTTCGTTCGGTAATCGGTCAAATTCGCTGAATTGAGTCTGCTCAGCGCCAAATAGTAAGTCCCAGAAAGTGAGTGCGAACAGTACTCGCCAAAGTTTGTTTTCGGTAAAGTAGGCGTCGACTCCGTGTCGCTGATAGTGCTGGATCACACCTTCTTCAACGTCGTTGATAAACGCCTCATCAATCGCTAGGGTGCGCGCTGACTCTCTGAGCATGTCGGTAAAGACGCTGGTACGTTTGCCTTGATATTTGCGCGCGTAAAAATCTTCGATAAACACCTTAGTAGCCGCAGGCAATTCCTCTTGGCGTAGGTTTTCTAATTCACGTGCAAGCTCGGCGCGGTCATGATTTTTGTATGATTCTCTAACCCATTTTTCGATTGCAGCTGGGTCGTTAGACGCGCGCCAAGTAGCGATAGCTTTACTTGCGTCATCAGCAAGTAATGCATTGCCAACACTGAGCAATAAGGTGTCGCGGATCTCCTGAGCGCTGTGGCCGATCGCTTGGTGTGTGATTAAATAATCAGCCACTTCGTCTTTTAGAGCCTCCGGTTGCTGCATAAAGTCGCGGCGCCGCTGTAGCAGTTCAAACGCACTTTGTGCTTCAAGCACGTTATCAAAACGAGCGACGGTTTTGGCGGTTTTTCGAGTTCTAAGAACGCCTAAGTCGCGCATGGCGAATTGTTGAAAACGGTTGCGTAAATCACCAAAGAAAAGAAAAAGTATATAGTCAACCGTCGCCGATTGGCGGCGCACGATAAATATTCTGTAGATGTCGTTTAAATGATCTTCATCGCCGCTTAAGTTTGCTAGGGCATGCTCCAGCAAAACGGCCTTACTGGACGATTTTTTAACTGCGACCGGCGAGTAGGCCAAACATTCAACTAATTGTGGCTTGGTGAGCAGTGGTGCTAATTGCGGCCAATCACGCTTGGCTGCACTGCTGATATAACCCTGGTTAGTGAGCTCGTGAATGGCCTGCGCTATGTTATCAATCTCTGGGTAGTTCAGAGTGTGCGCTTTAATGAACTTTGGTTTGCGCGCTAAACAGCGGACTAATAGACATTCAGCGTTCTCGCTTAGTTGAGAAATTCCATTTAAGTAGCCCAGCTGCTGCTCGTTTAATAGCGACGCACATTCGCTTTGCACGAAACCAAACAGTTCACGCGCATGGGCTAGATAATATTTTTGTGGGAGCTGGGTCAACATGATGAAATTGAAATAGCTGTATTTAAAAACAGTATTCAATCTGATCGATATTGTCAAGACCACGGCCCGATTGTTAAACCCAATCGCAAGACTTACACTGACGTGTGTTTGACTCTCACTCAAGAAGACTTAAATTATGAAGATTGTTATTGCTTTTTGCTTACTCACATTGCTCAGCGCATGTTCCACACCGACGTTGGAGGCGACCATGGATAAAGACAGCATGGTGGTTGGGCAATATAAGCTCAGTGAAAACTACGCGAATCATCGCCTGCAGCAAAAGCGTTTTGTCACGTCGGGTGGTACCTTAGGCGCAGTCGATGTAGGCCAAGGCCCCGCGCTCGTGTTACTGCATGGGGTGCCTACATCTTCATGGCTCTATCGAAAAATGATTCCCGAACTGCAAGACGATTTCCGCGTCATTGCGATTGATTTGCTCGGTTACGGCAGCAGCGACAAACCGAGTATTGCCGGCACTCATTACTCGGCGTCGTCTCAAGCTAGTTACGTGCAAGAAGTGCTATCGCAAATGGGTGTCGGCGATTATCACATCGTGTTTCATGATATGGGTGGACTCGTTGCGTGGGAGCTGATCAATCGAGATATGGAAAATGGTAATTTGATAAAGAGCCTGACGATCTTAAATACCATTATTTCTAAACACGGTTTTGATTACCCTAACATTGACAAAGGGTTGATGGCTAAAGCGATGGCTAGGGCTTACTCAAATAATGTATCCAGCGCAGCGATTTTAAAAATGACGTTTAAGAATATGGGGCTTAGCTCCGAGCACCAGCTTAGCGAGCGCGAGTGCTATGGTTACGTTGCGCCAATGCGTGAGGGTGCCGATAAGGCCTTGTATGAATTTTTTACCGGTTTTGATGATTCGCGCTTTGCTGACTTAGAAAAAAACGTAAATAGTTTGAAACGTTATAAAGGCCAGGCGCAGGTTTTATGGGGCGCGAAGGACAAAGTACTGACGGTTGAGCAGCACCCGCAATTATTTAAGTCTCTAGCGGTGGACGAATCAAATATAACTATTTACCCAGAGAATTCGCACTTTTTACAAGAGGAGATTCCGTTGGAATTGGTCGCAAGAATCAAGGCGTTTTTGCTATAAACAGCAGTTCAATAGATCTGTGCTTAGCCAATAAGAACTCCTATATGGAGTCCTTATTTTTTAGCCGAGCGATCGTCTTAGTTGTAGTTTGGTAAGTTCGAATGCTCGCGGCCATATTCCAACATTTGTTCTACGAAATCTTTCGGGTAGCTTACTTTGATATCGCTAATCTCGCCGGCTTGGTTTCGTAGCGGGGTGAGCTTGGCGTTGATAAAGCCGCTATACGGCGCGATGTTTAGCGGCTTTATGCGGGCTAAGACTTCTTGGTGGAGCGCTTGGTCAACTTGCACACCGTAGTTCTCGATTAGGTCGCGCCCAGCCTCATAGTCGCCTTGTGATTTAACGCGTTGCACTTCTTTCAGTAAATCACCAAATAAGCTTCTTAGTTTTTCATAATCGTTTATTTCAAAGTAGGTTTTACCATCACGCGTAACCTTGCTGATCACTTTGTCGGCTTCGCCTTTTTGATAAACCCACGCGGCGACCATTTGACGATTTCGCATGTGCGCTTGCTCAATGGTCTTACCGGACTTAATGCGTTGAAGTTGCAACATAAGGCCATTTAGTATGAACGAATCGTAGGCGGCTTTGCCAACCTCTAATGATGGCATCAAGCCAAGCTCGACAAGCTTCGGGTCTAACATAAAATACAGCGCGACCAAATCAGCCCGCGCCTCTTCCAATGGTGATGAATAATTCTGTAAGGTTTCTTTAGGTGTGCCTACGCCGTCTTCGAGTTTGCCCGACGCATGGCCAATGACTTCGTGTAAGGCGGTGCGCATTTTACCTGCGAGCTCGCGATGTTCTTTGCTGCGCGCAATTTCATCTTGGTCGTGGGCGAATTCGGCTAGTACGCTCGGGTCGCTGGCTTGGCTATAGGCATTTACGATGTTGCCTAGACTCACTGATTTGGACCCGTGTTCGGCACGAATCCAATTTGAATTCGGGAGGTTTACGCCGACAGGAGTAGACGGCGAGGCGTCACCTGCTTCGCCAGCAACGCTGACGACGTTATAGCTTACGCCAACAACTTTTTCTTTTTTATGGGCCGCGTCGGTAGTCGAGTTGTCTTCAAACCACTGTGCATCACTGGCAACTTTCTGCATACGGCGCGATGCCTCAAAGTCTTTTATTTGTACAATATTTTCGAACGCGCCTTTGTAGCCTTTTGGGTCTTGGTAAACTTCAATAAACGAATGTATGTAGTCAACGTCGCCTTCGGTGGCTGAGACCCATGCTATGTTGTAATCGTCCCAAGTCTTTAGGTCGCCCGTTTTGTAATATTCTATCAATAGCGTTAGCGCATCGGCTTGTGCTTGATTTTCAGCAACCGTCACTGCTTTTTCGAGCCAGCCAATAATTTTAGTGATGGCCGCACCATACATGCCGTTTGCGGTCCATTTTTTCTCAGCAAGTGATCCGTCTTTGAGGCGAATAACCTTACTGTTTAAACCCAATAGAATCGGACGATTGGGGTCCGCTTGCGTCATCGCGCCATAAAAAGCGGTGACTTCTGCATCGGTAATATCGGGGTCGTAAAAGTTAATGGCCGAGCCTTTGACTAGGTCTTTTTCAGAGTCTTGATTTACTTTTTTCGCGTCGATACTTGGGTCAAATATGGCGTTAATGGCGTTTTCGTTTAACGTGCCGCCGGCGGCTTCTAGTAAGTCTAAGAAATAGGCTTTGGTGAACTCTGGTGTGAACTTGTCGCCAGAGTAGTGATGATGAATGCCGTTGCTAAAGAAAACTTGGCGCGCGTACGTGTAGAACGCTTGCCATTCGTCACTGCCGCCTTGTTGACCCATTAGAATGGTTTCGATTGCACGGCGAATACTTAAATTATGGCGATAGTTTTGATCCCACATAATGTCGCGGCCGGCTAGTCCGGCTTGCACTAGGTAGTAAACCAACTCTTTCTGTTTCAGGTTCAGTTCGTCGAAGCCCGGTACCTGATAACGGACAATTTTTATATCGGCAAAGCGCTCGGTAGTCCAGATAAAGCTGTCGCCGCTATCCGTACCCTGCTCGTTAGTGTTGGTAAGTGTTGCGTTTTCGATCGATGGCGTGTTACCAGTTCTAAGTTCAGTGTCGGTTTGTTGCTCGCACGCGCTAAGGCCTATCAGTGTTGCAAAGATAAAACGCGTTAGTAGGGTCTGTGATTTCATGGTGAGCCTGCTCGTAAATTTTAAGCCTTGAATGGGCTTTTTGTTTTTTTAGCGAGTTACGTTACCGCGACCGAGGTGTGCTGTAAAGCCAGTGTTAGCAAATGTTTTTCCATGCTAGTGTTGACAAACCTAGCTCAATAATTAATCTAATTCGAATGTCCCAAAAGCGCGCAACACTTTATGGGCTCGCGACGGTCCTATGCTGGTCAACCGTTGCCACCGCTTTTAAGCTCAGTTTGTATTACCTCAGCCCGATTCAGTTAATCCTGTTGGCTTCGTGTGCGTCGTGGGTTTTTCTGATGCTGGTTCTTTTGGCTCAAGGGCGTCTCGTTGAGCTATTCGGGCAACGTAAATCAGCTTACATGTGGTCCTTCGTGTTTGGTTTGATGAACCCCGCGTTATACTATTTTCTGTTGTTCACCGCGTACGACTTACTTCCCGCACAGGAGGCTCAGGCGATAAATTATAGTTGGGCCATTGTTATGTCCTTATTGGCTGTGCCGCTGTTGGCACAACGTCTTAGCCACTTTGACCTTGTGGCGGCCGCCTTGTGTTATTTTGGTGTTGTTGTTATTGCCACGCGCGGCGCGCCCTTTAGTCTGGAGTTTGCAAATCTTAAAGGGGTGCTTTTTGCTGTTGCTAGTACGGTAGTATGGTCACTTTATTGGATTCTCAATCAGCGTGATAAGCGTGAGCCGATCGTCGGCTTGTGTTTGAATTTTAGTTTCGCGTTGCCGATTATCTTTACTTTTGCCTGGGTCAATGGTGAGCTTAGTTCAGTGCTTGCCGCAGATTGGCGTGGTTTGGTCGGTGGCATTTACGTGGGCGTGTTTGAAATGGGCCTCGCCTTTGTTTTGTGGTTGAACGCGATGAAATTGGCTGAAAATACAGCGCGAATCGCTAACCTGATTTTTATTTCACCCTTTGTTTCACTGGTCTTTATCTATTTTTTATTAGACGAGCCAATCTTGCTAAGCACGCTGATTGGTTTGGTTTTTATTATTTTCGGATTGTTATTGCAGCAGCGTTTCGCGAAGCAATAACGTATAGTCAACAAAATGAAGAAAGACACTCAATTGATCAGCGCTGGCCGAGATAAGAAATTTACCGGGGCCGCCGTTAATCCAGCGCTGGTAAGGGCATCGACCGTGGTGTTTGAGTCTGTTGCTGAGATGCACGCTGCTGGCAAGATGAAGGATCAAGGCGTTGAGTATTACGGGCGACGCGGCACCTCAACCACCTTCGCTTTTTGTGAAGCGATGTGTGAACTAGAGCGCGCTGCCGGGTGTTATGTTTACCCATGCGGCACGGCAGCAATTACCAGTTCATTACTGGCATTTTTGTCAGCCGGTGATCACCTGCTTATGGTTGACTCGGTGTACGAGCCAACGCGTGATTTTTGCAGCGGTAGCTTAGCGCGTTTAGGTGTTGATGTTAGTTTCTATGATCCGTTAATTGGTCTAGACCTAGAAACATTTATTAAACCGAACACTAAGGTGATATTTATGGAGTCGCCAGGCAGTCTTACCATGGAGGTGCAAGATGTGGTTGCAATAGCCAAGCTCGCTCAGAAACACAATGTTGTGACGATGATTGACAATACTTATGCAACGCCCATCAACTTTCAGCCCTTAACCCACGGCGTGGATATTTGCATCCACTCAGCCACAAAGTACATCAGCGGCCACTCTGATGTGATGCTCGGCGTAGCCAGTGCCAATGAGGCGTGTTGGCCGCAATTACAAAAACGCAGTTACGAGCTGGGTCAATGTGCGTCGGTAGACGATATCTATACCGCAATGCGGGGGCTGCGTACCCTAGGCGTGCGCATGCGTGAACATGATCGTAACGCCATGCTGGTCGCGGAATATCTATCGCAGCACGATTTAATTGAACGCGTGCTGCACCCGGCGTTCGAGACCTGCGACGGACATGCGTTTTTTAAGCGTGATTTCGTCGGCGGCAATGGTTTGTTCAGCGTTGTTTTGAAGGTTGCTAATATCGATGCGATGATCGCAATGTTGGATGGATTTCGGTACTTTAAAATGGGGTTTTCTTGGGGTGGTTTCGAGAGCTTGGCATTGCCGGTGGACAGCTCGGTGAGTCGCCGCACTATTCGGCCTTGGGACAATTCGAAAATGCTACGTTTACACATAGGTTTAGAGAACCCTGATGATCTGATTGATGACCTTAGACTCGGGTTCGAACGCTACGCGTTATGCCTCAACCAAAATCCAAATATTAACTAGCTATGCCTGAATGGTTAAGTTTACTCCCGGCCGCGGTCGCAATTGCCTTTGTATTGTGGCGCAAGGAAGTGGTGGCGGCACTCGTGCTTGCAGTACTTACCTCCGAATATTTGCTCAGTATTCAAGCGGGTAGTTATTCGCCGTTGATTGGTTTTATACAGGCCATTGAGCGGGTGGTCGACGTGTTTAGTGATGCTGGTAATGCACGCATATTGATGTTCAGTACGCTGATTGGGGCCGTTTTGGCGTATATGCGGTTTTCCGGTGGGGTTCATGCGACGGTGCAAAAGTTAGTGAACAGCGGCCTTGCCAGCACTGCTAGACGCACAGGTCTGGTGACGTTTTTTACTGGCGTCGTGGTGTTTATTGAATCAAATTTGAGCGTCCTGACCGCCGGAATATTATCGCGTGGATTGTTCGATAAATTCAATATGAGTCGCGAGCGCTTGGCGTATATTATTGACAGTACTTCGGCACCCGTTTGTATTTTGATATTACTAAATGGTTGGGGCGCCTTTGTTTTGGGCATTATTTCTCCTTATGAAATGGAGCAGTCGGCGGTGAGTATTTTAGTCGGTACGGTGCCGCTGAATATCTACGCATTGTCGACTCTCGTCGTAGTTTTTTACACCGTCTGGACCGGCAAGGTCTACGGACCATTGGCGACCATGGAGACCCACGGCAAATCCAGTGTGCGAGAAACTGACGTCAGTGGCGGGCGTGCGCGCGACATGCTTATTCCGTTGGCTGTGATTGTTTTTGGCATGTTGGCGTTTATGTTATGGACAGGCAACGGCGATATTATGGCGGGTAGTGGTTCAAAGTCGGTACTTTATGCAACCATTGCGTCGCTGCTTACGGCCTTTCTTTTGTTGCTGAGTCAGCGCCGATTCACTCATTCTCAATTGGTGACTGAAGGGTTTAAGGGCGTTGGCGAAATTTTGCCCTTGGTCGCTATTTTGTTGTTGTCTATCGCGCTTGGCGCGAGCGTCAAAGAATTAGGTACCGGGGCGTTTATTTCCGGTTTAGTCGCGGACTATTTACCGCTCTTTATGGTACCAGCCGTGGTGTTTATTGCCGGTGCGTTTGCGGCGTTTACCACGGGTACCTCTTGGGGAACCTTCGCGCTGCTGGTGCCGATTGCGATGCCAATCGCAATTAATCTGGACCTGCCGCCGTCATTGGTATTATCTGCCGTACTCGGTGGCGGGGTATTTGGTGATCATTGTTCACCCGTCTCAGATACGACTGCGGTTTCGTCTTTGGCGGCGGGTTGTGATATTTTAGATCACGTGAAGACTCAACTTCCCTATGCCTTATTTTGCGCCGCGATCACCGTTATTTTTTATATTGTAATGGGCTTGCTGGTGGCATGATATGAGGTCGATCAGAGGATTTTCTTTGCTTGAGCTGATGGTGGTGATCGCGATTATCGCGATACTGGCTACCTTGGCGGTGCCTTCACAAACAGGGCGTATAACCCAAAAACGGATAGTTGAAACACTTGAACTAGTCGAACCGTTTAAAGAAAACATTCAGAACTATTACCAACTTAATACAGGCAGTTTCCCAAAGGATAATGCTGCAGCGGGCATGCCCGATGCAGACAAAATCAAAGGCAACTATTTGAGAAAGTTGGAAGTGCGAGACGGTGTTTTACACCTGTATCTTGGGCAAAATTTGCCCGAACAGCTGCACGATAAAATACTCTCTTTAAGGCCAGTATTTGTTGAAGATGAACCGTCGGTTCGCCTGTCGTGGATTTGTGGGAACAATGCCAAGCCCGACGGAATGCGGTCTCCTGGCAGGAATTTAACCGATATAGACTTAATATTTTTGCCTGGGCGCTGTCGCTAAGACTACCAGCATTGCTAAGCTTGCCATGAGTACGGTCTATAATGACTTAGTTATCCTTCAATGACTTAGTTATTCTTCGAGCTCCTCCCAGCGCGCAAAACATCCGTCTAGTTCATCTTGCAAGGCCTTCAAGTCGTTGCCAGCAGCGGCGACGAGGCTTTGCTCCTGTTGATAGAACTCTGGTTTGGCCATTTTTTCGGTTAACGCTTTGATCTTGTTTTCTAGCTCGTCGATCTTTACAGGCATTTGATCGAGTTCACGCTGTAAGTTGTAGCTTAGCTTCTTTTTCGGCTTGACCACTGCTGCTGCGGGCGCAGCACTCTTTTTTTTAGCAGGTTCCGCCGGTTTTGCCGCGTCACGTTTTTGCGCTAACCAATCTTGATAGCCGCCTATGTATTCGTAGACTTTGCCGTCGCCTTCAAACGCGATAGTACTGGTGACAACGTTATCAAGAAATGTTCGGTCATGGCTAACCAAAAGTAGCGTGCCGGAGTAGTCCATGAGCAGTTGTTCCAGTAGCTCTAGTGTTTCGTAGTCAAGATCATTGGTGGGTTCATCCAGCACCAGAAAGTTAAACGGTTGGGTGAACAGTTTTGCCAGCATCAAGCGGTTGCGTTCGCCACCCGAGAGTTTAGCGGCCGGTGCGCGAGCCCGCGCTGGACTAAACAAGAAATCTTGCAAGTAGCCCATGATGTGCTTTGACTGGCCGTTGATGGTGATTTCGGTATTGCCCGAGACATTATCTTGGACACTCAAGTCATCGCGAATCGCTGAGCGATGTTGATCTAGATAGGCTATATCCAAGCTGGTACCAATCTTGATGTCGCCCTTGTGTGCCTGATTCTCGCCTGTCAGAATTTTTATTAAGGTTGATTTCCCGCAGCCATTCGGGCCAATAATACCGACCTTATCACCACGTAAAATTCGGCAAGAAAAGTCGTCGATAATGACTTTCTCGTCAAAGCGGGCGTGCAAATTTTCGGCTTCAATCACGACCTTGCCCGACTTGCCGCCCTGATTTAAATTGATTTTGGCAGTGCCCTGACGCTCGCGTCGTTGGCGTCGCTCGTCGCGCATTTTCTTTAACGCACGCACTCGGCCCTCGTTGCGCGTGCGTCGAGCCTGTATGCCTTTGCGAATCCAAACTTCCTCTTGCGCGAGCCGCTTATCAAACTTGGCATTGACGGTTTCTTCGTCTTCTATCGCTTTGGCCTTGGTGCGTAAGTAGGTTTGAAAACTGCCCGGGTAAGACGTGATTAAACCGCGGTCGAGTTCGATAATCTTGGTGCATAATTTATCGACAAAACTGCGGTCGTGCGAGACGATAATCATTGTAACGTTTAGACCCAGTAGTAAATTCTCTAACCAAAGAATCGTTTCAATATCCAGATGGTTGGTTGGCTCGTCTAACAATAGGATGTCAGGGTTTTTGACCAGGGCTCGCGCCATTAACACGCGGCGCTTCATTCCCCCCGACAGCTCGGTGAATTGAGTTTCTGGGTCTAGTTCAAATTTTGAGCATAACGTTTTTACCTGAACGTCCAGGCTCCATGCATCAAGTTCGTTCAAGGTGTTTTGTAGGTCGACGTCGCCGTCGCCCTCAACATAAAACCGAGCGAGTGCGTCGCCGCGATGTTCATCGCCTAAGGCGACAACCGCGCGAATGTCGTAGTTAATATCGTTTGGAACTTCTTGTACAAGGCGGCCGACCACCGTACCTTGTTGACGGATCAACTCACCGTCATCGGGCAGCACTTCGCCATCAATAAGTTTTAACAATGTTGATTTGCCCGCGCCGTTGCGACCAATCAAACCGATACGTTCGTTGGGTTCGATAATTAAATTGGCTTGGTCTAGAATAGCGTCAGCGCCAAATGCGACGCTCACGTTTTTTAAGGTAACTAGCATGGCTGGTTCAGATCAATACTATGATTGCGGGAGTGGATAAAAGCGGCTGGCAGTGTACCACTAAACACCCAGACTTATCTTGGAGCAAGACCGATGTTGGTAGAGCAAATTGCGGTAAATAATAGCCTTAGAAACTATATGTATCTGATAGCGTGCCCCGAAACACGCGAAGCGGTTGCGATTGATCCCCTCGCGCACGAGCTTCTATTAGCCAAGGCCCAAGAACTGGGCTGGAGCATTCGCGGCGTTATTAACACCCATGAGCATCATGATCATATTGGTGGCAACGAGCCGGTGATTAAAGCGACCGGTGCGACCTTGTATGCACATGAGCATGCGCTCGATAAAATAGCGAACGTTGATGTGGCGCTGCGCGCGGGCGACTCGGTTCAGGTTGGCACCTCGGTTGAGCTTATTGCGCTGGATACGCCTGGGCATACTTTTTGTCATACATGCCTTTACCTTATGGGTAATGATTCACAGCCGCCCGCTTTGTTCAGTGGTGATACTTTATTTAATGCTGGGGTCGGTAATTGCGGGGGCGGTGGCAACCCTCAAACCTTGTATCAAACCTTCGCTAAGCAAATTTTTTTGCTGCCAGATGCGACACGAGTATACCCAGGGCATGACTACATCGTAAATAATTTGCGGTTTACGTTGGATCGTGAACCCGGTAACGCCGCAGCGCAAAGTTTGTTGGTTGCGATGGAGCAATGGCCAAGCGATAAGCATTTTATTTCAAATATCGCCATGGAGCGTTTGGTGAATACTTTCTTTCGTTTAGACAGTCAGGAAGTAATCAGCCTGTTGCGCGAGCGCTTTAGCGACTTAGGCGAGTCTCCTGATCAAGAGGCCGTGTTTGTAAAGTTGCGGGAGTGTCGCAATAGTTGGTAGTTATTACGCCGACGCATTTCGCGAAAAGACGGTTAGTGCAATTTGAACGTTTAGCGCGCTGCCCGCTTACCTGGTCTCGTTCAGCTCCGTTGCGGCTGAGCAAGATGGTTTTTTTACGCTCTTTTTTTAGCCTTCGCTAAGTCGCACTAGCAGTGCAGGGTGGTTGGCGCGCGCAACGAAAATGGTAGATCGTTACCCGGCGAAGCTTGCAGTTTTTAATGCTGATACGCGCCTTCAATTGGCTAAAGTAAGTGCTATAAATTGCGTCTTATTCTCGTAATAAATTTGTGGTGGTGCAGAGTAATGATTGAAAGTTTTATTTATCGTCTCACTCACTAGCCGTGTAGGCCATGTCATTTCCGACACTTTTTTGAAAAAAACAAACGTCCGCACCAGACAAAGCACTATAATTCGGCCTTTAGAGGCAGTTGGTTGAGAAGTCGGAGGAATGAGTAATGTCGTTTGATGATCGTGATGGTTACATTTGGATGGATGGTACGTTTGTAGAGTGGCGAGATGCTAAGGTTCACGTACTTACTCACACATTGCATTACGGGGTTGGAGTGTTTGAGGGCGTGCGCGCGTACGCCACGGATAACGGCCCGGCTATTTTTCGTTTGCACAGGCATACCGAACGCTTGCTGCAGTCCGCGAAAATAATGGGTATGGAGATACCGTTTTCAATCGACGACATAAATACGGCGCAGGTCGAATGCATTGCCAAGAATAATCTGGGTTCGGGTTATTTACGACCCATGGCCTATTATGGCTCAGAGGCGATGGGCCTGCACGCCAAGGGCTTGAAAGTGCATTTAATGGTTGCCGCGTGGCCATGGGGCGCCTACTTAGGGGATGCCGCGTTAGAGCAGGGTATTCGTGTTAAGACTTCGTCATTCAACCGTCATCATGTAAACAGCACTATGGCCAAGGCCAAAACCAATGGGCACTACACCAACTCGATTATGGCGCTGCAAGAGGCCGAAAAAGCCGGTTATGATGAAGCGTTGATGCTCGATACGTCTGGCTTTGTGGCAGAGGGCAGTGGTGAAAATCTCTTTATTGTGCGTCGCGGCAAGGTGTTTACGCCGTCACTCACCTCCGCGTTAGAGGGGATAACGCGCGATACTATTGTTGAATTATTGCACGATGATATGGGGCTAGAGGTTATTGAAAAGCAAATTACGCGTGACGAAATTTACACCGCCGATGAAGCGTTTTTTACTGGCACGGCGGCGGAAGTCACACCGATCAACTCACTAGACGATCGTATTATTGGTGACGGTATGCGGGGCGAGGTAGCGCGAGACATTCAAGCGCGCTACTTTGATGTGGTTAACGGGCGTAACCCAGCTCGAATGAATTGGCTGACGCTGGTCTAGCCGCGCGTGCACTATTAATTGATTTAGCGTATGTCCCAATTGGCAAAAAAGTACTTAGTCGTTGGCCCATCTTGGGTAGGTGATATGGTGATGGCACAAAGCTTATTCATGGACATTAAACAGCGTGAACCTGAGTGCCAAATAGATGTGCTGGCGCCTGCGTGGACCGCGGCTTTGCTGGATCGTATGCCGCAAGTAAGCGAGTTAGTGGCTGGCAATTTCAATCACGGAAAATTGAACTTGGGAGACCGTATTCGCCTAGGTCGCGAGTTACGATCAAAGCGGTATAGCAATGCAATATTGCTTCCTAATTCTCTAAAGTCGGCACTTGTTCCCGCGATTGCAAAGATTCCGCACCGCGCTGGGTTTATCGGCGAACAGCGTTGGGGCTTGTTAAACGATATTCGCAAACTCAATAAAAAAGCGATGCCGATGACGGTACAACGGTTTGTCGCACTCGGCTTAGCCAAAGAAGCGCCGGTGCGGACCGTTGATTCGATTCCGGTTCCTCAGTTGGTGGTCGATCAAGCGGCAGCCCAAGCTGTGCTTAATCAGAATTACTTAACGACAGACCAGAAAATATTAGTGTTATGCCCCGGTGCCGAATTTGGGCCTTCTAAGCAATGGCCGGTGGCGCATTACGCGGAGGTCGCGAATCATTATCTACAACGTGGTTGGCAAGTATGGCAGCTCGGTTCCGATAAAGACCTAAGCACCTGTCAAGAGTTGGACGCACTGACCGGTCACCACACGCGCGTACTCGCTGGTAAGACTAGCTTGCCGCAAGCGATTGATTTAATGTCGTTCGCGGCGCTGGTGATTGCGAACGACTCTGGTTTAATGCATATCGCTGCGGCGTTGCAAAAGAAGCTCGTTGCGGTTTACGGTTCGACCGACCCGGGGCACACGCCGCCGTTAAGTAAGAACCATGCCATTGCTCGTTTGGGGCTCGATTGCAGCCCGTGTTTCAAGCGCGAGTGCCCGCTGCATCATTTAGATTGCCTGCGTGAATTGCTGCCAGCTAGTGTTATCGAATTGGGCGAGGGTCTTTGATGCGAATTTTGGTCGTAAAGCTCACGTCGATGGGCGATGTGTTGCATTTGATGCCGGCGTTGACGGATCTAAAGCGTCACTACCCTGAGGCTGTCGTTGACTGGATGGTCGAAGAAAGTTTTGCTGAAATTCCAGCCTGGCATCCTGCGGTAGAACGCGTCATTAAGGTGGCCACACGCCGTTGGCGTAAGCTTAAGTGGCATAACCTCACTGAGTTTTTTCAGTTTCTCAAGCTTCTGCGCTCGCAGCGTTACGATTTGGTGATAGATGCCCAAGGCTTGATAAAAAGTGCGGTTTTTGCTCGTTTCGCTAAGCTTGAACACGAGGGTGTCCGAGCGGGCTTTAGTGCTGACTCGATTAAAGAATCGCCCGCTGCACGATTGTATAAAAAACACGTTGGTGTCGCACGCGAACAACACGCAATTGAGCGTTTGCGGCAGTTGCTGGCTGGCGCACTCGATTACCCGTATGAATCTCGTGGTTTTGAGTATGGATTGAGTCACCGAAAAGTAAATAAAGATTCCCGTAGTGTCATGCTGTTTCATGGCACCACCTGGGCCACTAAGCATGTGCCTGAAGTGCTGTGGCACGAGCTCGTAGAGTTGGCAAATGATGATGGCTACAAAGTAAAGCTTGCGTGGGGCAATGATGCCGAGCACCAACGAGCCGAGCGTATCGCGGCAAACAAAGCGCATGTCGAAGTCTTGCCTAAGAGCTCGCTCGACGAGTTAGCGCAGACCCTTGCCCGAGTCGCTGGCGCGGTTGCGGTGGACACAGGTCTGGGGCACATGGCTGCGGCATTGGGTGTGCCCTGTGTCTCTATTTATGGCGCGACGAATGCGGATTTAACGGGCGCGATTGGCCATCATCAAATACGCATACAAAGCCGTTACCCTTGTTCACCGTGCTTGCTGAAAATGTGTCCAAAGCTGACCGCGCAAGTATTGGCCCCGCCTTGTTATAAAGGCTCTGACGCGAACCCAATGCTCAAGGCTGCGGAGATCTGGCAAGCGTTATATGAAAAAATCGTATAAGCAAATCGGCTAAGTTCTCTAAACTCGTTCAGTATTAGGCGTATAATTTACCCAAATCTATTATTTTTGATCTCGCATGCACTTCGCTTTTTGCTTATATAAACACTTTCCCTATAGTGGCTTGTCGCTCGATATGTTGCGTATCGCGAATGAGTGTACCCAGCGTGGCCACAAAGCGACCGTTTTCACTAGCAGCTGGGAAGGCGAGGTACCAGACGGCGTCGAAGTCGTGTTGATAAAACATTTTGCGCTGACTAACCATACTCGGGCGCATTCTTTTCATCGTAAATTGCGCAAACACCTTGCCGAGCATGAGTTCGATGTTGTGGTCGGCTTTAATAAGATTCCTGGAATGGATATCTATTATTGCGGTGACTATTGCTATGTTGGCCGCTCGTTTCTAAGGCACTCATTTTTCTATCGATTCACGCCCAGATTTTTGTATTTCTCGAGTTTCGAGCGGGGTGTTTTCGAAGCGTCGTCAAAGACTAATATTTTGTCTTTGTCGAATCGTGAAAAGCTGATTTACCAACAGTACTATTTGACCCAAGATTCCCGTTTTCTTTGCTTGCCGCCTACCTTAGAAAAAGCGCGATGGGCGAATTTGGAAAAGCTACCAGATCGTAAGTCGTTGCGCACGTCGCTGGGCATTAGTAACGATGATAACTTAGTGCTGCTTATCGGCTCAGGCTTTCAAACCAAGGGTCTCGATCGCGCGATTTTAGCGTTGGCCGCGCTACCATCTGAGTTACTTGCTAGAACCAAATTATTTGTTGTTGGCCAAGATAAGATAGACCCATTCCAACGCATTGCCAAACGTTATGACGTGGCCGACAACATTCATTTTCTAGGCGGGCGTAAAGATGTGCCCGCGTTGATGAAGGCGGGCGACATGTTGTTGCATCCGGCCTACGCCGAAACCACTGGCGGAGTGTTACTGGAGGCGATTGTCTCGGGGCTGCCCGTGCTGGCGACACCGGTTTGCGGTTATGCACCACACATTAAAATTGCCGATGCGGGTTACGTCTTACGTAAGCGCTTTTCCCAAGACGAGCTGAACGAGAAGTTGCATGAAATGCTACTCTCTGACGAGAAAGAACAATGGCGCAAAAATGGTTTGCAATACGGGCAAAACCCGAGCCTATACGTTATGCCGCAACGCGCTGTTGACTTTATCGAACAAACTTGCGTGCAGCAGCGCCTATATTTATCGGGTGAGAAGCGTCAGAAGCGGGACGAATCGCTGTATATCACCAACGAATTACGCCAAGCGTTAAAGGGCGAAGACTCGTTTTATCAAATGATGAATATCGAAGGTAAGGTCTACCGCGAGGCCCTCGGTCGACGGACATTGCGTTTTACGCGTGGCGATAAAGATTATTTTTTGAAGATGCACACGGGTGTTGGCTGGGGTGAAATCGTTAAGAATATTACGTATTTGCGCGCGCCAGTTGTGGGGGCATTGAACGAATGGCATGGCGTGCATCGACTGAAAGATTTGGAGATCGACACCATGACCGTCGCAGCGTACGGTATTCGTGGTCGCAATCCGGCTACAAAACATTCGTTTATTGTCACTGAGGCCTTGCCGACCGAAACCAGCTTGGAAGACTTCTGTGTTGGCTGGAAAGAGAACCCACCGCGCACTCTAAAAGAGGTTCGACTCAAACGCTGGATACTCAACAAAGTTGTCGAAACCGCTAGAGTTATTCACGAGAACGGCGCGAATCATCGAGATTTTTATCTTTGCCACTTCCTCTTGGACGCCCATTTTGACCAAGAGTCGCAGGTGTCGCTAGAAAGTAAGCTCTATCTAATTGATTTGCATCGTATTCAGATGCGGCGCAAAACACCGATGCGGTGGTCAGTTAAAGACATTGCTGGTTTGTACTATTCGAGTAAAGATATCGGTCTTACTAAACGTGATTTATTGCGATTTATGAAGCTTTATCGAGGCAAGCCGCTGCGCGAAATATTGGCAACAGACATGAGCTTTTGGCATAAAGTAGAAAGCCGTGGCAACAAACTGTATGAGTCAGAAAAGCGCAAGGCGCTGGCGTCAGCGAAAATTAAGAAACTGCAGGTGCAAGAGCGTTTATCGGGCTTATCCGACGAACCGACTAAGTCGCCTCGCCAATATATAGGAAAATAGTCAGGGTGGTTCTTTGTTAGCATCCGATTGCCAACAATGGCGTACGCAAGCGGTCGCTAAGTCCTTAACGTGGACCGAGCGAACCTGGATTGCTGAGTACTGTCGACAGCTTGTTCCCAGCAATAAACCGGCGTTGGACGCTAGGCTAGCGAGCGCCCCCACTCGCTTGAAAGATGATCGGACAACGACGGTCGCGCAGCTCGAATTCGCTGAGCAAACTCTGGTGGTCAAACGTTACAATCCGCGTAACCAATGGCATAAAGTAAAGCGTGCATTGCGGCGTTCGCGCGCGCGACGTTGTTGGCAAATGAGTTACGCGTTCGCTGAGGCCGGTTTAAATGTTGCGGCGCCTGTGTTGATGTTTGAACACCGTTTTGGACCTTTGCGTCTTGATGCATACTTCGTCAATAAGTTTCTAGCCGGGCAAGAATTGCTGACCTTATTCCCAGACATGGACACCATTGAGCAGGCGTTAGTTGTTGAAGAAGTACGTACCGCATTCGCGAAAATGCGCACGGCGAAGTTAAGCCATGGCGACATGAAGGCGAGCAATTTAATCTGGTCGAATCAGAAGCTTTTCTTTATTGATCTAGACGCTGCACAACAGCATCGAAGCTCTCTCACCTGGACCAAAGCTCATCAAAAAGATCGTAAACGTTTTCTGAAAAATTGGGCAGGAAACCAAGGTTTACGTCGTTTATTCGACGCGCTCTAAAATATTTTTTACTTGGCTAGAAACTCGATGATCTCTGCGTGCTGAGCGTGCGCGTCTTTGTAGCCAAGATCAATGAGTTCTTGGCAAAACGTTTTAGTAAACATTAGATAGCTTATAAAACGACGGCTATTGGCTTTCGCCATACCTAGAAATTTGAGCGCTATGCGAAAACTTTTCGGTAGCTCAAGAAAATGCTTCATAGCGATATTAGCAATATCCTGCGAGGGGTTGATCACAAAGTACTCGACTACCTTTAGCTGCTCGCTATTATCTGAGTGGCTTTCCTTTAACGTGCGGTTCATGCGCTCCATACGCTCGATGTCTGACTGCAAGCTGTTGAGAAACAGTGTGTCTAGAACATAGCCTGAGATTTGTCCTAGCGATGGCCGGTGTTTGGGTGGTTCAGGTAAACCTAGTTCTCGTTCCATGCGCAGGCCAATAATCATGATTTTCTCAGCGCCTAAATGCAGCGCCGGACTGATTGGCGAGATTTGACGCATCGAGCCGTCGCCAAAATGTTCATGGCCGATTTTTACAGATGGGAAAATCACCGGTATTGCCGAGGAGGCCATAAGGTGATCGATTCGCATTTTTTCACGAACGCCTTCTCGGTGTGTTCGAATCCAGTCTTTGATTTCCGGAGCGCCATCGAAAAACGTAGTCGATTCGCCGCTGGTGTAACTGCACGCGGTCAGGCAATACGCATGTAACTCGCCTGCTTCAATGGACTTATCAATCTTGTCAAAATCGATATATCGATTGAGTAATTCGCGTAACGGCTGGTTGTCGAGCAGAGAACTCGGCCCTTTTTGCCAAGCCCCTGGGCCTAGTTGGCTCCACGCCCAGTAGCTGATGCGTTTAAGCAAGTTCTTAGCGTCGGAATAGAACACATGATGTAGTTCAAAATTTGACCAAACGCCAATCAATCTCTTTACGCCCAAGTGGAAATTTGACGCGTTAGACGCAAGTGCCACGGTATTAATTGAGCCAGCTGAGGTGCCACAGATAATTGGAAACGGGTTATGTGAACCCTGCGGCACTATCTCGGCAATCGCTTTTAGCACCCCTACTTGGTAGGCTGCTCGAGCGCCGCCGCCGCTTAATAGTAATGCTGAACGGCGATTTTTTTCATGCAAGCGTTGTTCTATATTGTCTGAGGGTAAAGAATTCGCTGTTGGTAAAGAATCTGCGTCTGCCATATCAAAGTTCGTTTTTATCGCTAACCGATTGCTGGAATCTCTTGTCCGCGGCGCCCGCGCAGCGGAATGCGTGGCTTCTTCGCAGGCTCCTGTTTGCGCTTTTCAAGCGCTGCGAGCTTGGCTGCCTCTCGTTCTTCGGGAGACTGCTGAGGTTCATTGCTCTCGTCGTCGCGCTCACGTCTTGGCATTCTGTTAGGATTGCCTTTTTCGCGGCGCTCGCGGTTTTTGTCATTGTCAACATCGCGCTCTGACTCACCACGCGCTGCCGTCCGTTGAGGCGCATTTCGGTTTGTACGCTCTCCAGATTTACGACCGCCTTTTCCACGGGTATCTTTCCCGCGCCCATCCTTTCCACGACTGTCTTTTTTACGATTAGACCGCAATTGTGACAAATCAGGAACTTTTGCATCTTTAAATATCAAATCGGTGATCTCTCGCTCTACCGGAATGGAGTGCTCAATAAACTCTTCGATATCAACGATGTTCATCGCATAGGTTTCACAAATCAGGCTAATTGCGGTGCCACTAGCGCCAGCGCGTGCGGTGCGACCAATGCGATGCACATAGTCTTCGGCGTCGGTTGGTAGGTCAAAATTAACCACAAAGTTGACATCAGGGATATGTAATCCGCGTGCCGCCACGTCTGTCGCGATTAGGATGTTGCACACGCCTTCTTTGAAATTAGACAGCAGTTTTTCGCGTTTTTTCTGAGGTACGTCACCCGATAGCAGCGCGCATTTAAATTCGTTTGCATTCAACCACGCTTCAATTTTCTCGGCCATATGCTTAGTGTTGATAAACACCACACATTTTTCATTATCGGCTTTTTCGATCAAGCCCATTAATAGCGGTATTTTTTCTTCGTTGGACGGCATGTACGCAATTTCTTCGATGCGATCACCGGTGATTTCAGCTTCAATTTTAACCACTTCCGGCTCGCTCATATGCTCATAAGCGAGTTCGGCGACACGATGTGACAAGGTCGCAGAAAAAAGTAAATTCAAGCGCTCCTCAGGACTCGGCATGGCGCGGAAAAGGTAGCGAATATCTGCGATAAAGCCCAAATCAAACATGCGATCTGCTTCGTCTAAGATAATTACTTCGAGCGCATCAAGTGCGAATACGCCTTGTTTGAAGTAATCGATAACACGTCCGGGCGTGCCAATTAGAATATCGACGCCACTTTCTATATCCTTGCGTTGCTTTTCATAGTCGGTGCCGCCGTATGCAATCGCCATCTTAAGGTTGGTATGCTTGATTAGAGGTTTTCCATCTTCCAGGATTTGGATCGCCAGTTCGCGAGTTGGTGCAATTACCAAAGCGCGGATCGGGTTCTTCTTTTTCGATTCCTTTCGCTCGCTGTTCAATAGTTTGTGAAAGCAGGCGATCAGAAAAGCTGCGGTTTTGCCCGTACCGGTTTGCGCTTGTCCGCTAACGTCTTTGCCTTGCAAGGCGACAGGCAACGCCATCGCTTGGATTGGCGTACAAAACTCAAAACCAATGGTTTCGATGCCTTTTTGTACGTCTGCATGAATGTCTAACTCGGAAAATCGAGTATCGCTTAAATGTGTGTCTGTCATGAGTTCTTTGCTTAATATTTTTTAGGCACCACTGTTATTGATGGTGCTGCTAAATTTAGGTGGCGTTGTGCTAAGTCACGACTGGATATATCGTTCGGTCAATGGGTCCGAATCCGCTTTCCAATCATGGTTGTCTCAATGTGCTTACATTAAGATTCAGCGTTTTACGTTCTAGGTTGTTATGTTCTAGGTTGTGGCGTTCTAGGTTGTGGCGTTCTAAATTGAGCGGTGTGAGTTGAAGTGATCCGTTGTTATGCATTATCTTTCGCGAACCAGGCTTTTTACGGCACCAGTAACACAATGATTAGAAAAATCAAAGATCAGTTCCAGAATTTTTGTACTTGCAATATGCAAAATAATCCGCACACTATACCCTAATTTCTAAATAAAAAGGCGAATAACTTATGTCTCAAAACACCGTTGAAATAACCGATTCGAGCTTTGAAACCGACGTGCTAAAAGCTGATAAGCCGGTGCTTGTTGACTATTGGGCCGAGTGGTGTGGCCCATGCAAAATGTTAGCTCCAATCTTAGATGAGGTTGCCGCTGAGTATGGTGACAAACTTACCGTCGCGAAGCTTGATATTGATAGTAATCCAAATACACCACCAAAATTCGGAATTCGTGGAATTCCAACGTTGATGTTGTTTAAAGAGGGCGACGTAGCCGCAACTAAAGTAGGGGCGATGTCAAAGTCGCAGCTAACTGCCTTTATCGACGAAAATATTTAAAAAGTTATTGGTTCGATCTGGCTTGGCTTAATCCGTTAATTCGGTTCGAGGCTGCGGGTGCGTCACCGGAGTACTCTCGCAGCAACTCCTAAGATTAATCGTTTAGAGTGCAGAGCTACTCGTTGTTTCGTTTAGATAGAAACCGTTCATTTGTTTAATTGGCCTGCCGATCAGGGGCCGGTCAATTAAATACGCTAGACAGCCGTGTAACTGGCGTGATATTGTTCCTGACAGATTCGCGATCGCCGAATCGAATTCCCTAGAAAATAATTCTAAAAACTAATCTTCTTTCGTTCTAGCCCTCAAGGCTACTGCCGAGAACGCCAAATTGTTTGTTGGTTTCTAACGGGTATTTAAACGAATAGTTGAATCAAATACGCCGTTATTCATACGAGCTAACGTCTCAAAACTTTAACCACCTAAAAATCATGTCAGCATCGCTAACCGACCTAAAAAAGAAAACCGCCACGGAACTCACCGAAATAGGGCGTTCAATGGAGCTAGACGGCCTTGGCCGCATGCGCAAACAGGATCAAATTTTCACCATTCTTAAATCATTGGCTAAAAAAGGCGAAGATATTGAAGGTGAAGGCGTGGTTGAAATTTTGCAAGATGGTTTCGGATTCTTGCGTTCGGCCGATAGTTCTTACTTGGCCGGGCCTGACGATATTTACGTGTCGCCAAGCCAGATCCGACGCTTTAACTTGCGTACCGGCGACACGGTTGCGGGTCTGGTTAGACCACCGAAAGATTCCGAACGTTATTTTGCCTTACTTAAAGTCGAGACCATTAATGGTTCTACTCCAGAAGAAGCGCGTAATAAAATTTTATTCGAAAACCTCACGCCTTTGCATCCCAATAAGCGGATGAAGTTAGAGATGGAAAATGGCACGTCCGAAGATTTGACCGGGCGCGTTATTGACTTAATTTCGCCGCTGGGTAAGGGGCAACGCGGCTTGATTGTTTCGTCTCCTAAAAGCGGTAAAACGGTGATGTTGCAGCAAATAGCACAGGCGATTACGACTAATATCCCAGACGTTGAGCTTATGGTGTTACTCATTGATGAGCGACCTGAAGAAGTAACCGAGATGCAACGCAGTGTGCGTGGTGAGGTTATTTCGTCAACTTTTGACGAGCCAGCGGCACGTCACGTGCAAGTTGCTGAAATGGTTATCGAGAAAGCCAAACGCCTAGTTGAGCATAAGAAGGACGTGGTGATTTTACTCGATTCGATCACACGTCTTGCGCGCGCTTATAATACGGTCGCGCCGGCGTCAGGTAAGGTGCTTACTGGTGGTGTCGATGCTAATGCGTTGCAGCGCCCTAAGCGTTTTTTCGGTGCCGCTCGAAATATTGAAGAGGGCGGTAGTTTAACGATCTTAGCAACCGCCTTGATCGAAACCGGATCGAAGATGGACGAAGTGATTTACGAGGAGTTTAAAGGCACCGGTAATATGGAGGTGCATTTAGAGCGAAAAATTGCTGAAAAACGCGTCTACCCGTCGATCATCGTAAACCGGTCTTCGACTCGCCGTGAAGAATTACTAATGGACCCCGAAGAGCTACAAAAAGTGTGGATTCTGCGTAAGTTGCTGCACCCAATGAACGAGATTGAAGCGATTGAATTTTTATTGGATAAGCTCAAGGCTACCAAAGCGAACTCTGAGTTCTTCGGTTCAATGAAACGCTCTTAGACTGCGATTAGCCAATAAGAGTTAGGCCGTTTTTTACGGTTAAATGGTTTTTATACAGGCTTGGTTGACGCGTTCAATCAAGTCGTTATGCGGTCCGCCAAGCAAGCTCTTTTTAACTGGGTCGATGCGCGGGTGACAGTGTAGCTCCATCGGCATTGCTAGGTCGGCCGTGGTGTAAGTCACTTTCCCATCATGGTCAACTTGACCAATTGCCATCTTAGAATAATCTCGACCAACGATTAAATCTTGGTGGCCTAGGCCTTGGCCAGCGATAATATTATCAATTCCGTCAAATTTTGTGCGGTCATAAATATGGATATGACCGCTAAGCAATGTCGGCGCGCCGACTTGCTTTAGCGCGTTCACTAGCCAGTCACGTTCCCCACGCGAACCAATATCGTGCTCATTGTTAGCTTCGGGAGCCGGGTCGTGTAATGGACGGTGAGTAAAGGCAACCGTCTCAGTAAAGTCGGCTTGCTGTCGCATCGTCTCGAACAGTGCGCCACGTTGGCCTGCCGCATAGGGTAAGAAATTGGCAGCGGTGTCTATATTAGCGAAACGGGTTTTACCAATTGAAAAGCTGTTATTAAGTGGCCCAATTTCTCGCAAAAACTGATCATATATTGCGCCGTTTTCATGAAAATCATGATTGCCGATCGTGACGTAAACCGGCAACGGGCTGTTATTAAAAAGCCCTATCGCGCGTGCGTAGTCCCCAGCCTGGTAGTTAAAATCACCTAAATGCAAAAGAAAACGGGCGCCAAGTGCGTGCGCCCTCTGCAAGCACCAGGCCAGCTCTTTATCGCCACCAGAGTCGCCAATCGATGCAAAGCTATAACTTTGCTGAGCCTCTAGCTTCCAGCTTAAGTTTAGCTCTTGGTTTGCCTTCAAATTTACTGAGAGTATGCGGCGTGTGCCGTCAACCTCTTCTTGTACTTGGTGGGTGAGCTTGTTGTTCGCACTGCGAACCTCAAGTTCGGCGTCCAATACAACATTGTTGATTTGCAAGCGCAGCGTCTGCGCTCGTTTACTGATAAGTGTCAAACTAGGCTCTGGCGCAAACGCGCGAAAGCTTGCGTCTAGCTCTGAGCTTAAAGCCGTTGTTTGAATTAGCTCTGAGCCGTAAGCGGCTTCAAGCTTGGTTATTTGAAAGTGCGGGCTTATTGCTAGCGGGTCCCAGTGCAACGTCGGTAGGCGCACGCCGCGACGATGACTGTAGAGGCCAACGCCAAGACCACTGAGCGCTAGTGCTGAGGCGGATAAAAACGTTCGACGGGATTTTTTCACTTGCTCACTCTACTTTTTTCCGACTCCGTTTTGAATATGAATACATTGCGATCGCCTTCGCCCTGAATTATCTCAATTGGCAATCCATACATAAACGCCAACGTCTGCCGTGTTAGGTCTTCGTAAAAATTGTCGGAGTGAGTTGAGATTGCAATAAAGTCGAACTGATGCGAGTGCTTAGTGTCCATGTAGGCGCGCAATTGCATTAGCGAGTAGTGCTCCGTTAAGTCGGTCGCTGATGCCCCTTTCGCGTAGTAAACCACAAGTCGTTCATTGCTGTAAATTTTAGACTCGGTTGGCAGATTGGCCTTTATCCATTCGCCGGTTACTTTGATGTGTTCCTTTTTTGTACCAACGGCTAAGCCCTCGAGCGAGGTCAAGGTGAGCAGCAAAATTGCGAAGGCACCGGCACCGCGTTTTATCAGGCTTAGCTGACTGAAAGCTCGCATAATTTGGTCGATCACAAATGGGGCTAATATTAGCAAAGTCAGCGCAGTTGCCATGGTATAGCGACTTACTAAAAAGTTGTTGTACACGCTAAAAACGACCAAAACGCCTAGGTTAGTGATCACATATACTAACCAAACGCGCTTGGTCACGCGGTCGTGAAAGCCGATGTTCTTGACGTACGCGTAGATCGCGAATAAGAAATAGAATACCGCCATGCGCCGAATTAACTCGTATAGCACATTGCCGATATTCGAGAGAATTACGCCGGCATAATTCCAGGTTGTAAGTTCCTCGCCGCCAAGCTTTTCTTTCACGCTGGCTATAAACAGGTCAAATATATTATTGATGTCCTTACCTGATGCCTGCGCCATCGAGATCATCGATGCGTACTTGTCGGACAAGTACCAATAGGTAAGCATGAGGCAGGTAACGATGATCGTTACCGAGAGCGCGCTTAAAATTAGTTTGCGATGCGGAATGCGAGTCGCTGTAAAGAGCAGCAAGAAATAGGGGGCGATCAAGAGCAGAGCAATGCCCTCGAAGCGGAACAGGCAGCTTAGGACCGCAAAAACGAGCCAGCCGATAAAATGTTTTTTGTTAAGCGTACGAATAAAACAAAAAATGAAATACAGCGACCACAAATAGCAACTTAGGTAACCAAAGTCACGAATAATAAAAGGTCGATATTTGGTAATGCTTGGAAAAAACAGAATCACCAACGCCGCAATTAAAATAATGCGCTTATTATTGTTGGAGAGCTCACCGACAATGCAAACGAAGGCAAGGGTTAGCGAGGTTGCCAGCAGTGTGTTGAGTAAGTAGGCCGATGTCTCCAAATCAAGGAAGGTCAGCTTCGCGGTAAAGGCAATGAAGGCGGGGTAGAACGGCCAACTATAATAGTCATACGCTTCACGCCACTGCCCGTCTAGCATCAGTTGCGCGATACTTAGGTAGGTGACACCGTCGTTATTAATGACGGGATCAAAGTTAAGGCACCACGCGGACAACGCAATATTGGCTAGCACCATGCACAGCACAAGTAGTGGTCGGTCGCGATAGAGTTGATACATTAGGTTTGGTTTAAGGTATGAAACGCGTTTCTGGGCTGTCGTGCTCGATTTTTCGTATGTTCACCGCATGCACGGATAACTGAGCTATGAGCCCGTTTGTCTTGTTTTTATGCTCGAGGTTTCGTCTACCTGCCGCGCAATCCGAGGTTCTTAAACCCCATTGATGAATGTTACCATAGGCATAATATTCCAACTACATCAGCGACGGTTGATTTGCAGGCTCTAGTATGAAAAAAATCCTTGTTACCGGCGGTGCAGGCTACATTGGTAGTCATGCGCTTGTGTCGCTTATTGAGCAGGGGTTTACACCGGTGATTGTTGATAATCTACGCAATAGCGACATTAAGGTGGTTGATCGAATTGCGCAGATAACCGGGGTTCGACCTGAGGCTCATATTGCTGATATCCGCGACGAGCGCGCGTTACGCCAGTTGTTCGCAGACTATCAGTTTGATGCCGTGATTCATTTTGCTGGCTTAAAAGCGGTAGGCGAGTCGGTCGCTCAGCCGCAGCGCTATTATCATAACAACGTCGGCGGCTCGCTGAGTCTATTCAGCGTCATGGCCGAACATGATTGCTATCGTTTAGTATTCAGTTCATCAGCGACGGTTTATGGGGTGCCGGAATCGGTGCCGATTAATGAAACTGCGCCGCTCTGTGCGACCAATCCGTATGGCCACAGCAAGCTAATGATTGAGCAGGTGTTGCACGATTTAGCCGAGGCTGATTCCCGTTGGCAAATTTCTTTATTGCGTTATTTCAACCCGATCTCGGCGCACTCAAGCGGGCTGATTGGTGAAGACCCCGATGGCGTTCCGAACAATCTAATGCCCTATATTTCACAAGTAGGTATTGGCCGCCTAAAACAGCTCTCGGTTTACGGCGATGATTACGACACACCCGATGGTACGGGTGTCAGAGACTATATTCACGTTGTAGATTTAGCCAGCGCGCATAGTAAAGCCTTGCTAGCATTAGACGTCGATCATGGTTGTCAGGCCTATAACATTGGTACCGGACGCGGTTACTCGGTGCTTGAAATGGTGCAAGCATTCGAACGCGCCAGCGGTCAGGTAATAAACTACCAAGTTCGTGCTCGACGACCTGGCGACATCGCCACCTGTTATGCTGATACCCGCAAAAGTGCTGAGCAGTTGGCGTGGCGTGCGGAGTTTGATTTAGATGCAATGATGCGAGACCTCTGGCGTTGGCAATCTAATAATCCAAGTGGTTATAAATAGGCGATTTTCTAGAATCGCTCTTTAGAACGGCTTTTACCTAGGACATAAGATGACTGAGAATACTGAATATACGCCACCAAAAGTTTGGAAATGGCAATCTGAGAACGGTGGTGAATTCGCCAAGATAAACCGGCCAATTGCCGGCGCGACTCACGATAAAGTGCTGCCGATTGGTCAGCACCCATTACAGCTTTACTCGTTGGCCACGCCAAATGGCGTCAAAGTTACAACTATGCTCGAAGAGCTGCTTGCCTTGGGGCATGCAGACGCTGAATACGACGCGTATTTGATTAAGATCACTGAGGGTGATCAGTTTGGCAGCGGTTTTGTCGATATAAATCCGAACTCTAAAATTCCGGCATTGATGGATTACAGTACCACCCCTCCAACTCGAGTTTTTGAGTCCGGCTCTATTTTGTTGTACCTAGCGGAAAAATTTAACGCATTTATTCCAAGCGACCCGGCGCAACGCACCGAATGTTTAAATTGGTTGTTTTGGCAGATGGGCAGCGCGCCGTATTTAGGGGGTGGTTTCGGGCACTTCTATTCGTATGCGCCGGTAAAAATAGAATACTGTATTGATCGTTTCACCATGGAAGTGAAGCGCCAGTTTGACGTACTGGATCGTCATTTAGCCGACAACGAGTACCTGGCCGGGGGTGAATACACGATCGCCGATATGGCTGTCTGGCCATGGTATGGCGGCGTAGTCTCAAATACTGTCTACGGTGCGGCTGAATTTTTGGAAACACATACGTATAAAAATTTGAATCGCTGGACTGAGCAGATCGATAAGCGCAAAGCAGTGCAACGCGGAAAGATGGTGAATCGTTCTTGGGGCGAATTATCGTCCCAGTTGCATGAGCGCCACGACGCGAGCGACTTCGAGCTACGTACTCAAGATAAATTGGATATTTGAATGGCGATTGATATCAACAAGTAGGCTCGGACGTGCGTACGTTACCGCGAAATATTCGAGCTTATTTGAATCAACGCACGTCGAATTTTTTGGTTTTACTTAAAACGGTCAATAGCAGATAATCGTCGCCCCTGTTTTTCAGTCGTAACCAGTCTACTAATGTTGTCCATCGAAAATCGCATTGCTCAAGAGCTAAACGTTCAGCTGAATCAAGTTAGCGCGGCTATCACGTTACTTGATGACGGCGCTACTGTGCCATTCATCTCACGCTATCGCAAAGAGGTCACCGGCGGTCTAGACGATACACAGCTGCGTAACCTTGAGACGCGATTGACCTATTTGCGCGAACTCGAAGATCGACGGGCCACCATTCTAGGTAGCATTGATGAGCAAGGTAAGCTTAGTGCAGAGCTGGCGACAGCGATTGGTTCTGCCGAGACTAAGAACGCGCTCGAAGATTTGTATCTACCCTATAAGCCGAAGCGTCGTACTAAAGGGCAAGTTGCCATTGAAGCGGGTTTAGAGCCCTTGGCGAACGCTTTGTTAGCGAACCCAAATCTAGTGCCTGAGATTGAGGCCGAAAAATACCTAAACAGTGCTGACGAAACGCCGGTAGCCGATACCAAAGCTGCGCTTGACGGCGCGCGCGCCATTCTAATGGAGCGTTTCGCCGAAGACGCGACCTTATTGGCTCAGATTCGCAGTCTCTTGGAAGAGCAAGCCGTGGTGACGGTCACGGTTGCAAAGGACAAAGAGCAAGAGGGCGCAAAGTTTCAAGACTATTTCGATTATCAAGAACCGTATAAAAAAATCCCACCACACCGCGCATTGGCAATTTTTCGGGGCCGCAACGAGAGTATTTTAGTCTCGACCTTAGATTTACCCGCACCGGATGGTGGGTGGTTAGGTGTTTCACACCCATGTGAGTTGATGCTCGCAAAACATTGGGGTATCACGAACCAAGGTCGCCCTGCGGACGCGTGGTTGGCACAAGTGATTAGTTGGACGTGGAAGATCAAAGTGTTGTTGCACATCAGCGGCGACCTGATGTTTAACTTGCGAGAGCGTGCCGAAGCAGAGGCGATACGCGTTTTCTCAATGAATCTTAAAGACCTGCTGTTGGCGGCACCCGCCGGTGCGAAGGCGGCTTTGGGCTTGGACCCTGGTTTGCGCACGGGGGTCAAACTTGCAGTGGTTGATAGCACGGGACAGTACCTAGATCAGGGTACTATTTATCCGCACGCACCGAAAAATCAGTGGGATGCTGCGATTGCCGTGTTAGCCGACTTAGCCAAAAAGCACGGTGTTGAACTGCTGGCGATTGGCAATGGCACCGCCTCACGTGAGACAGACAAGCTGGCTGGTGACCTAATAAAGCGCCACCCTGAACTGCGCCTCACCAAGGTGATGGTCAATGAAGCAGGGGCTTCTGTGTACTCGGCGTCCGAATTTGCAGCACGTGAGTTCCCCGACCTAGATGTGACCATTCGTGGTGCTGTTTCCATCGCACGCCGCTTACAGGATCCGCTTGCCGAGCTGGTTAAAATTGAACCTAAATCAATTGGCGTTGGTCAGTATCAACATGATGTAAACCAGTTTCAATTAGGGCGGTCTTTGGACGCCGTGATCGAAGATTGCGTAAACGATGTGGGCGTTGATCTTAATATGGCGTCTATGCCGCTATTGCGCCGAGTGTCGGGCCTCAACGAAACCATCGCGGGTAATATCGTGGCGCATCGAAATGCGCATGGTCGCTTTAAAAGTAGAGAAGAGCTTAAAGCGGTGCCTCGCTTAGGCGATAAAACATTCGAACAAGCCGCGGGCTTTCTCAGAATTGTGGTCGATAATGAAAACCCGCTTGATGCCTCAGGCGTTCATCCCGAAGCGTATTCGGTGGTTGAATCAATTGCGCAGAAAAATGGTCGTGATATTCCGTCCATTATCGGTGACGGTGCATTTCTTAAGTCCCTAGAGGCTCAGGATTATGTCAGCGACCGATTCGGTTTGCCGACTGTGACCGACATCATTCAAGAGCTGGACAAACCTGGCCGTGACCCAAGGCCCGAGTTTGAAACTGCGAAGTTGAAAGACGGTGTTGAGACCATCAAAGACCTGACTGAGGGTATGGTTTTAGAGGGCACTGTGACGAATGTCACTAATTTCGGCGCGTTTGTTGATGTTGGTGTTCATCAAGATGGTCTAGTGCATATTTCATGCCTCTCGAATACTTTCGTAGACGACCCACATAAGGTGGTAAAGGCGGGTCAGATTGTGGCAGTTAAAGTGTTGGAGGTAGACATAGCGCGAAAGCGAATCGCTTTGACTATGAAGCTCCAAGAAACCAAGCAAGACCGGCAAGATCGAGGTGTTACTAAACGTGCGTCGGCGCCTAGCCCGCACAAGGCGCGTCCGACGAATTCACAAGGCCGGCGTGATCAAGGCAAACCACTTGCGAACAACGCGATGGCGGCAAAATTAGCCGCGGCGTTCAATAAAAAGTGAGACTTAAGGCATGTATTGTTAATTTAGCATCAGACTTTAGTCTGATGCTGGGTTGAGCAAAATTTTCACTCGGTTTCGTGATTTTATTCACCTATCTCATTGCGCATTTTCAGCTTGCTTCAATAGTCAAGTTCGAGCGGTCAAGTTCGAGCGACACTGACTGGTGCACCCAAGATTGAATCCAAATCTAGCTCAAGCCTTTGATCTGTATGGACTTATCCGTTTTTTTGGTGACTTTAGAGTGTGACGATGAGGGCGAAGAAGGGTATGAATGGCTGCCAGAACAGCAGATTTTTTTCTTTAAGGCCTGAACGCTAACGCGCTCAGGTCTAAAGTGAACAGAGAAGTTGTGTAGAAACCTTGGTTGGGTTATTGGGTTGGGTAGGGGCCACGGCAACTGCACAACCTCAATGTTCAGACTTTAGTCTAACCGATGAATTAAAGTTTAAGCAAGCGGTAAAGGGTAAGTTTTTTGCTGAGAAAACTCTAATAATCACCAAATCTAGCGTTTGTTAGAGCTTTATCAGACTAAGTTACTTAGCTGTAATCTACATCGCCTTTGTCTACGCGTTTGGCGAAATCGGTCGTACCGCCCGCGCCCAGAGTCTTTGATTGCTCTATCCAACCCTCTCGACTAATGCGACCTGGAAATGCGAGGAAGTTTTCTACCCAAGAAACATTGTCGTCATCCCATGCCGAAATTTGTTCGAATTGATAGATTCCTAAGCCATGTAAGGTTTCTTCGATAACCGACCCCACCCCTTTGATGCGCTTCAAGTCGTCGACACGATCAGGCGCACTGCTGAAACCTTGAGGCTTCCAGCTTTCGTCGACCGGACTTGTATTGTCAGTTACAACGGCTTGCACGTTTTCGGCAACGACGGTGCTGTTCGGTTCAGCCGCCAGCTCTTCGCTGTCTTTATTGCGGCAGCATAAAAACCAATGAGCTACCCAGCCAAAGATAAAGGCTAATATTACCCATACCCAAATTTGAAAAAATAGATACCACATATTATTGCTCCTAGAATTAATCTTAACGCTGTCTAATGTTAGTTTTTGAGTCGGATTTCAATTCGACGATTTTGCGCACGGCCCTCGGGCGAGCCGTTATCGGCAATGGGGCGGTTGGGGCCGAAGCCATTAGCGTTAAATCGAGCCGCGTCTAATCCCAAGCCGGCTAAATGATCGATCACGGCCTGCGCTCTTTTCTTGCTAAGCGACATATTGAACGCCGGATTACCTAACGAATCGGTATGACCGTCGATTTCAAAGGTTACAGCCGGGCAACGCTCTGCAATACTTTTGATGCGTTCTAATAGCTCAAAGCTATCGGCTTTAATTTGGGCTTTAGCGCTTTCAAAGTTGATTTTGTTTTTACTCAAAATTTCGTTTACCAAGCCCAGGCACTGATCGCTTTTGACTATGGGCGCGGGAGCGACGACTTTGGGGACGACGGGCGCAGGCACAACGACGGTTATTTTGTCATTGATGCGGCCTTTAAATAGGCGGCTAAAGCTGTTGTTGATATCACGCTTTAGGTTAGCGCTCGGCACGACACCTTGCAACGAAAGCGTGTCACCTTGAATACTGGCAACTAACGACCTCGAGTCACCGGTTTTGTTGTCTAAATTTTCAAAGAACCCGACCAGTGATGGTAAAGCAGCTAAGTTTTTACCAATCATCAAACGGTTCTGAACATTGTTTTTTCCGAATGCGCTAACGGCTTTCGCGACGGTGGAGTCAATGCCGTCTTGACTTGCGAGCTCGCCGGTCAATGTCACGATACCCTCAACAACCGTCGCTTCAAGCGAGGCCGGTATCGCGGGCGGTACTGCATCAGCGCTGACACTCACCTTGTCGACACCATAGGCAGCTCGTGCGACACGTTCAGCATCTTTTATGCTGGTTTCGCTTGGCGGCGTGCCAGTGATCAGTACATGGCGGCCACGATTAACCGTTTTAACTTGAGCCCAATCTAGGCTCTCTGCGCTTAAGGCTAACTTGGTGTTATTTGCGACGTCATCCTCGATCGCATGCCATTTAAAGAACAACAGCGGCAACATAAACAGCAATGGTAGCAATACAATTGGCCACCAACCTGCACATAATAATGAACAATGCTTCATCGTTCCTCCAGTTTGTCTAATCCGAAAAATGGCTTAATCAACGAGTGTGATTCGGAGGGGGGAAATTTGGGTTACGAGAGACTTAAAGCAGTATTAGCTTTTAGCCAAGTACCAACATAATACCAAAACGCTTGGATGCCCCCACAATTCCGTGCCTATTTTCATTCTTTTAATCAAGGTGCTACGGTTTTGAATGGCCGCGAACCTCACAAAACATGTGAAGTCGACGGCCTAGAGAAAAGTATCGCAAGGGCGTCGACAAATTGCCAGACACCAAATGAGAGATTTATTAGTTGTTTACCTTTCGGCAACTCAATTTGTCAGAAAAAAAGGGCCAATCAGCCAACCACCTTACGGTCGTCGCTTAACTGGCCCTTTTCCCTACCAACTCAGTCCAAGGGGGAAAGGGAGCACTAGCTAGATGGGATGGTCTAGTGCACTGAGAAGCTTGTCTGTTTGTCTTTCGTTACTCAACGAGATCACGAGACAAACCTTGTATATCATCAGTAGTACGATCACCTGTTACCCAACGAAGCTTATGAGATCGGGGGGACTTACTTACTTCGCTTGCGGTTAAAACACTGTGCTCCCTAATAAAGAAACGGAATGATAGAAAGTTATTACTTTACATTTAGTTAATAAAAAAGCGGAAAAGATATCGCTATCTACTCCGCTATTATTATCGTTGTTCACGATAGTATAGTTTGACTCCCATTAGCGTCTCATTCGAGTGCCATAGAGGCTTTCGGCAGGGCGTTTTATTCGCGCAATCAAATTGGTGAGGCAACCCCGCTACTTAATTCACGGGCGATTGATACGGAATGGAGGTAAGCCTTAAGGCAACAATTGGGAGAAGAACGCTTTAAGGCCGTCTTCACCGTCGTTTTCCCAGGCTTTTAATGCGGCCGTGCCAATTACCGCGATGTCTGCGTGCTTGCCAATAAAATTGATGTCCTCGGCCTTACTCACCCCAAAACCGACCGCTAGCGGCAGGTCGGTATATTGTCGACAGCGTTGAATGAAGCTTGCCACCTCGTCGTTCATAGTCGTATCTGAGCCAGTCACACCTTTGCGCGCGACCGTGTAGATAAAACCATCAGCGAACTCGGCTAACTTTGCGAGCCGCGTATCGCTATTAGTTGGTGTCATTAGAATAATTGGTGATAAGTCGAGCTCGCGAGCGATCACATGTAAATCACCAGCCTCATCTACCGGCAGATCGGGCAAGATAAAGCCGTGAGCGCCGGCGTCTTTTAGGCGCTGCATGAACTCACGCTGACCCGTTTTAAAGACCGTGTTGTAGTAGCCCATCATCACAACCTTGAACGAAAACGCTTGGCTGGCTTTGGCCATGAAGTCAAAGCAGTCTTCGACATGTACCCCGTTGTTGATCGCCTCTTGATTGGCTTTTACAAATAGCGGCCCGTCGGCTGAGGGTTCAGAGAATGGAAATTGCAGTTCCACCAGATCAACACCGAAAGAATCCATGATCTCTAGTGCTTTCCAGTTCGCTTCAAAAGACGGATAGCCGCAGACCACGTGGGTCATGATCAGCGCGGGTCGGTTTGATTGAGCCAGCGCCTGCTTACGCTCGCTTAAATATTTATTCAGCGCCATATTCTTGTGCCTTTTGTTTGATAAATTTCTTCCAATGATCATCACCAAGCGCATCGGCGATCGTGAAAATATCTTTGTCCCCGCGACCTGACATGTTGATCAAAACAACCTCATTTTTTGCCATTTTCTCAGCTTCAGTGATCGCTTGAGCAAAGCCGTGCGCACTTTCCAGCGCCGGGATAACGCCCTCGGTGCGCATTGCGGTTTTCAGTGCCTCGGTAACCTGGGCGTCAGTGACTGCTTCAAAGCGCACTCGATCTTGCTCCCACAAATGTACCAAGACGGGATTTACACCAATGTAATCGAGGCCGGCCGCAACTGAATGGGTTTCTAGCATGTTGCCGTCGTCATTTTGCAGAAAGTACGTTTTCATACCTTGCGCAACCCCAATCGAGGCATCTTTGTACGCTAAGCGGGCAGCATGATTGCCCTTGCCTGGGCCGAGTCCGCCGGCTTCGCAGCCGATCAGCTGCACGTCTTGATCGTCCATGAAACCTTGGAACAGGCCAATCGCATTTGAGCCGCCACCGACACAGGCAAACACCCGGTCAGGTAGCTTGCCGGCGCTGGTAAGCATTTGCTCGCGTGCTTCTCGGCCAATGATTGATTGAAACCAACTCACCATCTCCGGGAACGGGTGTGGTCCGCATGCGGTACCCAACACATAATGCGTGTTATCCATGTTGGTCACCCAGTCGCGTAAGCATTCGTTAATCGCGTCTTTAAGCGTTTGCTGACCATCGGTCACCGCGACTACTTCTGAGCCCATGTTTTCCATCCAAAAAACATTGGGTCGTTGTCTGGCAACATCCACGGCACCCATGTATATCTTGCTCTCAAAGCCAAAGCGTGCCGCCATAGTGGCGGTCGCGTACCCGTGTTGTCCGGCACCTGTTTCGGCGATAACCCGTGTTTTTCCCATGCGCTTAACTAATAAACCCTGACCCATCACATTATTGATTTTATGTGAGCCCGTGTGGTTTAAATCTTCGCGCTTAATGTAAATTTGAGCGCCGCCCAATTTTTTCGAAAGGTTGGCTAAATGCGTTACCGGGGTGGGGCGTCCGGAGTAAGACTGCATTAGCGCTAGGAAGTCTTGCCAGAACGTTGGATCTTCTTTGGCCTTACGAAATTCGGCCTTCAACTCTTCAATCGTGCTGTGTAGTATTTCTGGCAGAAAGGTGCCGCCATACTCACCGTAGTAGCCTTCGCGGCCGTCTTTAAAATTGAATAAATCCATAGTGCTGGTTACCAGGTACAAAAACGCTTAAATCGGCGTCGGTCTAATAGGTCATTTAAGACTTTAAAGTGGTCGAGTATCGTAACATTCGAACCTCCTTCAGGTAAGCGTTTAGACTTAAATGGGTTTAAGTTTTCTCGCTGTCTTTCATGATACTCTCGGCATTGCGGTTTCAATGTCAAAACGGCAAGACGCGCTATTAAAATTGCATGGACTACGTACTAATAATCAAAATCATTTCAGCCTTGGTTTACCCCGCCGGTTTGGCGCTGGCACTCGCCTTTTTTTGGCTAATATTAAGGCTTTTGAAGCGCAGAATGTTATCTCGTTTGTCCGGCGCACTGGCTATATTGACTCTGTTGTTAGCCTCTAATCCGATGTTCGCCGGTCGTCTGGCCCGCAGTCTGGAAAGTCAGTACCCACAGATGGTTGTTGATAAAATATCTGAGCATGACGTGATTGTCGTGCTTGGCGGTGGCTTGCGGCTGCCGCTGGCCCCAGCGCAGCATGTGCAACTTGGGCATGCCTCGGACCGCTATTGGCATGCAACTCGTTTGTACCGCGCAGGTAAAGCACAGCGCGTTATTATTAGCGGCGGGAATGTCTACTCCCAAGCCGGCATAGACGCAGAAGCGATATACGCCAAAGCGTTATTGCAAGAATGGGGGGTGCCCGACGAAGCTATTTTGCTTGAGACTCAGAGTCGAACGACTGAACAAAATCAACGCTATTTAGTCGAGCTAATTGCTGAGCAAGAAATTCGATCTATTTTGCTCGTCACATCGGCCTTGCATATGCCCAGGGCTTATACATTATTTGAGCAATTACCGGTAATTGTCACACCGGCATCGGCCGATGTTTTGGTGCGCGAACGCGCCGCGCCGAAAATTTTTAAATGGTTACCGTCAGCCAGCGCTTTTGAGCTTAGTACTGTGGCGCTACACGAATATTATGGAATGGCATTTGCGCGTATATTAAGCGAGCTGAAAGTTTTGAAATTTAGTTTTTGGTGTCCGTCGTGCACCACGCAGGCGATAAATTCGTCGCCCAGTTGAAATTGCTCACAACGCCAAGTTTTAGCGTGGCTGTCATCGAACGCAAAAGAGAAAAGAGTATCGTTTAGGTTCGCGTGCGTGCCGCGTAGGACCAAATTCTCTTCATTCATTTTAAAGTTAATCCCTTTTCCTGTCGCCTTGCCATAGGCTTCTTTGCGCGTCCAAATACTCAGAGCTTTTTCCTTGTCGACCTCACCGGTCGCAGCTACGTAGTCTTGCTCTGCGGGTGTGAATCGCCTACGCGCAACATTACTTAGGTCAATGTTGCGCGCACGGTTTTCAATATCTACGCCTATTTGACGCCCTAATGTAAACGCAAATAGTCCATAGTTACTGTCCGCGCCACTGGTATCAGTAAAATTGAATTCAATGCCAAGATCGGCATTGCTTAAGCTTGGTTTATTAAGGCGGCTGTAACTCAGCTCTACCTGGTCCGCGTCGCCATTCGAATAAGCGGCCAGCAGATGCAGTAAATAGTATCGCCCGGCCAAGTACGCATGCTTTAAATCGGCGGTCGCCCGCCGACCGTATTTGTCTCGTTGAATATCACTCAGAAGCGCCAGCGCTGGTTTTTTCTGCGCCTCGCTTAGGACTAACGGAAGCCACCACAAATGAACTTCATCATGTCCTAGACTCGGAATGCTTTGAGTCGATGCGGCGCGCCAGTTAAGGGTTTGACCAAGTGCTTGCTTCATCGGGCGTAAATTTATAGGTTAATCCGTAAGAAAACCCGAGTATGATTGGTCCTATCAGAAGAGCCTAGAAACAGGTTATAGTAATTGGTAGCGAGAAAGTACGATGCATTAACGTTGCCGCACCGGTTGATAGATCGGCATGAGCCGTCAAAATACAACCTAACCGCACTTTATAAGCCTATTTAAGGTTACATAGTAGTATGAAAACAAAACTTATCCTAGTCGCGATCGTCGCCGCTCTTATTGCCGCTTTTTTTATATTTGATCTTGGTCAGTATTTATCGCTGGATTATTTAAAAGCACAAAAAGATGCGCTCAATGACTTATATCGCAGTAAACCGATATTAATTATCATGATGTTTTTCTTGGCTTATGTTGCGATGGCCGCGCTTGCTCTGCCCGCTGCGACTATTCTTACCTTAGCCGGTGGTGCTATTTTTGGGTTTTGGACCGGGCTGATCGTCGTCTCATTTGCAAGTACTATTGGCGCGACAATTGCCTTCCTACTCACTCGCTATCTCTTCCACGACGCAATTCAAAGTAAGTTTGGTGATCGCTTGCAAGCCATCAATAATGGCATTGAGCGAGAGGGCGCTTTTTACGTATTTGGTTTGCGTTTAGTCCCCTTGTTTCCGTTTGTGGTGGTTAACTCGGTGCTCGGTTTAACTAAATTAAAAACATGGACTTTTTATTGGTCAAGTCAAATTGGCATGCTAGCCGGCACGGCCGTCTACGTAAATGCAGGTACTCAGCTTGCGAACATTGACACCTTAGGCGATATTGCGAACCCGAAACTATTACTTTCATTTGCGTTACTGGGCGTATTCCCAATTATTGCAAAATACGCCTTAGCGTTTTTAAAGCGCAACAAAAGCACAGCGGCATAGGAGAACAGACATGGCAAAGTATGATGCGAATTTAGTTGTAATTGGTGCCGGGTCAGGTGGCTTGGTGAGTGCATTAATTGCAGCGGCGGTGAAATCTAAAGTAATTCTGATTGAGCGTCATAAGATGGGCGGCGATTGTTTAAATACTGGCTGCGTCCCGAGTAAAGCGTTGTTGCGTTCTGCCAAAATTGCAAACTATATGAAGCGCGCAGACGAATTTGGGCTCGAATCCGTCGAGGTAAAGCCGGTGTTCAGCAAAGTGTTAAAACGCGTGCACAAGGTGATCGAGACCATTGAGCCGCATGACTCTGTAGAGCGGTTTACTGGTCTTGGAGTTGAATGCGTAATGGGCGAGGCGCAAATCATCGATAAGCACACCGTGCGAGTTGGTGACCGCGACATAAAAACCAAGAGCATTATTATTGCCGCCGGTGCGCGACCGTTTGTGCCGCCAATTCCAGGTGTCGACGACGTCGGTTATTTGACCTCAGACACTATTTGGGAGCTGCAAGAGCAACCCAAACGCTTGGTTGTATTGGGCGGTGGACCAATCGGTTGTGAGCTTAGTCAAGCATTCTCGAAACTTGGCAGCGAGGTCACAATAGTCGAGATGATGGGCCAACTAATGGGTCGTGAAGACCCAGATGTTGCTGAGGTAATCACTAAGACCTTTGAGAAAGACGGCATTAATGTGTTAACTAATCATAAGGCGGTCAAGTTCACCAATGAGAATGGTGAGAAAGTTCTGCACTGCGAAACTGAGGGTGGCACGGTAGAAATTCCGTTTGACCAAGTGCTGGTTGCCGTTGGCCGCAAAGCCAATAGCGATGGCATGAACTTAGAGGGGCTTGGTATTAAGTTGCGCCGCAATGGCACCATTGAAACCGACGATTATTTGCGCACAGCAGTACCCAATATTTTCGCCTGTGGTGATATCGCTGGCCCTTATCAATTCACCCATACCGCGTCGCACCAAGCATGGTTTGCTACCGTTAACGCCTTGTTCGGTTTTGTTAAAAAATTCAAAGTTGATTATCGCGTTATTCCATGGGCGACGTTTACTATGCCGGAAGTGGCTCGTGTGGGTATTAGCGAAAGCGAAGCAAAAGAGAAGAATATTGATTACGAAGTCACACGTTATGGCATTGATGACTTAGATCGAGCGATTGCTGATGGTGAAGCACACGGTTTTATTAAAGTGATTACACCTAAAGGTAAAGATAAGGTTCTGGGCGTCACGATCGTCGGGCATCATGCGGCCGAGTTAATCGCTGAGTATGTGCTTGCGATGAAGTACAATTTAGGCTTGAACAAAATTTTAGGCACTATTCACTTATATCCGAGTTTGGCTGAATCGAATAAGTTTGTGGCTGGAAACTGGAAGCGTGAACATCAACCGCACGGGCTTTTGAAACTTGTCGAGAAGTTTCATACCTGGCGTCGCAGTTAATCTAGTGACGCGGCGAACGGACTTATAACCATGGTCTCGAGTGCCCGTGGCCAAAAAAATATTTTAGAATCTCTAACTATGAAACTTATTAATATCTTATTGTTGGCGACTGTCGTGTTAGCGTTTGGCCTTAAAACCGTAGACGCAGCTCCGGAGGCCGAGGTGCTTAAATTTTGGAACGTAAGCAATGAGCAAAGCGAAGAGGTCGTTTCGCACGCGAAATGGCAATCGTTACTCGATGTCTATCTCGACTCGGAAACCTCGAGCGGGGTTAACCTTTTCGACTACGCGGCCGTGGGCAAGTCAGACAAGAAAAAGTTAAAGGCTTACCTTGATGAGCTGCAACAAATTGACCCACGAGGTTTGAATAAGAATGAGCAGTTCAGTTACTGGGTAAACCTATATAACGCTTTAACCGTGGACGTGATTTTACAGGAGTACCCAGTTGAATCGATCAAGGATATTCGCTTTCTTACGTCGTTATTCGGGCCATGGGACAAAAATTTTGTGAAAATACAGAAGCAGAAATTGAGCCTAAACGACATCGAGCACCGAATATTAAGACCAATTTGGCAAGATCCTCGTATCCACTTTGCCGTGAATTGCGCGAGCATCGGGTGCCCGAACCTGCAATCTCAGGCATTTACGTCAGAAAATAATGAAGTTTTATTGGAAAAATCAGCAAAGGAATTTATCAATCACCCACGAGGTGTAGAGCTAAAATCAGAGAACTTAAGCCTCTCGAGCATCTTTGATTGGTACGGAGGGGACTTTGGTGAAGACCAAGCTGAGATATTGGAGTACCTATCAAGTTACTATGTTGGACCAGGCGCAGAGCAACTAGAGGCGGCCACTAAAATTGAATTCCAATACGATTGGCAGTTGAATCAGGCGGTAAAATAACCGTAAGCCCCTTTATCTCTGTCAAAATTTAACGCATACTCAATGTCCAGTAAGGAGCGGGCAGCATGTAATTCAGGGTAACGTTCCTTTTTAAGTAAACGATTAGATTAGTAAATTTAATAGAAAATATCTGCGTTTTAGCACAGGATTGCTTAGGCGCAAGGTAGCTTGTATCACGGGGGGTTGTGATTATGATCGAACTTTTGATTAGTTTCAGGCGCGCGTTCTTTTTTTGGTTTTCATTAGTATTCTCTTCTGCGCTCGTAGCTGCGCCCGCGGCGAAATTAATAAAATTTTGGGACGACCACGAGCCCAAAAGTGTCATGACGACAAAACACGGGCCTTGGCAAGAAATATTGGGCGCTTATGTAGATGACGAGCATCCGAGCGGCATTAATCGTTTTAACTACAAAGCCGTAAGCGACGCAGACCTTACCAAGTTGACGGAATATCTAAGCTATCTACAAATGTTAGAGCCACGGCAATTTAACAGTAGTGAAGCGAAAGCCTACTGGTTGAACTTTTATAATGCTCTTCTGGTTAAAAAGGTGATTGAGGCGGTACGTGAAGACGATATTCGCTCAGTCAAAAGCCTTGGCAATCGTATTTGGAGGCGAGATATCGCATATGTGGTTATGCAGGACATCAGTCTTGATGACATTGAGCATGGTATTCTGCGCCCCATCTGGAATGATCCTAGAATTCATTACGGGCTTACGTCGGGCGCTTTGGGCGGTGGAAACCTTCAGAAGGTCGCCTATACTGGCGCAAACGTAGAAGAATTACTCGCGAAAGCGGAAAAAGAATTCTTAAATCACGATCGCGGCATTCGCGTTAGTGATGGTCGTGCCACCGCTAGCTCAATATTTGACTGGTATCGAACCGACTTTGTTGCGTCGAAATCAGAGTTAGTGCCTTATATTGCTCAGCGCGTTGACGATGCTAAACGGGCCGAGCTAGAGGGTATTAGGCGAGTGCGATATGACTACGACTGGACTTTGAACAGCCCAGACGCTGATGAGTAAGTCTTTTTGTTTATCGCTCCTCTCGTGGTGATATTTTTTAAAAGCTTTTTTACGTTGCGACGCCTCTTTTAACGTCGTTGGCAGAGCCGCCGGCTTTCTGGCCGTTTTTTTCAATAACTTTGCGTGGCGAAAAACGGCGTCACGCATTACACTAAATAGCTTAATCAACACGCCTTTCGTTCAGTCGATTTTATGTCGCCTGTGAGTAACGTATACGCTACCTCTGTATTCTGCTAGTTAACCTACGAATACGAGAACGTAAGTGGCGTTATCGGCTAATAGACTTCATTTTGCTTAACCATTCTATCGATCACCAAATTGATACAGCTGTTCGTGTGTTGCGAGCCGGCGGTGTAATTGCGTATCCAACCGAATATTGCTTTGGTTTAGGGTGTGACCCGCGTAATCAAGCCGCTATTGAGCGCCTACTTAAAATAAAGCAGCGACAGAAAGAGCAAGGCGTTATTTTGGTGGCGGCGAACTTGCAGCAAGTTGCCGACTACGCGGATATCGATTCACTTGATCGGGCGATAGAAATAAAACAATCTTGGCCCGGTCCTAATACCTGGCTATTGCCGGTAGACTCGTCCGTGTCACAATGGGTGCGCGGGCGTCACACCACTCTGGCAATGCGGGTTTCAGATCATCCGATTTGCCAGCGCTTGTGCGAAGTCTTTGGTCATGCAGTGGTCTCGACTAGCGCTAATCGACACGGCCATGATGCGCTTCGTAGTTATACCGACGTGGTGAACCAATTCAAGCAAGAAGTCGATTTCGTTATTGATGCTGACCTAGGTGGTGCCTTAGCTGCATCGGCTATTCGTGATGCAGTTAGTGGGCAACAACTAAGATAACAACCGTTAGATCACCGCTTTAGAGAGGGTTCTAATACGCGAGGCGATTAACGCGCTAACCGTTCAACACAGTAAGATACAGATTTATGCGTGACCAAGTTTCCGATTATTTAAAAAGCTTGCAAGATCGAATTTGCAAAACGTTGATTGACGTTGACGGCAACGAGTTTGCCGAGGACGCGTGGCAACACGAAAACGGTAGCGGCGGTGGTCGTACCAGAGTGTTGTCTGGCGGCGCGGTTATCGAAAAAGGAGGCGTGAATTTCTCGCACGTTTTAGGGGATACTCTCCCGCCCGCAGCCACGAATAAACGTCCTGAGTTGGCTGGTAAACCCTTTGAGGCGATGGGCGTCTCTTTGGTAATTCACCCCAATAATCCGTTTGCGCCGACGTCGCATATGAACGTGCGTTTCTTCGTCGCTGGTGCTGAAACGGATAACCCTGTTTGGTGGTTCGGTGGCGGTTTTGATATGACGCCGTACTACGGGTTTGCCGAGGACGTGAAGCACTGGCATCAGACCGCGTACAACGCATGCGCGGCGTTTGGTGATGATGTTTATCCGCGCTATAAAAAATGGTGTGACGACTATTTTGTGTTGCCGCATCGTAGTGAACAGCGCGGTGTGGGTGGTTTGTTCTTCGATGATTTAAATGAGCACGGCTTTGAAAAGAGCTTTGAGTTTATGCAAAGCATTGGTGACCATTTTATTCCGGCGTACTTGCCTATTTTGGAAAAGCGCAAAGACACTGAGTATACCCAAGCGCAAAGAGATTGGCAGCTGCTGCGTCGTGGCCGCTATGTCGAGTTTAATTTGGTGTTTGACCGTGGCACGTTGTTTGGCTTGCAGTCCGGCGGCCGCACCGAATCTATTTTAATGTCGATGCCGCCAAAGGTTGCTTGGGAATATCAGGCTAACCCAAAACCGGGCAGTGATGAAGCGCGGCTGCTCACTGATTACTTAGTGGTTAAGGACTGGATTGCATGATTTGGCTATACCGAATTATCTTAAACCTGGCGATTCCATTTGGGCTTGTCAGTCTGTTTCTTCGGGGCTTTAGAAACCCACAGTATTGGTCGCGCATACCAGAACGTTTTGGTCTAATGCCAGAAAATATAGTAAATGCAGCGCCATATGATTTATGGATACACGCGGTTTCGGTAGGCGAAGCGCGGGCCGCAGCGCCGTTAGTGAAACGCATCCTAAAGGCCAAACCTGACAGCAATATCTTAGTAACCACCACGACGCCGACTGGTTCATCGATGGTGCGTATGATGCTCAATGATAGCGTTGCACACTGTTATTTTCCATACGATTTGAAGTGGGCAATGCGCCGCTTTGTGACTAAGGTAAAAGCTGAAATCGTATTGGTTATGGAAACCGAAATCTGGCCTAATATGATTGACGAGGTGCATCGTTTCGGCAGCACTTTGGTGTATACCAATGTGCGTCTCTCACATCGATCGTATTCTAGTTACGCAAAATTTCCTAAGCTAGTAAAGCACACGCTCGGCATGGTTGATCACTTTGCTGTGCAAGGGGCACTGGACCGTAAGCACCTAGAGCTCTTAGGTGTGCCGCCCGCAAAAATTTCTGAAACCGGCAGCATCAAGTTTGATGTCAATGTGCCGCCGAGTTTACGCGAATCAGCCGAGGTGCTAAGACGCCAACTCGGGCAAGACCGCTTGATCTGGATTGCTGGCAGTACACGAGAAGGTGAAGAAGGTAGGCTTCTATCTGTATACAAAGAGTTAAAAACCAAGTTTCCTAGTCTGCTGTTGATATTGGTACCGCGACACCCTGAGCGCTTCGACTACATGGCTCGAAAAATTCAACGCCGTGATCTTGTTTGCGTACGGCGAACCGAAAATGTGCCAGAGCTAAGCGCCGATGTTGACGTTTATTTAGGCGACACCATGGGTGAGTTGTCATTAATGTACGCCAGCGCGGATGTTGCGTTTGTGGGCGGCAGCTTGGAGCCATTGGGCGGGCAAAATATCTTAGAGCCTTGCGCCTTAGGAGTGCCCGTGGTGTTCGGGCCGCACATGTTCAATTTTCCTGATATTAGCCGCTGGACAATTAAAGAGGGTGCCGGGCGTATGGTGCGAGATGAGGCTGATTTAGCCGCCACTGTTTCCGAGCTACTGGGCAATCCAAGCCTAAGAGATGAGATGGGGAGTAAGGGCGTTGGTTTTATAGAAGCTCATAAAGGCGCGTTAGAGAAAAATTATTCCTTAATAGAAAAACTCGCTCTGTAAATTATTTAGTTGCTGCACTGCTATACGTCAAGGTTGACCGTTAGCATCGAGAGTCAAGCCTGGCTATTTGTATAACAAATGTTATTGCAAGCGGAGTAACAGTGCCAACGTTTTCGCATCGATAATACTTCCGTCGCGGCACATTTCAAAAACGCGCTCTAGCGGCAACCAATGCGCCTCTAGTTGTTCAGCGTCATCCAGATTTAGAGTGCCGGTGCTAATGCCGCGAGCTTCATACAAGTACAAAATCTCATTGCTAAACCCAGGGCTACTGCAAATTTTACCGAGGTCGCGCCATTGTTCCGCGACCACTCCGGCCTCTTCTTCAAGCTCGCGTTTGGCAGTTTCCATTGGCGGTTCGCCGGGCTCCAGACATCCGGCTGGTAGCTCCCAAATCGACGTTTGAATTGCGTGCCGCCACTGCTTTAACAAACATAGTTCATCGCGTTCGTTAATGGCTGCGATCACGGCGCCACCAGGGTGTTTGACGATATCGAAATACGTGTGATCACCGTTCGGAAACTCGACGCGCTCTTTGTGCAGCTCGATTAACGCGCCTTTATGAATAAGCTTATTTGTCATACAGCGCCCTAAGTAAAGGTAAGCAAGCTGGGCTGATAATCATCGGGTGCTTGAAAGCCGAGTAGGTTCATGGTGGTTGCCGCAATGTGGGTTAAACCGGCATCATCGGGGGGGGTTAGTTTATATTCGCCCGCATAATTCGGATCGATAATAGCAAACGGAACAGGGCTTAAGGTGTGGCTGGTTTTGGGTAAGCGCACGCCATTTTTTTCGGTGTACATGATGTCTGCATTCCCATGGTCAGCCGTATAGATCAGTATGCCGTCGTGCTTCTTAATGGTCTCCACTAATTTGGCGACGCACTCATCAACGACTTCCATTGCTTCGATCGCTGCGGCTAAATCACCGGTGTGTCCAACCATGTCGCCGTTCGCAATATTCAATCGTCCAAATTGAAATTCTCCGCTTTCAATTAAGGCAATGGTTGCATCGGTAATTTCACGAGCCTTCATCGCAGGCGCCTCGTTAAACTCAACATTGTCCGACGGAATCTCAAGATAAGCTTCCAGGTTTTCATCTAAATACCCTGAGCGATTACCGTTCCAGAAATAGGTGACGTGGCCAAATTTTTGAGTCTCAGAAACAGCAAATGATTTAACCCGCTCTTGAATCAGATACTCACTCATCGTGCGATCAATGTTGGGTGGATTAACTAGGTATCGATTTGGCACCAGGTCGTCACCGTCATATTGCAACATGCCGGCATAGAATAGTTTTGGGTGCGTGCCAAATTCGTTACGATCAAACTTATCGAAGTCATCACGTTCGTAAGCCAACGATATTTCTATCGCGCGGTCACCTCTGAAGTTAAACAATATAACCGCGTCATTGTCTTGCATTTTACCAACCGCTTGCCCGTCTTTTTGAATTACGAACGCCGGCAAATACTGATCGTCTTTGCCGCTTGATTTATACATAGCGTGTACCGCTTCGGCTGCGCTGGTAAATGCTTTACCTTGACCGTGTGTATGGCAATTATAGCCGCGACGGACCATTTCCCAGTCTGCCTCGTAGCGGTCCATGGTGATCTCCATGCGACCACCACCACTGGCAATGCGAAAATTAGCCTGATGCGTCGTATTAATACTCGTGATCAAACTCTCAGTCTGTTCGATGAATTGCAAGGCCGAGCGTGCGGCGACATCTCGGCCATCAAGTAGTACATGAATGCAGCATTCGCGCACACCTTGTTCTGCCGCCTTAGACATTAAGGCGTAAAGGTGTTTGGTATGCGCGTGGATATTACCGTCAGAATGCAGGCCCAATAGATGTAGGGTGTTGCGCTTGCCATGCTCGATTGCTTGCCTCCATATATCAGTTTGAAAAACGTCGCCACTATCGATTGCTTGGTTAACCAGCTTTGCTCCTTGTGCGAAAATTCTACCCGCGCCAATCGCATTATGTCCAACTTCACTATTGCCCATGTCACCGTCGCTGGGCAAACCCACGGCGATACCATGCGCGGCCAACTCGGTATAGAGAGTTTGCTCGGCCAACAAGTCTAGAGTTGGTGTATTGGCTTCGGTCACTGCGTTACTCGGCCCAGCTGGGGCAACGCCAACACCATCGGCGACTAAGATCACGACTGGGCCCTTGCGGCCAGAGAAAGAGGGGTGTTTTTTTAAAGATAAGCTCATGAGTGATTGTGTTTGCTTAAAGGGGTTATATCGGTTTAAGACTGTTACTGGTCCAGAGCCGTTTTCAAAAGTGCTAGCGCTTTCGCACGATGGCTTAGGGTTTTCTTTTGCTCGGTGTCGAGTTCGGCGGCGTTGCAGTCAAACTCTGGCACATAAAAAATTGGATCATAGCCAAAGCCATTTGACCCGGCTGGCTGATGCGCAATTTCGCCCTCCCAACTCGCTTGGCAAAGAATGGGTGTTGGGTCTTGCGCGTGCTGCATATACGCAATGACACATTGGTATCGCGCCTCACGTCGAGTGACACCGTCGAGTGCGGCGAGTAGCTTCTGGTTATTCGCCGCATCGCCCTGGCCATCGGCATAGCGCGCTGAATAGATCCCGGGTGCGCCGTTCAATGCGTCTACTTCTAAGCCCGAGTCATCGGCAATTGCAGCCAGGCCTGTATGCAAACATGCGTGGCGCGCCTTTTTAATCGCGTTTTCTACAAAGCTCAAGCCGTCTTCAACGGCTTCAGGAAAATCGTATTCGCTCTGCGCGACAACCGCAAAGCCGAGGCTTTTTAATTCACGCTGCATTTCCGCAATTTTGCCAGCGTTACCGGTGGCTAATAAAACCGTTTGCGCAAATGAACCGTCCAGCATAAGTTATTCGCGCTCGAGTGCAGCGGTCTGTTTTGACATAAGTTCGTTAATGCCTTTGCTCGCCAACGCGATCATTGAATTCATTTCATCGAGGCTGAAGGGTGCGCCCTCCGCGGTGCCTTGAACCTCAATGAAGCTACCATTCACGTCCATGATGACGTTCATATCGGTTTCCGCCTGACTGTCTTCAGGGTAGTCCAAATCCAGCACCGGCATGCCGTTATAGATTCCAACCGAAACCGACGCAATTTGCCTCGCGATTGGGTCTTCACTGATCATATTATTCTTAAGCATATGAATAACTGCATCGGTCATTGCCACAAAAGCGCCGGTGATTGACGCGGTTCGTGTGCCACCATCGGCTTGAATAACATCGCAGTCTAGGGTGATTGAGTGCTCGCCCAACTTGGTTAGGTCCATGGCTGCGCGCAGTGAACGGCCGATAAGGCGCTGAATTTCCTGTGTGCGTCCAGATTGTTTGCCGCGTGCCGCTTCTCGGCCCATACGTGAGTTCGTGGAACGCGGCAACATGCCGTATTCGGCTGTTACCCAGCCTTGGCCCTTACCTTTTAAAAAACGCGGCACATTGGTTTCTACCGTCGCATTGCACAAAACTTTGGTATTACCGCAGCTTATTAATACTGAGCCTTCAGCATGCGCCGTGTAATTGCGCTCGATGGTGACTTGACGTAATTCGTCATTAGCGCGGCCGCTAGGGCGTGGAGTAGTGTTGGTCATGACTGGTCTCTGACTTAAATATTAGTTGACGCGTTTTCTGATAAAGCGCGCGGTCGAGTTAGACCTAGAATTTGAACCCTGATGTTAGCACTTGCGGGCGTTAAAATTGCGAACGTGTCCTTACAAATGCTAAAACTTGTCGTCTAACTCCGAGATGAAATTTTCGATTTCAAAAATAGCGTTATCAAGTTCTGCCATATCGAATTTTTCTTGCGCGGTGTTTTCGTCTTCACTTTCTTCAGAGATCGCTGAATCGAGTATCTGGATGCTATTCGGCTCTTCAAAGTCGGTAAGGTCGGGGTTGTCTAGCTGCTTGACCCCCCAGAACAAAACCACCACCGATAAATTGTCGCTCGGCGCCTTGTTGCGGTTTTCAAGAGCCTGCAACAAACTGTCCAAGCCTAAGCTGGGGTGTTGTGGGTCTACGTAGTCGGATAGGTCATCTGGATTAAAGCATGCCCAGGCGCCGTCGGTGGCGAGAAATAAAATATCGCCTTCTTCCATCTCATACGAATCACCCACTTGCGGCCGTGGATTTTCTAAACCGCCAACGCAACGGTTGATAGGCGCGTTTTTCTCACGGCCTAACTTTTTTGACACATGGTCCTCAGTGACCATAATGATTTCACGCTTACGAATTAGGTATAAGCGGCTGTCACCCGAATGCGCCCACGTTGCGATGCCTTTGTGAATTAAACAAACTACGCAGGTAGTCTTCGGCGAGTCGACGTTAAAGCCCTGATTTACTGCGCGGCGATGCACGGTATGGTGTGCGAAGTTGATTGACAGCGTCAAAAAGCTACCCGGCTTTGATAGTTGCTTTTCGGTCGCTTTGGTGAACGAGTCACCCATCGCATCGACCAAGGCTTGTGAGGCAATTTCGCCGCCGTCGTGCCCGCCTAAACCATCAGCCAGAACAAGTAAAATAGTACCGTCGCGCTCGAAAATCGCAGTGCGGTCTTCGTTGTAATCGCGGCCACCTTGATGGCTTTGTTGAGAGAGAGAATAATCCATCTGAAATATAAAACGAATCCGCCACTAGCGTGTCGTCATAATCTCCACAAACTCATCAACGGACTGAGGTCGCTCACTCTGGTCTAAAGAGCTTGCTTGGTCGATCGCTAAAATCAAATTCTTTCTATAGTAACGACTGTGTGTTTCTTTTAAGGGTCGCAAGGTGTCTTTTTTTATCCGCTTAACTGCTGACGGCGGCGACTTATGTGTGATGCAGGCGCGCATCGTCATCGCAATCGCGTAAAGGTCAGAGCATAAACTTAAATCAGTTTTCTCATGCTGCTCAGGCGCCGAATAACCGTGGGTTAACGTGTGAACCTTATGTTTCTCCGACGATGGAAACTTATACGCGGCGCCCAAGTCTAAAATAAGTGGCACACCGCTGGCGCGCAATAAAATATTGCTTGGCTTGATGTCTAAGTGTAAGAAGCTATTTTTATGCACTTCTTTTAAGCCCGCTAAGGTCATGCTGAAGACGCTCAAGATAAATTCTTCATCCGGCACGTAATCTGTGTTTTTAATGAACCAGCGCAAATCTTTACCGTGTTCAAAACGCATCACCAAATACGCGGTGTTGTTACTGCGGAAAAAGTTAGAAACGTTAACGATATTCGGATGATCAATTTGCGATAGAGTTAAACCCTCATCAAAGAAGCGCTTTAAGCCGATGTGATACTTATGCTCTTGCTCCTTTGGGTAAACATGCAGCGACCCGTCGCGTGCGCGGCGCATACAGTTGGTTGCATAAAATTCTTTAATCGCAACAACGGCATTCGTTTTTGTGTCCAACGCGCTATACACCACGCTGAAACCACCAACTCCGATAACCTTGCCAATTTTATAATGTTCAACCATCGTATCCGGGCGCAAAGGCAGAGCCGGGATATTATTAGGTTTGGGTTTAAGGATGCTCATTCAGGTATTATAGTGCTTTGCGGCAAACTTTGTCAGCAATCGATGCGATTCAAATTAGCAAAACCGGAGTAAAATCAATGACCCATAGCATGACTGCCTATGCGCAAGCCGCGGTAAACACCGAATTAGGCGAGTTAAGTTGCGAACTAAGAGGGGTAAATCACCGCTTTTTAGACGTCGCGCCAAGAATGCCAGAAGACTTGAGAGCGCATGAAGGCGACTTGAGAGACGCAATTGCAGCTAAATTGAAACGCGGAAGAGTTGACGTTTTTGTTCGATTAAAAGAAACCGAAGCTTCCAGCTTAGAGCCCAACTTAGACGCAGCCCGCAATTTACAGGCCTTGTTAGATGACATGCGCGGTGAATTACCCGAAATGCAAATGGTCCGAGCGATCGACGTGCTTAAGTGGCCTGGTATTCTACAAGCTAAAAAAGCAGACCCAAAAGTGATGAAAGGTCATCTGCTCACCGTACTGGGTGAAGCCTTAGACAGTCTTGTTCAAGCACGCGCGCAAGAAGGTAAGAAAATGGCCGAACTGATCCAGCAGCGTCTCACCAATATGAGCAAAGCCATTAAAGACGTTGAAGCGTTCTTGCCCGAAATCGTCGAAAGCTATAAAGCCCGGTTAGACGAAAAATTGGCCGAGATAAAAGACAAACTCGACCCAGCAAGGTTAGAACAAGAGCTGGTGATCTTTTTGCAAAAAACCGACGTCGCCGAAGAGCTGGACCGTTTGAATGTGCATATAGACGAAGTAGGTGCAGTACTCGCCAAACCAGAACCCGCCGGCAAGCGCTTAGACTTTTTAATGCAAGAGCTTAACCGTGAAGCAAATACGCTAGGCTCGAAATCGCAAGACCCTCGATTGACCAAAGCCTCGGTAGACTTAAAAGTGTTGATTGAACAAATGCGTGAACAGGTTCAGAATATTGAGTAAGTGTTCATGAGGTCTCACTTGCGCTCACTAAGGCTATAAGTAATTGAATTATATTGATATAGTTTAATTTCAATTATCAGGAGTGTTCATTCAGCTTCAAGAATATGGTGACATATTTGGTGTCTATCGGTGACAAAAATCTATTTTTCAGCTTATTATAGATATTATGTCACCAGTTGAGATTTAGATTACCAATGAACGCTTCTCAAGCAAAGTCTTATGTCACCAAGGGAATCAAGGGCCGTCACTCACTAGGTAATGGACTTTACTTACGGGTCACTAAAAAGAATGTCGCTTATTGGGTGGTGCGTTACAGCATTAATGGTATGCGTAGGGAAATTACCTTGTCACGCTTTGATGCTTTGTCGCTTGCCCGGGCAAATTTAAGAGCGGCTGAAATTAAGCTCGATATTCAAGAAGGCATCGACCCGCTTATTGAAAAAGAACGAGAAAAGAGCGGCCACCTCATAATCGTAAATGACTTGGCCGAAGACTGGTTCAGAGAATGCGACATGCGGCTAAAGAACCCTCAGATTCCTCGACAAGTCTACAGAGACTATATTCAGCCAAGTTTAGGAAAGCATGCAATTAAAAAGGTTACCGCATTAGATGTGCGGAATGCGATTAAGCGAATTACGGCGAAGGGCGCAACAACCAGAGCCAACGATGCCCTTATGTACTGCAAGCAGCTGTTCGGGCACGGAATAAAACTTGGCTTAATCGAAATAAACCCAGCTGCCGCATTTAAAAATGCCGATGCTGGTGGTCAGGAACAAAGCCGCACTCGAGCCTTAAGTCTCGAAGAAATTGAACATACGCTCGGTGTGATGCGTTCAAATCCAGATCAATTCGCGCGTGAAAATTATTTGGCCGTCTTACTCTTGATTACACTCGGTGTACGCAAGTCAGAACTGGTAGAGGCGAGGTGGCAAGAGTTTGACCTAACTAAAGGTATTTGGAGTCTTCCGAAAGAGCGCAGTAAGACCGGCGTAGCAATTTCAATACCGTTATCAAAGCAAGTATTGGCGTGGCTAGATGAGTTAAAGGTCAGAGCCAATTTTTCTGAATATGTTCTTCCAAATAGGCGTGCTAGTAAGCGCTTTGGTCACATCAGTCCGGATACTTTAAATGTCGCGATTTCAAAGTTGTTTAAAGATGGCAAACTTAAAATTGATCACTTTACCGTTCATGACTTAAGGCGAACTTGTCGAAGTTTATTAGCCAGTTTAAAAGTACCTAGTCACGTTGCGGAGCGTTGTCTAAATCATAAGCTCAGAGGTGTTGAGGGTATTTATGATCGTTATGATTATTTTGATGAGCGGAGAGAGGCTTTGATTAAAGTTGCCGAGTGTGTGCATTCATTGGACGCTATTAATCCCTGAGTTTGATATTTAGATTGTTCGGATGCATCTTCGACTGAAGTGTTGAATTAGCGACATATTAGGCTCCAGTTTAACTTTACATAAAGTACGTTATGTAAAGCTAATATGATACTATTTGGCTATGATTGATATCGTGCCCACCGGCCAAAATAGCCTGCAGCAAAGGTCTGAGGGGAAGCTGTCCCTCGTGAATTTGGAAACGCTGTGGCTGGCCAACAAAACCCGCGAGAACACCATGAAAACCTACAAAGTGGCTTTTCATGAGTTTTGCGAATTGAACCGTATTCAGGATTCAGATCAATTTCGATCAGCCGGAATGGCGGAGATCATCTATTACCGACAATACCTCTCGACCGAGAGGGGACTGAAACCACGAACGATCCGGAACAGACTATCGGCTCTGAGTGATTGTTTTGGGTTTCTGAAATCTAATGGCGCGATCGCTGTGAACCCGGTGGATAACGTCGAGCGGCCGAAGGTCGACGAGACGCGTGGCGTCACGCCGGTGATGACAGATAGCCAGGTATTGCAGCTGCTTGAGCAACCAGACACGGAAACTGTGCAAGGCGCACGCGACTACGCCATTTTGTGCTTCTACCTTTATATGGGGTCGCGGGTCAGCTCGGCTTCAACGATGGCCGTAGAAGATTACTACGAAGACAATGGATTCTATGTCTTGAATTTTGAGAAGAAGGGTGGTCAGCGCCAAATTGAGGCAGTCAATCCTCAGCTGCAGCATGCTATCAATCTGTACCTTGGAATGAGTGAGCATTCAGGTGACAAGAAGTCTCCACTGTTTATTTCAGTTCGCAAAGATAGATACTACGGAAAAGCGCTCTCTCGCCAACAATTCACGAATATCTGGACTAAGTATCGTGATAAAGCAGGATTAGACGCCAAATTTACGCCGCACAGCGCCAGGGCAACACTTGCAACATTATTAGATCGCATGGGAGAGCCTTTGCAAAAAATCCAACATTTACTTGGCCATGCGAATCCTTCGACAACACAGACCTACACTCACAATGTAGTGGAATATCAGGATAGCCCTGTTTTTCGGGCTAATTACGGAGCACTTAATACGCACGGTCAAACAAAGGAATGGGACTTATGACAGCAATCGCCGTATTCCAAATTGATACCGTTCCAGTAATTGTTGGTGATGTGCTTTTCAGCACAGAGGGAGAAGATGGATATTCAATTATCCTGCCAGGAAGCGGTGACAAGTCTGACGAACTTGCACATCGGCGACGGTTTAACTGCCACCCTGCCGAACTCAAACAAAAAGTTACAGTCATTAATGACAATTTAATTGTGGCTTGCTCTGGACCACAAGATAAGGCTGTTGACCTAATTAATTATTTGCTTGAAGACGAAATACTCAATACTAATCCGACCTATGATCACTTAAAAGAAATACTAGATATTTTCGAATGTGTAGATGATAACAATTATGGCTATGTATATATTTACATAGATGAAGAGGTTTGCGTTACCGCAGGAGGAGGGGCATCAAGAGCAGTTGAAGTACCATCATGTGAAGGCTTAGAAGGACTAGTGGTTTCTGGTTCAGGATCTGACGCTATTGTCGAAGCGTTAACAAACATTGAATTTACATTCAATGATGACAATGTATCCGATGGGCGGAAAGCCGCCTTCAAAGTAAATCAGCTGTTAACTCGGTTATGGACGTTAGACATTACTAATCAAAAGAGTATTGAGGAAGGGTTTGGCGGCGGATACGAGATTGGAACAATAGACGAAAATAAAGTAACGATGAAAATTGGTGACATATTGTTTATAGATATAGAGGCACAGACACATCCAGAAGGGTACTGCTTAGGGGTCAACTCTCGTTTCACAAAAACTGACTACCAAGATGGTAACTTTATCGTAAGGGTTATGCAGATGGGGAAAAAAGATGGCGCAGGGAAAGCATTGGCTTCATATGATGAGAGCGATCTTTACGTGAGCAACATGCAATTGCGAGGGACAATTATCCCCCCAATAACTATGGATTTTACAGACTTAGTTATTGACACTGACAAGCTTGAAACACTCCCTGATTTTAATGCGGGATATTCAAATGTTCATCTTCGAGTCATTGCTGACAACGGGCGTCACCTTAGCTTGGTTTTTTCAGAAATCAGACCTTTACGCAACGGCCCTGTAGAGTTTAAAAATAATGAAGTCTTCTTTACACCGGCCTTGTGGAGATCAATTAATGAAAAAGCACGAGAATTTCTCGCTAATAATCCAAGTGAATCGACTCCAGAAAATGAACATTATTAGATCGCTTTTATAACTACCCATTTACTATGAAAGATATAACTAAATCAGATTGGGACGAGTTCTGCACTTTTGTTAAGCATAAGAGTAGATATTTCTTTCATTATCAAAAGTTAAAAGAAACGCCGCAGCTTTATTACCAGTCTGTCGTAGAAGAAACGGCGAATGAATTATGTAATTCGCTTTATACTATAAACACAGGTACTACATTGTATCGATGTAGACCGAAGCCAGGTGAATTCGCAACAACTGACTACTCAAAAGAACTTGGGCCCCCTCCCATTGAGTACGCCCGCGCTAATAGAATGAGTCCAGCAGGAATTAGTATGTTCTATTTGGCGGAATCAAGAAAAACAGCTTTGTTAGAAACAGCGGATAAATCAGCGAATTTTGGAATTGCTGAGTTCGAGGTTCAACGAGATATTTATTTGATCGATTTGACTGATTTCACCAGCATTAAAGATACAAAATTTGTACGGTTTCTAAATGACATGGTTTCGGATATGACTAAACCGATAGAGCGTGATGATAGGGTGCATGTTGAATATATACCGACACAAATATTTACAGAGCTTATAACTTACGATTGGTCTGACACCAATGGTCGAAAAATAGAAGGCCTTAGATTTCCGAGTTCTAGAAACCCAAGAACATCTTCATACGTGCTTTTTTACGACCAAGAAAAATTTCTTTCTGAAGGCTCCCCATTTAAATTATCCAAATACTATGAGGAATTTTTCGACATTTCGTGTAGTATAGACTGAAAATAATATTGATATTAATCAATAACTTAGTGCGCATAATCACCATTATGTTTAATTGGAGCTCGACGGCTCCTTTTTGTGCCTGATCGACTATCTGATTTGGCAAAGCAAGCGACGTTTAGTCGGTATTATCAAACATTTTCGTTGGAGTAAGTAATTTGAGTCGTCACTTACAACGCGTCAGTTGTCAGACAGCAAATAAGCCTATGATCGTTGATAACGAATTCTTCAGGTGTGTGTGAAGATTGTTGTCCGATGAAAAAAAGCCAACTTTTTGTTTTGGTAAATTTATTCTTGTTCTTTGCTTGCATTGCATCATGCCGCGCGACTTCAAGCTCTTCTAGCACATACGCAATCTTTGCTTGTGACCACCCAGTAATATCAATTTTTACAGAATAAGGTTGAAGTAACTTCCCTCCTAGCCAATAACCGTAAGAGAGTTTGATATTGATACTGTTGGTTGTCTTTGTCGGCGCCGCCCAAGCGATAGGGGCATAAAATAGATGCTGTCTCGTATAAATTACGACCTCTTGGCTAGATAGCTTACGAATAACATCTTTATAAATGCTGCCCTCTAAGCCTGAAATAGTTAACGGTAAGTCTCGGTCTTTTGGGAAATTTATATAGGTTCGTGCTATCGGTCGAATTGTTCTAGCAATCCACTTAGAAATACTTGTGTTGTTCGAGTTGCTGCTGCTATTCGAGGTTGACCTTGATTTACTTTCGTTTGGATTAAGCTGTTCGTCTTCAGGCTCAACTTTTGATCGAGAATCTGTAAGCTCGAGCGTGTGAGGAAATGAACATGGGAAGCCTTGCTCGTTTTGAATGCTTTTACTTTTTGCCGCTCTTATTAGTTCGGTCTCTCCTTCAATTTTGCACCAAAATTTATGCGGATCCTTCTGGTATTCTCTAAAGTGAGGCCGAGTTTTCAGTCCTCTTTCAAATGACACTGGGTTGACGAGAACTTTGCACCCTCGACACATGTATCCTTCCTTATCAACAGGGTTTATGAGCCATAGTTGCTCTCCGTCTACTATTTGGCCAGTGTGCTTGTCTTTAGCTGAATCCATTTTTTCTAATCTCGTTAGAGTTTACTTTCAGTAAGTAAAAGCACTAATTGTCTACAAATAAGGTGTGATACTTTATTTTTAGTTTGATGGGGAATGCTGCGGCGTTACATCATCTTTGGGGCCGTTATCCTTATCTTGACTAGGCTCTATAGGTCTCTCCATGCTTGGCAGTTCAACTATCTGTGTGATCTGCTCACTTGTTAGCAAGCCGTTAGCTTTTAATGTGTCAATATCACCCGACATCATGGATGAATATATATCCTTCGCCTCGTTACAATAGAAGCTAAGAGCATATTCTACTTCGTCTTTGCTTCCATGTAGGCCCGTATGATCATCGCCACTATCAACAACCCTTAGACTGCGCTCCGCATTCAGATAGTCACGCAATGCCGATACCAGATGTTTGGCTCTGGTCTCTAAAGGTAGGTCTGTTCGGATGCTTTTGCTCATGGCTTTAGTCTACTGCTAAAGGTATTGATTCGCTAGGGTGAATGTATACCTCTAGCTTGGGCAAAATTAGAGGTTCGGTTTAGATTGTATCTAAAGCATAATGTGTACATGACTCTGGACCAACAATCATCGTATTCTCCAAAACTTGCTCTTGTGGCGGACCAGATGGGTATCTCGCTATTTGGACGCTATGATTTGAGCCAGGTCGCGAACCTTATTGAATGCGATGAAGCCGACGTCAAAGGCTTGATCGACACCGGTGAACTCAGAGTCGCGAACACTCCAACAAGCGCTATCAAAATATTTGGACTAGAGGTCATTAATTACCTCTTTGGTGATGTTCCGGTAGAGAAGATTGTTGCGCCGCGAAAAGATGTCGCTGACAAAATGCTTAAGATCAGCGAGATAGTGATGCTCGTCGGCGTGTCTCGTTCGACGATCGATCGTATGGAGTTTAGTGGTCAGTTTCCCGCCCGAATAAAGTTAAGCGCGCGACGTGTTGCATGGCGAGAGTCTGAGGTTGTGACTTGGATGTCACAACGTAAATGAGCGTTTTTATAGTACGTTCGTCTTTCTGAAAATAGGTTTTCGTAAGCCAAAATAGAGCTTCAATATATTGAACTCTGAAAGAGGCATTACGAATGACCAGGTTTTTAACACAGCGAAAAATTGATAAAAGGACTTCTACCAGCCACGAGGCTACTCAAAACAAACCTTTAGATGATAGCGAAAGGGCTATTCCCGTAGCTGCAGACCGACTTCTTTGCTGTCGAGAGGTTGTAATCTTAAGTGGTTTGTCTCGAACTACCATATTCAGAAAGGAGCTCGAAGGAACGTTCCCCATGCGATTAAAAATTAGTGCCCGCAGGGTTGGCTGGAAACTAACCGAAGTTGATGAATGGATTCAGCAGCGTAAACCTGCCCTCATCAAGGTTTAGGAATGCTGTTCAGAGAGAAAAGCATCCAAGTTTTTAAGGCTCAACTTTGCGTTGGGCATCCTGAAAATGTCTGATTCTAAGTCATAATTTGAGGCGTTAGAGTTGTACAACCTAAATAACGCGAGGAACTAAAAAATGATGAAAAATAAACTAAGACATGACGAGATGGAGGCAAGTATTACGTTCGATTCTGAAAAGATGATGCTTGTAGGTGAGATTGTCTACATGGGAGGAATTAAGCACTTCTACGGAAATTCTATTGCCAAAATAAATGAGGAGTTTTTACACGCAACAAAAATTATTAAAGAGCACGAGCACGCTATAGACATTTTTGTTCAGGAAACGGCACCGCTTTCCGACCTAGTCCAGGCTGGAGATGCAAGGGTTTCAATCGATAGAGGGCAGTCAGATGAACTCATTGGAATGATTATAAAAACGCTACTGGCCAATGCCGAAGGAGCCGCTTTTCAAGTGCAGGAACAACCAAGGACGTCCTTAGTTTAAGGCGATAGCTACAACTACTTACTATATTAGGAGCGATTATGATTATTGTAAACGAAGTATTTTTAAAACAGCTTTTTAGAGCTGCCAACTCTATGGTTCTAGAGCTTCACATCAAAGAGGGCGATAGCTTGGCTTTCGTCTTAGGTCAGCCCGACGCCGATACCAATAAGGAAGCTATTTGCCTTTGGTTGCTGGGTTACGTGCCTAACGGCACTATCTGTATGGATCGGTATTCGCAGTTGAAGGCGAAGTTAAGCTGTATTTTGTCAGAGCTACAGGGTAGTCAATTAGCTTAGTTCAGCGCTTTCGCGTCGACCGATTTAAGGTTTTGGGCATTATTTCAGCGAGTTCTATGTTCAAGGCTCGCGTAATTTTTATTAGGGTTAGGATCGACGGGTTAATTTCTCCGCGCTCTAAACTACCGAAGTAACTCCTTCCGAGCTTGACTTCGAGGGCGAATGTATCCTGTGAATAGTCCGCCTGCTCGCGGAATCTTCTAACATTTTTACCTAGTTCCAGCAATTCTGGTGTTTTAGCGCCCATCCACCAGAATATATTCAGGCTCAATGAATATAGACACCCTATATATAGGGCATTATACTTGTGGAATATATTTTGTTGTTGTCAATGGTTGTGAGGTTACAAATGAAGAAAACGATGGGTTCGAAAGAGGGCTTTTAGCCACAGCTAATTTAAGGGTTAAGTCGCTCATACCCCCCTCCGTTGTGTGAAGAGGGATATTTGCGCCGTTGCCTACCAGTAAGCTACCAATATAAATTTGAGCGCTCCCCAACAAGGATAAACACGCTCATGGAGAACATTAATGAATATCAGAAGTAATCTGCACATATCAACCACAGTCTTAATGCTGTCTATTTTAAGTGCCTGCGGAGGCGGAGGCTCCGATTCTGGTGGGCCAACCACGGAGTTACTGCGTTGTGTTTTGGTTCAGGACACAACAGTGACTAACAATTGCGCTTTCAATGTGAACGTTCGGTATTTCACGAGTGAAGTTACCGCAACAGGTGCATCCGAAACTGTGACTGAACTAAGCCCTGGTCAAGTATTAAACGTCGCGCCATTTGATAGCCAGACCTCGAGCGGGGTTCCTGCCTGCCAGGCGCCGTTAAGACCTTCTCAATTATTTATGGCTACCAGAACCATAACGTGTGGATGATCGATTTTCGAGCCGATAGCTTTCTTAATTCGGAGGTAGAGGTGTATCAAGGCATTCACATTGATACACCAAGTTATATGTCTATTGCGACTAGACACTTTTTTGCTAGCCCATCATTTGGCTCGAGGCACGTCACGAAAACAACAAATGTTCAAACTGCATCGGGAGTGAAACCTAACCTAGTCTCCTCATGAAAAGAGTCATCTATTCTCGGAGCTAATACGTTCGCCTGTGAGGCGGTCTTTCGGTAAAGCAAGGCAAGTTATCGCTTATGGCCGATTGCGGAGCTCATATCTAACTCTGAGCGCCTCAGAGATATCTAGCGTTCTTGGAACAAGCACAAACTCTTTAATCGCTAGCTTTCTCTGACCGAGCCACCAGATAAATCAAGCAATGCCACATTCGAAATCTGCTTTCTCAAATATCTGCATTACTCAGAGCTCATTTTAAAAGTTCAAACCTCCCTAAAGCTGCGATCCCAATCTGCCCATATGCCTACTAGCGAACGCTAAAAAATCACCTCCCGCGATACGAAGCCACATAAGCCTCAACTCCTTCTACACTCCAACAAAACCGCTAAACCCACCTCACACAACCCTCTCCCCCCGTTACTGGGACACTTTACAACACTTTTTGGGACATCATTTATGTATGTTTTTGGACTGTTTTATCACTTTTTTCAGTCGAAATTATTAAAATTACGGTCCGATATATTGGTTTTTCAGACAGCTTAAAAGTCGCGCGCGTCGTTGTGCAGGAACCTCAGAAATCATATTAGTGTTTCACTTATGTTCCATCGCTCATATCATTTGGAAAATTTTTAACGGCTCTATTGAGGGCTTGTTGTTCATGCTCGGTCATTATTAAGTGCTCTAAAATCAGAGGGTGCATTGCAAGGCTCGCGATATAGTTTGTAGCATGTTTGTTTATTTCGTAGCCATCATTGAAATGCTTGCCCTTCATATAAAATTTATAGAACGTATTGTTGGAGAGTATTAAATTTTTTTGAGCCCGAGTTAACTGTTTGCCTGCGTTGTCGATTTGAGCTTGCCGTTTATCAGCGTCTTGGCTAAGTGAGTTCCGTATTAGCTCTATCAATTTTACGATAGTGATAGGGACCCCTTCTACCGATGTGATTTGACTGATAAATGATTTCTGAATACTTCTAACAGGGCATAAACCTCCAAGGCATAGAATGTAGGCAGCTGACTTCTTGCATTCTGCATTAACTGCGTATTCCGTTCATCGTGAACACCTATTCCGCGCCATGGTGAACACCTAAATTTCTTAACATGTTGTTACTGATCTTGTACCTCAGGTGTTCACGATGGGTCAAGTTTATTGAGTTTCTTACGCATCGATTCTCCGCT
>CALIVT010000025.1 GCA_938048185.1 uncultured Arenicella sp.
CGACGGTGTCACCGCAGCCTATCATGGTTTATTGAGCATGCTGCGTACTAAGGGTTTGCGACAATGGACGTCAAAACTCCCGTTTATCGAAAACCGTGTACCGTCCGAAAATTCGGTAATTGTGCCAAGCTCCAGGCAGCGTTATCTCGCTGAAATTAGTGAGGCTGTGCGAGCTTATCATGCGCAGACTGACAGGCAGGCGAGTATTGCGAGCGAACGATATGCGTTGCAAATATCGCAAGGCTTGCTTGTCAACGAGAGCTCCGAGCTAAACGCCTTGATTATTGAGCGCGATACTCTACTTACATCAGAAAATACAGCGCTACTCGATACCTGGCAGAGCGTTAAAAAGAGCTATGCCGGCGATGAGCGAGTGACGACATTTGCCAACGGCGACGAGGTTGTGACACGCCTAACCCATGAGAGTCTATCGGGTACGCGGGTGTCGCGCGTATCACTGCCAAGCTATCGCGATGCCGGTCAGTTATTGCGTTGGATGAAACGCGAAAACCTGCCTGGGTTCTTTCCCTATACTGCGGGCGTGTTTCCGTTTAAGCGTGAAGGCGAAGACCCTGCCAGAATGTTTGCTGGCGAAGGCGATCCTAAGCGCACCAATGCACGCTTTAAGCGTTTGTCACAACACGCCGCCGCGAACCGCTTATCGACCGCCTTTGACTCGGTAACGTTATACGGTTTCGATCCGGCCACACGGCCTGACATCTATGGCAAAATTGGTAACTCCGGTGTGTCGGTTGCGACTCTTGATGACATGAAGCAATTGTTTGATGGTTTCGACTTGTGTGCGCCGTCGACCTCAGTTTCAATGACGATCAACGGGCCGGCACCTACGATTCTAGCGATGTTTCTAAACACTGCCATCGACCAACAGGTCGCTAAGTTTGAGGCGCAAAATATGCGCCAGGCGACTGCCGACGAATACCGGGAACTAAAAGCAAATGCATTGCGCCAAGTACGTGGCACCGTGCAAGCTGACATTCTTAAAGAAGATCAAGGGCAAAACACATGTATCTTCTCGACCGAGTTCAGTCTGCGTATGATGGGTGATATTCAGCAATACTTTATCGACCACGAAGTACGCAATTTTTATTCTGTTTCGATCTCCGGTTACCACATCGCAGAGGCTGGCGCGAACCCTATCTCGCAATTGGCCTTCACCTTATCGAACGGTTTTACCTTTGTGGAAACCTATTTAGCGCGCGGCATGCACATCGACGACTTCGCTGGCAATTTATCGTTCTTTTTTTCTAATGGTATGGACCCAGAATACAGCGTCATAGGGCGCGTTGCTCGCCGAATTTGGGCGGTTGCGATGCGCGACAAATACGGCGCTAATGCAAAGAGCCAAAAGTTAAAATATCACATCCAAACCTCTGGTCGTTCCTTACACGCGCAAGAGATGCAGTTCAACGATATACGCACCACGTTGCAAGCGCTGCTTGCCATTAATGACAACTGTAATAGCTTGCACACCAATGCGTACGATGAGGCTATTACCACGCCAACCGAAGAGTCGGTGCGCAGGGCGCTGGCTATTCAGCTGATCATAAACCGCGAGTTTGGTTTGTCGAAAAATGAGAACCCTAGTCAGGGTGCGTTTATTATCGATGAGCTAACCGATTTGGTTGAGGAGGCAGTGCTGCAGGAGTTTGAGCGAATCTCAGATCGCGGAGGCGTATTAGGCGCAATGGAAACAGGCTATCAACGTAGCCGCATTCAGGAAGAATCAATGAAGTATGAAACTAAGAAGCACGATGGCAGTTACCCCTTGGTTGGTGTGAATACGTTTTTGTCTGATTCCCAAGAAGAAGAATTTGAGATAGAGTTAGCACGCTCAACCGACGCCGAGAAACAAAGCCAAATAGCAAGACTCGCTGAGTTTCACACGCTGCACGCTGATGCCTCTGAAGCCAGCCTAGAAATGGTTAAGCAGACTATTAATGATGGCGGTAACGGTTTCGAAGCGCTGATGCAAGCAGTGAGGCATTGTTCCTTAGGTCAGCTTACGGATGCGTTTTTCGAGGTCGGTGGGCAATACCGCAGAAGCACCTAAGCTGACGCATTCAAGTCGGCATCTGAGTCGTAATTTAGTACATGTTTACCCTATGAAGAATCAAAGTGAGACAGTAATCGCGGAAACGGCTGAAAGTTGGCCAATCACTGTAATGAAAGAAAACCTCCATTACTATATGGAAAATGGCTTTATGGTATTCACCGAGGCTTACCATCTTGCGCGCGGACGGTGTTGTGGTAACGCGTGCCGCCATTGCCCCTTCGAGCATGTTAATGTGCGGAGTAAGTCGTGACGATAGTATCAACCCCGGATCTTTGTGACGTCTACGAGACGGAAATTCACCAAGGTCGAGTCCGAGTATTAGCGCCTGTGTTTAATAATTACGGTGCGCATGATTCGTTTTTTGGTAAGGCTGTTACGATTAAATGTTTTGAAGATAATTCAGTGCTAAAAGAATTGCTCGAGTCTCCCGGTGCCGGACAGGTGATCGTAATGGACGGAGGTGGTTCGCTACGACGTGCAATTCTGGGTGATATGCTGGCCGAAAAAGCAGCGCGCAACGGCTGGGCAGGATTGGTGGTCAACGGCTGCATTCGTGACTGCGACGAAATAGCGAATATCGAAATTGGCGTTAAAGCACTCAATACACACCCGATGAAAACCGAGAAGCGCGGCATTGGTGATTTAAACGTAAGTGTTAGTTTCGCCGGTCAATTTATTAAGCCTGGTGACTGGGTTTACTCAGATAACAATGGAATCCTTGTGAGCGAGCTCGAGCTCACGCTTTAGTCTGACACTAAAAAGCCCCGCGCAGGTGCGCGCAGAGCCTTTAGCATTAGATTTGCGGTCGCAGTAGGTCTACTTTTTAACGCCCTTAAGCACTTGCTTAGTCATGCGCTCGGTATTAATAAACCCCCAACTGTACTCTTCGTACTTAGCTAAAGGGTTGGCAGCTAACACTTCATCATCGCTTTTTCCGTCGGCAACCAGTTTTGCCACCATTGATTTTGAGTCTTCGAGCATCGCGACCGTTTTCGTCACATCGCTAAGGCTGGCGAGTGGGCCGTGGCCCGGGATGATTTTGGTGTTATCGTTAATCATCTTAGAAATCGCGGTCAGGGCGCGAATGACCCCGTCAAGGCTGCCGCCATTTGAATCGTCAATAAAGGGGAAGTTACCGTTAAACATGATATCGCCAGTGTGCAATACATTGTCGTTCTTGAAGTACACCACTGCGTCACCGTCGGTATGCGCGCTGTCGAAATGCATAATCGTCGCTGCGTCACCGTTTATGTGGATGGTCATTCGGTCACTAAAGGTCAACACCGGGAAAGCCGATTTAGGCTCGGTGTTGCCGTCTTTATCTTTCTTTTTAGAGAGCGCCTCGCGGAG
>CALIVT010000026.1 GCA_938048185.1 uncultured Arenicella sp.
GGGTATGTAAGTCGATACCGCAGTAGAAAGGATGTTGATGGTTATAGAATTTCATTGGGTCTTCTCCGATGGTTGTGCAGAAACTCCAATTTATACACCAATGGTGGATAATGTGGAGGAGGCTCAATGAGTATCAAGAAAGGGTATATCGCCCTGCGGGCTGGACGCGCACTTCGCGCGCGCCTATACCTTTGGCGTTAGTAGTATTATGAGAATCCTTATGCTTAGCTTGTTATTTCTCGTTGGTTGTAATAGTCATACTTCGATGAAAGAACCACGCGTTTCGAATAGTACCGTGGGTGGCGGTGATTATAATTACTCTAAAATAACGGTTGATTCAGTCAAAAATTCGTTACACAGAATTTCTGGAGAAGGTCTATTTGGTACTTATTTATTTAGAGAAATATTTTCTTCTTCGTTCGTTGGTGCAATAGAAGGGCACCAAGGGAAAATAATTTTAGAGCTATGGGATTTTGAAAATACGCAAAGTCCCCGAAAAATGCTTTGGCGAATCGAGCAAGATTCAGATAAGTGGTATTTCGAAAAAGGCGTTATAGTTTTTTTGAAACGCGGCTGCTGTGGATCTTTGGATAAACACTATCACTATAAAGTTTCTAATGGTGAACTGATAAAGATCACTGAACATCAATATAAAAGAAGGATGAAAAATGAATCTGTATTTATTTTTCCTGGTTGACGGAAAAACTACTAACAAGTCCCAAAACGAACGCCTTCGGCTCGGACGCGTTTTCAACGCGCCCGTTTGAGAGGCGTTAACTGTGTCACCAATCAAATGAAGTTTGAACTTGAATCACACAACCGAGATATTTCAGATCAGGATTTGCTGGAAGACCTAGGTCAAGTGGCGAAAAAACTTGCCCAAGAACAAGTTACGATCGACCAATACAACGACCATGGAAAGTTTCATGCAACGACTTTGACTCGTCGGTTTGGGTCATGGTTTGTAGCTCTGGAAAAAGCTGGCTTAGAAAAAACAAGAAACTTGAACATCCCAAATCAAGAGTTATTTAAAAATTTGGTTGATGTTTGGACGGCCATTGGCCGTCAACCAAAATACAATGACTTGAGAAAACCTCTCTCAAAGTATTCTGCCGGGACTTATGAAAAACGCTTCGGCGGGTGGCGAAAGGCTTTAGAAGCTTTTGTTTGTTGGGTAAATGATGAAGAGATTCCAACGATGAAATCTCTTAAAAGTAATAAGAAAACTAAAAGAACCTCAAGAAATATCAATTGGCGACTTAGGGCCATGGTATTAATGAGAGATGGGGCTAAATGCAAACTTTGCGGCTCAACCCCAAACGACGGGGTTAAGCTTCATGTCGATCATGTTACCCCGTGGGCTAATGGTGGCGAAACAGTTTTAGAAAATCTGCAATTACTTTGTCATATTTGTAACATAGGTAAAAGTAACATTGAAATCCAGAACAGTTAACAAGGCAAAACACTTTTCACTCACTGCGTTCGTTCGGACGCGCGAAATCGCGCGCCCGTGTTCGCGGCGTTACATTTATCAATGAGACTTCTACTTCTTACAATTGGTTGCTGGCTAAGCTTATCTGCGCTTGGGAATGAGGATAAGTACATAGCTCATGAAGAACGAAAGCAAAAAATTCTTAGTGAGGCTAACAACAGGATTGATTTAACTTATAAGAAGATCAAAGTACTAATTGGCGAGGCCAAATGCCAGTCCAATTCACATTGCAAATCTTTGCCAGTAGACTCAGTACCCTGTGGAGGGCCAGGGGGCTATCTCACCTACTCAAGCAACCTTGATGAAAAATTGAAGGATAAGATTTTTATTCTAGCAAAACGAACTAGCGATCTTCGAAACGCTATATATAGAGTAAACAGAACTGCAGGGTTTTGTGTTTATCCGTCTCCACCTGAGCTCTCATGTGAAGATGGCTTATGTGTCATTAGCAAGCGAGTAAAGGATTTATATTAGATGGCGTTCAGAAAATGTAACAAGAACAAACACAAAGCACTTTCAGCGCTCGGACGCGTGCTACGCCCGCGCCCATTCGCTAGCCGTTAGTTGCATAACTTGGTCAGAGTCCTTAATATGAAAGTAGACACTTTTGGGAAAATATATACCAGTGTTATGGCCATCTATTTCTTAGTTTCTGGATTCGCTGTGCTTTTAGATATCGACGCTAAAATAACTAGGACAGGCAGCGTTAGAAGACCGTTACATTTTATGGTCAAAAACGTATGTTACTGGTAGCACCAGAGGGTACAATTTGTGATGTGTCATCACCAACAAAAGCATAACAAGCACATTAAAAGTCGCCCACAAAAATTGTGGGCTGGACTCGCTACCGCTCGCCTTTTATGTGGGCGTTATGACTATCTTGATAGAAATAGAAAATGAATGATCTTACCCCTATATATGGAATCGCGTGGTTTCAGCCCGAGCAATGGAATCGGTTACTTGAAATATCAGTTGATAGAAATCAGCTAGAAGATACCCATGAAGAGTGGAAGGCCCACGCAAATAAGACGATCCATGACCTGAGGGCAGAAGGGAAAAAAATCAAGAAAGTCGGCTTTGATCTAGAAGAATTTCTATATTGGTGCAACAGCAATTATAAAGAATCGAATAGCTCAGCAAGAGCAGAATATGTAGCATTTCTAATGAAGAGAAAGCATGAAAAGTCATAACAATTTTGAAAAATTTGCTTCGTTCGTTTCCCTCACTGCGCGGGACGGCGATAAAACGCTCCCCCCTTGCAAAGGCAGCGACTAATAAAGAGAAGCATAAGGTTTCTTTTGATGAAGCGCGTTCAGTCTTTTTTGATGAATATGCTCAGCAGTTTTATGATTCTGAGAGCTCTGTCGAAGAAGATCGATTTTTAATGCAGTTCTATTATGACCTTTTAGATTTAAAAGATCACGGAAAAGACGGAAAAGTGATTGGGCTTCAAATCAATGATAGTCTATTCGCAAGTGAGTTAGTTACTCCGGATTTTTTACCAGCGTATAAAGGTAACGAACCAGAAGAACCGACAACTCTTTTAACCGAGTTTGGGAAAATATTGGTAACAATAGGTATGGGAAAAACATAGTTCTAAAAAATGGCAACTCCGCAGGACTCGTTTACAACGTGGCGTTATCAGCGTGTTGACTCTTTTGATTGTAGTACCAGGACTGTTTAGTTTATACGATTATGAAAAACCCTATCGCTGTTTATAAATTTTCATTAGCCCGACAAATTAGATTCTTTGTAATCTTACTTGTGATTGCGGCTCTATTTTTTATTTGGTGGTTGGGAATTAAGGATCTGAGTATTTTCTTAGTCCCTGTTGGGTTTCTTTTTGTATTCATTAGTATTTTTTTGGCGTATGCCTGGATCACAACAGAAAAGTCAGTACTCAAAGTGTTCGAATCTGGAATTTATCTTGAGAGTCAGTTCATAAATTGGCGGGATGTGAAGGCAGTAGAACTCATAAAGACGGATGTCGATACAATTACCAATAGCTTGTTAGTTTCTAAAGTTGATGGGAGCCAATTTGAGACCAGCCTGGATTTTAAGAATGAAAAAAGTGATGCTATTTTCAGGTTTGTATCGGATGTTTTTGAACGTTATTCCTGATTCATTCAAAAAATAATGGATAAACCGGGCAACAAGTTAAGCAAAACGTCTGCGCCTCGGACGCGTTTTTAACACGCCTGTTTGATGGGCGTTAAATTTACGATGAATAGAGTTGTGATCTTTATTTTAGCCGTTGGCGTATTGTCTGGTTGCGCTACCAAAGCTCCCCCTGATCTTACGGGTTACACGCTAGAAGATTTTCAGAATGAGCCAGCAGTTTGCAATTTTACTTCTCAATGTAAATATATTGGTTATGGAATTGGGAATGGTGGTTGTAGCTCTGCACCGATCTTCGACCGCTTTATTATCTATTCGACTAAAATGGGAAAATCAAACATCGAGCATTTGAATAACCTTGCTGATCAAAGCAGGCGATATGGTAGTAGAATATACGCGCAGGGGACAATGTTTGCAGCCGTCGAAGGCATTGACTTTGAGGTATGTCTACCAGTAGGAAATATAAAACCAAACCTAAAATGTATTAAAAGTACGTGTAAAGATATCGGGTACAACGAAGAATGAAATCTAACATGCGTAAACACAGCGCGCTTTATGGGCGTTAGGTGATATATGGTGGAGCACAAATGGTCGCAGCAAGAGTATGTAAGTTGCCTCAGTCGCGAGACAGTCGGAGATGAAATAGGCAAACGAATTGCTGGGAAGCTAAAATCTGGAAAAAGTTTATACAATCAGCATCGTGACTATTGTGGGCACGGCTTAACGTTTGCTGACGATAAATATTGTGTTGTCGCGGTTTATGACGGTTCCTTAGAGTGCAAAGACATAATAGCCTCCTTTGAAAATGAACAAGACTTTGTATCATTTATCAGTAGGCAGTCTGACTACACGTTAGCAGGCGCTTCTAAAAATGAAAGCGCCTTTTATACGGAAGACACATTTTTATTGAACAATCAAAGGCTAACAAAGAAGGTTCTAGGTCAGTTCGCCGGTACAGGCACCTAACAAGGCGAGCCAGCCCCCCCCCCAACAAGATGAGGCGTTTCTGGCGGTATGCTGGGCGTTCTCGAAGACGAGAAGGCCCTACATTTAGTTACTCAATCGGAATAGACAATCTAGTAATAAGTTTGGATATAAAGAAGCTCAAAATGGCCAAGAAGAATGCACACATTGCTTCATTGTTTGATGGCTTACTTAGAAGTTCGGGTTATTGTGCCAAGGTAATCGGTGTGGCCATTAAATGTGCAGTCGCCTGGCAAGACCCTGAGAAAATGGAAAGCAAAAATATTTCAAAAACACGCGTGGCTGAGCTAATGGACACCAGCTGTTCAGCACTTGATTGATTACTCGACCCGGCGAATGCCTCAGTCACTCTCCACAGATTAGACAACGCAGCCAAGGCGATCAGTAATACGCTGCACGTTGAACTTGCATAGACAATTACTGAGTCACATTTTCGCAAATCAAGTTTAGACCTTGGTCTATTGCCCGAGTAGCGCGTGTATGGTCTATTAGGCGTATCTTACTGGGGGGTACGATACATGGGATTAAGATTGAGTCATCAAGACTTTAAATTGGATGTTCTCTCTACTGAGGCGGTGGCCTTGGTGTCAGAATTCGCGCTTATACTTTATAGGCGTTATGGGATATTAATCGATGTCGATTCGAGTGACGTTGTTTTACGAGTATTTCAATACGCTACGCGCTGCGAAGACCGTCGTTTAAAGACAATTTTCCTGCATATTAAAACTGAGTTCTGCATAAGTATGATTAGTTCGAATGCCGTGCATCGGTCTTCGTATTTTCGCTCGCAAGGAAATGTTCTGTAATATTGATCACTTCTAGTGCTGACATAAAGTGACTTTTGCCGAGGCTGTTTTTCCGGAAAGCTTTGGTCCTGCACTGTGGCTTGGTTTTAGCCTCAATTTACTTATTGCTGAGAGTTGGATTAACCTCACACGCGCCAAGGGCTAATTAGTTTTTATAAGTTATTGTTAAGGAGACATCATGAGCGCAGCCTTATTATTCGATATTTGCGGAACGTGAGTATTGCCGGCCTGGGCCTTGCTCATTTTTTTCCCTAGATGGGCGTGGACTAGAAAACTTGCGTTCCATGCGTGGATTCCGAGTCTATTGGCTGTTTGTTATATTTATTGTTTTTACAATGCCTACCCTTTTCCAGAGGGGTCTGGGTTTCGTTCCCTCGCTCAGGTGTTGGTGTTTTTTCAATCACCTTATGCCGCGCTCGCAGGATGGATTCACTATTTAGCGTTCGATTTGTTCATTGGCGCATGGGAGGTTCGCGATGCGCAACGACGTGGAATCCATCACATGTTTGTAGTTCCGTGCTTATCGTTGACCTTTCTTGCTGGCCCAGTAGGTTTGCTCTTGTATTTTCTTGTACGAGTTTGTCGCGACCGCTCTATGACGACGGTCGAATCCTGGGCATAAACCAGAAAGAAGGTATAAGCGTTCTCGGCTTATACCTTCTTCGCATTAAAAATATTACTTAGCTGGTTTTTTGAATCTAAGTGTCATGCGGTCGCTTTCACCAATGGCAAGATACTTTTCTCGGTCTTCGTCCCCTAGCGTAAGAGTGGGCGGAAGGCGCCAAACCCCAGTGTCGCTATCTTTTAGATCTTTAGGGTTGGCGTTGATTTCGGATTTTTCATCAAGCACAAAGCCTGCTTTCTCGGCCGCCTTGATCACTTGCGACTCAGCGACATAGCCTTTCTTGGCCCAGGCCACTGGGTCACCGCTTTCCGGTGCCCGGTGCTGTACCACGCCGAGCGTGCCGCCTGCTTTTAATACCTTAAAGAAATCAGCGTAAACGTCTTCAATCATGCCATCTCGCAACCAGCCGTGGCTGCTTCTAAAGGTCAGAACCATATCAAGCGAATCGGCATCCCATAATTCACGAGACTGTGGGGGTGAGTAAGTCGCTACCTTAATTTGGCCATACAGCTCAGGCTTTTCTTTAATTTGATCTAATAGCGCTTGGTGCTGACGATAGCGATACTTGGGTTGACCTTCGACGTCGATGTCGTAACTACCCGCAACGTAAACACCTGTATCACGCATAGCGGGGGCAAGCACTTCGGTGTACCAGCCGCCGCCGGGCGCAATTTCTAATACCGTCATGTCTGACGTCAATCCAAAGAATGCGAGTGTCTCGATTGGATTGCGGTATTCGTTTCTAGCCTTATTTTTGGCGCTGCGGTGTTCGCCTTGTGCCGCGGTCTCGAGCTTTGCCGTTAACTCTGGGGCCATGGCTGCTACGAGCTGGTTTGAGAAAAGAAACGCGGCTGAGCAAATTGCAATAATAGATTTTTTCATAACGGGGTACCGTGTATTCAATATTTGGGCATTGAGTTTATCGTGACTCAAGCACCAGCTCCATTATTTTACGTAACAATCGAACTCAATTCGTTTAACTGGCGGCTAAGTGCGCCGCTTTTTCCAGATAGGCTCTTTCTATTTATCAGCGACCGTTTAGAATTGAAGGAGGCCGATTAGAATAATCTATGAATTGGAGAACACGTTATGAGAACAAAAGAGTGGGTCGTTAGAACATTGGGCGTCTTCGTTATTTGGCTGGCTCTCGGGTCTGTTGCCGTTGCTGAGCAGCGTTTCGAGTTCGCGCCGTTTAGCATACCTGATAGTGGACGTATCGTTTTACCAGTGGCTCAGGGTGAAACTCTAACCGGCGTTGCTGCGTCTGTCGATGCGCTCACCAACGGATCGCTGACCGTAGCCGCGAATGATGCGAAATTTATCGGCGAGCTTGATTCGACACTCACCCTGCGTGGAGTTGCTCCGTATTCGCGTATAGACTTGATTGGTGTTGGTGTCGAAGAACTAAACCGAGTCTCCGCCGAGAACTTTGGCGGAAGGGCGTCAGCCTTACTCAGCGGCACCGAAGGTGGCGTTGTACAAGTTCTTTGGCCACAAGAAAATATTGATCCGAGCGCTACTGCTGCGCGCGTGGCATTCGGGTATGCGCTCCGAGACTATCGCTTTGATCACCATAAAGCCGAGCCACTGGATAAGAGCGCATTGCCGACGATTAAGTTGCTTAGCGATGATGCCTCAGCTACCCAATTCGATACGGATCTTGCGTATCTGGCCCGGAGTGTCTTTTTTGCACGCGACATGAGTTCAGAGCCCGCTAATGTCATCTATCCGCAATCGTTTGTAGCGCGTGCTAAACGTGAATTTAAAGGGCTGAAAAACGTGTCGATTAAAGTGCTTGATGAAAAGGATATTCAACGGCTAAAGATGGGGGCGCTTTGGGGCGTTGGCAAAGGTTCCTCGCGACCGCCTCGCTTGCTGATTATCGAGTACATGGCCGGCGGTAATGAAGCGCCGGTTGTACTCGCAGGCAAGGGTATTACCTTTGACACTGGCGGCATATCGATAAAGCCCAATAAAAACATGTGGATGATGAAGGGTGATCTGGGCGGCGCCGCGGTGGTTACTGGCACTGTGCTTGCGGCGGCTCGACGTGAGGCTCCGATCAACGTTGTCGCCTTAGCCGCCTTGGCTGAGAATATGCCGTCGGGCACAGCGACTCGTCCAGGTGATTTGTTGTCGTCGATGTCAGGCCTTACTATTGAAATATCGTCTACCGATGCTGAAGGGCGCTTAGTTTTAGCTGATGCGGTGCACTATGGCCAAATAAACTATAAACCACGTGTGTTAATCGATGTGGCGACCCTGACTGGTTCAGTGGGGCGCGCCTTAGGTGATGAATATGCCGGGATTTTCGGGCGTCATGACCAGTTGATTGAACAACTATCTGCCGCTTCCGATGCCGCTGGAGAGGGCATATGGCGCTTGCCGCTGGACGCTACGCACTTCAAGCAAATTGAGTCAAAATACGGTGATATTATTAATGGCGGTGTCGGCAGTCCAGGCGCTAGCGTGGGCGCTGCGTTCATTGGCTCGTTTGTAAAAGAGGATCAAGTTTGGGCACACTTCGATATTGCCGGCGTCGATTTTTATGAAGAAGACCGTCCGACTACGCCCAAAGGCTATTCCGGTTGGGGTGTGCGCACGCTAGATGAATATCTTCGTCACGCCGCGGCGGCACCTTAATTTCTAGCGGCGGCACCTTAGTCTTTAGCGGCGGCACCTTAATCTCTAGCGGCGGCACCTTAATCTTTATAAGACCAGGTTTCGTCTTTACCAGAATGTCGATCGACGATATAGGCAAAGACATGCACGTTATACGACTCGTTGCTTGTGCATCCCTTAATATTAGATACTTGAGAGTTCGATAATGAAGAACATGAAAATCAGCCTCGGTTTGTTCGCTGCGTTTGCGGCGTTACCCTCGATTAGCTTGGCCGTAACGGCCGACGAATCATTGGCGGCTCGAATCAGCGTTTGCTCGTCAAACAATAAAGACGCAGATCGGCTTGCGTGTTTTGATTCACTTGCTAGCTCACTCACCAACCCGAGCGTTGAAGAAACTGGCGAGCCTAACGCGCTCCCTGAAAATTTAGGGGGTGGCAGGTTTGATAAACGTGACGATGCTAAGCAAGTTAATCGAGGTCGGGTGACGTCGTGTAAAAAATCGCACGACGGTCGCTGGTTTTTCATTTTCGATAATGGCCAAATCTGGAAGCAGGCCAATCTCGACCGCCCAGCGCGCCGTTATAAGGCTTGCGAATTTGATGTGGTGATTAGTAAAGACACCTTTGGGTACAAAATGTTTATCGAAAAGCTGTCTCGAAAAGTGCGCGTAAAGAGACTCAAGTAAAGCCTTGATTTTGTAAAAACTTATTCAGCCTTATCCGGCGAAACCTATGTTGTGTATTTTGTAAAGTATTGTCTAAGCTTATCAACTGGGGTGAGTATGACCGCGTTTCCGATTAGCACGAGCGCAAATCCGATAAAGGTATTTGCTGACCACGCAAAGTCTTCGAGTAGGTTGCTTAATACGACAGCCACCACTGGGAATAACACGATCACGTAACTGGCCTTTTCCGGACCCATGTCATTGAGTAAAACATAGTAGGTTGCGAACGCGAATACGGTTCCGAATATTGCTAAGTACAATAGTGACGCCGTATAAGCCGGTGCCCAAGAGGCGTCAAAGCCCGACCCGGTAACCAATACTACAATCGCGAGTGCGATGGCGCCGTACAACATTCCCCAAGCGTTTACGGCAAATATGTTCATGTCTGCGCGAAAATTACGTACGCTGACCATATTGCCAAGCGAGGCTGCTAAGGCGCCGGCAAGCACTAAGCCCAAACCGAGCAAAGAGCCAGCATTTTGTACGCCCAGGTCGTGCCAGAACAGCGCCACCAAACCGCTTAAACCTAAGCTTGCCCCTAGGTAGACACGGACGGTAATTTTTGTGCCGAAGAATAATCGAGTATTGATGATATTCATGGCCAGCATGGTTGAGAAGGCAATGCTGGTCATCGCCGATGTAAGGTATTGCTGAGACAAGTAGATGAGCACATAGTTCATACTGAAATTGAACAGCGCAAGAATGGCGATAAAGAGATGATTTCTACTTGAAAACGTCATTGGCACGCGCGCCCATAAACAGTAGGCCCACATAATTACGGCGGCTATCGCAAAGCGATAGAACACAGACGTAAATACAGCCGCTTCACCTAGCTGAAATTCAATTGCCAGCCAGGTCGACCCCCAAATCAGCACGGTCGCGATATATAGAATGGTGTTTCGCACAACAGGCTCGCTCACTTACCTTAGTTTTGTTGTTGACCTACAGTTTATCGTTGAACTGCTTACATAACAGATACAGATAGTGTTAAATGTGAGTTATACAGATCTATCTGATTGAGATTAAGTAGAGGCGACTATGTCGATATCTATAAAGCGAGAAAATACCGAATTTTTGTATCAACAAGTTGCGTCGATGATTTTAGAGATGCGTCAAACGGGGGCTCTGAGAGCGGGCAATAAGTTGCCGTCATTGCGTGAGCTCAGTCAAAGCGTGCAGGTTAGTGTGCCGACCATTCGACAGGCGTACATTGAGCTTGAACGGCAGGGTGTGATCGAAGCTCGGCCTAAGTCAGGCTATTTTTTGAAACCGTATGTGAACCTTGATAGTGCGCTAAAAAAAGCGCGACCCGTGCACAAGCCTCACGTGGTAAATAAGCAGAGCTTAATCGAAGAGGTATTTGATGCGATCCATGCGCCCGGTTCGGTACCGTTAGGCATTGCGAATCCGTCGGCGGCCAGGCCATCGGATAAAGCGCTGGCCCGAATGATGCGCAGAGTGATGACCAACGCCGGAAGTAAGGCGGTGTCCTATGGGCCGATGGACGGTTACTTGCCACTCAAGCGCCAGTTGGCGTTGCGTTACTTGGAGTTTGGGTTGCAGGTCAATCCAGATGAGGTGTTAATAACCAACGGTGGGCAGGAAGCAATCGCAATCGCGCTAAAATGCGTGGCCCAAGCCGGTGACGTTATCGCGGTTGAATCTCCGACCTTTTTTGGGGTGCTCGAGCTTATAGAAAGCTTAGGGATGATGGCGTTAGAAATTCCACTTTGCCCAGATCACGGCATCGAGATAAATGACTTAACCACGGCGCTTGATAAACATCCTGTAAAGGCGTGTTTGTTTTCATCGTCGATCAGCAACCCCTTAGGTTCTTTCATGAGTGACGCGCGTCGCGCCGAACTAGTGGCGCTGTTAGAAACCCACGATATTCCATTGATTGAAGACGATGTTTACGGTGACCTATACTTTACCGAGCAGCGCGCGACACCGGCTAAGTGCTATGAAACTAAAGGCATGGTGCTGACCTGTTCATCGTTCTCGAAAACGGCGGCGCCGGGTTACCGAATAGGGTGGCTCTTAGCCGGTAAATACCAAGCGCATGCACGGCGTATCAAGCGGGCGTTGTCGTGTTCATCACCGTTAATTAATCAATGGACGCTGTCTGAATTTATCGCCAGTGGGGAATACGATAGAAATATACGGGCTCTGCGACAAGTACTTAAATGTTATAAACAACGGGCTATTGCACTAGTCCAAGAATCTTTCCCGCCGGGGACGCGAATTAGTGACCCTCAAGGCGGCGGTGTATTATGGATAGAGTTGCCGTCCGGCAATGACGGCAGTGAATTGTTTCATCGGGCAATTGAGCACAATATTAGTATTGCGCCGGGGGCTCTTTTTTCGTGTACAAATAAATATAAAAACTGTATTCGGCTTAGCTTTGGCGTGCAATGGTCAGAGTCGATTGAGAACAGCATTCGACGGCTTGGTTCAATGGTGACCGTTTAGCTGGCCGTATTTATGGGTCTCACACAGTGAGCCGGAATAGCGAAAGTTTCAGGCCGTATTAAGTAATTCGATAGCTTTCTTTCGTTTTTCGGTAGCGTAAGTTAGCGTTTGTGATGTCAAATAGAAGCAGTGTCTGTTCGCAACATTAATTACCTCAAATAGAATTAGCCTTAGTGGAAATTTTAATTATTTCAGTTCGCTTTTTAGCGGTTTCTCAAGTTGTCTTGTTTCTGATTGCGATCATGCTGTCACCTAACCCGCTGCGGGTGAGGCTGACCGGAAGCATCCTAGTCGCCGGGATTTTAGGGTTTCTCCTTGGGCCTCTTTTTCTCGAGGAATTGGGGTTGCCTTATGCCTCCGCCGTCTGGACGCTCGCGGGCGTGGTGCCGAGCATGATGTTGTTGTTGGCTTGGATCGTATTCGAGGATCGCACCGTTGTGCCCCTGTGGTTAATGACAATAGTCGTTTTAGATGTGGTTTTTGAGACCGTAACGCACATCGTTTATGTGCAAACAGCTAACCATGATGGTCTGTTGATGGAGCTACTACCCTTTAAACGCATTGCGCTTACATTATCAGTGCTCTTTCTTATCTGGCGTGGTCGAGACTGCGATTTGGTCGAACTTAGAATGAAGCTTAGATGGTGGATTATCTTCAGTATTGCGGCCTTAGTGTTGTTAGTCGATTTCTCCAATATAGTCGCCTCCTATAAGGCGCCACCTTGGTTCGAGCTCTTTAGTCTCGTTGCAACGTTTGTATTATGTCTGATTGTTAACCTTGCGTTTTTAAAGCTAAACCCAAGTTTTAAATTTTTAGACGACGAGCGTAAAACTGATAACGAGGTAATAGACCCTGACGTTGCACAGCTGCTGGAACGAATGCAAGGTGAACGTCTCTACGCAGATCACGACTTGCGTGTGGGCACCTTGGCTGAAATGGTTGGTTTGCCGGAATACCAGTTGCGCAAGAAGATAAATCAAAACCTTGGGTACCGAAATTTTAATCAGTTTGTAAATCGATACCGAGTTGAAGAGGCTGGTAAGCGATTGCACACGCAGCCACGGTTGCCTGTTTTGAGCGTCGCGATGGACGTTGGTTTTCGCTCGATTTCGTCGTTTAACACCGCGTTCCAAAGCCATTTTGGCGTGTCACCCACGGTCTACCGTAAGCAGGCTAGCGAGTGAGCGGTTTGCTTGAGTGCGACCAGTCTTCGGAAAGCACGTATGTAAGCACTTATGTAAGCCCAGTTCAAAGAACATTTTCCTGCATTTTACGATAGGCGCTACCCCACCCGTTCTTCATGTGTTAGCGTGAGTGGCCTATCAATTTCATTGCGGCTCTTTGAATGAAAAAAGCATTGTATTTTTTGTTAAGACTCTCATTGTTGATGACCATAATTGTGCTTGGCTTCACCGCTCTGTTTCCGGGTTGGTACGATAATCGCCAGATTATTTTTGATGAAGTAAGCAGCCGTTTTATGTCGCCTGATGACATTGCTATTAGGGAAGATGCGCGGCGAAAAAACACACCGTTTAAAGAGCATAAAGCCGACGTAGTAGAGCGGCGTTTAGCTAAGCAACGCCGCTTAGATTTGCAGAATAGTTTTAATGCGGCGCTTGACGGTGGCGACAACCAGCGGCTTAAAGAAACCTTGTCACAAATGGAAAAAAGAGATGTGCCAAGCAATATCTATGCACGGGCTATTCGCCAAAACAATATAGGAGCGCTCAGCATCATTGCTAACGCAGGAATACCTTGTCGTTATGATGGCGGCTCTAACGTGTTTGCGAGTACCAAGGGTGCTGAAAATGTTCGTGTCTCTCAATCGTTAACCTTGTCTGCCATTTACGAATCAAGCAACCCTGACGTAGTCGCAAAGTGGGTAGCGCTTGGGTGTTACTCTGGCCAGCCGTACTTTGCAAAAAACATCGTGGCAAAGGAAACGCTACACCTGTTTGATAAGGTTCCCAAAACCAAGTCAACGGCAAAACTCTGGCAGGACTTGCTTTGGGAAAGTGTTGTAGCAAAGAATCAAGACCAGGCGGTCGATCTAATCCAAGGTGGTGTGGGGCTAATTGAAAGCGACCGTGAATTCTCACTTGGGGAACGTGGTCAGGCCTCTAATGACCGACAAGATATTTTTTTAGTAAGTCTCAGCCTAAGCCTACCTAAGGTGGCCGCGAATATCTTAGTCCAGGATCCTGGCTATGTTCGACGACGTGGTTTGAGTAAATCGGTGCTTAATAGTCTACAGGCCCGCAGGCGAGCGCACGTGCCGATAGACATGTTTCTCAACGCTGAATTTGATAAAAATGCGTTGCAGGAGCTAATGCCCGAATACTGGGAGTCGGCAATAAGCGCGGGCGATATCGGTATGATGCGCTTACTTTTAACGTTGGAGCCAACGCTTAGCTTTGACGCACACAACGCCTCGGACTTGGCAAACTTGGACCGCGCGTTGAGGTCGAGAGATAGTGTGCATTTGCCATTATTAATAGAGAGAAAGCTTGATTTTAATGCCTTCGATTACAAGGGCCTAGACCAGCTTCAGCAGGCTATGTTTGCCGGAGACCCAGCGTTGGTTGATTCCTTATTGCAAGCGGGAATTGATCCTCGTGCTGTTTACCGCGGGCGCTCTATTCTGAGTTCGCAAGTTGGCGGAGATTCTGCTCAGCAAGACAAAATTAAAGCAGCGCTTGTTAAACATGGCGCGACGACTGATTTAGCTGCCTTGGTGCGCCTTAAAACTGGCGTTCAGCATGATCAGCGCTGCCGGGCCGGTAAGCGGTCGGACATTGATTTTCAGTCGCCAGAGTATTATCGCCCGCTTAAAGAGCAGTTGCGTGAAATCAATAAAAAAACGCTGAGCGCGTATCGCGCCTGCGAGGTTTCACTGTTAGTTTGTACTAAGAGCCAGGAATTTGGTTTGGATGATTGTTTCGAATCTTTGCCGTCGTGTCCTAAGCGAGTCGAGGACAACGGCTTTAGCCTGGGAACCTTGCCGTCACCAGTTTGTTGCCCTGATGCAGCAAAGAAACGGTATAACGAAATGAGGTGCGCCGGCTTAGGCGTGCTTGCGGCTTCGATGACGTTATCAGAGTTGCCGTTCACTAAGTATTACTCTGTCCCGGTATTTTTTATTAACACCAAAGAATATAAGCAGAATGCATTAGAAGTTGAACGTAACTGATGGTTCACGATTGATCAGGCGCAAATCAACGCTGGCTATTGCATACCTTGTATAGCATCGTGATAGTATTTTAGTTCATATCACCTAGGAGAAATTTATGAAACGCGTAATCGGCACTCTTACTGCAACTCTCGTATTTGTGGGTTTAGTCGCGGGCTTAGTTGCCGGCTGTAGCAATAATCGTGCTACGCCGATCGACCCAAATGTTGCCGGCAGTGTCGCTGCACTAAAGACGCCGGTATCAGAATACAGCGCCGAGGCCTTCTTTGAAACAACAAGCTTTTCGGCCGCCGCATCGACTGGCTTCGCATACTCTCCTGACGATAGCGCCATATTGCTAAACAGTGACGAGTCCGGTGTCTTTAATGTCTATGAGGTAAACACTAAAACGAGTGAACGTGAACAACTTACCGCGTCAAAAACGAACGCAAATTTTGGTTTAAGTTTCTTCCCAAATGATCGGCGTATTCTATTTACTGCGGACAATGGTGGTGATGAGTTGAGCCATATTTGGGTGCGCGAACTTGACGGCAGTGTGAAAGACTTAACTCCGACTGAAAACACTAAAACGTTTTTTATTGATTGGTCACAAGATAATAGCGAATTTTACGTCGCGACGAATGAACGTGATGCTAAAGTTTTCGATGTCTACGCGTATAAAGCCGATGGTTATGGTCGTCGTAGCGTATTTGAGAATTCCGATGCCTTATCGATTAACGCAATCAGTAACGACGGTCGCTGGTTGGCGATGACTAAATCGCGCACCAGTGCCGACTCGGATGTCTACTTGAAAGATCTAAACAGTCAGGAGGCCGCAAAACTTATTACCGAGCACGAGGGTAATATCGCCTACGGCGTTTATGCGTTCAGTCCCGACAGCAAAAATTTAATCTTGGCGACCAACGAGCATGGGGAATTTAATCAAGCTTGGTCGTACAACCTTAAGAGTGGTTCGATGGCGCTATATGAAAGTGCAAATTGGGACATTAGCTTTGTCGGTTTTTCGAAAACCGGTAGATATAAGTACGTCGGCGTGAACGATGATGCGGTCGTAAAAATCAGTATTACCGACCTTAATGACGGTGGCACTGTGACGCTGCCACCGTTGCCGATCGGCAATGTTCGAAATATCCGCTTTTCTAAAAACGACACTAAGCTCGCGTTTTTTCTAAACGGAGACACTAGCCCAAGCGATCTCTACACACTGGACATGGGAGGCGCAACCGCAAAACGTTTAACCACCGCGTTAAACCCCGCAATAGACCAAAACGACTTAGTCGAAGCCTCGGTTGTGCGTTATGAAAGTTTTGACGGCACTGAGATTCCCAGCATTCTTTATCGACCAAAAAATGCATCAAAGAACAATAAGGTACCGGCGCTCGTATTCGTGCATGGCGGCCCTGGCGGTCAAACAACGAAAGGTTATAGCGCCTTATTTCAACATCTAGTAAATCACGGCTATGCGGTGTTGGGTGCGAATAACCGCGGCTCGTCGGGTTATGGCAAAACATTCTTCCATATGGACGATAAAGCCCACGGCGAAGGTGATTTACAAGATATTGTTTGGGGGCGCAAGTACCTCGAGAGCCTGGAGTGGGTCGACGGAGATAAGGTCGGTATTATTGGTGGTTCATACGGCGGTTATATGGTTGCGGCCGCGCTCGCGTTCGAACCTGAGGTGTTTGATGTCGGCATCGATATTTTCGGTGTCACCAATTGGGTTCGTACCTTAAAATCTATCCCGCCGTGGTGGGAATCTTTTAAAGAGTCGTTGTACGACGAGATGGGTGACCCAGCCACCGACGAAGAACGTCATCGTCGGATCTCGCCGCTTTTCCATGCCCAAAACATTGTAAAACCCCTAATGGTTATTCAGGGTGCTAACGACCCGCGGGTTTTACAGGTAGAAAGCGATGAGCTGGTTGCCGCCGTTAAAGCAAATAACGTTCCCGTTGAATATGTGATTTTCCCCGACGAAGGTCACGGATTTAGGGCTAAGAAAAATAGAATTACTGCCTCCGAAGCGTATCTCAAGTTTTTGGACACCTATTTAGATCCGCAAGGGTAAGTTAACGTGCAACTCGCTCGTGGGTCTTGTTTTCTGGTAATTATCTAAGTTGCAATCAAGCCTGCTTATGGCCTCGATATCACTGCGTCGAGGCTATTGTTAACTGACGCCGGTTTCATCTATCTGAATCTTCTGTAATCACCTCACACCAATTAATCGTTAGACTACGTCTTTCTAGAAACCCAAGAACGTTACTTTCTTCTGGCAGTTCTCTAAATGCTCAGAACCAGAAACGCACTAAAATTAAGCAAAGCAAACTGTGTTAGATAAATATTTTAAAGCCCTAAAACTCTATGGCTATTGCGCGACCGCATTGCTGTTAACATTAACGTCGGTGCAGGCACAACCCGATTCAACAGCACAGGCACTGCCTGACGTTGTGTCACAATCGGAGCAATCATTGGTGCCTGAAACCTCAGCGGTGGATGATGTTGTGTTGTCCGAGCAAGAACAAGCCATACAAGAACCACTGCAAGAACCACTGCAAGAACCACTGCAATTACTCGGTGAGACGGTGGAGCCTGGAACCTCGTCTATCTTGACCTGGGATCTAGAGAGTAGTTTCTCAGATATTACTGCGCCAAGCTCGGTGCTGGTCGTAAACGGGACTAAGCCTGGGCCAACGCTTTGCCTGACTGCCGCGATTCATGGCGATGAACTCAACGGTATCGAAATTGTTCGCCGAGTTATGTACGAACTTAAAGCCGATAAGCTAAGCGGTGCGGTCATTGGTGTGCCTATTGTTAATCTCGAAGGCTTTAAACGAGCTAGCCGTTACCTTCCTGATAGGCGTGATCTAAACCGTTATTTTCCAGGGCGCTTGCGCGGTAGCTACGCCTCGCGTATTGCCTACTCGTTCTTCTATCAAATTGTTGATAAATGTAACTATCTAATTGATATCCACACCGGTTCACTCGAGCGCACTAATTTTCCACAGATTCGGGCCAATCTTAGCGATCCATCGGTCGCTGACCTAGCGGGTAAGATGGGGTCGATTGTTGTGTTGCAAAGCCGTGGCGGGTCTGGCACCTTGCGACGTGCCGCAACCGATGCTGGAATTCCCGCCGTTACCTTGGAGACCGGTGCGCCGAATAATCTGCAAAAGAAAGCAGTCGAAGAAGGTGTCAAAACAATCGGTGCGGCCTTACGCTCGCTGGGTTTTACTTCTAAAAGTTTTTGGCAGGGTAGTAAAGAACCGGTTTACTATCGCTCGCGATGGGTGCGTGCTAAGCAGGGCGGAATCTTGTTTAGTAAGGTCGCCTTAGGCGATAGCGTGAAAGAGGGCACCTTGCTTGGCCTATTAAGCAACCCGATTACTAATAAGACGACTGAGATTCGCTCGACACTAGAAGGTCGAGTAATTGGCATGGCACTAAACCAAATAATGTACCCGGGGTTTGCCGCGTATCACATTGGTCTTAAATCGTCGGCGGTCGAAGCGGCTCAGCCGCCCGAACCGGCAGATGAAGTCGAGCTTGACCTTGCTCAAACTGAGAAATTAGATGAGAATGGGGGGCAACCTACTGCTGTTGCAGCAGAGACTGTCTTGGCAAGCGAGCAAGACACCACAACAAAGCCACAAGTGCAAGAGGCGACCACCATCGAAGAAATGGAGCTGCCAACGGCGGATAGCTCTGACTAAGACGTGATGGCCTGTAGATCAATACCCCCACAGAAGAAATATTACGTAGATGCCAAACCCTTTATTACACACTGCGCGTTCAGTTGCATTGCTAGCATGCTTACCACTTGTTGTTTCTTGTGCCAGCAATATTTCGTCAAGCAATGCAGAGTTGACGCCGTTAGATCTTGAAAACGCGACGAGTGCGATTAACACCTCAATAGAGTCGGTTAACTCCAATATTGAGTCACTGCGCGACGATTTAGACGAGCAGTATTCACAGATTTGCGAAGCGCAACACAGCCAGCTTAAAGGTAGCTACGCCACGGCGAAAAAGCGATTAGCCTCAAGCCGGAAAAAGTACGCGGCGTTAGAGAAACGTTGCGAAGCGAAAAGCGTGATTGGAAAACTGCTTTTCGGCGCAGTCGAAAACGTGAAGTTGTTGGATGAAAAGCTCACTTTTTCAGCTCGAATTGATACTGGCGCCGAAACATCATCGCTGGGAGTCTATAGCTTGCAAGACTTCGAGCGTGACGGTAAAACGTGGGTTAAGTTCAAGCTGGTTGATGAGAAGTCAGCGCCGACTTACGAATACCGCGTGACCGGGCGTGTTAGCATCAAACAAAATGCAAGCAGTGCTGAAGATGAACGGTTTGAGATTAAAATGAGTATTCGAATTGGCCAAAAAAATTATCCGCGGCAAGTCTTCAATCTTAGCGACCGCAGTTATTTGGAACACCAAGTGATGATTGGCCGCAGTTTTTTAACAGACGTGGCCATTGTTGACACCGGGTCGAAGTATCGTTTGAAGAAGTAAACTACGATGACGTCACGCTTACCCTTCCTTTTTCTGATATTTGTTTTACTGCTTGTTGGTATTAGCAACATTTACTACCGCCACGTGCATAATGGTGTGCCCCTGACGCCGGGTCAGCGTATTGATATATGGCAAGTTGAAGCTGAGGTGACGTTTACCGGCGTGGGTAAGCCGGTCACGGTGTCGCTTAATTTACCGCGTGACAGACAGTTTGAATTAATTGAAGAATTCACCGCATCGCCAGCGTATGGCGTCACGATAAGCCGTGACGGAGGCGATTCGAAAGCAGTGTGGAGCAAGCGAGAGGTTCGCGGCTCACAAACTCTCTATTATAAGGCTTCATTCAAAAACGCGCTCGATCCGCCGTCGGATGAGGGACCCACTGAAATCTCCGAAATACCCTTTCAGGCTGAACCTTATGAAAGCAGCGCCAAATCTTTATTAGCCCAAGCTCGAAACAAATCAGGGAGTCAAAGCACCTTTATCGACCAGGTGGTGCAGTTAATAAATTCTGATGATCAGAATATGGCGATGTTGTTGTCTCGTTACTCGCGCACTAACGCATTTGCTTTGTTAATGGAGTATGCGCAATTCCCGATCAAGAGAGTACGCGGATTACAACTAGAGGACGAGCGTCGTAACCAGTCGTTGATACCGTTGATAAAGGTTTGGGTAGATAATGAATGGCGCTTGCTTAACCTCGGGAACGTCGCATTGGACGAAGAGGTTCCATTACTGATTTGGGTTGAAGATGAACCGTCCGTACTTGACGTCACGGGTGGCGAAGATTCCTCACTGCGCTTTGCCATCAGCAAGTTCAGTACGAGCGCTGTGCGCGAGGCGAACAATGTTGCTCGAGACAAAAGCTGGGGGTTTGGTTTGTACAGCTTGCCGATCGCGGAACAAAATCTTTTCCGTAGTATTTTGTTGCTGCCGCTGGGCGCGCTCGTGGTTGTGTTTTTACGCATCATGATTGGGATTCGTTGCAGCGGCACGTTTATGCCGGTGTTGATCGCCACCTCTTTTATTCAAACTGAATTGCTCAATGGGTTGTTAGGGTTCACCCTAGTCGTTGCTGTCGGCTTAATGATTCGTAGTTATTTGTCGCACTTAAACCTGTTAATGGTGTCACGAATATCGGCGGTGGTGATTGTGGTGATCGGCATAATAATTGCGTTTACTATCTTTGCATTTCGGATGGGGCTCACTGAAGCACTGACCATTACTTTTTTTCCGATGGTTATTATGGCCTGGACCATAGAGCGTATGTCCATACTGTGGGAAGAGGAAGGCGCGCATGAAGTGCTGGTACAGGGTGGGGGTAGCTTATTTATCGCGCTGATTGCCTATCTTCTTATGGATAATTATCTAATGCGTCACTGGGCCTTTAACTTCTTAGGTGTGCATGCCTTGATTATGGCGGCGGTCTTGATGATGGGCCAATACACCGGTTATCGATTGCTCGAACTGCGTCGTTTCAAGGCGCTCGGCTAGCGGTATTTGTTCGCGATGTTTGGTCTAGCAAAATCAAGCACACTGCGCGCACGCGGTGTGATGGGTATGAATCAACGCAACATTTCATACATTGCTCGATATAATGACCGAAGCCTATACCCAAACGTAGACAACAAGTTACGCACTAAAGAGCTCGCGTTGGAAGAAGGTATTGCTGTTCCTGACTTACTCGGGACCGTATCGTATCAGCATGATGTTGAGGAGGTGTTTGATATGCTTCCCAAGGATCAAGGGTTTTGCATAAAACCGAGTAAGGGCAGCGGCGGCAAAGGCATTTTGGTTATCACTAGCCGTGACGAAAATGGTTTTATGAAAGCGTCGGGCAGTTACGTACAAGAGCAAGATATCGTTCGCCATATTTCTAACATACTTGCTGGCTTATTTAGCCTTGGCGGTGATGCTGATGTGGCAATGGTCGAGGCTTTAATTGAGTTTGATCCGATCTTCGCTGGATACAGTCATGAAGGTGTGCCCGATATTCGTCTGATTGTATTCAAAGGTTATCCAGTAATGGCCATGTTGCGCCTAGCGACGCACGCGAGTGACGGCAAAGCTAATTTGCACCAAGGTGCGGTTGGGGTCGGCCTTGATATTACGACGGGCAACGCTATTTCAGCCGTACAATACAGCGAGTTGGTTACGCACCATCCAGACACCGACAAAGTGCTACGCGACATCTCCATTGAAAATTGGCGCTCTTTAATGACCTTGGCGTCAAAGTGTTATGAAGTCTCTGGTCTGGGGTATTTGGGCGTGGACCTGGTATTGGATAAACACCGCGGGCCACTGGTGTTGGAGCTCAATGCGCGACCAGGTTTAGCGATTCAAATTGCCAATCAAAAAGGCATGTTAGAAAACTTAAGACATATTGAGTCGCTTAAGCTTCGACGTGCACTAAACGTGGAGCAACGGATAGACTACGTACTAGAAAATTTCGCTGTAGGTCGTTAGTTCTCAGTGGGCCTTGATTGCGAGTGCGTCCCTTAAGTTTTTGAAAAAGATTTTAGCCAGTTTTTGACAGGTCCTGTAATTTTTACAATAGATAATAGTCTTGCAGGCTTGATAGTATTATATTTGTACCCGAAAACCATCGAGGTGATCGATTGGTGGTGGCCTTAAGTTGGCCTTGTATTGCGTCGAAACTACTTTTTATCCGTACTGCTTTTTATCCAAACTGCTTTTTATCCAAACTGCTTTGTCCTCTAAACTACTTTGCTCCGAAGCTATGAAAATGACACAAAAATTTAAACTACCTGCGATAAAAACTCGAAAATTGGGCTTTTTGTTTGCCTTGGCTTTGAGCTTATCTGCCTGCACAACCGCTACTAAAAATTTCGAATCGGGCACTATCCCCGCGTATAAGACGGTCGACGAGACGGTGGTTGAAACTAATAAATCTCGGCTCGACGCGATGATGGACGAGCAAGGGGTAGAGCTGTCCCAGAGCGGTGCGGAGTTCGAACGAGTTAAACGCATAATTGATCGTTTATCGGCCACAGCCGACATTCAGCAAAGCCTAGACGTTTACACCGCTGAAGCCGGTGAACAGGTAAACGCGTTCGCAATGGGCGGCAATACCATTGTGGTTTATAACGAATTGTTACGCCGCCTGCCCAAGGACGAGGAGCTTGCGGTTGTGCTTGCGCATGAGGTTGCGCATATACTCGGCGGCCATAATGGGGACCGGACGATGCAGAAACGCAGCGGTGCGGTCGGCATTCTCGGCGGCCTAGCGCAAATTGTGGTATTGGTTGCGACCGAAGGCAATGCTGACGCGGGCGAGCTTGCCGGCGCCGGTGTGTCGGCGCTGGGTACGGGGGTGGTGCTTTCTTACGGACGCGCGATGGAGCACGAGGCCGATCATATTGGAATGTTATTAATGGCGAAGTCGGGATACGACCCGAAGAACGCGATTAAAGTCTGGGGTAAAGCATCAGAAGTTCTTGGCGCAGGCGCTGGAGTGAGTTTCCTTAGTTCCCATCCGTCGCACGGTAATCGTAAAAAACGCTTGGAAAAAGATTACGTGTACGCTGAGCCGCTTTACGCTGAATCGCAAAGTTCGTCGAATTAATAAATCGCTCAACTCGCTGTTGTTGGCGTCAAGGTTAAGCAGTTCAGTGCACAGATAGCTAGTCATGCCGCAGTCGTTAATACATGTCGCGTTGGTTGTTGAAGACTATGACGACGCTATTGAGTTCTATACTCAAAAGCTTAATTTTGAACTTGTCGAAGATAGTTATGTGCCAGAGCAAGATAAACGATGGGTGGTCGTGTCGCCACCGGGCTCAGGTGGTGCAACCTTATTGTTAGCGCGAGCCTCAAACGCCGAACAAAAAAAGTTTATTGGTAATCAGGCTGGTGGTCGTGTGTTTCTTTTTTTAAAAACAGATGACTTTTGGCGCGATTACGAGCAGATGAAAGCGCGCGGCATCGAATTTGAACGCGAGCCTCAGCAGCAAGACTACGGAACCGTCGCTGTATTTAAAGACCTTTACGGCAACCTTTGGGATTTACTTGAACTAAGCCCTGGCCACTCGATGTATGAGCGTATTTGATTTAAGAACTATTGCCCACATTGGTTGATCTAAGGTAGCGTGAGCTTCACGTTTCCCAAGGTTATGGTGTATCGCGATTATAGTCGGCCAGTACGATAGTGAGACTGATTGCTAAAGGGTATTTCTTAGCTATACTCGAGTTAATGAAATACGCGATTTTGAACACCCAAGCTGAATGCTCGCATTGTCTTAATATGGATAGCTGAACGATGGTTGATAGAGTTTTCTTAGGCATTTCGATTATGCTTTTCTGTATTGGCATCTCATTGCCAATGTTCACCCTGCAAAAATTCTTTGTCGTAAACGACACATTCTCATTGCTTGGTGGGGTCTATCAGTTAGTGCTCGCTAAAGAGGCACTATTAGCGAGCGTGATTTTTGGCTTCAGTGTCGTCACGCCAATTTTAAAATTTTCGTTGTCTTGGTTAGTGTTAAGTATTGACGAGGTAAATGAATCAAAGCGTTTATTTGCTATTCGAAAACTAGCGATGATTTGCAAATGGTCCATGGCGGATGTTTTTATTATTGCGATCTTAGCGGCAACGATTAAGCTAGGTGGCTTAGCAACAGTGAAAATCCATATAGGGCTGATATTTTTCGCGGCCTATGTTTTGCTATCGATGATATTGACGCATCGCTTGTTGCGAAATTATTCCTTACAGCCGACGTTAGACACAGCAATACGTCAGCCCTGAACCAACACCGCTGAGCGTCCTAACGGTTTTTTTGCGCACAGGAAACGTATCTTTTCTTAATTTAATCTCGTCTTGCTTGTGGCAATTCACGCGAAATTGGTCTTTTTGGCGTTTCTCCTGGGCGATATTTTGGGGCGCATATAAACCTAAGCTAGTGGGCGCGCGTTCACCGATATATTTCTCTTTGTGTGATATTGACCAATTGTCCATTTAATCCTATAGTGAATTTTGAGACGCTAGTAAGTTTTTGATATAGCGCTAATTTATTGTTGTCGCTCATGCGACCACCTAGTTTTTTTGCTAAAACCTAGTGAAATTTCTGTCGGAAAAGGAGGGAAAAATCGCCGCATATTAATCTATCTGATAACACCACGTGAGAGAAATTATGACCATGAAATTTAAACGCAGGCCCCTACTCCTGCGCGCAACCACGCTTGCCTTGTTAACGCTAGGCGCTAATTTTCCAATCAACGCACAACTGGGCCAAGGTGATGCTGATGAAACAGAGCTTGAAGAATTAGTTGTCACTGGCTCTCGTTTATTACGCCCTGAATTTTCGCAACCGACGCCGGTGGTTAGTATCGGGCAAGATGAGATTATTCGGTCTGGAACGCCCGATTTGGGCACTATATTGGCGGAGCTACCGTCCATTGGCGCAACCGGAACACTCTCGGGCAATGCTATTGGCGACACCGGTGCAGGCAACGCCGAATTTGCGGGCGTGAGTTCTCCCGACCTTCGTCGGCTTGGGCTTGAAAGAACGTTGACTCTGGTAAATGGCAGGCGACACGTTTCGGCAGTGGCGGGAACATCGCAGGTAGACTTATCTACGATACCGGCCGCGCTAGTTAAGCGAATCGACGTGGTAACGGGTGGCGCGTCCGCGGTGTACGGTTCTGATGCAGTATCTGGCGTAGTAAACATCATTTTGAAAGATGACTATGAAGGCTTTGAAATAAACCTCAGCGGCGCGAGTTCATTGGAGGGCGTTGACAGTCAAAACTATTCTGTTTCGGGCGTTGCTGGTTTCAATTTCGCGGATGAAAAAGGTAATGTCAGCTTCTTTGCTAGTATTGACGATATCGAAACAACCCGCCAAAACGATATACGCCAATTTCAGAGCTTCGGCACTATCGCCAACCCAGATGATACCGGTGAAAACGACGGTATACCCGATAGGCTTGTTGTCCCCAATGTGTTGTCTGAACGTATTAACCGAACCGGTGTGCTCAACCCGTTTGGCGGTGGAGTAGGTTTGGTGACTTTCCTGGACGACGGTACGCCAATTGATCAACAGCAGCGAACCGGAACTAATAGTTTTGCGTTCGGAAGTTTTCCTGATGGTTGCGATACTTGTTTTAGATTGCAAGACTTTCGTTCGTTCTTACCTGCTATTGAGCGTAATACTATAGGCACCACATTTAAATACGATTTTACAAACTCTGTAACCGGCTACGGCAGTGTCAAATATGTCGATAGCGATATCGTACAACTGGGTCAGCCTATATTTCGCTTCGGAAATGTGTCAATTGATGTGCAGGACAATGCGTTTTTAGACGGCGGGCTAAGGCAGCGTTTACTTGACGCGGGGCAAACCAATGTCACCTTTGCTAAGTTTTTAGATGAGCTGGGTCAGCGCTTCGCTGCCAATGAGCGTGAGTTGCTGCAGTATGATTTTGGCGTAAAAGGAAATTTTGATATTGCCGAAACCACTGTTAATTTCGATGTTTCCTATTCAAGTGGTAAAAGTGAAAACGTTAGAACGACGCCATCCGAATTGATTGTGGATAATTTTTCTGCAGCGCTGGATTCGGTTATCGATCCGGCTACCGGGCAAGCGGTGTGTCGGAGTTTAACGGCGGGTTCGGTAAACCCACAAAATTGTGTGGCCTATAATCCGTTCGGCTTTGGGCAAGCCTCGCAAGCGGCGCGCGACTTTGTGACCGCCGACGTCGTGCGTGAGGACGAAATCACTCAAGATGTGTTCACCGCAGCGGTGACCTCCGACACCGGCGCGTTTCTAAATTTACCCGGTGGTCCAATCGCGTTTGTATCTGGATTTGAATATCGCGAAGAAGAGTCACGCACCACGACTGATCCGTTAACGCAATTAGACGTCACCAGTAACGCAGCAACACCGGATAACTTTGGCACCTTTGATGTGACCGAATTCTTTACCGAAGTTAGTTTTCCGTTATTAAAGGACATGGCGTTTGCGAAGGAATTAACGATTGATGCAGCTTTTCGTGCCGCGGATTATTCGCATGCCGGTGACGCCGACGCCTGGAAAGTCGGCTTACTCTTTGCTCCGGTCGAGAGCTTTACCTTTAGAGCAACAGTCGGCGAAGCCGTGAGGGCACCCAGCATTTCCGAAGCCTTCGACGCGCAAGCACCGGGTTTTGATAATATTGATGACCCCTGTGACGCTGACAATATTGGTGATGACCCTGACCGCGCAGCTAATTGTGCCGCGCTCGGTATACCAGTAGGCTTTCAAGCGAACGACAATGTCTCGATCGATATTCTATCCGGTGGTAACCCAGAGCTTTTTTCGGAGGAAGCCGAAACCTTTACCGTTGGTTTTATTTGGCAGCCATCTTTTCTTGAAGGCTTTAATCTCACCCTTGACTATTACGATATTGAAATTACAGACGCGATCATTTTCGTCGAAGCGCAAGATGTGATTGACAATTGTGTTGACGCAACCGGTGGGCCGGACGCGGGTTTTTGTTCACAAATTGATCGTAATGCTGGTACTAACGATATTGATTTAGTCCGTTCTGGGTTTCTAAACGCGGCGGCGTTCGATACCGAAGGCTATGAGTTGAATTTAGATTATCAAGGTCTTAGTTTAGATGGGTTAAATCTGCCAGGCGAACTGGGGTTTAAATTGGTGGCAAATTATATTGATGAACTCAATCAGTTCGAGTTCCAAGACCGCCCAGATGAGATAGATGTCGAGGTTGGTGAGATTGGTGATCCGGAGTTTCAGTATCGATTTAGCACGACCTACCGACTGAATAATTTCAGTTCGACTTGGACCGCACGCTATCTTGATCGCTCATTTTTGCTTGATATCTCGCCAACCGGAGATATACCAGAAGACCAATCGCCCGCGTTTGTCGCATCAATTACCACGCATGATTTGAGTGCCAATTATGCAGTCACCGATAATATTTCAGTCTATGGCGGTGTTCGTAATGTCTTCGACGCCGTTCCGGCAGGGAATATTAATAACGCGCTGTATGATCTTATTGGACGTCGCGCATTCTTCGGTGTTCGCGCTGGCTTTTAGAGGACGCGAAATTGAGCGGTTAGTTACAGGCTGGTTCCTAACGTGAGCCAGCCTTTTTTCAATTCTGTACAGCTTATTGGCGACTCTCACGTTACACTGGCATTGAAAATCAGATCAAGCTTAAGCCGCCAAAATTTTGACAATCAAAAAAATTCAAACGCCTGCGCGCGAAGCAATAGCGTGCAGTAACTGCGCCGCTAGCTGCTGCCGATTAGAAGTCTTGTTGCTTAGCGACACCGGGGTGCCTGACGAGTTTATAGACGTTGATGAGTGGGGCGGTATGACCATGGAGCGGCTCGCTGACGGCTGGTGTGTCGCACTGGATCGCAGCACGATGAAATGCTCAATCTATCAAAATCGTCCTCTGATCTGTCGGGAATTCGAAATGGCGAGCGATGAATGTCTTGCCGAGCGGGCGAACCCAAGAGTGGTGAATTCTGGCTGACTAGCACACACACGCTGGGTAGCGGCCAAACAGGTGCGTGTTAAAGATGTGGCTACAAATCGCGCCAAATAGAGCCGCTTAACCTTTCGTCGTATTTTTTTCTAGGACCACAATCTTTACTGAAATAGGGGTGCTTCGGATACTGCGTTTTGTAATACTTAACCGCGTTTCGCCGGGCGATCCGACGATTAATGCCGAGTTGTTCACCGAGTAAATGGTTGCGCTGAATCGCTTGGCAGTCGGTTTTTCGTTCGTCTGATTCACCGCGGATATGCATTACTTCATGGGTGAATACGTGCATGCTAAAAAGTTCTTTTTCAGACGGTTGCGCCGGGTCTTCTAAGTATTCCATAAACTGTTTACACCACCCATGTTGAAAAACGATTTCCCCCGCTTCAATGTAAGCGGTGCCCGCGTTAGTCATGTCGTATTGGTCAAATATCGACTCGAACACAGAGGTGCAGGTAACGTTCACCCCCGGCCGTTTAGCAAACGTTGACGCGTGCTTGGAAAGAGTCTTCTCAAAAGTCCAAAATTTATACGGCGTCCATGCGCAGGCTACGCACAGCGTGGTGAGCGTGATGAGGTAGCCGATGTCAAATGCGTCGTAGTGACGCAGTGGTTTGCTGCCTTTGAATAAATCGTAAAAAATTAGAAAGGCAAAAAAGCCCGCTAGGCCGGTTAGGATCATCGTTGAAAACGTCAGCTATTGAGCTATTAGCATAGCAACTTCAGGTGTCGAATATAAGTCATAGACTTAAGAGCCGCCGCCTTTAAAGGTGTTTTGTCGTTCAAATGTATTATAAAAATTAACATTGTTTGACACAGTCAAGCTCTATTCGAGTTGTATTAGTGGTGTTGCGCAGACCATACTTTCCTTGGAAATAAACTTTAACCCCGGCTTGGGAATGAACAAGAAAAAACAATCTACTTTAGTGGGTTTGAGCCTGATGCTAGCACTCTCAGCGTGTAATAGCCCCCTAGTTTACAATCCGGATTTTCCGAATTCGGGCCCATTGTTTGTTGAGCCGACCACGCCGGAACCCGTGCCGGAGCCTGTCGTGGTAGCTCAGCCTGAGCCTGAACCAATACCTGAGCCTTCCATATCGGAGTTGAATGCACGGGCTATTGCGAGCTTTACCGACGCGGGGCTTGAAGCCGAACAAACTGACCGTGGAGTAAACGTATACCTTCCACCCGATATCTTTTTCAGTGGGGCTACCGCAAAGATTGATCTAGATGCACGTGGCAAAATCGCCCAAATTGCCGCTGAAGTTAATAAAGATTATTTACAGCAACGCCAGATAGAGATCGTTGGTCATACCGACAGCTCAGGCCTGGCAGAAACGAACTTGGCGTTATCAAAAAAACGCGCCACCTCAGCGGCCGGCGAGTTGGTGTTTTCGAGAGTGGGTGAAAAGCGTCTCATCGTAAAGTGGAAAGGCGAGACAGAGCCGCGTTACCCAGAAGTTCTTGCTGATGGTACCCCGGACTACAAAGGCCGTGCTCGGAATCGACGGGTTGAATTTACTATCTTAAACCCGGATGAATCTTGATTGAGATACTGTCTTCGTTTAAAGCGGCCGTGGAAACTGCATAACAGGAAAATTCATTGATTGATCGACAACAGCTAAGAAAAATTTTAATAGGCAAGACGCGCGTCGTGTTGATTCATAAGCCAATGGCTCATAAAGACGTGAAAGCTTTCTATGAAACTCTTACGGACGCGTTTGCGGTAAATGAGATTGAACTATATGACCTAGATCCGGCAGCGATTAACAAGTCGTTTTTGATGTCGTTATGGCGAATAGAAACTGCCGAAAAAGGCGAAAACCGAGCGTCTGAAATGCCGGAGGCTTCGCGTTTTCGACGTATTTGCGCTGCACTTTCGCATTTGCATCACGGGCTTGTCTATATCTATAACGCGCATTCAATGAGTGGAGCCTCTGTGCAATTATTGTCTCAATTGGTTCGCTATATTGAGCAAGAAAATCTTGCGTGGAGATTTATATTAGTTGCTGACCCAAAGCATAAGAATTTTGCCCGCTTGAATGCGATGGGCATAGATGAGCACTTTCCAAAGGAAGTTGTATCTCCTAGCGAGAGCGTGGCAGATTCTAGTGCAGCGTTGCACGTGAGCACAGAGAGATCAAACGCAGCAACTCGTTCCAAAAATAGCTTTGGCTTCTTTGCCGCTGCTGCTTTAATGCTGATACTCGTTGCCCTAATAGTCGGCGTTAATACGAGTCGTACACCGAGCGCGGTACCCGTTGTCTACGTTGGCGACGATCGAGTAGAGACCGATCTAGTTGAACCCTTTGCTGAGCCTTCTCAAGAAAGCGAGCTTAGCGACTATTTAAGGGGGCTTGAACAGAAGAATTCTGAATTTGAAGAAAGGTTGCGAAGCTTGAAGGCGCTGGATAAGCCTTTATCAATAACCACTGAGGCGCCGACCGCCCTTGCGAATGCATCGGGTGTAACAAATTTAGACTCGCCTCGAGTACGCAGTAGGCCAAACGATAGAGTTGTTGTTCCGGTTCAGGTTCAGTCAAAAAAAACAAAGAAACGTAGACCATTGAACCGCGCATTGGATCAAGATTTAGTTGCCGCGATTACTAATGGTGATCTTGATACAACCCAAGGTTTCATGGCCGACCCTGCGAATTTTCTCGGTCGTGGAGGTAACGGTGAGAGCTCGCTAATTTTAGGCGTGGTATCGCAGCAGAGCGGCATCGTTGAATTCTTACTCGATAATAATGTGGACAGTGAGCTTGTTGATAATAATGGTCGAACGGCACTCTACTACGCCGCGATAAGCGGCAACCTGTTACTAGTGGAAAAGCTTTTAGCTGTTGGCGCGAACGTCAATGCCTTAACTAATCTCGATAAAACACCGTTGATGGCGGCCATTCATAACGGTCATATGCAAGTCGCGAAAGCGTTGATAGCTAACGGCGCCGACGTCAACGTGCAAGACCATTCAGGGTGGTCGTCATTGTTCTACGCTGCCTGGAATGGTGAAAGCGAATTAGCGGCCCTGTTGAAAGAAGCTGGCGCACGCGACGATTTGCGCGATAGAGATGGCTATTCGCTCACGCAAATATCTAAGATGAGAGCGGGTAGCTAATAGGCGTTGCAACCGCCCTAGCGTGTGTTCGTTGGCTTCCTGGATCGTTTGAACAACCCAGTGTGCTTGGTATTTAGGGCTCACGCGTTGTTCCAAAAGGCAGCTCTCTCGCAAGCTGCCTTTGGGCTATTGAAACCTACCTTCTATTGAGCGGCCGGTATCAATACTGTGTCAATCACATGGATAACGCCGTTGCTGGTTACGATATCGGTTTTAACGACGTTGGCATCGTTCACTTTCACACCGTCGTTCGTACTGATTGCAACATCAGAGCCCTGCACGGTTGTTGCAGAGTTGAGTTTGACGACGTCTGCCGCCATGACTTGGCCTGCGACTACGTGATAGGTCAGGATAGAGGTGAGCATTTCTTTGTCCGCTAAAATCCCTTTGAGTTGATCCGCGGGGATTTTCGCAAACGCATCATCGCTTGGTGCAAACACGGTAAACGGTCCGTCGCCCTTTAGAGTATCAATTAAACCCGCCTCAGTCAGCGCGGTGGCTAAGGTGTTGAACGACCCTGCGGCAACCGCGGTATCAACAATATTCATTTTAGCGTCTTTCTTTTTATGGTCTCCGTGTCCGTCGGCGAGACTGTTTAACGAGAACAGTGCGGCAGCAACAATGATAAGCGTTGAAGCGAATGACTTTACGTATGAGAATTTCAACATGTGTTCCTCTGTGTTAGTAGTATTGATTTAACGGGCGTGCAAAGTAACAAGATTGATGTCGGACGCATGTGTTATTGAGGTTACAATTTTAAGAGATTGCTGAAGGGCGATCTCACGGGTGTGATTCTTGGGTGATGGCCATCGCGTGCGAGCGTTTGGGCAACCCGGCTCGCGATTTCAGTTGAACTACTTCGCATACGCATTATTTTCGACTACTATTAAAATTTCTAGCCACCGGCGTTTAAATTTCTCAGCCACTGGTGTATATTTCCCGGCCACTGGTGTTTGTAGTTCTTCGCCACGGCCTTTGGCTCTTTATCGCTTGCGCTTTACTTGCTATGACTCCATTCTAATTTAATGAAAGATCTAGACTTAAGGTTGTTAAGTAAATTAGGCACACTTAGGCAACTTGAAATTTTCCTGAAAGTTGCTGAATTGCAAAGTATCGCGCGGGCATCCGAACAGCTTCATTTGACTCAACCTTCGGTGTCTATGCAGGTCAAGAAGTTGTCAGAAGCGATAGGTTTGCCATTGTATGAAGTTATTGGTAAGCGCTTAAAACTTACCGAGGCTGGACAAGAAGTTGCCCAGGCCGGGCGTAAAGTATTTGAGGTAATCGATAATCTTGGCGAACGTGTGGACGAGTTAAAGGGATTGCATGCTGGCACGCTCAGCATTGCGGTGGTCACCACGGCAAAGTACTTCATACCATACGTGTTAGCCCCGTTTTGCGAGCTCTATCCAGGTGTCAAAGTTAAGTTTAACGTTGGCAATAGATCCGAAATCATGCAACGTTTATCCGAGAATAGAGATGATATTTATTTCTTTAGCGAGTTGCCTGAAGATCTCGATATTAAGTCCTACCCCTTCTTGCCAAATCCGATAGCCGTTATTGCTTCAACGACGCATCATCTCGCCGCGCGCAAGCGCCTGCAGTGGAAAGACATTGAAAACGAACGGTTTGTCGTACGTGAAGCCGGTTCTAGTGCGTCTATTTGCGTTGAAAATTATCTATCATCACAGCACGTATCGATAAGAGACTCGCTCATTATTCAGAGTAACGAGGCGATCAAGCATGCGGTAATGGCTAATATGGGGCTTGGGATTATATCCGCGTATATTTTGAGCAACGCTGATGCCGACGGCATCACACAGCTTAATGTTAAGGGTTTTCCGATTCAGTCTGAGTGGCGAATTGTGCATTTAAGCGATAAAAAATTGTCTCCGGTCGCTGAGCGCTTCCTTGATTTTATGCTGACCAATGCGAGAGATTTGTTGCCAATGAAGAAGATCGAAAAGAATGTCAGGTCGGCTCTTAAAGGTAAATGGGGGTCATAGACTTTACTCTATGAAAAATATAATTTTAATCTACTATTGATTATTTAGATATTCTGTTAAATTTCACCATGTAACTTCATAGCAGTAGGAAAAAAAAATGAGACCACATGTAGAATTTATTCACGAAGACGATTTGATCTGGCACATGGCTGAATTGCCTTTGGGCAGCGGCGAAGCAGTGCAAAAGAACCTGAGTTATGACGAGGAAGATGGCTCTGCGTCATTGCGGGTAGACTTCAAAACTGACTGGAGTCGCGTCGCCGGCTTGCACAGCGCGATGACCGAATGGTATGTGATGAAAGGTAGGGTGTGCGTTGGTGATGATGAGTTACTTGAGGGCGGATATTTTTGTGCCCCTAAGGGTGTACTAACACCCGCTATTAAGGTTGACGCAGGTACTGAGATATTATTGTTCCGTGAGTACGGTGATTGGCGCTTCGAAGCCGCGACCGAAAACGCACCTGGAACAGCCGCTGAGCACCAATTAACTGTGGTTAGAACTAAAGAAATGGATTGGTACGAAGTCACCGACCCTGAACACGGTAGCCCGATGGATTTCGAGCGTGGCGGCACCCCGGTTCCTGGGCTTTATATAAAGCTGATGTATCGTGATCCGATCACCGGCTTTTATACCCGGCTGATCAAAGCTAAGCCAGGTTGGCGTGAGCACCCGCTGGCGCACCATCCAGTATTCGAAGAATCGTATACCTTGGAAGGCGACTTTCACTATAATTTTGGCACGTTAGAGCCGGGTAGTTATTTCTTTAGGCCAGCCCATGTACGCCATGGTGACTTCACTGCCGGTGATAAAGAGGGTGCTACGTTCTTGTTGCGTTGCGACGGTGATTTGGTCGATTGGTATACTGACAATGCGCGAGTCGAGATGCTCGGTGATCCGGTTAACTGGGGTGACGATCATCCGAATACCGAAGCACCTGTACTGGTGCAACCGGTGCGGTCGAAGTCGGCCGGCGCTTGGGTTGACCCACATTATCAATAGGCTCTAGACTCGATTGTCTTTCGATTCAAAGCCTTACCTTTTTGGAGTTACAGCATGACTGACGCACTCGGCTACCGCGCGAAATTCGGCGTATTAGGTCCCTCGACCAATACCATTGTACAGCCCGACTTTGATGATATGCGCGTGCCGGGTGTGACCAATCACTACAGTCGCATTATTATTCAAAATGCGAATGCGATCTCCAATGAAAGTTTTATGGCGGGCACACTGGAAATTTCAGAAAACGTCATTGATGCGGTCAATGGCGTGCTTACTTGCGCGCCGGACTACCTAGTAATGGGGATGTCAGCCGTAACTTTTTATGGTGGTGCCGAAGGCGGTGCTAAGTGGAAGGCCCGAGTAGAGGACGCATCGGGCTTGCGGCTATCAGTAGGTTCTGAAGCGGTGGTCGCTGCAATGCAAGTTATTGGTGGAATAAAGAACATTGCTTTCATGTCGCCTTACTACCCGGTGGCGAATGATGAGGTTCGAAACTACCTCTCAGACCATGGGTTTAATACCGTTCGCGATGCGTGCTTACAATGTCCTAGCTGGACCGCGATCGCAGAAGTCCAAGTTGATGAGGTGCGGGCCAGTATTCAAGCGCTCGACAGTGATGAGGTCGACGCGATTGTGCAAGTCGGCACGAACTTATCGGCGATTAGGCTGTGCGCCGAGCTTGAACTAGAACTTGGCAAGCCTGTGATTGCGATTAACACCGCGACGTATTGGCACGCGCTGAGAGCTAATAAGCTCAATGATCAATTGTCGGGTTTTGGCCAGCTCCTAGAAAATCATTAAGCGCACCAGACCCCACTTGGAGATAACCCAGTTTAGATACAGATCTAGTCTAGGGTTTTCTTCCTAGACATGTCAGCCATATCGGCTGCGTATTGCTCTAGCATTTGTCGGCATTCTGTATGACTTATCGACAACATTCTAATTGCAAGCAGTGCCGCGTTGGTCGAATTGTTGATTGCCACGGTTGCGACCGGAATGCCTCGAGGCATTTGTACAATTGATAATAGTGAGTCCATGCCTTCAAGGTTGCTTCCCCGAACCGGTACACCGATCACCGGCAAAGTGGTGCAAGACGCGACCATGCCCGGTAAATGCGCGGCCCCACCCGCGCCCGCAATAATCACGTCGAAGCCCTGCGTCGCCGCGGCTTTTGCAAAATGCACCATGTCTTCTGGCGTGCGATGTGCTGAGAGCACCCTGGCCTCAAACGCAACATTAAACTCCGCAAGTATGTCAGCGGCCGCTTGCATAACTGGCCAATCGGAGTCGGACCCCATCACTATTGCTACTTTCATCGGTATTTCTCTTTTATTCTGTTTACACTTCCAGCGTGCGCACTAGTTCTTCTGCTCGCTGTTGTTGATCTTGACCCCAGATATTGATGTGGCCCATTTTACGTTTAATTCGTGATTCTTGCTTTCGGTACAAGGTGATGCTTGATTCTGAATCGCTGACATTGTCGACAATCTCTTGCGCATCAAAAACACCGTTCTTGGTGCCAAGCAGGTTGATCATAGTCATCGATTCTTTTACCAGCTGAGGTTTACGCAGTGGCAGGCCAGCGATAGCGCGCATGTGGTTTTCGAACTGTGAACAGTCGGTCAAATCAAGCGTAATATGTCCTGAATTATGAGGCCTTGGCGCTGATTCATTAATAATAAGCTGCCCATCTTTGCTGAGGAAAAATTCGAAAGCGAATAAGCCGCTGGTGCCCAATTTCGCTAAGATCGCGCTTACTTGAGTTTGGGCTTGCTGTTCTACAGCGTTGCTCACACCGGCCGGAAAGCTGACATAGCGACAGGTTCCGTGTTCTTGGTGAGTCTCAACGATCGGGTAAAAAACCAGCTCATCTTTATTGCCGACCGCGATAACAGAGAGCTCCTTTTCAAACTCTATGGTTCGCTCAAACAAAATTACGCCAGATGATTTTATGGTGTCATAAATGGCGATTGCGTCGGCTTTATTGTTGACCTTATACGTGCCAATGCCATCGTAGCCGCCTTTCGCAATTTTTAGATAGCCCGGGGCATCAATAAGGTCATCACTACTGTTAATCTCAAAGAATTCAGCGAGGCTAACGCCAAGCTCTTGAAAGAACCTTTTCTCTGAGAGTTTATCTTCGATTAACCCAAATCTTTTTGGGTCAGGGAGCAGCGGGGTGGCGCATCGAGATGATGCGGCGCTCAATAGCTCGCTGTCATTGAACTCATTTTCGAGCGTTACCACATCGACCGCGTTGAAAAAATCTTCGAGCTCATTGAGATTACTTGGGTCGCCTATAAAAACTTTATCCGCGACGGTGCTGGCAGGGCCGTCATCTGATCCACCAAAGACATAGGCGCGCCCACCTAGGTCTTGGTAGGCTTGAATCATCATCATAGCCAATTGGCCGTCGCCCAACACGCCAATTACCGGTAGGTCTTCGGTCGTGCTCATATTTTTATTTTGCATTTTTAGCTCGTAAATTTTGCTGGTCTTAATACGTCTATGTCACTGCTGTAGGTGACCATTGCGTGGTTATCATAATAGGTTTCTTGTAAATGGTCCGCTATTTGTTGCGCTAATTCATGGCTGCAAATAACTTCCACTCTAATATTAGAGTTTGCCTCCCACGCGGCCCCTCTAACGCCATGGCTGCCACTGCCACGAGCGTTAGTTGTCGTGTAGCCCTGCGCGCCTAAACGCGAAAAGGAAGAGTCCATAACGTTTTAGGCTGTCTAACCGCGTGGCGGCGATTAACCCCATTTCGAGTAGGAACAAGGCAAGAATGCCTTTGAATAAGTCAAAAAACAACGGGGATATTGATTCAACACCCGACGGGCCACTTCGCCAGCCAATGACCAAGCCGCCAATTAAAAACATAACGCCTTTACCGAGTAAAACTTCGTGGGCAACGTTTGACCACTGGGTGTGTCTTGATAAGCCTTTCGCCAAAACGATACCTATCAAGATAGCGGGTATCTCAAGTAATACAACGAACAACGCCATGTGCTCTTCAAACGCAATACCGTGAGAGTTTATGTAAGCCACGGCGACTATTTGCGGTAATAGTGTGTTGAACGGCTGGTTTGCGAGTTCGATGCCGCCTTTTAATCCAATCGTTAACAGCAGCAACATTGAAACGAAGTCGTAAACCTGACTGGGTAAACGCAGCTCAGACTTCAAGGCTCCGGCGATTAAACCAAAGAGAAAAAAACAAATGACAGGGTCGGTCGCATTCATCAATACATTTACGAGGCGCAAGTATCGCCAGAAAAATAAAAGGCTCAGCGATTAAGCTGAGCCCATTTTGATATTATAAAGCGCTAAGGCGGCATTATCTACCCGAGGTCTTCGTCGTTAGTCCGACCGTCTATTAAAGGCTTTTTACCGACGGCACTAGCAGGCTTTTTCACCGATATTACTTATTCACCGACCTAACTTAGGTACTAAATTTTTAGCGCAACGGTAGGGTAGGGTCACCTAAGTACGCCCAGTTATCCAGCATGTCATTTCCTTTTGCCATCTCATTCTTAGCTTTCATGATGGCTTCTCCGACTGTGGCCGACGTACTGGTTTGGCGCAGGTAACGTTCGGCGAAAATACCGTTTTCACGATAATCTCCCAACAATGAGGCGCCCTGAATGGCAACCGCACCTTGCTCGCCTGAGAACAACCACTGGTGCGCCAGAGTATTGACACTTGGGTGTTCATAGTTGGTTGTATAACACGCGAGTGGCATAACCAGTGTAGGCTTACCAACGTTCTCTAAGCTTTTAACAAAATTAGTGTCGACCACGCCTTGAAAGCCCCAAGATGAGTAACTGCCGTGGCCGGAAAAACTCAGCAGGCTCAGCCCGTCATTTAAGTAGTCATTGATTCGTGATCGCACTTGTTGTACCGGAGTCTCGAGGGCAGAGTCTGCAATATCTTGCATCACGATTTTGTGCACCGTGTCGATGCCGTTTATTTGTTGCAGTGGTGCGTTTAGATAGGTGTTCATCTGTTTATCAAAGTCCAAATTGCGTGCGTCGTTTGGCTGTGCAATCAGGACTGCACTTTGATAACTATTGGCGTCTCTATTGGCTTGCCAGTCTTTATTCTTTTGGACAATGGCGCGTAAATCTTCGATCGAGCGAACTGGCCATCGGCCGATGGCGAAATCGGGTAAGCCGTTACCAGTAAGGTCAGCAAAAACATTATCAGTCGGCGCAAACTCGTAGAAGTTTACCCGGCGATAATTAGTTGGGATAAAGTTAACGATTTCCTCATTCAGAAAACCAAGATAGTCGTAGGTATGTCCGCCCACTAATAAGACATTTTGAGTGTCATAGTATTCTCTCGAACGCGCTAAGAAATTGATTAGCGCGCTTGGCGTATTGTTCCCAAAGCCATAAGTTTCAACCAAGTCTAACCAATTTACAATCTTAGGTTGATAGCCTTGCTCGAGTTTAAACGCGACGTAGTCGTCGAGCTCAGGGCCAATAAAATTAGGGTGAGCAACAATCAATAAATCTGTTTGAGTGGTGTGTAATAGGCTCCCGTCTGCGACATTGATCGCGCTGGCTGATGGCCAGGTGTTAGTTGCTGAGACTGCGTATTGAGTCGTGCCTCGAGAGGCTTTCAGGCTTGGCAATGCCGCGAACCTAAGAGTGCCAGACGCTTGATCTGTGTTAGCGTCAAGCTTTGACAATAGCCCGCTGTCGGTAAATGCGAACACCGCTGGCGCATTTTGCGGTGCATTCGCGCCTACGTAAACCTGATAGCCTGGGCTCTCGACATCCGCTGGAAAGTAATACGTGTCGTGTCCACGGAGTGCCGAGTAGGCTGATAAAACAAGTTTATCAACCATCACAATATCGGCGGCCAGGCCCGTGTCGCCGGGCACCGTAATACTGATCTGGTTACCAGTTTGTTTGACTAGGTTTGCCGGTATTTTAATGTGTCGATTGTAGGCAATTAAGCCATCAAAAAGCGCGTCGTCGACCAGCTGACCGTTTACCTTAATTTGTATGTGATGGTCGTCTTGCGGCTCGGGAAAGTCTAGGCCACCGACCAATGAAACCTCTAGATAGGCCTCGCGAGTGGTATCAACGTCACGTTCAAAGTCCACCGCGTAGTTAACCGAGCTGGGGTTGCCGTAGCTTACGATTCGCGCATCAAACCAAGGCCGGTCAGCATTTAATACCGCCGAGTATGCTTTGTCCTCGGTCGGAGTTACCGATACCAATGCGTGCTCTGACAACGCAGTACTTGCGTCGACATCAGCATTAAAAAGGCTAGCATCGATTGCTGAGGCTCGGTTGATACGGAGTTGATACGCGTATTGCTTAAGGTAGGTAGCGTCTTTACCGATTGGTTTTCGAACGTTGAAAATAAGCGCATCGCCGGCGTTAAAAAAATCGTCATCGCTCACAACGTGTCGTGCTACCGCGTCACCGTTAAGCATCACGGCTAGGCGATCTAACGCTAGGTTCTGCCAATGAGGCACTACCGCAAGCACCTCTTCAGCGCTTATTTGATGTATGCCGTTGGCCTCAAAATTGAGTGTAAGTACCGTCTGATCAATCCCCAGCTCGCGTTTTTCAAGCCGCAGTTTTCTTTGTTGACTGACCCGACGCCAACGGTTGCCGACCTTGGAATAGCCTTTTCTGCGCATACGCTGTTCAAAATTTTGGCGCGTTTTAGCCCAGTTTACCGGTTCGCTGTTTGACGCCTCGCCGTAGTCAACACCTGTTTCAAACGGACCATAGAATTCTTCGTAGCCGGTATTGTCAACGCTGGAAATGCCGAAGCGGCGAATGGTGTTGTATTGTTGACGGTTTAAACGAACCGTATGACTGTATTCGCTTAAAAGTGCCGTGTCCCTAGGTTGCCCTGGAACCAATCGTTTGTTTAACTGCTCCCAACCACTCTCGGTTTCGCCCCACAGATGAAAGCCTAAGTGGAATATCTCGGCGCTAGTTTCCCAGTTAAACGTGGTCTTGCGACCCACTTGTTGCACTCGAGCTTTACTCAATGTAACCGGTGTTGTGAAAGTAGAGCTGAATGCCAGGACTGAAATTTCTTCGTCAATGTGATTACGCTCTGTATCGCTAACGCGGTCTTCGTCAAACGTAAAGATAGCTTCGGTGGCATTCTGGCTGACAAGCCGCAGAAAGCCGCCGTTATTGCCGCGTCGAGATCGGTGCCCACCCAGCACCACGGGTGTACTGCTAAAGCAGTTGGGGGCAAAGGTTGCGCCTTCGCCAGAAGACGCACCGTTGTCGTGTCCATCAACATTGTCGCCAAAGGTTGCATTAAATAGCACCGATGCTGGGCCGCCCAAAGACGACAGGTCAAGTTCTTGGCAGCCGCCGCGCTCAACCGCCAAGTGGCAGATGTTTTCGCCATTGTTGATGACGCCGTTGCCGGCTTCCATGCGATCTAGACTGACGCTATAACCTGCTGCGCTCAGCGATCCGTTGCCGACAGCAGCGACAAGGGTTTCGGGCTCACCACCTGGGATAGTTGCGCTGCCTGCAAGCGTATTATTGGTTGACGCGATCTGTGTCAATAACGCTGGAGGTGACGAAAAAGCTGGGCTAAAGCTGATGTTCTGGAAGCTTTGAGTTTGGCCCGTCGCGAGTGCGCAGTTCGTGCACCTTGGGCCAAATACTTGATTGTTTACAAAATTGCAGCGTGATTGAAATTGCACACTCCCGCCGCCGACTAAGGGTACGCTGGTTGAGCCGTTTTGGATTGCAATGTAGTTGAAGCTAACTGAAGGCGCGTCTCGATCTTCATTGAACGGTTCTAAACACGCGGCGTCAAACCCAAGGTTGTCGATATTACGGATCCGCATGACACAAGGATCATCAGCGGCGCCTGCGCCAAATTCAGGTGTCATTGGGAAGACGTTGGGCACCGTGCCCGGCGCAAATGGGGTGGAGAAAGTGATCCGCGTGAACGGTGACAGCGTGGTTGCCGTTGGCGTTGAAATTGCCGGTAAAACAGCGGTATCGACCAGAATAGAGGCAGATTGCGCATAGGATGTATGCGCCGTGCCCGCGATCATTAAGAACAGCAGGCTCAATACTGTATGTCGTAGGCCGGAATTTAATCTGGACTTTGCCCCGAACTTTGCCCAGTCCTTTGCCCTGTACTTATTGTGATTTACGCTATTACTTTGTAGCGCTAGTGATAATCGTGGCCTTGATAATAACAATATAATTTCACGCATATTAATTCCCCCGATGACGTTAACCCCGTTATTTAAAGAAATCGTCATAAGATGCCGTTTCTTTACCGCTAAATACTAACGTATTCGACATGAGATCTATGCTCAGACGCCTTTGAGGCGAGAAAAATTCACATAAATCCACAGTTTTTGATGCTCATAGGCTGGCGAAATCTATAGCTGAGACCTCAATTTATTGGTTTCGCCGCCAAAGCACCCTCAGATGATTCTGATACCTAGCAGGTTTTTGCTAAAAATTTGAATCCCTTCGCTCGATATCTGCATCTAATTAGGGGTAATGAGCGCTGAACGGCGCAGTCAACCAATAAAACTAGTGGAGAAACCCAATGAAGAACCTCGGCAAGATTGTTATTGCTAGCGCACTTGCGTTAGCGTTTATCGCACTATCTCAGGCAAACACCTCGGTTTCAGAAAACTCGTTCTCGGTAGACCAAGGTGGCACGCTTTATATAGATACTGATTCAGGGTCTATCGAGGTCGAGTCGCATGAACTCGATACGGTAGAGGTCATGGTGCGACGCAAGAGCGACGATCTTGAGGTCGACGTTTCCCAAAATGGCAACGACGTCAAAATCAAAGGCACCAGAAAAGGGTTTGGTTTTATGTCATTTGGTAAGTCAGGTGCGCACTTCCTGATTAAGGTGCCTCGACGTTACAGCACCGATTTGAGGACCAGTGGCGGTTCTATTGAGCTTGCCGCAATCACGGGTGAGGTTGACGCGTATACGTCAGGAGGCTCGATTACCCTGGGGAAGATAGTTGGCGATGTTAAAGTGAAAACGTCAGGTGGTTCGATTAGCGTTGATGAAGTTGTTGGCAACGTTAACGCACATACCTCCGGTGGTAGCGTGAAAGTGCGTTTTGCAGCACAGCCAACTCAGGATAGTCGACTCACCACCTCGGGTGGCAGTATCACGGCTTACCTCGAGTCCTCGGTCGGGATAAATTTAGACGCCAAAACAAGCGGTGGACGCGTATCCAGCGAGTTCGCAGTAAAAGGTTTGATCAAACGCACTAAGATAAAGGGTGAAATTAATGGCGGCGGCCCGCAGCTGACCCTAAAAACGAGCGGTGGCAGCGTGCGCGTTAAGAAACTGTAAACTGGGCCGCTTATAAGTCATCGCGTGAGCTATAGGCTTACGCACCGCAACCGCCGCAGCCACCGCAACCAGAGTCAACGTCGTTGTGTTGTCCGCGGCTATTTCCAGAAGAGCCACCGCTTCCCGCAGAGCCGCAGCCGCCGGATGATCCGCCTGTTTGCTTATGATTACGAGCGGCTTGAAATAATCTATAGCAAGCGTAGGCCACGAGAAGCACGATTAGTGCGATTAAAACGTCCGCTTCAGCTTCGTTTTTAACGCAGGCAGCCAACAGTAACGGTAGGGTTGTGATTGCGAGTAGTGCACTTGATGGTTTCTTCACCACAAACTGGCGCGCTGTATTGACTCTAACGAACTTATCGGCGTGTTTAAAACGATGCTCTCTGGCTGGCCAAATGTCCGCGGCTGGGCGTTGACCAAAGACCTCGTTGTAGCGTTCTAATGTTGCCTGATACTGTGAGCGATATCGCAGCCCCTCAGCGCTTCCGCCTTGGGTTGGGCCGTGATGCAGTGTCTTATTTAATGTGTTTTGACACAGGCCTATCCAGTACGAGTGGGTATAGGTCAGGTGCAAGTGCCAGACTTGGTCTACTTCATCAGATGGCGTTACCGGCTCACTCGATGTAACAGCTAAGTAAATAAATTTCTTGTACTCGGCAATGCATCGCTCAGCGAACGCATGAGACCAATTATTTTCCCTGCACAGGCGATCTGCAAACGTTAAGGTGTCTGTTTGAGAGCCGATTTGAAATGCTGCAATTTTATCAAATAAGTGATTGTCTAATCTTTTCATGTTTGTTCTTCTTAACGTACTTGCTCGGTGAGTCTCAATGATATTCGAGTACGTACCTTAATTCTATTTAGAAAGATCGCGGCTGTTATGTACAGAGTTTGCCGACTACACTGTCGATATTCTTATTTATTGATACAATCGAATTCAGCGTATGAGTAGCACCGCAATCGTAGTAGGGGCCACCGGGCTTGTTGGGTCAGAGCTTGTTGACTGTTTAGCCGCGGCCGAGCATATAACTAGCATTGTCACGATCACACGTCGCGCTATGGCGCACTCGTCTGATAAAGTACGTAACCACGTCGTTGACTTCGAGCGCCTAAGTGATCACGCTGATTTATTGAACGGGGATATGTTGTTCTCTTGTCTTGGTACGACTCTCAAACAAGCGAAGACTATCGACGCGCAGCGAAAGGTCGACCTTTGGTATCAATACGAGTCTGCTCAATTGGCCGCGAACAATGGCGTAGCGCATTATTTATTGGTCTCTTCCAGTGGCGCAAGCGCAAAAAGCGTGAGCCCGTATTTGCGGATGAAAGGGGAGTTGGAAGATAAGGTTCAGCGCTTAGCATTCCCCCATATAAGCATATTTCAACCCTCTCTATTGGTCGGCGATAGGAATCAGCCGCGCCTTGGCGAAGCAGTGGCTGCAATGCTTATGCCAACGCTTTGTAAGTTGCCAGGCTTAAGGCGGTACCGCCCAATAAGCGGGTGCGAAGTGGCGAGAAAAATGGTTTCTCAGAGCATTGCACCCAGCGAGAAGTTCTCGCTGTTTACCTTGGATGAGGTGTTTCTCTAAGCACTATTAAAGACTAGTCTGAATGGATTATTGGACAAGTGTTCATATTTTGTTCTAATTTACCTCACTATCACAGAGGGGTAGAACCATGAACTCAAATATCAGTGTACTTGAAATTCGACGTGATGTTTTATCGCCTAGAGCATTAGCGTTACTGTCAGAATTTGCGTTAATCCTTTATCGTTTAAACGGAACCGTCATTGAGGTGAGCTCAAGAAATGCGTTGCGACAGGTTTTCAACAATGCAGAAAAGGTCTCTGAGCCGCGCTTACGCGAAATTTGCGTCGCTTTGCGTGCTGAATTAATTAGTAAGTACTCAGCTAAGACTATTAATAAGCCCGGCCAAGCCCGCTCGAATGTGCGTAACTTCCAATAACGTAACTTCCAATAAATAGCCCTAAGCGAAGAATAATAAATAACCCTAAGCGAAGAATAATAAATAGCCCTAAGCGAAGAATAATAGTCAGTCTTAAGCGCCCTGTTTCACCAGACCGACCATCAGGAAACCTTCGTTTAAAATGTACCCTCAAGTCGTCTTGCTCGCGAATACAGCGGTTCACGTTTCCACTAATTCACTACACTAAGAATTCACTAAACTAAGAATTCATTGCACAAGGTTCGCTGATAGCATTTGCCATCTTTGAACCAATGCCACGTTCTGGCACGAGTTTTTTCCATTTGATCTAAGACGATAACCTCGGTAAAGGATGCGCCGGGAACGTCTTTGCGTTGCAGCTCGAGCAAGAAGATGTGATCGCTGGCTTGCCACCCATATCCATGAAATGCGTCGGTATTCCAATAGAGTCTATTTCCTTGCAGCTCACCGCTAAAACTCATTTCAATTTCACGCTTATCCGGCCACGTGAAGCGGTTACGTTGTATATAAACGTTCTTACCCGACTCGGGAAAGATACATTCTACGCGACTTTGGTGTTGGTCTATAAGCGTGCCGTTTTGGTCTACGGTTTGATATTCGCCGTGCCAGATACCTTGATGTTTATAAATAGCCGGCATGAGCTTTTTCAAAGGGTTACTCATAAGCGCTTCGAAAATAAGTGCTTTGAAAACGAGTGCTTCGAAAAAGCTCTTGCTTGAATCGGCTTACCGTCTAAAAATCAATGCCGAAGTCAACGCCAACGGTTTGTGGGTCAGACGCGTATTGCGTAAATGAACCCGCAGTTGCCGCGCGCGCGAACTCTTCGTCGCCAAGGTTTTTAGCCCATAAGGCAATGCGCCATTGTTGCTCTGATTCCCAACTAATCCGTGCGTCTACAAGCGTACCTGGGTCTGTTAACGCATGTGGAGGGCCGTTTGCTACTAAGCTAAACGATTCATCTTCGAATGAGAAGTCGATGCCGGCGGTCAATGTACCCGAGCGCAGCGGCAGTCGATATTCAACGCCAAGCGTGCCTTTATAGTCTGGCGCATTTTTGAGTTGAAGCCCTAGTGCACACTGTATGCTGACAACCCCATTACAACCCGGGCTCGCGCCGTCGTTTGTCAAGCCGCCGGCTTGTGCTAGCGTTAATTGCGTATACTCAGCATCAAGTGTTCCGTAGGTGAAATTGACAAGCAGGTTGTCGTTAACTTGGAATATTGTCTCAAGTTCCAGCCCACTAATTTCAGCCTCTTGCGTGTTAAAGCGAGTAAAACCTAGACCGGGCACCGTCGCGCCAATCTGCAGACCTTCGTAGCTATTAGAGAAGTAGGTTGCGTTCAGTCTTAACCTGCCGCCTAACCAGTCTGAGCGAACACCCACTTCCACTGAGTCCAGTTCTTCTTCATCTACTGGCGCAAAGCAGGCCGCCGGTGAGAAGCAATCAGGTGACCAGCCACCACTTTTGAAGCCAGTTGAGAATGAGACGTAGCCCATCAAATTATCGTTAAACTGATTATTCAGGCTGATGTTGTAAGACGTGTTCTCAAAGTCAAGTGTCTCTTGACGGCCTTGTTGAAGGAATACGGCAAACGCATCGAGCTCTTTACTCTCGTCAGTGTAGCGAACGCCGGTGGTTAACGTTAACGAGTCAGTAAACGCGTACGTGCTTTGAAAAAAAGCGGCAACCGCATCTGTTTTTACACCCAGTTCAAACGGAAAGATAAACGTCGTGTCTAGCTGTACGTCTTCTTGGAAAAAAAACAATCCCGCTACGTAGTTGAATGCACTATCAAATTGAGAGGTTAGAGTGAATTCTTGACTTATCTGATCTTGATCGGTTTGTTGTTGGTACGGGAAACCGATGCGAGTTGAAAGGTCGTCTTCGAGCTGGCGGTACCCAGTAATTGAAGAAAATTCATAGTTGTTAAACACGCCGTTTATCGTAAGACTCACGCCGTCAGTATCAACCCGGCTGCGGTAGTCGGTAAAACAGCCAATGGGTAAAAACGCGGCAGGCGCCAAGGCTGAGCATGTTACGTCGGCGAGTGGCTCGATAGTGAATAGTTGATTATCAGTGTCATTAGGTGGCGCGGCGCTGTCAGGAATGGGGTCTGAATCATCTCTGGTACTGTCAACCACGAGATCAGCCGACCAACTGTCATTGAACTGATGGGCGAGCGCCACGCGAAAGGCCGTGGTGTCCAGCTCACCGACTTCGGTGCCGGCCAAGGCCGCAAAATCGCCATTCGGGTTTAAAGTATGAAAACCGTCTCGGGTCTTATCTAATAAGGTCGCACGCAAGGCGGTATTTTCGCCCAATACCCAATTGCCTGTTGCTTTGATGTCCAGCCGACCATCACTGCCAACGGTTCCCCCTAATCGATAGCTGGTCTCCTCGGTACTCGCGCGTGTGCTGACCAGCTTAATAGCGCCGCCGTTCGAGTTGCGGCCATAAAGCGTGCCTTGCGGGCCACGCAGTACCTCGACTCGTTCCACATCAACTAAGTCGAATAGGGCACCCGCCTGACGGCCAACATAAACGCCGTCGACGTAGACGCCAACGGCCGGGTCGGCCGATACTCGTGACTCGTCTTCACCAACGCCTCGTAAGAAAATTCGAGCGCCGCTGGCGGTGCCGGTGTTGGTTGCTAAACTGATATTCGGAACCGCGTACTGTAGGTCTAAGACGTCGGTGATTTGCTTGCGCTCTAGCTCAGCCGCACTAATTGCGGTGACCGATAATGGTACTTGTTGCAAACCTTGTTCACGGCGCTGGGCCGTTACAATTAGTTCCTCAAGTGTGATCGTAGTACTTTCAGTGCCGTCGCTCGTGGCTGCATCTTGTGCCATAAGTTGGGTACTGGGCATAAGAACTAGGCCGGTAGCGAGTAAGCAATTAAGGCTTCTGGCAAATTTTTTCATGGTAAATCCTATTAGTTATTTCTACTTGGTCAAAATCTATTACAAAATCTAGTATTAATTAATAGACGTATAAATTTTCAACTCTCTTCGTTGCGAAAATTTTTTAAATTGGCGCTCAATTTTTTTTGCCACCCCCTGAGCATACTTTGAACTAGCGTTCGAAGCTATTTAACTTCACATGATCCAGTGGAGCGAGCCAATTCCTCTATTTATAAGACGAAAAGTTGGCTAAGGCAAGTGCTGTTAGTCATATTGACCTATCTTTAAGTGTTTTGCGTGATAAGTGCGTGAAAATTCCGAATATGCTTAGACTTGAGCAGTCTCGAAAAATGACATGCTAACCTGGTTTTATGTGCTGAGAATGGTGTCTAGGCGCGTATTGGCTCTATAATTAGGAACCACAACATTTTGTGATAAAACGCTGTATGTCGCGCAAACCAAGAGCCTTGATTGGGCTCTATAACCCCAAAAGCCCTAGTAATGTTGGCTCTGTGATGCGAGCTGCGGGCTGCTATGGCGTCGCTGAAGTGCGATACAGCGGCGAGCGCCTCAACCGCGCACTCAAGTTTCAAACCGACACTAAGAACATAGCCGATCAGATTCCACTAACTCACGCTGAAGAGTTGTTAGCGGGTGTTGCTAGCAGAATTGAAATTGTATGCGTCGAGCTGGTACAAGGGGCGACGCCATTGCCAAGCTACGCTCACCCCGAGCGCGCGATGTATGTGTTCGGGCCTGAAGATGGGTCTCTGCCACAAACCCTTATTGATCAAGCCGATCACGTGGTCTACGTACCTACCGTTGGTTGTATGAACCTTGCTGCCAGTGTGAATGTGCTTCTTTATGACCGGCTCGCGAAAGCTAATCTAACGATAGACCACCCGTCTTTGCTTAAACGCAGTCGCGATGTTAATAATCGGTTGCGAGTGAAAAAAGTTGATAACAACGCAGCGGGCAAGGGCACCGCGGGATGATTTCAGCCACCATCGTTCGGTTTCGCTTGTTGCTAACGGGCAGTGCCTTGTTTCTATTGGCGTTTACCTATTTCAGTGTATTGGCGGCGAAGCTTCCGGTTTTAATCAATGTGGATAACTACGAAAACTTTGCGGCCACTCGTTATATCGTCAAGCATAAGCGCGTGCCGGTGGTGACCGCGGACACTGAAGAAATACAATTTACCGAATTGGGTACCACCAGGTCGCTACGACCCCCGTTCACATTTATCGTGTCGGCGGTTGCCTCTGAGCTGACCGCTGACATGATCGACAATGAAGTCACTCGCTTACGAATGGGCTCCCCGATTATCGCCGCTTTGACGCTGTTGGTTGTGTTTGGTGGTTTCTATTTAGCGTTCTCAAGGTTAGGCATCGCATTGTCAGGCGCGGTTGCTATTGGCTTATTGCCGCGCTTTACGCTTTTGGCGAGCTGCAATAACGATGACATTGGCGCTATTTTTTCGACCAGTGTTTTGTTTGCCGCGGTAATTGCCTTGGGTCGTTATGGTAGTCGTATATGGGTATTGTGTTTATTAGCCTTCGCGTTTGGTTTAGTTTTACAAACAAAATATACCGCGTGGCTCACATTGCCCTGGTTTGGCCTCTACGTCGCCGTGTTGCTTAAGCATGAATGGCGACAGCTTCTTAAATTGTCCCCAATACTGGGCTTGATATTCGTCCTAGCGGGTGGCTGGTGGGTTATCTTTAATATGGTCAATTATGGCGTGGCTGACCCGTCGGCGATGCTGCACGCGAGCCGACTGCAAAGCGAGTTGACCGCGCAGCTCCCTAATCGCTTGGGGTATCACTCAGTTGGCGTTGGTTTCGCTGAGTTGCTAACAAATTATGACCATTTCATAAGCCGAAGCTTCACCTCATTTGTAGGCTCTCTCGAATGGCTATCACTGGACGTTGGTTTGGCTGTGTATTGGTTTTATGGGCTTATGCTGGCGTTTGGTTTGCTGAGCATCACCACCTTATCGCGGCAACAACTTGGTAGGTCGAAATATGTAGAATTGCTTGTTTTGGGTGCCATCATCGGCCAGTGTCTATTCTATTTTCACCATAATTTGGTGCGTGATATCCAGCCTCAAGGCCGATACCTATTGCCGATTATTATGTTGGCGATGTATTTGTTTGTGGGCGCGCTCAATCGTGTGCCAAGCACCATTGCCAGTGTCAGGCTCGGTGGCCGACGTTTTGGCGCTGACACCGTTTCTATTTTCGTATTAGTTGTTGTGTGTGGTCTGCTACATAGCAACGTGATGCTTAACCACGTGCGGCCGCTTTACGTGGCAAAGACGTTTCACACAAGAATTGATGCCCCTGTTGAGTATCCTCTTGACACTATTTTTGATTTTACATCGACGGCCGCAATTGAATTTAGTCAAACCCGCAACGGCGTAACGGTGACTCGCATAGGCCAAGGGCGGGCGGAGATTTCGATGAGTGACAAATTTTGCAGCCTATTATCCGAAAATACACTGGTGTCTATTGAGCTGGAGTCTCGCAGTGCTGGATCACTAACATTGCGCTTCGATCGCCTAGCTGTGCGGCGATTTGGTGACGCATATTGGCAACCTTTCAATGCAGGGAGGGCTACGGTAAACTTTTCAGTAAATGTAAAACATTGTAATAATGCACAGATAAGTCTAGGCGCAAACACTCATTTGCTCACCATTTTGGGCGTGAATTTAGCCAAGTTAAAAATTCATCAGTACGGTAAGCCGATCTAACTGAAGAAACTGGGTGTTGGTTTGGTTGCGTGCTATCGCAATAGATTACGTTGTCGGGGGACAGGGTTGTGGGTTTTTGGGGAATTTAGGTGTCGTCAGCTAAAGCTTGCCCGCTTGATATCGTTCCGATTGGCTGTTGGCGCAAAACAATAAAATGAGGCATAAAATATGATTAACACGATTTCAATATTCAAGCGCACGCTCTTCGTGTTTGCGCTGGGCGCTCTCAGTAATACAGCGTTAGTTCACGCACAGTCTGAGGATGATCTAGGCTTGTGTCCGGGTGGGTTTAATCAGGGCTTAGTCACCACGGGTTACGTTGATTGCAATCGTAACTCTGGCCAGACGTCTGATATTGAAGAGGCTGAATTTGATCGCCTACAGCGCGAAGCGATTTGTTTGGCAAACCCGAACTCGCAAGTTCAGTCGTCTGAAATTGTCGCGAATTCTGACAGCACTCGCTTCTTTTCGCGTATTACCTGTCGAGTGACTCGTGCCGTAGCGCCCGGAACCGTCTTATGTCCTGATGATTCTACCGAGGTGTTTCGAGCGTTCGATACGCTTGCTTGTCAATATTTTGGAATGGCGTCAACCACCGCAGCAGGTGCGCAGACTATGCTGGACGAACAGACCACTGATTGTCTAAGTAACTTCGGCGGCCGAGTGTTGCTTTCCAGCGTTAGGATGGAAACGTCCGATACCAGTAGTGGTCAAATGGTGGATTTCTTTAGAACATCATTTGCCTGCGCCAAGGAGATTCAGCCGCTGGATGTTTTTGAATGCCCTCTTGGTTTCGATCAGCAACGCGGTTCCAATGACGATATGTTGATCTGCGAATTCTCTGAGAGATCACTCGAGACGTTGGCAGAAGCGCAAGCGCTGAATACTCAAGTACAAGAAATTTGTACTGGAACTACCGCCGGCCTAGGCGTGGTGAGCGATTCGAATACGTTTGCGAGTACGTCTGGCGAGGGCTTTATCACGGAAATGATTTGTACTGTCGCGATTCCTAGATTTGGTGACTTTGCCGATGACTCCGTTGCCCGTGCCTGCGATGCGACGTGCACCGAGTCGATAGTGCAAGTTCGAGTTTGCCTAAATGGTGGTGAAGTAGGTGGCCCTGGCTGTACCTTGCCGGACACGCAAACGATTGAGCGCCGATGTAACACGGGCCCCGACAGAGCCGGGTTGTGTCCTGTATCCGTGGTTCCTGCGGCGAACGTGGCACCTTTGTTGTTGCTCGACGACGATGATTAAACGTAACTAGCTTGGGCGTATTTTAGTATTACTTCCCTCTAGTTAGTATTACTTTTTTCAAGTATTCGCTAACGGCGTTCTGTGGCTTTAGGCGACTCGAGAGGAACTCACGCAGAAGTAGTTAGCTGTCACGAGTAACGGCTCCTTGTGAATGCAGGGAGCCGTTTTTTGTTGTGCAATTCTATAATGGTTAGCTGCTCGTTATGCCAGCCCAGTATTTAATAACCTTTAAAAATCAGCGCTAAAGCGCACACCGAACTCGCTGGCATCGTTGCTTAGAATTGCCAATACGTAGTCGCCAGTATTCAAACGAGCATTCTCGTAACGTTCGTCGGTTGCGTTGCGGCCATAAGCAGCGACCGTCCAGCCCTCGTGAGCCGGCGTATAACTGACATCAAAGTTAATCAAACTGCGGCTGTCGATACGGGTTAAGCGGCCAGGGTCTGACGATGGCTCGCCAAACAAGTCGTCACGATATGAATAGTCGCCGCGTATTGTCACTGAGCCGCCACTGGCAACACCAAACGTGTATTCCGGACTGATTGACGCCGTGATTTCTGGCGTCAGTGGCGCGGCGGCGAACGGGTTGTCGCCTTTGACATCAACGTCGATATAGCCCAAGGAGGTGTTTAAGTAGAAGCCATCACTTATGCGCCACGAACTCTCCCACTCGACGCCTGACGAGGTTTGGTCGACAATCAAGTTAACCGTGTTGAAGCCCTCGGCAGTGGTGTTACTGACTTGGTAGGGAAGGTCGCTGTAGTCTGTGTAGAACACCGCCAAACTCATTTGTAAGTTGTCGCTAACTTGCCCTTTGATGCCGCCTTCATAATTTAAGGCGGTGATGTTTTCCAAGTCTTGATCAAAGCAGTTTGGCGTTGGTATTACGCCGCCGTTGCCAAAGAAATCGCCAAACAGGCAAAATGGGCGTGGATTAAATTGCCCCGATTGATAGCCGCTGGCGATAGTACCGTACACGGTCACTGTTTCGTTTAGCTCATAGGTTGTTGATACGTCCCAACTTAATTCGGTAAATTCTTCGCTAGCTGACGCGTCAAATAAGCCGCTGATGGCAACGAAAGCATCCTTTTCGTCTTTGGTATAACGCAGGCCACCGGAAATTCGAAGATCTTCATTGACGTTATAGCCAAGGTTTAAATAGGCCGCGTAGCTTGTGAGTTCTTGCGACAAGAATTCGCTGCCACCGCCGCCGTTAAAAGTGAAGGCGGGTTGGTCATTGAAACCATCTTCTTCAAAGTAGTAGAGCCCAGCGACGAAATCAACGGTTCCGTAGTCGCCGTTAACTTGCAGCTCATAGGAGGTCTGGTCCGATTCCCCAGATTCACCGAATGCGAGAAAATTGCTCACGGTGCTGTCGTCGTCTAAGCCGGTTGTGTAGTCGGATTCGCGAGTGCTCGCGAGAAATTTAACGCTTAATGTTTCTGAGGCTTGGTAGTCAGCGGTGACCGAAAAGCCCGACGCTGAGTTGCCGATATTAATTAAATCAGCCTGCCCGGTTGCGTTGTCAAAACGGTTACCAACATCTGAATTTCTTAGGCCTGATTGAAAAACGGCACCGTTTGGCAGCTCGTCAATTAGAGTGGTGTAGGGTCCAAGACCGCTGTCTTGGTCATTTGCATCGGCCGCGAATAATAAAGAGAAGTCATCGCTCGGTGACCAGCGCAAACTAAAGCGGCCAGATAAGTCTTCGAATTCTCCGACTTCGGTGCTGGTATCAATGTTTACGAAATTGCCTACGCCGTCGCGTCGGTTGTAGCCAACTGACCCTGATATTGCGATTTGATCACTGACCTTAGCGTTACCGTAATACTGCGCATTAACTCGACCACGACTACCCACTTGTAGTGACACGCGGTTAGTGCTCTCTTCACCGGGCTTGCGAGTAATGATATTGATCGCACCACCAATAGAGTTCCTGCCGTACAACGTGCCTTGTGGGCCGCGCAGTACTTCAACACGTTCAATATTTGCCAAGCTCCAATTTTGCCCGATTTGTCGTCCTAAATAGACGCCGTCTACGTACACCCCCACGCCCGGATCAGTCGTGATTAAATGGTCCTGTAAGCCAATGCCTCGGATAAACGGGTTTGCCGATGACACTTGACCTCCGCCGAAAGAGGTGACGTTTAGATTGGGCACGAACTTGCCGATATCGATTAAATCGTTGATGCCCTGTTTTTCGATAGCAGCGGCCGAGAACACGCTCAATGCTGACGGAACATCGTACGCGCTTTGCTCGCGTTTTTGGGCGGTAACGATAATCTCCTCAAATGCGAGGTCATCTTCCTGTGCGGCACTAGCGGTGCTAATGAGCGCCAACGATATTGCTACGCTCAGCTTTTTAAATGTGGGTGAAGCATGGTGTGTGGCTAGCACAGTCGGGTACTTATTGGTCATGGTTAGGGTCTCAAATTTAGTTGTTTATGCTCAAGCTACTAGTCATAGTTTACGGCCTAAAAGTGATTGCAGCCATCGATTTTCGGTCGCGCGTTCTCCGCGCCAATCAGATCATTGAAATGTTGGGTTCAGGGGTTTGCCAAATCAAAACGGGCTTACTGGGAGCTTGTTTTGTCCGCGGTTAAAGCTCAGGAGGCTGAGGTCGAGTTTTCGGTGCCCGACGCGTTATCGTAAAAATTCCGCGTAAACTTGTTAATAGAATGTCGATCAATAGGGCAATCGTGAAGCCCGCGGCAAGCGCCCATGCGATACCTTGGCTATTCAACGTAACCGCGTAATCGTAGCGTTGCCATGCCTCGCGCCTGATTTCTTTGACTGGCGAGGCGAGTGTTTGAATGTATGGGCTATAAAATGTTTTCCTAAATTCGTCGAGTGATTCCGATAATACCTGATGCCGACTCACCAAGGCTTGAATGCTCTGGCCACCGTCTTTAAAAACAGGATCGTTAGTTCGTCGGTAGTGTTGAATAAGCTGCGTGATATCGCCAGCAAAAAATTTATCCGCGTCCTTTTGAAATTCATTGAGAGCACGGTTAGATTCTAACAAGTGAGCCTCGAGTCGCAGCTGATATTGATCAACAAAGCTCGGGACCTGCACTCCTATAAGCGCACCGCCAATAAACAAGGTTAGACGCAAATAGTCTAGGATCATTTTCATGATTCGAGGTTAGCATTAGCCGCCCGGCTTGGGCGACAAGTGACAAATTGGAAACCTAGGATCTAGCGATCAGCGAGCGCGTGCCGCAGAATGTTTGCGCGGTAAGCGTTGAATGGCTAGGCCCCTATCACATAGGTAGGCAAGACAGGGGCCTAGCACTTTTTCACCTTGGCTGGGTAGGGACTTAAACCAAGATTACCTGACCATTTTTGACGACAATTCTTGTACCGTCAAACTTGGTTAGATTAAAACCGCTGAAATTCGCCTCTTTCAACGTGCGTGTTTGGTCTTGTAGGTAGGCGATGGCTTGCTGTTCGCCCGCTTTTAAACCTTCTATACCGTCTTGTCGATAGTGTACGCCCGCCGCGTCTCGGCCGAGCGCAATGTTATTCGCAAGTTTGTTTAGTTCGCCCCCAACGGTTATGTCCGACCCAGAATAGGGCAGCAATAGCGTACCGGTCGCGTCAGCTTCCACCGGGTTATCAAGTACGTAATTCTCGTTAAAGACGGCTTTTAATGCGGTGACGCAGGCGCCAGCAACGCAGGCGTGCCCAGCTGGGAAGGATGGGTGTGTTGGTGAGCCTTCAGCGAAAGCTTGAGGTAAAAAGTAGCTGCCATTATCACTGAATACACGCGCGACAGCATCACAATTAAGGATGTCCGAATGCAACTCATAGCGGCGTTGGCGGGTCAACATCATGTGTACTCGGCCCCCGTACGCTTCAGGGCGGAGGAAGCGATGCACACGCCACTTCTGAAACCACGCGCCACTGAAGGCGATACTCGCAACGCGGGTCACCAAGTCAGTGGCGAACGGCGCGCCAAACGTAACGAAACCCTCTTCGGCACGACTTGTATCGGCATACGGGTTACTAGGATCAACCGCGTCTGGCCCTAGGTTTAATAAAATAGCACAGGCGTTTAGGTATGCTTGAAAGGAAACATCGCGATGTACGTATTCGCCTAATGTGCGGCTGTTGTAGACATAGCGCCGAGTCGAGTCAAAGTGCATGCTCTCGCGTGGGTTAATGCCGCGTTGCACCGCTAACCAGCTGTCGTGGTCGGTCATAAAGTTACGCCCCTGCAACGGCTCTTGATACCGTTGCACCATTTCTGATGGGCCGAATGTCACGTCTTGCAATAAAAATTGACTGATATACGGGCCGGTAAGATCGCCAGGGGTTTCACCGCGAAACAGTCGTTGGGCTGTCAGCTCACCGTTATTGGTTGCGCCAGGCGTAATCGAAAAATTATTCAGATCATCGACTGCGGCGTTAACAAGGTTATTCGTTGTATAGTCGATAAAAGGCACATCGCGAGTAATAGCCTGCCAGTATACTTCGCCAGCTTGCGCTGCAAGCTCAGCACTGCGGAATTGATATGACGGGTTAATACGCGTCGCGTGGCTATCGAGCGCTGAGGGTTCAAATTTAAATGCCGCCTGCGGGCTAACTAAGCGACGATCTGCGTCTTCATCTAGCTCAATATTGCGAAAATCAGATTCGCGTCCGCGGCGCATGGCTCTGCGTAATTTTTGAAAGGCGTTAACCTCGACTTCGCCGAAATAATTACAGGGCAGGGCCTTGCTGTAGCTCGCGAGATATCGCTCGTCTTTATAGCGACGTTCGTCACGGTTATCTTTTTGCCCAGGCAATACAATCGTTTCGTTGAAGTGCTGCTCAGCCATTTCTACTTTTAGATTCGCGGCCGCTATCGCGCGGAACTCACCGTTGAGTGAGCGGTCTGGTCGACGAGCCGAGAAATTATCCGCTAAGACTGTGTTAGTGCTTAAGCTCAAGCCCGCACCGGTCGCAATTGCTGCGCCAGCGCCTACGCTGGATTTTAAAAAACGCCGCCGAGATTCTTTCTCACCCGTTTTAGTCGGAGTTTGCGTATCATCCTCAGGTGACGATACTGAATCGTTATTCAGTTTGTTGAGCCTTGTCATGTTGTATTCCTAGCGGTAAGTAATAGTTAGGGTGGTTAGGCGTTAATACCTGTTACTTGTTGCTGGTCCTGTTGAAATTAAAACTAACACAAATATATCGATTAAAACTATGGATTGGTCTTCATATATTGATCATCAATGTTGATGATTCAATTGAGCGATTGGCGACCAATATTGACCTTTGATCGAAGCTTATTTTGGGGCGCGGTATTGGTTCGGACCCTGCCAATAAAATACGCCCAGCTGCTGTATTGGGTGACGGTATGCGCGCTTTGCGTATAATGCTAGTCCGTTCTCGGCTTTCGAATAAACCGCATTCGGCGATTGATTTGAGCCGTCGATAATTAACCAGCGGTCGAGACTCACTAAAGAGTCGATAATGTGGAGGTGGAAATTTGCGAGTGTTCGAGGTTCTTAGATATAACGTTGGCTACTCATTGACACTGGGTACGCAAGGCCGTTATTCGAATTGTCATCAACCCGAGAGGCCTCAGTGATCATCCGGACCTATCAAAGTACTGATCAAGATCAAGTTATTGAATTGTGGCAATTGACTGGCGTGGCGAGTCTTAAGAATAATCCTGCTAGAGACATTGCGCGTAAACAAAAGGTCGACCCCGATTTATTTTTAGTCGCGGTGGATAAAGATGTGGTTGTCGCTTCTATTATGGGAGGTTATGAGGGGCATCGCGGCTGGGTCAACTATCTAGCCGTTCATCCAAGCGTTCAGCGTCAAGGTATTGCGCGCCAGATGATGTCGGAGGTTGAGACGCTATTGATTAAAAAGGGCTGTCCGAAGATCAATTTGCAAGTTCGGAACTCTAATTCCAAGGCGCTTAGCTTTTATAAGGCTCTCGGATATTTAGATGACAACGTAATTGGTCTGGGCAAGCGGCTAGAACATGAATGAATCATCCGGTCGACGCGACTAACGACTTTGTTAGAACGATGCTTGCGCTTGCCGATTGCGTGATTAGGTAGTTTAAAACTTAAGGTTTGAGGAGTGAGGGCCAAATGAAGGTTAAAGACGTCGAAATATATTCGGAGCGCAGTGATGGTGGGGTTGTGTGCTTGCCAGGGCAACACTATTTGGGGTCGGTTATGCCGGGCGACGTGTTGTTTTTAATGCACGGCGAGGCGATGGATATTCTCGAAGAATCGAAACACAACCCAGGAAGCTACACCTACTACAAAGCCTACTCAATTGCTAAGTCTTTAGAGCAGCGGCTCGCACACTATCTTGATGTCTGCGAGCATCATCTGTTGCCACAGAGCTTTTCTATCGAGCTTAGTGTCGAAGACTATGACGAACCGCTTTAGTTACCGACTGTAATCGCGTTAGTATCTACCTTAAATAAATGTTCTGAGTTTAATCATGTTTAAATTTATCCCTACACTCGTTTTTGTGTTTGCATTATCTGCGTGTTCTGAGCAAGCTAAAGAGGCAAATTCTGACTCAACGAACGGCTCAAAAAGTGAACCAAAATTTGTTGAGAAAATAGACAACCTTACGTCCATCGAGGGTGCGATTGAGGTTGGTAAAGACTACCATTCTCAATCTAATCCTGAGCAAGTCAGTGTCAAAGACATCGCCCTTGATTTAACCGTCGACTTTGAGCAAAAAGTACTGCGCGGCACTGCGACATTGAGTTATCAGAAGCACGATGCGGCGGCAAAAACATTAATACTTGATACTAACGACTTGGCAATTAGCTCGGTGCGCAGTGGTGATTCTGAATTGCAGTACACACTAAAGAACGAAAATTCGTTTTTAGGCTCTGCGCTCGAAATCGCTCTGCCTGCCGATAGCCAGCCTGTAACGATCAGCTATACGACATCGCCGAGCGCAACGGGCGTGCAATGGCTCACCCCCGAACAAACTGCTGGCGGCAAACACCCTTTTCTATTTACTCAAGCGCAGGCTATTCACGCGCGCAGTTTTATTCCTTTGCAAGACTCGCCTCAAGTCCGCGTGACCTACTCAGCGACAATTCGCACGCCTAAAGATCTGTTAGCGGTGATGAGCGCGTCGAACGACCCAGACACTGAGCGCGACGGCGTGTACGAATTTTCTATGCCGCAAGCCGTGCCGTCGTATTTGATTGCACTGGCGGTTGGTGACCTAGAGTTTAGAGCGATGGGTGAACGCACAGGTGTTTATGCTGAACCGTCGATGTTAGATGCGGCCGCCGCCGAATTTGAAGATACGGAATCAATGTTAATAGCAACCGAGAATACCTACGGCCCGTATAGCTGGGATCGTTATGATTTACTTATTTTACCGCCGTCGTTCCCGTTTGGCGGTATGGAGAACCCGCGCTTGTCGTTTATTACGCCCACGGTGATTGCTGGCGATAAGAGTTTAGTGTCACTAATTGCGCATGAGCTAGCTCACTCATGGTCGGGTAATGCGGTATCAAATGCGACCTGGCGAGACTTATGGCTGAACGAAGGTTTCACCACTTACTTGACTTACCGTATTATGGAGATTGTCTATGGCACCGATCGGTTTAATATGGAAGCGGTGTTGGGCTTTCAAGACTTAGAAGCTGATATTGCGCGTTTAGACGAACGCGATGAAATCCTGGCGATTGATTTACGTGGACGCGACCCTGATGACGTGTTTTCTAATATTCCATATGAGAAAGGCGCCTTGTTTTTGCGTGAGATTGAACTGTCAATTGGCCGCGATAACTTTGACGCGTTTCTAAAACAATATTTTCAGGATTTCGCGTTTCAAAGTATTACCACTGATCAGTTTATCGCGTATTTAGACAAAACATTATTAGCGCAACATTCAGATAAGCTGAGTGAGGAGCGAATCAAGCAGTGGATTTTTGAAGCGGGCATTCCCGATGCCGCCCCGACACCTAAGTCTAACGCATTTAGCCTTGTCGATGATGCTCGCTCTAGTTGGTTGGACGGAAAGCTTGATGCAAAAAATATTAAAACTGAAGGTTGGACCGTGCATCAATGGCTCTATTTTTTGAACAATATGCCCGATGAGCTTTCATCTGCGCAGCTCGCTAACTTAGACGCTGCGTTTGGCTTAACTGAGTCAAAAAATAACGAAATTGCACATAGCTGGTTGCTCATCAGCGTTGAAAATTGGTATCAACCGGCACTGCCGAGACTGCATGATTATCTCACCAGCATTGGCCGCAATAAGTTGGTCAAACCATTGTATCGAGCCTTGGCTAAAACTGAGGAAGGTAAGGCCTTAGGGCGCAAGGCATTTACACAAGCTAAGTCTGGTTATCACCCCTTGACGGTGAAAGCTAACGAAGGCTTTATTCAATAGTTTATTGCTCTAAAATTTTGAAGTGAACCAACCCGCTCCGTAGTAAGACTGGGTTGGTGCTTCAGCTCTGGCAGTGCAGGTTTTGAATCTCGCAAGGTTGTTGTGTGCACTAATTGCCGTTGCTTTGTTTTATTTTCGTAACCAATCCTTGTTTCACTCTAGTCAGTTCTTATCTCAACGCATCAAACGCGTTTGCCAATAGGCATAAATACTTCTACTATGGAAAGTGGACTCTGATTTTGCTGCACCCACCCAAGGTCGCAGCGAATCAAATTTGAACACCCGGTTGAATGAGATTATGAGTAACGCAAGTTTTGGTAGCTTGATCTACCGAATCATTGGCAAGCCTGAGCGTTGGCATGACGATTATATTGTTGACATGATGCAGCAATACCTGGACGATGCCGATGCAAATATCAACAACTCAAGCACGCGCTCTGATCTCGCTGCTGGCGATCAGCTACTGTCACAATTGCAGCAAGGAAACGTCGCGTTAAATGCCTTTAACACCTTGTTGGATAAAAGCCGTTTTAAGATGATTATCTTGGACGAAAATTTTACGCCTATTTATCATAATCAAGCCGCTGATGGTTTGCTCGCCTACTTACGAAGCCCGGGTGCTGGTGGCGAATTAAAGTCGGATTTGAACGAGCTGATATCGCAAGCGCCCGCGGCTACTAATCGTAATCAAAACAATAGTCTGACGGCCTTAGATTTTTTTGACGAGCACGGCGATCAAATTTATCTACGCTCTATAACCAGTCAAGTCAAGGCCAGCGGCAATCCGACGTTGTTTAATATTTTGATGGTGCTGGACAAAGCCAAGGCCGCTACTCAGCTGAATTCAGAGTTGGTCAAACGTTATGAGTTGACCAAAAAAGAACAATCTATTTTGCTGCGCTTGATACACGGAGACAGTATCAAGAAGATCGCAGCTGCAACCTTTACCGCCGAGAGTACCGTTCGCAGTCACATTAAGTCTACCTTTAGAAAAACTGATACTAACTCGCAAGGCGCCTTGATCAGTTTGATGTTGACGCATGAGGCGCAAATACTGGACTCATATTTTGACTCCGACATTACCACCGCAAGCAACGGTGAGTCGGCGGAAAACGACCGAGAGCTTACGCTGTCTAGCGGCCAGAAAATTGCGTATTGCGATTATGGTCCTAAAGATGGTCGACCTATTATTGTTTTTCACAGTGGCTTTGGCTCGCGTTTGGCCATTCCGCCGGGCTACCAAGAAATTTGCGCACGCACTAACCGTCGCCTTATTGTGCCGGATCGACCCGGCTTAGGTAAGACCGCGTTCGTCGCTAACCACCCTGCGAATTGGAACCAGCAGCTCAACGAGTTTATTGAACTCTTAGAGCTAGACGAGTATGACGTGCTTGGCAGTATCATCGCTTGTCAAATGGCGGTTAGCTTCGCGGCGCAAGCGGATGAGCGTTTGCGTCGAGTTATTTTAACGTCACCGGTAGTTTTGAACGAGGATTCGCACGCACAATATCTTACTGAAATTTTAGCGCCAGCCGCGCGTTACGTGAAACTCTCACCGATGTTCGCGAAAGAAGTCTATGAGCTGTGGCTCAAAAGCGTCACGCTCAATTTAGACGCGCACTACCCCACAATTCTGGACGCTAGTATTGGCAGCGCCGAACGCAAACAGTTCGAAGAAGACGGTGTAATTGAACTGTTGACTAATGTGTTCAAGGAAGGTGCCCGTCAAAGTTTAGATGGCATCTTGCATGAGATGGTCTTTTGCATGACGCCTTTGAATCTTGATTTAAGCAAATTTACCAAACCGCTAGACGTTTGGTTTGGTACAGAAGATCGACGCATTACACGTGAAGGTGTCGATAAAATATTTGATGAGTTTCCGAATTGTACGCGTCATATATGTGAGGGCTACAGCGAGCACTTGTATTACGCCTTATTAGAAAAAATTATTGCGTAAGCTTGTTGCTCCTTTATCTTTATTGATCACGCGGGCTATTCGTCGATCTATTAGGTGGGTTTAGAAGCCTTGAGGGTCAGTGCCTTGGATAGAAACTAACGTTAAAGTTAGTGGCAGGGCAATCTCGGTGTATGACGCGGCCAAAAAGCTGGCTATACTTGCCTGCAGTCGACACGGGTAAAAACCGATCTATGGATTCACAAAAATTTATCGTTATCTCTAGTGGCCACGTGCTGCCTGATTTTACGGTTGAACAAGTTGCACAAAATCTAGCCAAACACTACAAGAAGCCAATCGATGTAATGATCGATATGCTTATCTGTGGCGAGCCTCGAAAGGTCAAATCAATGGCCACTCGCGCGCAGGCTAAGAGCAAATGCGCTCAACTGAGTAGCCTAGGATTACGTTGCTATTTTACTGAGCTGGGTAACGACGGGAGTGACCAACCCAGCATGTATACCCGTGCAAGTTACATGGACGACACGCCGGTTGGCGACGTTGGCGATTTACCGCCGCCCGAAGACGTGGCTGAGCCGCATGTTGGTGACGAGCCCGAGCATTCCGAAATGTTCGACGAAGCTATTTTCGATGAGGTATTAGCGCAGGCCGCCAGCGGGCGCACAAAAAAAGTGCTACTGATCGTAGTGCTGCCTATATTGCTTATTGCGGGTTTACTCGGCGGCGGTTACTTTCTATTCACCACGCTTCTCAGCTCGCAGGTTCCGCAAGCGATGGTTGAGGTTGAATCAGCCCTATATGAGGTAAACGAGCCATCGGTAATGGCCTATGCGAACCTGAAGCAGTTAAAGCGCATTGCAAATATTACCGGTTACGATCAGCTGCAACGCGACAGCATGCAAGCGATGCGCAGTGCTCAATTCTTACAACCATTGGCTCGCGGTAATTATCTGTTCGAACACACGGACTTCATCTCCGCAAGCGTGAATGTTGACAGCGCGCAAGGCTCGGTATCAAACGAATGGTTGACGGTATTACTCGGCCGCTTCGATGCTCAATTAGTACAAGAGCAGTTGTCGTCAAGCTATGAGTTAGACTCTGCGTCCCCCGGGATATTTAAGCTAAAGCACGTCAGTAAGTTGGTGGGTGGTGTAATTTGCCCGCTCGACTCACAGGCGCAACTGAGACAAAGCTCGAGCTATATTTACGTGGGCGATGAGAAGGTAATCTTCGCGAGCGATCTTAGGTTGCTGAACAGGCTGCTACGAAGTATTCGTCGTGCTGGTGATTTTGACCGTACTTCGAACGCGCCAATTTTAGCTCAATGGCAGTCGTATCGCCAAGGCTCTTTGCTGGCGACACAGTTCTTCACGCCTAGCTCGATTGAACAAAACCCAATCGCTAATTTGGTGCTTAACGCTGTGAATGGCAATGTAAGTTTTGACTCGGTAGGCATGCGGGTTGAGACTGCGCTTGTCAACCGCGGCGTAAGGCTTGAGCTAGACGGCTTTAGTTCTGATTCTCGTGTTATCGAGAATGCAGGAACAATAATTGAGCGTGGAATCAGAACACATTTTGACGATGCGGCGCCGTCGCTCGCTAAACTGAAGTCGCGTTTGAGCGTCACTACGGGCGACGCTATTACCATTGCGGTAACGTTGAATAGCGCGCTGCTGCATGATGCTAAGGCTTTAGCCTCTGACGTGTTAAGCGAGCTAATCGGTGACATAGGTGGTAACGAGCGCGATATTGTGCCGGAAAAAATCACGTCAAAGCCTTGGGACTACACCGCTAACCTCGAGTTAGTGAGTGCCTTAAATGTCGACGCTAACGCGCAATTTACGTTAGCCCCGAGCGAGACTTATCAGCCGTTGTTTACGAAAGGCAATGCGGCTGTGTTCGTTGAGTCTATTGGTCAGATACCCGCGCCGACGAATAGCGTTGATCAGGCGAACCCTGTGCAAGTTGCGCTGAAAGTAAAGCGGCAAGTACCCGCGAACATAAATGCAATGTCATGGGGTGAGTCAGGCGTGATTCAACGATTGATGATCACCGATGTTTTGAATGGTGAAGGCCAACAGTTGATCGCTGATGAGCATTGCAAAAGCGGCACGCATGGCTTAGAAACAAACCAGCAAGCGAGTGCGCAATCTAGTTTAAACGCGTCGAAGCTCGACACCTCTAAATCAGTGAGACTGAACTCGGGCAGCTCTATCAGTGATATTGCCCAGGTTAAAGGTTGGTCTGAGATTGTAATTCCGACACAGATAGAGAAAAGTACGCTGTCTATGGACGGGGCGCGCGACGCTAATTGGGAAGGTGGTAGCCTGCGTTTATACAGTATTAAGGGCAGCGCTGTTTCTTATAAAATGAGCGGCGAGCAAGATAACTTTATAAGTATGCGCGGGCGAAATGCAGCGGGACAAGTCTTAAGTGCATACTCATCGATGTCGAGCGGGAATAACGTTGTAAAGACGTTTGCCGGCGAGGTCGCGATGGTGGATGTGTTTTCTGCCGCCGACTGGTACAAGAATACAATTGAATTCGAGCTTGATTCACTTACGCCTGGCAACGTGTCAAAGTCGCCCCCTAGTGTTGTTAAGGACGACGTCTCGTTGTTTACTGCGGCCGGTGAGCGAAATTTTAACCGGGCTCTTATGCTTGATTGGATGACCGACGATGAGCGTGCAGAGATTGAACAAATACTCGCACGGCAAGGCTACAGCTTTGATGGTTCTAAGGAGTCCGAAATTGGCCGTGCGCGCTCCAAGTCAGCGCACATCTTCCTGAAATATGATGCTGAGAATACCTGGCAAAAAAAACTGCAAGGCTTAATTCTGGTGCCGTTCGAGCCGGCGACTCTTCAAGGCTCTAAAAGCCTTATGTTGAGGCTTAGTGTTGATGGTGTCGAACACGATTCAGTTGTTCCTGCGTTCTCGGCGTCAAGTGTGAACGGCCGTTACGTGCCTGATTTTGAGTCGAGTAAGCGTTCCTATTCAATCGGAACCTTTACGCTCGAGCTTGACCCTAATAAGGTTCCGGCAAAAATTTCCGAGATCACGGGTACGCTTGATTATCGCTTGCCAACCTCAATTTCGACCACGAGTATTAATGGCACTAAGCTAGAGAGTTCGAGGTCTATAACATTGCGAAGCATAGAATATGGCTTGCACGCTAAAACGACCTATTTGGTTGATAAGCGAATTTCAAATTTTTATTCTGCCAAGTTATTTACCGCGGATGGTAGTGAGCACAGAGCTGATGTCGCGAGTGACCCAGACGGCAACACTACCGTAGCGTTTAGTACTGATCAGCCACATAAAAAAATAGAGCTATACCGAATTATTGATAGCGTAAATAAACGCGAACGCTTTAGTCTCACGCCGCGTTACAACTAGTGTTTTAGACCATTGACTCGAAAACTGCACTGGGCTCGCAGTTCAGATAGTTTGATATCTCGGCGCGGTAAATATCTTCGCAATGCTCGACTAGGCTGGTGACATCGTCCATGTCTAGGTTTTCGGTGCTAACGACCGGTAAGATTTTAATTTCATGAGCGCCGCCTCGCGCAATTTTATTCGGTACGTCTAACACTGGTTTCAACGGTTTGCTAACCATCGGAATTATCGGTACTTGTGCTTCGATTGCCATTTTGAACGCGCCGTATTTAAAACGCTTCATTTTACCACCTTGGCTGCGCGTGCCTTCAGGGAATATCCAAACGTAGCAGTCATCGTTGTTGAGTCTCTCTACGGCCAACTCTATCGCCGAGCTGTTTTTCCCTTGCGCGCTTCTGTCCACCATAATGTTGTTGGTGGAATCAAAAAGTCGGCCCCAAAGTGGAATTTTCACAATTTCTTTTTTACCGATTATCACCGTATTCTTTTGAAATACCGGCCCTTGTAGCAAGGGGTCAAAATTAGACTGATGATTCATGATAATTACCGCTGGGCCAGCAATCATATTCTCGCGCCCAAGCACCTTAACGCGAATCCGCAGGCAAATTCTCACTCCAAAATTCAGGGTTTTAGCAAACGCCCAAGACAGCCACTTCTTATGATTAAATGGAAACGTCAGTGCGTAAAACACAATGGTTGTTAGCGAGCCCCAAACTGCCACCAGTGTCATTTTGAAGTAATATTGGATGGATCTTATAAATCTAATCATAGCGCTCGGCTTAGTGCGTTACTGCATGCCCATAGACGTGCGGTTTGATGGTGGCAGGGTACCATATTCGCATGTGGGTCGGGTGTATTTGCTGTGGCTTGCAGACTGGTTTTCGAGCTTGGGTGAGCGTCGTGCCTGAGTATAATTACGCATTAGCTCGATGTTACTTAGTCATTTTGCGGGTTTTTTTGTTACTCTCTAGCCCTCAGCCGCGCATGCCTGCTTAACGGCAACGCAGGTGATTCTTTAATTTCTCAGAATCACTATTAATTCCTCGAAATCACTATGAACCTCTCAGAACTACTATGAACCTCTCAGAACTACTATGAATTTCAACTCACTTGACCTCGCGCCAGACCTGCAAAAAGGCATCGACGCCTGCGGCTACCGCTCGATGACGCCGATCCAAGAGTTAGCGATTGTGCCTGCGCGTCGAGGGCGTGATATTTTAGCCATCGCTCAGACCGGCACCGGCAAAACGGCGGCCTTCGCAATCCCTATTTTGCAGCAGCTTAGTAGTGCTAAGCTTGAGCGCAAAGCCGGTATGCCTCACGCACTAATACTGACGCCCACGCGCGAGTTAGCCGAGCAATTGGCGTCGACGATTGGTGGCTATGCGCAATTCATGTCGCTTAATATTGTGTCTGTATTCGGCGGCGGAAAAATGACCTCCCAGGCAGCTAAGCTTAAATCTGAGGTAGATATAGTAATCGCCACCCCCGGTCGCTTAATCGAGCATTTAGCTGATAAAACACTCGCCTTATCGAACGTCGAGCACATTGTGTTAGACGAGTCTGACCGTATGCTTGATATGGGCTTTATTAACGATGTCTACGCGTTGATGCAGCGCACCAAACCTGAGCGTCAGACGATGCTGTTCTCGGCTACCTTGTCGCCAGCAGTCAACGAGCTGTCACATAAAATTTTACGAAACCATAAAGAAATTCGCGCGAGTAAAGTCAATGCCACCGCCGATACGGTTGAGCACGTTGTATACGCGGTTGAAGAAAGTCGTAAAATTGATTTATTTAAAGACTTGTTGGAGCAAAATAATTGGTATCAGGTCTTGGTTTTTACAAGTACTAAACATCAAGCAGAAAGGCTACATAAAGCCTTAAAAGAGTTAAAAATCATGGTGGATATCTGTCACGGCGATAAGCGTCAAAATGCGCGACGCCGAGCGATAGCGGATTTTAAATCGGGCAAAACTCAGGTGTTGATTGCCACCGAAGTGGCTGCGCGCGGTTTGGATATCCTCGGCTTGGACATCGTGGTGAATTATAACTTGCCATATTTAGCAGAAGACTACGTGCATCGTATTGGTCGAACGGGTCGTGCCGGCAAGTCAGGTCAGGCCATCTCGTTTGTAAGTCGCGAAGAAGAGCGTTCGCTTGGCGCAATTGAACGGTTAATCGGAGGTAACGTTAAACGTATTCATCGGCACGGTTTTGAGGTGAGCGACCGACAAACTTTAATTGGCAAAGCCAGTCAAGGTAAGAGAGTTAGCCGCAAAAATAAGTCAAGCATGACTAAAATTGAGCGCTAGAATGAAAGAAATTTTGATGGTTTTGTTTTACTGTAGTCATCTTATTCCAGATTTGTCAGAGGACATCAACAATGAACAACACACTCGCTAAGTTCGATAATTTGTATTTTATCCTTGGGCGCTCCTTACTCGGCCTATATTTCATTGCACCTGGCGTATTGAAAATCACCGGTTACTCTGGCACGTTGGCGTTAATGGAGGCGAAAGGCGTGCCGCTGTCCGCTGTACTTTTACCGCTTACTATTGCCCTGCAAATTGGCTTGGGCCTAATGCTTGTCGCGGGTAAGCAGCTGCGCATTAGTGCCTTACTGTTGTTCGGCTTGACGCTAATGATTAATATTGCCATCCATAATTTTTGGACCTTACAAGGGGACCCAAGCTACGCGCATGAGTTACAAAACTTCATTAAAAATTTGGGAATAGCGGCAGGCTTACTGGTGTTAGCTACTAAGGGGAAATAGCCGCGCCAGCGTGTTACCAGTTTCCAGCGACAACCTGTGTCGCCGGCTGATGTAAGACGCGACGCTTTTTCATAGAAACTTTTTCATAAAAGACGCAAGCTTCGCTATTTTTTATGTGGGTTCGGCTCTAACGTGGCTGTTCTAAATAGGATAGGGCTCGTCCGCGAGCGCTTTGATTAAGCCATTAACCACTCGATACAAAGCCCATAGCCAAGCGATAGCCAATACCGCATAGCCAACAATTACGAGGGTTAATATAGCGCCAACGACGGTCCAGAATAAACTCCACCAGAAGGTGCGGGTAATATTAACCAAATGACTGTGATAGACAGTGCCCAGCGCCCCTTTTTTAGTGATCATTGCCCAGACAGCGCCGACTAAAATCGGTATGGCGGTAAATAAGCCGATGGCAAGCAATACATAGGAAATCAGTGCGTGTGATTTGTATTCTTTACTGCCCATTGACGACGTGGTGATGACTGCGTTCATATATTTGCCTCATTAAAAGTAAATTCCATAACCTTTAGATGCAAGGACCTTGCGATCGGATTCAAATCTGATGATTAAATCTTATTACTTAAAATAGGGTGGAATACTAAATTTTCAAGCTGCGCACCCCGGTTTTGCCGGGGCGCCAGCGACTAAGTCATCGGTAACCGTCAAATGACGTGACGGCTTAGCGTGCTGTTTTCGGTGATTTACTGTTATCTAACTTTGCCGCCTCTTCGTTCATAAACTTGATAAGCGTTTGCACGTCATAGCTATAAACTTGGTCTTGGTTTAGTTGCAAGGTCTTACGAATATTGCGGCGCAGTGTGCGCTCCGCTTGCGCTTCGTTAGGCGCAACTAGGTAGCGCAGTTTAGGCGTGTCACTTTGCATAATATCCAGCACAGCGTCAGCTACATCTTGCGGGTCTTTGCCCTGTGCCACCAGTGGCAAACCCTTTTCGAGTTGTTTGCGCTCTTCGGCGTATTGGGTCGATTCGGGCCAATAATTGGTCGACTGCATTAGCTCGAACGCAGTCTCGCCGATACGTGAGCCGTAATTGCCGGGTTCCACCACGCTGACGGTTACATCAAAGCGCGCCATCTCCGCGGCCAACGATTCTGTATACGCTTCGATCGCGTGCTTGCTCATTGCATAAATACCGTACATTGGCGCTGAGCTAATACCGGCGATAGAACCAGTAGTCGCGATGCGACCCTTGCTCTTAATAATCATCGGTGCGAAGGCTTGAGTGACTCGGTAAGGGCCATAAACGTTTACGTCCATTTGGTAGTCTAGTTGCTCAACGCCAACCTCCAGTAACGGGCCGAAAACGGCCACACCTGCGTTATTTACCAGACCATAGAGCCCTCGCCCTCGTTTCTCTACAAGCGCGGCGGCGGCGGCGATTTCATCGGTGTTTCTAACATCAAATTGCAGGGCTTCAACGTGCGGCATTTTATTTAAGCGTTTGGCGTCTTCGGCCTTGCGCACCCCGGCGTAGACAAAGAAACCGCTGGCTGAAAGGGTTTCCACCATTTTTAACCCCAAGCCCGAGCTTGCCCCAGTCACCAGCACGGCTTTTTGCTCTTTAGTCTCGGCGAAAACCGTTTGGCTCCCACAAGTGATTAGAAAAAATAAGATAATTACGCGAGCTAGAAACATGTTTTTAGGCCTTTGGTTAGTGAATTATGAGCGACTGTATCAAGAGTAAGTGAGGCTTGGGTTCATCGTGCCCCACTTACTTTGAGCAACCCGCTACTGAGTGGGCATGCTGGATAAAACGAGCATTTGTAATTCCTGAAATGTCATCGCCTTGCCATTTAGTTCAATTTTCTCGCCTAATGCTAGGTTAAGTGAATATTGATCTGTTGAGGCCTTTACTAACGGGCTTTGTGAGACCATACCCGCGACCATTGGCTGGGCGTCAATTAACTTCTTGTCGAGCGCCGCAGTGACTCCGATTTTGACTTTTTTGAGCGCTACGTCGGGCTGACTCATGAAGCTTGGAAGTTGCGCCATCGTTAGCTTATCCAGTAACTTGATATCCAGCTCAGCGCCGTTAGCTTCGCCGTCTAACGTCGCGTCCAATTTAGCGTTCAGCTCTAAGCCTGCTTTCATCATACGCTCGATAATCGGTAATGCCGCTGCCATTTGCATAGTGCTCTCGGGTGGCTCTTGATTGTTTTCTACCGCCAAGAGAATATCGCGTTGCATGTCACTCATTAATGCCTGATATTCAATCATAGCTTGAGTATCTAAGCCGTTAGCGACAAAGCTAAATACAAGATCTTCAACGCTGTTCACAAGTCCGTTCGGTATCGTCATCTCGGCGACTGAGATGCGCGCACTGCTGTTCAAATTCTCGCCCTTTTCTTCGGCCTTAGTTGTCATGCTTATCGCCTTAAATGAGCTATTGCCCTCGGGACTCTGCATCGATAATTGCTCTAACTCCATTTTGAAATCGCCGGTGAAAAGCTGCTCTTCTAGACGCGTTAAATCACCGTCGAGTGTCATTTTGCCAATGCTAAGCGACCCATTGTCTGACGTTACTGAGAACGCCTCGCTGCCACCGCTTACATCGAACTGTTGCATATTTGAATCAGTTGACACGGCAATGTTTGCAGTTGGCAAGGTGATTTTTTCGCCATCGATTTCTAGGTCAGTAATCGCGTCGAGCGAAATATTTTGTGTAATCCCCCCAAACGCAGATACTGAGCCGTATAGTGATACTGGGTCATTGCCGTTGAGTTTCTCTTTGACAAAGTCACTGTATGCGCTTTCGCCATCAAGTTTACAGTCATAGTCAATCCCGGTTATTCCATGTGAGCTATTGCAACTGAAGTCAATATTCTGAGTGTTGTCAAAGAGCATTGCGAACGCGGGTGGCGGAGTGTAGCGATATTTAGCGTGTGTACTGCGCACGCCGCGTTCGTACGATAGAACCTCGGTTGCGCCATACTCGCTGGATGAGTGGTTAAGCTGTTCGATAATCTTTTTAGTCTCGGTTTCGGCGACTTTGCCAGAGTAATATGGGCCGCCTACAAACACGATAAGTAACAGGAGAATGGCGATAGGAACGATTTTTTTCAAAGGAAACTCCCTTTAATGGTTGGGTAAATGAATCCAAAGCAGCTTGAGAACATTAGCTTCTGAGCATGCTGCTGGACAATTATAGTGATGTGGTAGAGTTATGATATTACCGAAACTATTTTACAAATGCAGGAGAATTGAGTGCGATTAGCCAGTTTAGCGGTGTGCTTGAGTGTGTGCGCCTGCAGTGGCGCGCCCACGGTTGGTGACGCCCCGAACCTGCCTGATTCTGAAGCCTTTGCCAAGCGACCAACGATGAGTCGCGCAGAATGTAACATCAAAGGCGGCCAAGAAGTTGGGGATATCGGTGACGGGCGTATTCATCGACGGGACTACTTGTGCGCTAACGGTGAGCCTCCGCTTGCCGCTATTGTCAGTACGGGCGATGCGCCGCACGCCGTCGACGGGGCTGTGTGTTGTCAAGTGTCGGCGCAATAGTATTGAGCGTTACGCGTCGAGGGGTGCCGATTTTATCGTCAGAATCTTAGTGAATCGTGCTTTTAATCGATAATTTAGTGTTTTTTGCACACCATTTTTGTTGTAAAAGGACAACAAATCGAAAGTTTTGATGGTTTTTCCTTACTGCTTAGTTAACACCGGCTTTAAAGCGGGCGCTCACGGTACTATCGATTCATGAAATGTAAATGAGTATTTATTTTCATAACTCTCTCTTCTTTTTGTTATTTATCGCCGCTAATTTAGCGGCGATTTTTTTTGGCTAATGCTTTTTATTTGGCCAGTGCTTCCTTGACTAGTGCTTTGCGGTTGACTGATCTGCGCAACCATCGAGTACGGCGGTGAATGATTTGACTCTGTCGGCAAGGGTGTCGGCTTCAAGTAACAGCTGCCTGTCCTCAACCGAGATCGGTAGCTGGCCTATTAGGTTATTGATCAATGTCTCTTGCGACAGTTGTTCGATGGTCTCCCAATCTACTTCAATGTTCTTTATCTTAAAAAATCGGCGCAGTGATGCCGTGAAAAGCAGGCCCGCTTGGGCGTCAGCCGCCACCTGATCATGATAGTCGCCTTCAAACTGCTTCCAGCTCGGTACAATTAGGCGATAGCCGCGCATTGAGCTTAGCTCTTCAGCCCGTTCAAACCGACATAAACCAGCGAGTAAAATTTCAAGTCTACCGTCGCTGGTTTCCTCGTAGCGGATAATTCGAGCGGCACAGCCTATGTCAAACAGGTCGGGCGGAGTCTGGTCGTCCTTGGGTTGAATCATGCCCACGAGTTGTGCACCTTTCATGGCATCTTTGAACATGTTCAGATATCTGGGCTCAAAAATGTTTAACGGCAACAAGCCCCCAGGTAAAACCACCGCGTTGGAAAGTGGGAACACTGGTAGGGTGTTTGGCAGTAAATCAAAGCTTTGAGTAAACGGAGAATGTTTTTTCATCATCGAGAATCTGTCTATTAAACCGGTACTGTAAACAACCACTAGCTGAGACTCATTATCTCTTATTCGATGTGCTTCTAAAGTGAGTTTAAAAGTCTGTGATACCTGATCGCCGTCACACTTTTTAGGTTCAAGCTCAAGTACAGCCCAACGCGCACACGGCCCAACTGTACTGCGAGGCCCGCAGTAATATTTAGTACTGAATTAAATACGTTCGAACGCGGTCTTCAATTTTGACGAATTTTCTGTCGCTCGCGCAAATCGCTCGATATAGTCAGCGTGCTCGGTGCCCATGACTCTGTCCCAAAACGTAAAGTAGAAACCGTAGTTGCCATTGCCTTTTTCGTGGTGCAAATCATGGTGGGTAACCGTGCTGAAAATACCAAGAATTGGGTGCTGCGCCCAACCTCTCGGGAACAGCTCATAACCGCAATGTGCCATGGCGTTGCGAATTATTTGAATAAGCATGGCGCTAACAAACGCTACGTCGTGCATCGGCACTATGGTGAAAAATATTGGCACAAATAGGTAAACTAAAATTGCTTCAGGCGGTGCAAACGAATACGCAGTAAAAGGAGTTGGATTGTGCGACCGGTGATGCGCCATGTGGAAGAACTTGTAGAATCGCTTGTGATGCATAAAACGATGCGTCCAATAGAAATAGGTGTCCAAGCCAACAGTCCAAAGTACGACCGAAAACACCAGATAGACCCAGCCGTATTCCGCGACGTCGGTGTAAATTCTAAACACCGACTGCCCAAATATGCTCTGCAAGGTGTATTCGGTCAGGCTGTAGGCGAATACAAAGACGAGAATTGTGATGCTGGAGTTTCGAAGTTCGCGACCTATTTGTTTATTTCGAAGCTTGGCCGGTAGCGCTTTGCGAATACGCCGGTTCGCCAGCGCGCCTCGTAATAGTATCCACGTAATGAAGAACGTTCCGCCGGCACCAATCAGGTAACGCATACCCTCAATGCGCATGCCTTCGGCTAAGTTAGTAACAAAGTAATCCAGTGCGCCGATAATAAAGTCCATGGTCTTCTCCTGCGTTCACAGTAATTGATTTCGATGGGCTTACTCTACGAATGGCTTAGTGTGTTGTCTGCTCGGCATTGAAAAACACGCCTCGATTTTAAATACGAGGAGGTTTTTTTAGTTACGAATAGTTTCGTGGCGCTATGAGTGCTGGTTTTGGGCTAACTTTGTATTTCGATAGTCCGTTGGCGTCATGCCTTCGCTGTCCTTGAACGCCTTATTGAACGGTGCCAAGGAAGAAAAGCCAGCGTTTATCGCTAAGGTCAGAATGGGCGTTCTTGCGTTCTCTGGCTCGGCTAAGGCCACCTTAACTGCTTTAATGCGATAACTGTTAAGAAAGGCGGAATAGTTCCGATAACCCATCGATTGATTGATTAGGCTGCGCAATTGGTGCGGTGGTAAGCCGATTTGCGTCGACAGTTTGCCAATGCTCAAACCGTGCTCGGCGTAGGCGTTTTCAACCTCCATAATTTCCTTAAGGCGTTCGCGCGCAAGCTCGTCGCGTGGGTCTGTGGTTGGGGCGTCGAATTTTTGCCGAGCGGGAAACGCAAGCTTTTCTGGATGAAGCTGCGTCACCCAAAGTACCGCCCACAAGGTGAGTGGTAGGGTGAAAAGGTAAATGGTCAACATTGGCAGGAATGGATCGATGTCTAATAATTTAGTGAAACGTTCCATTAAAATCGTGATGACAATCATCGCAACCAGCGCGCCAGCAAAATATTTACGCATTTTGCGCCGACTCTCGACCAAGTCCTCGCGGTGGCCCGACAGCGCGATGTACATTAAATGCAACATCAGCACTATGCTGAGAGCCGACACCGCTATTTCCAAACCCTCAGTCCACGGTACATCGAAACCGAGAAAATACAGCCGTCCAGGTAGGTGCAAAGCAACGTAGATAAACGCGATCAACCACTGCTTGGGTCCCAGCCTAAATTCGTCGTCAAATAGCGCCAGTCCGAACCACCAAACGAAGATAAAGCTCAGCATGTCAAACAGTCTTAACGCAATGCCGAGCTTGCCGGTGATAGAAATTTCAGGTTCACCGGTAGTTAGAAACAAGCAAATTACTGATAACAGCAGCGGCACGCCGAACTGCAACGCGCGAATGTGCCTTCCATCTCGCAAAATCAGTGCGATCAATGCCAGCGCGATGCCGATGCTCGAAAATTTCAGTAGCGCTTGGGTGAATAGCATGGCCTAGCGGTGGACTGGTTTAGACGACATGATTTTTTATGATTCTGGCGCTAGTGATGCGAACTGCTCAATCACCTCGGCTCCGGTGAGGTTCTTAGTCGCATTGGCGAATTCATAATAATTGGGTTTTTCGTCAATGAAAATTTGATGGTCCATAAGTAGTCCCGCATCGTCAGCGAACAAACCTGCCGGCATAATGTATTGGCCTGTGCTTTTGAATTTGTAGTAAAGGTGTGTACCGCAACGCTGACAAAATCCGCGCTCGGCCCAGTCAGAAGAATCGAATTGCGTTACTTCGCCGTCGAAGCTTACGTCGACGCCACAATCTAGGCCTATATACGGGCCGCCAGACCAGGTTCGGCACATATTGCAATGACACACGCCAATCTCCGTAGAAACGACGTTGGCCTTGAAACTTGTAGCGTTACATAAACAGTGACCTTGAGCTGAAAATGGTTTATTCACAGAATCGTCCTCGTAATTAGGGGTTAGGTTCATTCTTTATAACAAAAAGATCACTCAGCTGCAGATTAAAAAGACAAATCTCACCCATTCGGGTGAGGTGGCAGGTAGGCGCTTTGCTTATAATGGAGGTTTAGATTCGATAGGGAAATCAAAAATGAAAATTTTAGTAAGTCGACTACCAGAGTCAGTGCTGTGTACCTTGCCAAACGGCGAGCAGGTCGAAATTACAATGCTGAGCGCCGAGGGTGAGGACGTTTTGTCGGAACCCGATATTCAAATCGCGGTGGACATGTTGTTCGAGTATTCCGATTTTTTATCGTCCACGGTTTAGCGTTTAGCGAACCTCTCGTTGGTTGGCATTCTACTGGGTTGCTTACTGCTCATTGTCGTTTACTTACTACTCATTGTCGTCTAGCAGCAAGCTGATCACGCTGCTTAAATTTTTCAGGTCACTCGAGCTTACAGGCGGGTTGGCGGGCGGTTCGCTAGGAGGTTCTGGCGGGTCGACCGGCGTTAGCGGCTCAAGTAAGCGCAAACTGAGTCTGGCGATAACCGGTTGCCCGACAAAAGGCGAATCGCCCTCAGCAAGTCGACTAATTCGCCCGCCGACGGTAGCTGGGTTGGCTAGACTGAACGTGTTGCCTTCTTCCGTGCCAGCATCGTAAGCGCGAAGGTCCGCGGTAATATTGGGTCGCCATTGGCCATTTTCACGTAGTGCTAGAGCGGATACGCCAACAAACCAATCTGGACTGGGCGCAATCATCGTGATCAGCGTTAGAAACGCCTTGTCGTCGTCGACCTCTATTTGCGCGGTGCTGGTCTGTGGCAAGTTAAATTGCGAATCAAGCGTGATGGTTTGGCCTGCTAGCCCGGCTTGCCTTGCGTTCGCTATTTCGGCTGCGAGTGTTCCCGTAGCACCGACTTCAGCCACGGCCTCTACGCCGCGACTGGCGACGTCACCGTTGCGCCAAAACTCCGAACCTTGTTGGTGGGAGGTGCCAATGATCGTGGTGAAGTGCGCACTGCGTGGATAACTCCCGGGCGTTACATCGGCCTCGCTCCAGGTGCCTTGAAAGCTTATTTCATAGGTGGCTGCGAATAGATTTTGGTTGAGCAAGCTCGCGCTACTGCCGACTACCGTAAACGCAATAATTATCAATAAACGCATATTATTGTAGGGAAGTGATTCTTTATTAAATAATAAAGAACTGGTTTAGGCGTATATGCTTACAATTAGTTGCTCGATACTGCGGCGAGCCCTTAATTAGTAAGCCAGTGTCGTTAGCTATCTCTGATCGGTTTTTTACAAGTATTATTCGAAACACTTAGCGCCTTGGTATACTGTTTTAAATCATACCCACTACGGCCGTTTATGAGCATTACTATTCCTTTCTCAGAAGCTTGCGAGCGTAATAAAGACGTGATTCTTGATGTGCTGCGCCCGCACCTTCAGAGTATTGAATCGGTGCTTGAGATTGGTAGCGGCACAGCGCAACACGCGGTCCACTTCGCGCGTGCGTTTACCCAATTGCAGTGGCAATGCGCCGACCAAGCCCACTATATCGACGGCATCGAGGCGCAGCTGGGCGTCGCTAACGTCGACAATGTATTGGCACCACTGCTTATTGACGTCAAGCAGCCGGTTTGGGTTGCATCTGGGCAGCGCTTCGAGGCAGTTTTCAGCGCAAACACGTTCCATATTATGAGCTTAGCCGAGGTTGAAATGTTTTTCTCGAGGCTTCCCACCGTTATCTTTGAAAATGGCTTGCTGATTGTTTATGGGCCTTTTAAGTATGGCGGCGACTTCACCAGCGAAAGTAATGCTATGTTTGATGCAAATTTGCGTTCGCGCGAGTGTGGCAGCGCTATACGCGATTTTGAACAGGTTAATCAGTTTGCCAACGAGGTGGGTTTCAGTTTAGTTGCCGATCACGCTATGCCAGCCAACAACCAATGTCTGATTTGGCAACACGGCGCTTGACATACTGCTCTCTTAACGCATTACTCTAGTCGAGGTTGATAATATGAAACTGATTAAAATTATTCTATTCATTGTATTGGTGTTCGCGCTCGTGGTGGCGGGTTGGTATTACCGGCCGTGGTCTGAGTATTCGCCTCAAAAAATAGCGTCTCTGCAAGACCCAGCCAAGTACGTGGAAAATTTCCAAATGATGGATCGCTTAATACCCTATAAGACGGTTTTGAGCGGTACGGACACTAAATTGTTCGGTGAGCAATTGTCGCCGATAGATCCGCAATATGTGTTTAATGGTGAGCCTCGGGTTTTGAGTGACTATCTTAGCGAATCGGTGACCACCGGTTTGCTGGTTGTGAAAGATGGCATTATTCGGCACGAACAATATTATCGCGGCGCAAATAGAGAAACCTTATTGACCTCATGGTCGGTTGCAAAAAGTTTTGTCGCCACGGCAATTGCCATGGCGCACAAAGAGGGTTTGATCGAAAGCCTGGATGACCGAGCGGACAAATACGCGGTGCAATACGCGGGCTCTGATTTCGGTTCGAGCAGTCTCGCTAGCCTGTTAGCAATGTCAACCGGGTTGGATTTTCTCGAAGACTACGTATCTGATGATTCTGATATTCGGCCGTATTTTTTCAATAGCTTCATCTTAGGTGATGACCCAGATAGTTTGCTGTTGACGTTCGAGCGCAACCGGGACGCGTTTACCGACTTTGACTATATCTCGCCGAATTCTCACGTTCTCTCAGCAGTATTAAGAGCCGTTTATAAGAAGCCTTTAGCGAACATTATTTCGGAAAAAATATGGCAGCCCATGGGCATGGAAGCAGACGCTACCTGGCTACAGCACCGTAACGATGAGCGCGGCGTTGCGCTGGGCTATTGTTGTCTAAATGCTCGTTTGCGAGATTATGCGCGCTTCGGTCAGTTCTATTTGGACACGCTGCATGGTCAGGGCCCAGCGCATAGTACTCTTTCTGAGTCGTGGTTGCAGGGCTTGGCCGTGCCGGCGAGCGAGGCTCACACACCGGGCGGGGAAAAATATTCAGGCCGTGGCTACAGCACGCACTTTTGGTTGCCTAAACAGCGCCGCGGGGTTTTCTTTGCGTCTGGCGTCTATGGTCAAACTATCTGGATTGACCCGGCACGCAAGTTGGTGATTGTGAAGACCTCGGCCGATAGTAACTTCGCGTCGCGTTTTGCCGAGAATGAGGCCGCTTTCGAAGCCATTTCACAACTTTACGACTAGCCGGTGGCGATCGAAACGACCGCGCTCACTGTCAACCAAGCACGCCGGTTGGTGCTTGCTAGTCAGGGGTTGCATCGTCAAGGTGATTTCGGCAAAGGCTTGAACGCCGTCACTGCGGTGGCGCAAAGGCTCAGTTATGTACAAATTGATACTATTTCTGTGGTGCAGCGCGCGCATCATCACACGCTTTGGAATCGAGCGCGATCTTATCAGCCTGACCTTTTGGATGCCGCGGTCGAGCAGCGCCAGCTATTCGAGTATTGGTCGCACGCCGCTGCTTACTTACCCATGGCTGACTATCGCTTTTCATTGCCGCGCAAACACGCAATTGCATCGGGCCAGCGCCATTGGTACGACAAGGACCCACATCAAGCCAAGTTTGTACTAGACCGAGTTCGTGCTGAAGGGCCATTGCAGGCGTCAGACTTCAAGCAAGCTCGTTCTATAAAACGGACCGGTTGGGGCGACCTAAAGCCATCGAAGCTCGCACTAGAGCAATTGTTTATGGAAGGCGAACTGATGATTCGCCGCCGCAATGGATTTCAAAAAGTATTTGATTTGGCCGAGCGTGTGATACCCGACGGTATCGACACCTCTACACCGACGGCGGTCGACTATTACGACCATTTGATTTTTCGTTATTTAAACGCAAATGGCTTAGGCACACCGGCGGAAATCGCGTATTTGCGTAAGGGTTTAAAGCCGCTAATCGCCAGACGATGCCTAGACCTAGCAGAAAATGGCGAGCTGCAAATAGTAATCGTCGGCCGTGCTGAGTATTTTGTGCGAAGCGCTGCGCTTGCGCGCCTTCGACAAAAGCAAAGCCGCACAGCGGTCAAGATTTTGTCGCCATTTGATAATTTAGTAATACAACGATCAAGAATGCGCGACTTGTTTGATTTTGACTACCAGATCGAATGTTACGTGCCGCCGGCTAAACGTAAATATGGCTATTTCGCATTACCAATTCTTGCAGGCCAGGATTTTATTGGTCGTGTTGATGCTAAAGTTGATCGTAAGGCCGGCTTGCTTACACTCAATAATGTGGCACTACAGATCGAAAATTTTGATGATTATCAGCCTGCCCTTACTTCAGCACTACATGCGTTTATGAGTTTTAACGGCGCTTCAAGCCTGCGAGTCAGCCACGCAAGCTTAAACGGCAAAGCAGTGCCCGCTCGCCAATTTGAAAAGCAAATCACGCGAGATTTACCGTAAGAGGCCTCTGGTAGGTGAAAATAGTACAAAATTTATTCGAAACGGTTGCGACTCTTTTGCGGCTAGGCGCATCTTAAGGTTATGCAGGGGAGACACGGCCAGCCATCAATACAACATCAACGCTTCCAGCAGTTGGTAAGCTGTGGCGTGCTTGAAGCCGCTAAGCGTGGCGATCGCGCAGCGCACACGGTGCTTTATCAAACGTATTCGCAAGCGGTGTTTACCCTCGCCCTTGGTATTTGCAGCAACCGGCAGTGTGCCGAAGACGTGCTTCACAATACTTATATTAAGTTAATTGACAAACTGCCGTCGTTCGAAGGTCGTGCACCCTTGGGTATGTGGATTCGACAGATTGCGGTAAATGAAAGTTTAATGTATCTGAGAAAGCATAAGAAACACAAAGCGGTCGTCTCTAGTGACGAGTTTAGTTTTTTCGAAGATTGTAACGAGTTGTCGGAAGACGATCACTATCCAAGCTCATCGCAAGACTTCACTCAGCGCTTAGATGCGCAGACTGACATTGGCAATATGCTGAGTAAGTTGCCCGAAGACATGCGTATGGTGCTCTGGCTAAAAGAAGTCGAGGGCTACACTCACAACGAAATCGCAACATTAACGAATAAGACCCCCAGTTATTCCAAGTCGGTGGTATCGCGTGCCTTACAATTTTTAAGGGAGCGTTTACCGCTTAACGAACAGACTCTATCAGATCTAAGTGTCTAGCTAGGAGATTTGAATATGCAAAAAGATAATAGAAATCAGCCGTCCACGCACGCTAATACCGACGAGCTGCTCGATTATTTGAACGACGAGCAACGCAGTAACTCTAGCGCTACTAAGTCGGCGCATATTCGTGAATGCGATCACTGCCAAGCTGAGTTGAACGCACTGTCAACGATAGGCCCGGTTTTATTTAATCATGTCGATGAGAAACCTCGTGACGAGGTTTGGGAACGGTTGCAAAGGTCGCTCTATAGTGGAACCAGCGAAAGTGATGTAGTGACACGGGTGCATCAAGCTGAAGTTTATCAGCTGCGACCCAGCGTGTATCAGTCTCTGAGTAAATCGATTTATGCATTGGCCGCGTCGGTTGCATTTGTGGGTGTGATTGGCGTCTTCATGTTTTCTCAGCAACAATCTAACAATCAGCAAACTCAACGTCTGCAAGCAAGTATCAATGAGTTGATGACTAACTCACGCGGCTTGGAACAATCGTTGCAAACCGTAGCACTACAAAATCGAGCCTTGAGCGATGCTAACCAGCGCGTTGCGGACCGATTGTATTGGAAGCTAACCTATGTCGATCAATTGATTCACGAGGCGGCCCCAGAAGACAGCGAGCGAGTAAAAACGCTTTGGAATGATCGCGTTGAAGCGCTCAACGAACTCAGACAAATTTATTTCGAGCGCGACAGCGCCCGAGAAACCTCGGAAATATAAGGTGCAGCAAAATGACTAACAAAAATCACATCCGACCTTTAGCTTTTTTACTTGGGCTTGCATTATACGCTACCAATATAGCCAGTTACGCAGGGAGTGTTGATGAACTCAAGCATGAGATAAGTTTCCTGGCGAAGAAGCTCTTGGACCAAAGCGGCAAAGACACGATCACCATCAAACAGGCAGCGGCAATGAAACCGTTTATAGGTGTGTGTCCTGAACCGAGCGCACGCGGTATTAAACTAACCTGCATAACGCCAGGGCATAACGCCGCAAAAGCGGGTTTGCAAACCGGCGACTTAGTAATCGCGATAGACCGTTTGAGTATGGTTAGTAACGAGTCTGACAAAAAGCATCACCATTCAGCCTATCGTCGAGTGTTTAGTAGTTTGAACACTGGTAAGACCTTGCTATTTACCGTATTGCGGGGCAGCGAAGAAATGAAAATCAATGTGACCGTAGGAGCGATAAGTCACCCTGCATACACAATGACAGTCAGCAAAGACCAAATCCCCGAGAGTGGTGATTGAATCTTTTGACAAATATCTCAAATATAACGCCTTTGTATAGGTCCTGCTTTACTCATAGTTGCAGGCCAGATTGAGTTCTGAGCTGTTCTTTTTCACCTTCAGTTAACTCTCTCCAGTCTTTATTGAGAATTGCGCCTTCTAGAGAATATAAATAGTAGCAAAGAGGTAACTTTTTAGTTGGTTCCTTGTTCTGTAACCATTTATAAGCTTTTACCGAGCCAATTCTTTTTAAATCAGTTTCACTTCTGATATCTATATCATTTAGCTTTTGAGCTAAAGTCTTGCCTATATTTTGCAAACTCGTTAATGATTTCTTTTTCATAGTTCAGGTATTAGTAAACATAACGCGTCCCTCGGAGCCAGCTTGCTGGCGGAGTGAAGTTTGGCAACTTTATGTTTCAATCGTTGCATTCGGGTTGGAGGCCACATAACTATTAACTAAAGAAGCTAAGTTGTCTTTATATAAGTAAAACTCTTTATCAAGCAGCTCTATTTCTTTTTGATATTCAGCGTTTTCGCTGAATTTTTCATATTGTTCGTATCGCAATACTCGATCTTTAGACGGATTTGAATCAGGAAACCAACTTAACGCCAGGGATAATAATTTATAGCTATGTTTAGCACCTAATATTGATAGAGAATTTAAAATTTCTTGGCAATTGTTGCCAAGAGAGTTTGTAAATAATTGGTCAAAACCGCCATTATGTATCTCGCCGTCAAAACACCAAAGAAGGTAAACAATACTAGATTCTTTAGATAATCGATGCAAATGTTCGGTTTTACCATCATCCTTATCATAAACAATATCCAATGCAGCCAAGAATATTTCATTAGCTGGGTCTTCACTTATATAAAAATCAGAAAATTGCTTCATAACTCAGTAATTATAACGCCTTTTAATCGGACGCCGCGTTTTATGGGGCGTCCCACGGAGCCAGCTCGCTGGCGGAGTGAACGTTGGAAACCTGTATGCTTTTATTATGTTTATTGTTAGCAGAAACATAAAAATACATCACAAAGAACAAGAAAATACCAAGCATGCCAATGCCCCCGAAAACCAAACACATTTTCCTTTTAAATTTAGAGGAATTTTCAAGATTACTTTTAGGGTATTTTTTCAGCCCAATTGGTACCGCTAAACCGAGCAAGAAAAATGCTGGAAAAAGTAAAAAAGCTGAATAAATGAAATAAAAACCGCACATAGATTCACAATACGTATGCTCAGTGAGTATATTTGCAGCGAATAAAGAAACGGCCGCACTAAATACTAAATGTATGAAAATATTTTTAATCATTATTTGTGCTTAGAGGAAACATAACGCCTCTCAAACGGAGGCGGTAGTTGTGGGGCTTGATAACTGGTCTAAGGAATTGTACTAATATGGCTAAATAAGTATTCATTGTCGATTTTTTTGAAGTAAAAGGCTGTCTGAAGCCCGTCATGTTTAGCATTTGATTCTATTGTTGTAATAATTACTTCAAAATCATTACCACCTTCTTTTGCTACAAAGTATTTTTTTCCTGTTCGAAGTATGTTCAGAAATCGATCACTGTAAAGATAATCAGAATGAATTTCATAAAACTTATCTGCCGAGTAAAGATATTCTTTACCTGGCCGATAAGTGCATGGCCACAACCAACAATCAATTTCAGAAGCAGATTTTTTAATTAGAAAAGCCGTATCCCCCTTAGATAAGGCTTCTAGAAACTGGTTCCAAGTTCCTATCATTTCTTCAGTAGGTTTTGCTTTTACAACGGGCGAAAACGTAAGCACAACCAGAATAAATACTCTAAATAAATTTATACGAGACATGTAAAGTTAAGGCCTTGCCAAGGGGACACGCGTGAGAGTGACGTCCCGCGGAGCAGCTTGTTGCGGAGTGAGCTTTGACAACTTGATACACGTTTTCATTTATTTACTAAATAGCCTTTTGAATGAAAGCCAAACTTTACGCCATAGATTGGCTTCCCAAGCCATAAGTTTAGCAAGCCATACAGGCATATCAGCTTCTGAGATCGCCGCATCTCTATTTTTCTCATATTGTTTTTCGCTAGCAAATACAGATTTAAATATTGCTATACCTATTCGTAATTCGATAAGAAATAACACACCTAATCCAACATATCTTAGAAAGGAAACGCTCTCCAAAATTCGATGACTTTCTTCAGGTATAAATTTTCCGGTAGCCCATATGCCTAAGCATGCTAGTCCGATTGCCTTGTATATTATTTTTTTTCCCTGATCTCGATAGCAAATAAGATAAAGCGAGGGAATTAGTATTGCGAAATCAAATAAAAGCCCAGCTTCCATGAGCCTCGTGGATCCCCACCCATCGAGATATGTCAGAGTACCGTTGCCAGCAAATATTAGAACAAAGGCAGCTACAAACCAGTGTGCCTTTAAAGAGTTGCCATCTAATTTAATTCGAGCGTACATATTGGATTCCTCTGGCGTATAACGCCGTTGCAAGGAGCACCGCGTAGTATGCGGTCTCGCGGAGTCGGCTTGCTGGCGGAGTGAATTTGGGCAAATTGCTATATGTTCGATTAATAAAATAGGTTCGCTCCAAAGTCTGGCATTTGCCCAGCCTCGGCTTGGGTAGTCCAGATTTTCAACCTACCTCGAGAGTTTTTCCAGAACTCAGAGCAAAGTTTAAAATACTCAAGAACCGCATCAACTCTTTTCGCTTGAAGTAACTCTTGGGCCAAGCTCATGTTTGGGCCAAAGGAGTTTAACTGTGGCGAACCAGGTGTAGATCCAGACTTAAGTAAATATTCCTCAGCTTTTACAATATTTCCTTCTCGTAATGCTATTTGCCCTAAAACCATATTAGCGTCATGAAGAGCATTGCCGTAATTCCAATCCTTTGCTTCTGTCGATGATAAACGTAATAGTTCTTCAGCCAATTTCTTGGCATTCTTCAAATCCTTATTTACTTCAGCTTTTGTTATACCTGCGAGAGAATAGTATCTCGGTATCTCTTGTTGGGCGAAGATTGTAGAGGTTATAAAAAATATGATTGCGCCAATAAAAAGTAATTTCATTTTAATACCACTAGAGTTATAAATACATGTAATGCCTTGCCAGAAGGCGCTGCGTCTTATGCGGCGTCCCACGGAGCCCGTTTGCGGGCGGAGTGAAGTTGGGCAACTTGATATGTTTTTAACGCAAACATTCTATGGTTATTTTCCTATGATCTTATTATCTTTTAGAATAGCTTTTTGTTTTCTCCAAGTACCACTTGGCCAACTACCTTCTTGGACTTTTCCTTTAGGAATTGGCGGATCCAACTCTTCTAAAAAGCCTTCCGAATAATGATTATATTTCCATGATTTCGAGTTTGAATCGAAACGTTCCCATAAAGTAATTTCTATTGGTTCAGACATTTGATCCATACCTCGTATTTTGTTGATATGTACAACGCCTCTCAAACGGGCGCATTGGAAACGCGTCTGAGCCGAAGGCGGTAGTTTTGGGACTTGTATGGTGCTTTATTACTGACTAAATTCATCTTTTTCACGAACAACTTTACGTAAATTCTTCAATTTTTTTGAATTGTGTTCTCGGTACATTATTTCACAACCATCTTCGAGTTCTTCATATATGGGCAGCAGTTCCGTAACACCTTCGAACACCCATTGAACAGGAACACCATCTTTACCACCTTTGTATGGCTGTGTTTCTAGCCGGGTTTCCTCAACCAATTTATCATAGGCCTCATCTAAGCTTGATGCCTTAATTATTCGAGTATTTTCCCAAGCTAAAAATCTTTTTTCTAGATCATCATTACCGCTTTCATTTAATTCTATGAAACGAATAATATACGAACCAATATACCAACCTACTGGAGAAATATTCTTATCGCCCACTTGCGCACCTAACGCCCTTCAAACGGGCGCGCGCTTTTTGCGCGTCCCGCCATAGGCGTACTTTTAGTTTTTGTTATATTTCTTTCTAAAATGAGTTTAACCATATTGAGCGTACTTAACTATATGAGCTTCTAGCGCACTTTCATTGTCATATAAAGGTGCGATGAGCGTGGCAATTTTTTCCAATTGGCTTTTATCTTCACTTCGCACACAAAACATATCAGCTTCTGAGTCGAATTCTAGATTTGGCAGAATATTTGGAAGCTTGTCCCTAAGTAAGTTTTCTATAAACCTGTTCCAATCATGACCATTACCCAAAAAACTATTCTTCTCAAATAGATCCCATTTTAGGTCGGTCAAAAGTAAGCTAAAGATTTTCTCATGGTTCGAGAGCGTAAATGGATAATACTGATTATCTTGGTCCATTAGATGTCCTATGATTTAGGAAATATAACGCCGTTAAAACGGGCGCGGTTTACCGAGCCCGAGCCGAAGGCGTAAGTTGTTGACCTTGTTACATTTCATGTTTTCACTCACTTTCAAGTTTCGAAACAATAAATGATTTTAGTTCTTTGCTAAAGTCATTTACTGGAATAGAAGAATGCATGCCTGATTTATATACGAGTATTAGGAATTCTTCAGTAAACCAATATTTCTTAATAGTGTTCCATTCAAACGCAGATTTCCCAATGTTTGATTCAGACTCGATACCACTTTCTGTAATTCTGAATATTGCTTCTTTTAAGCCAACCTTTTCCCAGTGATTAGCACTATGGTAAGGCTTTAGAAAATACAGGTATATAGAACCACAAAAATAGAATACAGAGAATGTTATAGCGATACCAAACACAGTGCTATTAGCACCTGTTTTATAGCCCCAAAACAAGACAACCATTAATACTAAAGGGCTTAATAAAAGATCTTGAAAGTGTTTCTTAAGAATATATGCTTTCCCACCTCTGACAATTTTACCTCTGTTGTATAGAACTCTGATTTCAGTTTGCATGAGGTCTTAGTAAATGTAACGCCTTTGCAAGGGGCGCGCAGTCATGCGCGTCCCGCGGAGCCCATTTATGGGCGGAGTGAACTTTGGAACTTGTATGTGCTTTATTTAGCATGTGATGATTTCCACAGTACAACAATTTTGTTTAAAACTAAAATATTAGCGATTAAGATTAGTACACCTGCTAAGCAGGTTAGGAATAAACCGATTTGACTATAAACCGAGTATATCTTTCCGGATATGAAAAATTGAAAGTGACCAAGAGGAACCAGAGTTGGAGCAATAAACGCTGCTAAGAAGATAGCCACGATAATTATGGTAGCCAAGAATATTAAATAGCTAAAAACCCCACTAGATATTTTTAAAAAATTACTCACTTAGTAATGCACATAACGCCTTTAAAACGGGCGCGTCGAAGACGCGTCCGAGCCGTTCGCGGCTTTTTCGTTTTTGAACTTGTAAGTTTTGATTCTTAACGTTCAATTGTTTAATAGTTTTTTCTGAAAAAAATTGAACATACTAGCCAAACCAATAATCAGAATCAATAGAATTACCAATAAGTACGCCGGGAAACTAGCCAAATAATAAGTACTGTAACTTTCGTATTCGCAACCAAATTTAAGACCTTGCCAAACGCCCCCTGAATCTAAGCAACTTAGTTTAGCAGGGATATAAATAAAGAGCGCGGCTACTAAAGCAAAAAACGAAACCGACAAAAATAATGAGAAAGGCCAGCTCTTCATTTCAAACTCTTAGCTTGAGTAAACATAATGGCCAGCAAAGGGGCGCGTTGTGAACGCGTCCGATCTGTCGTAGGCAGAGGTTTGCTTTTTGTTATGTTTTTTTATTTGAAACATCTTTAACTAATTTATAGAAAGCTACAAAGGCCGTTAAGAGCCAAATACTACCAATAATGATTCCTGCAATATTTGATTCTGAGACAAAGAGCTTCCAAAAACCTAATGTTAATGCCCCAATAATAATCAGCACACTTATTATTTTAGGTGCTGGTTTAGGTTCGGGTAGTCGTTCCTCGTTTGGCGTTTTTAAAAATTTAATAAAAGCCACGATAAATATACAGACCCCAACATAGATCGCGCTCGTTAGTATAACAAGAGGGAGGTTCTCAAAGTTCATAACACTATTGAATCCGAAAAATAACGCCAAGCAAAGGGGTGGCGCGTCTTAGCGCCATCCCGCGGAGCCGCACTCGGAGTAAACTTTGGTGCCTTGTTAGGTGCTAACCCGTTCATAAATAAAGAAGTCAATATCATTTCGAGACATTCCACCTTTTCTTACGAATCCGCAGGATTCATATAGCCGTTGAGCAGCAAACATATTTTCCTGCGTCCATAAAATCATTTTAGGCCAGTTGTTTTCTTTTGAAAACATCAAAATTTCTTCGACTAAAAGCCTTCCAACACCAAAGCTCCGAAACTCTGGTTTGACTCCAAGTAAATGCATTTCGCATTCATTGTTTTTTGCAATTACTCGTGCGTTTGAAGTTGGAGGCACAACAATTATCATTCCAGCAAGTGAATCGTTTTGCGTATTTCTAGCGGTAAATAGAATACCTCTTTTTCTAACCGTAGATGGCGTAAAGAGTGTGCGTGCTAGATCGGGAGGAGTAAAACCACCATCAACATAAACTAAACTAAGAAGCCCTACTAGTTCATCATCGGTAATCGGAGCTTTATCTATAGGACTAATTTCAAATTGCACTCTCGAGCTCTCCGTACACCTAACGCCGTGAACACGGGCGCACGAAGTGCGTCCGTGCGAAGGGGCAGTGTTTTATGCGCGTCCCGCGCAGTGAGCATAGCGAACGAAGTGTACTTGACAAACTTGTTATGATTTTTCTCTGGTACTTTCTTCAATTTTCTCTACTTTTTTCTTTAGTTCTACAAGGGATTGCTGAATCTCCATTAGAACAGGATTCGACTTAGAATGATTTCTAATCTCTTCTTCTCTAAACCCTAACTTAGAATCTAGGTAGCCCAAAACTAACGAACAAAACACAAAGACCAATAAAATTATTGGTACCGATAGAAACGGATTTGAAAATACAAATTCCGTCAATGTGTTAGCGCCAAGAGACTTAATAAATACAAATATAATCAATAGAAATTGTATATAGCCAATATACATCTTTGAACGATCAATATAGACCTTCCACCGAATCAAAGTCCTTTTGTTAAATTTACTAATCATAATGTATCCTAAGATGCGAGTAGTCATAACGCCTTGCCAAGGGGCGCGTTGAAAACGCGTCCGAGCCGAAGGCGCTTGTTTTGAGACTTGTTAACTGTCTATGCCTTTCACACATATTTGACTGATTTGTTCCATAAGTCATTGTTCTCATTTTCCTTGGTCTTCAAGGGCATAAGAACATCTTTGTCTATATCCCAACGATGAAACATAGTTAGTAGTTGAATTGATGATTCATAGCTTACTGGATTTTCCAGTTTAAGAATTAGCTCTCTGCCCTTTCCAATTACTTCAACATACTCTGGTAAAGAATACATCAACTCAAAGAACACCGCTTCGTCAGCATCGCAATAATAGTGTGGCCCTTCAAATCGAATTTTCATAGTCTGTACAGTTAACGCCTTTGCAAGGGGCGCGTTGTAAACGCGTCCCGCGCAGTGAGTGAAACGAACGTAGCAAACTTTGCAAGTTTGTTAACTTTCTTTACTGCCATTTCAAATCTTTATGTGACTGAGCACAATCTCTTAGGTATAGGTTTATCAAGCTTTGATATGGAAGCCCTTTATCTTCAGCTAAGCCTTTAAAATAAGAAATTGTGTCTTCATCAAGCCTAATAGTTACTTGCTTCTTCAATTTCTTAACATATGGATTTTTTACTGAATTACTAAAATCGTATTTATCACGCATAACGAAAGTTCTCATAGGCTTTTCGTTCTTTTTTATCAGCTTTCCTAGCTGAGATAATTCGAACGGATTCTTCATCACGGATACAATGACATACGATCAAAAGATTAGATTCAATACTTGAACCCAATAAAATAAACCGATCCTCTTCCTGAGAATGGTCTGGGTCAGCGATCAAACGAGCGAAATGGTCAGAAAAAACAGTTTTTGCTTCTTCAAATGAAATATCATGCTTTGCTTGATTCGAAGCATTTTTATCTGGATCCCACTCAAAGTACAATTCACTCATAGAATAATTATAACTACAATGTAGTTATATGCAATATCTAGGTAAAGTTAACGCCTCTCAAACGGGGGCGTTGAAAACGCGTCCGAGCCGAAGGCGTTTGTTTTGAGACCTGTTATGCATTGTAATACTCACAACCTAATTCACCTATGTCATCAGGGTACTCCCAAAATTCAGCGTCTAGGCGATCTAAATCTGCGATTTCTTTGTCGGTTAAATATCTAGCCAAATCCCAATATTCCTCGATTTCTTCTTGAGACCTCTTATATACCGCATCGATAATCGCGAACTCCGACTCGATAATTTCTAGCATTTTATTAGCATTAATTTTCTTGAGTGCTGTCACCGAAATGTTATAGCAGTCGATACCCCAGTTACAAAAAAATTGAACGAAGCCACCATTATTCATATCAACTTCAAGTTTCCATAATGCTGCAAGCTCCTGATCGCGAGTTGTTAGCGATGACCAATTACTGTTTTCAGCGAGAAGCTTATCTACCGCCGCATCCAATAACTCGAGCCAAACATGTTCGTTACTAGTCACAATACCACCTCATATGCATAACGCCTTTGCAAGGGGCGCGTTGAAAACGCGTCCCGCTCAGTGAGGGCCACGAAGTGGCTTAACGTTTTTATGCTTGTTAGTTGTCTTTTCTGGCACGTTCTTCAAGGACATAGTTTTTCAAGAGCCTTTCTGCTCTCATCACATAAAGCACAATGACTTCATCACCATTATTTCTGTAGAAGATTCTACAAGGCCCTACAATTACTTCTCTATATCGAGATTCACCTAATTCTGGAGGCTTCCTCCCAGAATTAGGTGAATCGGAGAGTAACTCTACACGGCTAAATATCTTTTGAACAAGCTTCTTTGCTGCGCTTAATTTATCTAAAGCTATGTATTCAGCGATATCGTTTAGATCTGAAATCGCTGACTCAGTCCAAACTATTTTAGCCATTTAGCTAATTTTTCCTTTGCATCTGCATGATTTAGAAAGCGCCCTTCTTCGAAAGCTGTTTCGCCGCGTGCGATTCCTTCAAGAATACTCATCCGGTTTTTCATTGATTCAAAATCATCAACATCGACCAAATAAGCTGAAGGCCTTCCGTGTTCAGTGATTAAGATCGGTTCACGAGAAGAATGAAGATCCGCTAGGATTTTCGTGGCTTGGCGCTTCAGATTTGTAACTAATTCAATTTTCATAAAGTGATACTATTCTATCACTTTATGAAATGCAATGTTCCTGCACAACTAACGCCCTTAAAACGGGCGCGCGCTTTTTGCGCGTCCAAACGAACGCAGTGAGTGTAAAGTGCTTTGCCTTGTTATGTTTTTGTTCATGCCACGATACAACATTTTTCACACTTACCTACGCCGTGTTTATTATCTTGGTCTATTACCCCATTGCAGTTCGGGCATTCGGTGAAATCACCATCATCAAAGTCATGCCACCACCAATAATAAGTTGGGATTTCAGTTGATAAATCTTTGGCAATTTTCACAGCCTCAGTATTAACCTCACCCTCTTTATTTAATAGGCTCTTCTTTGCAAAATTTTCATATTCTCCGGAGTCCATCCATAAATCATATAAGGAGCTAAAAACTCGATGCCAGCTCGCAATCTTCTCTGTTCGCTTATTTGATAAACTAATTCTCTCTGGGTCTATTGCTCCTTTACATTCATAACAATGAATTGGGTTAACGGATAATGTATAAACTAAAAGAATACGAGTAATTTGAGAGCAATCACAGTACTCTATATCCGTGTCTGGTCGAAGACGATCATATAAATTCATAGAACGCTCTTAATAAACATAACGCCGTAAACACGGGCGCGCGTTAGCGCGTCCGTGCGAAGCGGCAGTGTTTTGCCTTGTTAGGTGTTGGATAAAAATCAGTCAATTAATTTAATCTCCGTTTCATATACTTCAATTTCATAACTATCTTCACCTCCAGCCGTAGGGTGGTATGCGAGAACCATTGCACTACCATTTTCTGATGTGAAACCTTGATCTAATTCCAAAATATCCCCTACTTTAGGGACTGATAAACCATCAACTGACCTGTACCGTTCTTTTGGTATCTCTGAGATTAGCTTTGCCTTTGGAATTTTACTCATCGCTCAATACACCTAACGCCTTTCAAACGGGCGGCGCGTTGACGCGGCGTCCGAGCCGAAGGCGGCAGTTTTGGAACTTGTTATGTTTCCTAAAACAGTAGTTGTTTAGCACTTATCTCTTTCCATTGATCATTTTTCTTTTCAACCAAAATTTCTACACCGTAGTAATCACACTTGTATGCGTGAACTATGAAATGGTTTTCTTTTTGGAGTACTTCTAAGTTGATATTGCCGTAATTCAATTTATCTGATTCATACTCTTCAGAAATCGAGACTAACTGAGTTATGTCATTCTTAGATAATTGATACAAATCATCAATTACACAGACTTCGCTCTCGCACAAAGATGGGCAGATTTCGACTATATATTGCTTTGGTGTGGAACAGCCAGATATAAATAGTACGGAGAATAGAGTAGTAATTACAGTACGCATTTATCTCTCAGTAAACATAACGCCGCGAACACGGGCGCCGCGTCTTACGCGGCGTCCGAGCGCAGCGGGAGTGTTTTGCCTTGTTAAATGCCTTTTTCAAAACCTGAAGCATAGGAACCTAAAGCTAATGAAAGTATTGCTAATGCACAACCAGCGGCAAGGCCTGTGGTTCGCCCCGGGTTGATCGGAGACATTTTTATCTGAGTCATGCAGCTTCGCATGACTCAGGGCTATGGTAATACATTTGTTCAAACTCTGCTGGCGGTACATCGCCGAGGGGTTCCAAGATTCGGCGATTGTTAAAC
>CALIVT010000027.1 GCA_938048185.1 uncultured Arenicella sp.
CGACGGCAGCCCAGGCGTTGATGCATCGGATACGTCGGACACGGGCACCACGCCGAACGGCCCAGGTGCAGTTGATCCGGTAACAGACCCAACGGGTACCGAGAACAACGACGAGACGAATCTGCCGAATGACCCAGCGGACCCAACCGAAGATCCCACTGTGTTGACCTTGCAGCCGCTCGGCAACATCACGGGTAACGTGAGTGAAGACACGAACGGCGACGGCAATGGTGACACTAACTTGGTTGGCGTAACCCTAACCTTGTTCACCGACCCGAATGGCGATGGCGACCCCGCCGACGGCGCGCCGGTTGGCGCACCCGTGCTAACGGATTCTGACGGTAACTATGTGTTCCCGAACGTGCCGTTTGGTGAATACGTTGTGGTTGAAACCCAACCTGCAAATCTAGACAGCGTAAGCGAAGACGAAGGCGGTGCGGACAGTGCGGCTGACAACGGCATACTCAATGCGATCGCGGTTGAAGTAAGTGCCGCTGATCCGGATGCGACTTTACTCAATGAAGACGAAGGCAATGACTTCGTAGAAGCACGTCCTAGCATTGAGTTGATCAAATCGATCAGCAATATTGACATTAGCAACGGCGATCCTAATATTGCCGATGCGCTGGATGTGGTGACGTACAGCTTTACGGTAAGTAACACAGGCGCAGTGGCGTTAAGCAATGTGACCGTCACCGACACCAGTCTGGCGAACCTTGTTTTGTCGAGCACCGCAGCGGGTAACTGCGCGGCGACGCTCGCAATTGGCGCGGTTGATCAAACGTGTGCCGTGACCGGTACCTATATCTTGACGCAAGATGATGTGAACGCAGGCTTTGTTGAGAACAGCGCCGGCGTAACTGCGGACTCGGTGAACAACGACGGTAGCCCGGGCGTTGATGCGTCGGATACGTCGGACACCGGCACCACGCCGAACGGCCCAGGTGCGGTTGATCCGGTTCCTGACCCAACGGGTACCGAGAACAACGACGAGACGAATCTGCCGAATGACCCAGCGGACCCGACCGAAGACCCTACCGTGCTGATCTTGCAGCCTGTAGGTAACATCACAGGTAACGTGAGTGAAGACACGAACGGCGACGGCAATGGTGACACCAACTTGGTTGGCGTAACCCTAACCTTGTTCACCGACCCGAATGGCGACGGTGATCCCGCCGACGGCACAGCAGTTGGCGCACCCGTGCTAACGGATTCTGACGGTAACTATGTGTTCCCGAACGTGCCGTTTGGTGATTACGTTGTGGTTGAAACCCAACCTGCAAATCTAGACAGCGTAAGCGAAGACGAAGGTGGTGCGGACAGTGCGGCTGACAACGGCATACTCAATGCAATCGCGGTAACCGTTGATGCGGATGACCCAGACGCTAACTTAGTGAATGAAGACGAAGGCAATGACTTCGTAGAAGCACGTCCAGGCATTGAATTGATCAAATCGATCAGCAATATTGACATCAGTAACGGCAATCCAACATTGGCCGATGCACTGGATGTGGTGACCTATAGCTTTACCGTGAATAACACGGGTGCGGTTGCATTGACGAACGTCACCGTCACCGACACTAGCTTGGCGAACTTAACGCTTTCGAGCACTGCGCCTGGTAACTGCGCGGCGACGCTCGCAATTGGTGCCGTTGACCAAGTGTGTACTGTAACGGGTACCTATATCTTGACGGAAGCTGATGTGGACGCAGGCTTTGTTGAGAACAGCGCAGGCGTAACCGCGGACTCGGTGAACAACGACGGTAGCCCAGGCGTTGATGCGTCGGATACGTCGGACACGGGCACCACGCCGAACGGCCCAGGTGCGGTTGATTTGGTTCCTGACCCAACGGGTACCGAGAACAACGACGAGACGAATCTGCCGAATGACCCAGCGGACCCAACGGAAGACCCCACTGTGTTGACTTTGCAGCCGGAAGTTTCTATCGGTTCGACCGTGTTCTTCGATAATAATGACAACGGCGTACAAGATGTCGGTGAAGCAGGAATTCCTGGCGTAGTTGTGCAGTTGTTTCCTGCGGGCGCGGATCCGTCCACGACGACGCCATTGATTTCTGCGACCACAAACCTAACAGGTGACTACTTGCTAGCCACTCAATTAGAAGGTGATTACTTTGTTTACATTCCCACGCCGCCGAGCCAAGCTGCGACCTCGAGTACTGATATAGCGAGTAGCAATGCCGATAACAATGTCGATGGTGATGACAATGGTATTCAAGCTGGTAGCGGTGAGCCGGTACGCAGCCCAGTTATTACACTAGCGCTAGGCACTGAACCAGACAACAGCGTTGAAGGTAACCAGGGTTCGAATACCACTGGTGATAACCAAGACGATGCAAGAGATACTAACGGCGACATGACCGTTGACTTTGGTTTCTTACGGCCAGCCTCTATTGGTAACTTTGTTTGGTTAGATGAGGATATGGATGGCGTGCAAGATGCTAATGAAGACGGTCTCGCTGGGGTTGAAGTAACGTTAACGCCGCCAGCAGGCGTTGATGTTGGCGCAGGCCCAGGCAACCCGATTACCGTTGCAACGGGCCCGAATGGCGAATACTTATTCCCTAACTTACCGCCATTTGTTAGCCCTGATCCGGCTAATGGTTATGTCGTGACAGTCGATCCGGCAACCTTGCCAGCTGGCTTGGAGCAAACTTTTGATGAAGGCGCGACTGGTGTTATCGGCGTATTAGATAACAGCTCGGATCCTATTCAATTGTCACCAAGTGAAGAGCATTTGACCGCTGATTTCGGTTACGGAACCCCAGCAGGTGTGGGTTCGATAGGCGACACCATTTGGATTGATGCCGATGATGACGGTGTGCAAGATCCGGGCGAGCCTGGTATTGGCAATGTTACGGTGAGCATTACTCCGCCAGCGGATGTCGACTTGGGCGCCGGTAACGGTGTGGCGATTACAACCGTGACAGATGCTAATGGTAAGTATTTGTTCCCAGGTTTGCCGTTGAATGAAACGTATTTTGTAGAGGTGCTCATCGCGACCTTGCCAGCTGGCTACACCACGGGTCCAAGCAACCTAGGCGACCCGGATGTACGAGATGGCAATAGCACCACAGCGGACAACCAAACGACCATTGTGCTTACTACTGATGGCCCTGTTAATCTTGACGCTGACTTCGGTTACTTGCCGCCAGCAAGTCAAAATAACACGATAGGTGACACGCTTTGGATTGATACTGATGAAGATGGTAATGGCCCTGCAGGCGCTGGCGATGGCAGCGATGCCGCCGAAAAACCGATTTCTGGCGTCACTGTGTCACTGATTGATACCAATACTGGCGTGGTAATCGCGACAAGCATTACCGACAGTAACGGTCAGTATTTGTTCACGGGTATCCCCGATGGAAATTACGAAGTAAGGGTAACCGATCAAAATAACGTTTTGGCAGGTCTTACCCCAACCTTTGATAGTAATGGTGTTGCTACACCAAACTCTTCATTGGTTGATCTCGACAGCGCTAGTACCAACCCTGACCCGGTTAACGATACAGATCAAGATTTTGGTTACGTCGAACCGAATAATACAAGTGGTGATGGCGCTATTGGCGATACTATTTTCTTCGACCAAGATGGTTCTGGCGCACCTGATGCGGGTGAAGGCATTGAGGGCGTAACCGTTCAGCTGTTTGGCCCAGGGCCCGATGGCGTGATTGGCGGTGGTGACGATGTGTTGTTAGCCACCACTACCACCAACGAAAACGGTAACTATCAGTTTACAGGTTTAGATACTTCTGACACCGGGCCGAACCCAGGCACTGAATATGAAGTGGTGGTTGATACGACGACCTTGCCTAACGGCGGCCCAGGTTGGACTAACACGGTTGACCCAGATACTGATAATCCAGGTGACAATGAGAGTGTGACGACGTTAACCGACGCTGACCCGATCGACCTTGATCAAGATTTCGGTTATACCGGACCTGATAACAACTCTCTATCAGGTACAGTGTGGCCAGATACAGATGGTGACGGTGTATTGGTAGAGCCAGGGGTATTCACTGGTGTGACCGTAGAGATTCGCGATGCTGAGGGCAATGTGATTCGAATTGTGCGGACTGACGCCGATGGCAACTATCGAGTTGACGGCTTACCCGATGGAATTTACGTTGTGGTGGTGACCGACGAAGATAATGTTTTAGGTGGTTTCTCGCACACCGATTCACCTAATGGCGCGTCTGATACCTCAGATTCAACCAGTAAAGATGATACGGGTTATGTTGTAGATTTAGATTCTGCTGGAGTGAATCCAGCCCCTGTAGTAGACACGACGGGTGACTTCGGTTACCAACCTGTTATCACCACTCCGATTTCGCTCGGTTCGTTTACGGCTACCGCTCTAGACGGCGATAGGGTACGTTTCGATTGGGCAACTCAGACTGAAGTGGCGAACATAGGGTTTAACTTATACGCGAACGTAGACGGCGCTTGGGAGTTAGTCAACGACTCAGCAGTCGTTGCGCAAGGGGATTCCGTTTCGGTGCAAACGTACAGCCTGACCGCATCGACTACTGCCACAACGTTCGCTTTAAGTGATATCGATCTGACCGGTAAAGAAACATTGCACGGTCCGTTCGAACTAGATCAGACCTACGGGATGATTAGTGATCGGCAAAAAATCGATTGGACCTCTATGAATCGTAAACGCGAAGCTAATGATGCGGAGCGCGAAGCACGTCGTATGCAACAACAATATCTACGTTCGCTTAAGCGCAGTTCAAATTTAGTTAAGCCCACCGGCACTTACAATTAAGGTTAGTGACATGAGAAAATATATCCCATTAAAGAGCTTACTTGCCGGTCTTTCGATTAGCGCAATGAGTATGTTTGCGTCATCGGCTATTGCCGCTGAGGCGCTAGTTAACCTAAAGACGAAAAACGCCGGACTTCACGAAGTTAAAGTTTCTGAGCTCTCATCATTTGGCGTGATGATTGAAGGTCAAGCTGCTGATCAACTGTCGGTTAGTAATCTAGGTGAGGCGGTGCAGATCGAGGTTACCGGTGGTTCGACGCTTTCGGCTGACTCGACAATCCGGTTTGTGGCTAAAGCGGTCGATACCTTGTACACCGACACTAATGTTTATACGTTGAGTTTAGATGCTGACAATGCGCGGCGTGTAGCCGTTGATACATCGCCGATCCCTGAACGAGTGCCCGTTGCCAGCAGTTATCTTCGCAAGGCGACGTTTGCTCCGCAAGCGCGATATTCGTTTACTTCGCCGAATCGTAAAGATGCGTTTTACGCCAAGCGAATGGTGGCCATTGGAGAACCATTAAGCGAGACAATAGTGCTTGATCTCGATGATGTCGCAGCCGGCGGTAATACCGGTGGCGCTACGCCAAAGCTTAGCGTTGATCTGTGGGGCGGTGCAAACCAGCCAGGTGTAGCAAAAGACCACAGCATGAACGTATCGTTTAATGGTGTAGAAGTAGCCGGCAGACGTTTCGACGGTTTGGCCGCTCAGAAAATAGAAACAACAATCGACAACGTCAGGGCTGGGACGAATGTAGTGCGTTTGAACATGCCACTTGATACCGGTTATGCATTTGACGCAGTGAATGTTAATTCGGTTACGGTAGATTACCCGAGTCAGTTTGTCGCAAAGAGTGACCGCTTAGACTTCACGTCAACCTTCGGTAAGTTTCGCATTCGAGGCTTTTCCGCGAGTTCGCTACCGAATCGTTCTGATGATTTAGTTGTCATGCGAGAAGATGCTGCTGGCTTGACATCAATTCAAACCAAGGCGGTTGGCTGTCGGGGCGATAGCTGCAGCGTCCAAATTGGTGGCACAGGTCGAGCCGCGCACTACTATGTAAGTAGTGTCAGTGCTTTGCACAGCGCAGAATTCTCAGCACTTCCTCTTGAAAGTGATATCACAAGCGGCAACGCTAAATATCTAATTATTAGTCATCCTGATTTTATCGGTGCGGCGGGTAACAATTATTTGGAGCAACTCGAAGGCGCGATGCGCAGTGAAATGGGAAGTGCTGATGTCGTCAATGTCGAAAGTATTTACGCGCAGTTCGGACATCATTTATTCGACCCTCTCGCGATTAAGGATTATATAAAATTTGCACACGATAATCGCGGTACGCGTTATGTGTTGTTGGTTGGTGGAGATGTCTACGACTACCGGCGCTTTGAAAATGAAGACGCGACCAGTTTTATTCCGAGCATCTATGCTGCAACCGGCAGCAACATTACTTACGCGCCGGTTGATGCAAAGTACGTCGACTTTACCGACGAAAACGTCCCGGCCCTACCCATCGCACGGCTTCCTGTGAGAACGACCGCCGAGCTTGGTTTGTTAATGAAGAAGCGTCAAGACTATCTTGATCGAGATTACGCGGGCAAAGCGCTGTTAGTGGCTGATCACTATGATGCCGTGCAGCAATACGACTTTTCCAACGATGCCGACGCAATCACCAATGAGTTTTTGACAGGGTTCTCGGTCGAAAAAGTATACGCCGACGATCTTGGTACGAGTCAGGCGCGAGCGGAAATTCGTGATAATATTAAGCAAGGCGTAACACTAACGTCGTTCTTCGGACATAGTTCAACTAACCAATGGAGCTTTAATGGCTTGTTCACTGGTCCTGATGCCGCAAGATTAGATAACCCGGGTAAGCCCACGGTTGTGATGCAGTGGGGGTGTTGGAACGCATATTATGTCAGTCCAAATGAAGACAGTATGGGTCACCGGTTTTTGATGGAAGGTGATAGAGGTGCGGTTTCGGTCATGGGTGCAACCACGCTGACGAATGCTGACAATGAGCGTAAACTTGCGCGTTTGGTGTTTAAGCGTTTGGCAACTGGCGAGACGTTAGGAACAGCGGTTACAAACGCTAAACAAGAGTATGCGCGAGATTTCCCAAACGATTTAGATGTGCTGCTGGGCTGGACTGTATTAGGGTTTCCTGAACTCCTGGTTAACTAATGATGATAGAGTGTCGATACAACGCTTGAGCTTTTTTACTCAGTAACTAAAAGATAATATGAATACACGTAGAAAAACATTATTTGCTCTCACGGGCGTGACCGCTCTGAGCGTTTGGCATAAGCCGCTCGTTAAAAGTGTTATCACACCTGCGCACGCACAAATGTCGCCGCCCGTTGATCCGCCCGTTGATCCGCCCGTGCCGCCGCAAGATGTGTGTCCGATGATCACCTTTGGTAATTTAACCTCAGGGCCTGTATCGGGAACCAACGTACCACCGGTTTGCAACGCAACGTTTGAGATTCTCAGCGCAGATGCGGCAACGCCGATCACAATTATTAGCATTGAAAATAGTGCGTTGCCAGCTGACACCACTCTTGATATTCAAGATTTAGGCGCGGCGACTGATGGCAGTGGGCCACGAGTCATTTGGCGTGGTCCAGCTACGGATGCACCTTCATGTTCAGACATCGTGCCTACGGGCGATATTACCTTTACAGTAACGGCAACCTGCGAAGCGGCCAATATGGGCGAGTATCAGCAAACCTTTTCCTTAGCTGCGATACTAAGCGCATAGTTTTTAAGAGAGCCAGTAGGTTAGAGTTGATAAGCGAGCTTTAGCGTTCAGCTGGCTCTCTAAATGCCGAATAACAGGACCTAGGCCCGCGTGGCCGCTAGTGTCGTGCGCGCAATAACTGCAATTCGTCCGATTTGGTTTTCGTGAGCTAACGTCTTGATTTGATCGCGACCAACTACGTTACATAAAACCTATACCAACTACATTACATAAAACCTATATTGCTAATGTCGCAGATGCCTAATTAGTAAGAAACACAGTTGATGAGAGTATGAAGCCAAATTATATCTACAGTTTGCTGGTTGTTTTAAACGTGCTAACAATAATCGGGGCGTGGTTGCTGTTGAACTCGCAAGCTAGGGATCATCAGTTAGAGCTTCTTCAACAAGAACAAAAAGAGGATCAAACCGGTGAGATGGTAAGCAAACTCGAACCGCGTTTAGTTCAAGCTGAATTAGGCCAGCCGAAAGCTGAGCCAATTAAATTAGAACCCGACGTTGAGGTCGTAGCCAGGCCGAAGGTGCCTCAAATACCTATCTATTCGAAAGGCGACGGTGCTGGAAAAGTTTTCACTACCTTTAGAGGCCGAAAAGATCTTATTGTTTCCGAGTATGAGGGTGAATGGGCCAAGACTGTATCTTCTCAAGGGTTTCCTGTTTGGGTGCGACAAGACATGGTTGAAAATTTTAGTAAAGGCTATGTTCGCGTTATTGTCAACCGGGCAAATGCGAGGACGTTTCCTAGCGTGAAAGACAGTGTCCCACTGGGCAAGTTAGCTGCCGGTGATATTCTTAAAATTAATAGGACACAAGGCGATTGGGTTCGCGTCTGGTCTCCCCTGAAATTTCGAGCGTGGGTTAAGATAAGCGATCTGGGTGATACCGTCTAACGGTTGATCAAGCATTTCGCGGACTACTCGATTGTGTGGTTCGCTCTACTTCGCGAGCCAAGGCTCGTTTTGAACTCTTAACATGGCTTCCATGCGATTAGAGGCATTTAGTTTCCCCAAAATTGAAGAGACATGATTCTCGACGGTGCGTTGCGAACGTGATAATGCTTCTGCGATATCTTGGTTCGTGGCGCCAGCGACCAGATGAGTGAGCACTTCTTGCTCTTTAGCCGTGAGGCCTGCCGGGTGTTGTCGCGTCTTTTTGTATGGCCCTCGTCGAGCACTCGGCAGCTTGGATTGTAAGCCAAATTTTTCAGCGCTATCTCTAATTTTGCCTATCGCCGCTTTTGCACCAATAGATTCCAAGATACGGTATGCGCGAGGTAAGGCTTGCGCAGCGTCATGCGCACCAACTTGAGATAGACTCAGTGCCGAGTTGTATGGCATGCCCATCGACATCCAAACCTCTGCAGCTGCCACATAGTCGTTTGCTAGCTCTAACTTATACGGTTCAGGAAGTTCGAATTCATAGCTTGCACGCAGATCAAAACCGAAGCGATGAATCCATTCATTCATTTCGCCTGCTCGCCAGTGATCCATATTTTCCTTATCCAGTTCACTTAACCACTTCAACTGTGTATATGCAGCGTTGGCGTTGCCGTGCAGCCACGCGGCCTCAATCGCCCCAAAACGAGCGGGGATTATGTATTGCAATTCGTCCGTCGCGAATGAGTTTTCGAGAGACTGTGAAAGGTATTTGCCATAGCTGGTACGGCCGAGCCGCAATTGTGAGCGCGCTAATACCGTCAATGCCGGAAGTTTCATTAGTAGCGTGAGTTGCTCGAGGCCTATTACACCTTGCGATATAGTTTCCGCATCCTCTAATCGGCCTTGCTCCATTCTTAAGTTCGATTGAATACCCAATAAGTAGTAAGTCCATGAATCGAGATCATAGAAAGTATCAAAAGCGATACCCTCTGCGATCATTTTTTCACCGGCATCAATTTTTTTGTAGCGCACACAATAATCGGAGAAATTAGTATAAACCCGGGCAGCGTGCTCATGAAAGCCATGCTCTAGGGCAATTTCTAGGCTTTCCATAAGCAGTGCCTCGCCAGCCTCATTGCCTCTTAGAACCATAGCCGACCCAACATTGTTGAGGGCGTGTACACGAATTTCGGGGTTGGGGTATTCTTCTTCCAGCGCGAGTGCGCGAGTGCCCCAGTGCACCGCCTCGTCCATACGATCGTTAAGCATATCCAATTGCGATCTAAACGAATACGCCATCGCTCGCTCTTTTGACTTGGGTATGCTCTCGAGTATTCGGATGGCTTCGTTGGCAAAATGTTCGGCCTCAGACGCTTCACCGCGATACCAATGTAAGCGCGATAGCCAACGTAAGTTTTCACTGACTTTCTCTTTGCGGTCGAGCGCGCGCCAAAGCGTAATAGCATGACGTCTGGCCTCGAGTACATCATCGTCTATTTTTAACGCTAAGCCGCTTTCGTAAGCCCAATCCTCATAAAGCTGGGCCGCAATTTCAGTTTCCGCTTCGTCGACAAATTTCAACGCGGTCGCTAAATACGCAGCGGCTTCACGGTGTGCTCCTAATTTGGCTGCGCGTGACGCTGCTGCTGGAGCATATTGGAGTACTCTTTTAGCATCCAGCGCGCCCGCCGAGTGATGTATCAAAAGTGCTAGGCCGTCGTTCTGATCGCATTTTTCAAGTGCGTTCAAAATTTCAATGTGCAATTTTTTCTGTCGATTTGCAGAAACTCCAGCCAAGGTGCCTAGCCTCGCCAACTCGTGACGAAAACGAAAACCACCATTGCTGTCAATAACCAAGAGCTTGCGCGCAACACATGCCATAGCATAGGTTTCTGCCTCGGGGCCGCGTAAATTTTCTATAAGTGCAATTGATACGCTGTTTGGTATCAGGCAAATGGTTTCTAGAAATTTGCGCTCACCTTCAGCGAGGAGTGCTAGGCGAGAGTCAATTGCCTCCTTTACCGACGCTGGAATTGCGTCACCGGCTTTGCTGCCAATCGCCAAAAGTTCAGTTACGTAAAATGGGTTTCCTGCCGTAATCTCATGCAGTTTCTCTATATCTCGACCGCTGTTCTTCGCCAACTGCTTCACCCCGTCTTGGCTTAAAGGTGTAATCGGTATGCGATGTGTGTGGCCCGATGGCAAAATCTCCAGAACTTGCTTAAACGGGTGAGTATCACCTACCTCGTCGTCACGATAGCTGATAACGAGAAGGCAGTTTACAAACGCGATTCGCCGCGCTAAAAACCGGAATAGATCGAGCGTTGCGTAATCAGCCCAATGCGCATCTTCGAAAACTAAAATAATGGGTTGCTTGAGTTCTTCAAGCGCTCGATAGAACTGCCTAAAGATCGTAGACGGCGAGGCGCCATCTTCGAGCAATTTATACAGGTCTGTTGACAGATTAGCCGCAATGTCATGTACAGGCCCGAATGGACGTGGTGTAAAAAGTGGGTCTGAGCCGCTCCAAAAGAAAGCAAATTTTGGCTCGAAATCGCGGCGCACCTCTTCGAGTAAAGTGGTTTTTCCAATGCCTGACTCACCGCTTACTAGTGCAATCGCGCCGCCGCCGTTAGCCAGCTTGCCCGCTGCTTTAGCGAATTGAGTGATCGCAGCTTCCCGCTCTATCAGCATACTCTTACTCTCATTGGACGTTTAATTTACCGCTAGTTGTCAGAGTCTGTACAACTGTTTTAACTCATCAACGACTAGCGAGTAAACTGTTTTTGCCAAAAACAGGTAAGCATTTACGAAATATGGGTAAGTCTACTCAGGCGCGCTGACGGATCAAGCCAACGCGCCTGTTGAGTCTAATTTTGCGCTTGCATGCACTTTACGCCCGCTGCGGCTGACGCTTGCGCAAACTCGTCGCTTATGGCTTTTCCAGCGAGCATGTCGGCTTCTATTTGTGACATTTCGTCTGCGCTAATCGTCGACTGAATTTCTTTTGTCACGCATTCACACATCTCCTTAGATGCGCCCGACTGAGTACATTGATCAACCGCTACTGCGGTCGCGTCGGCGGTATAACCGCTGCTAACAGCGCTAGAGGCATCGCCGTCTTTGGAACCGCTGTCGCCGCCGCAGGCAGTTAACGCCAAGGCCGCTAGAGATGTAATGAGAAGTGCTTTGGTGATTTTTATCATGTGAGTATTGTTGGTAGGTTGAAAGGTAGGGAGTCACTAATCATAATCTAGGCGTGGGGGAAATTGAATAACTTTTACTTTCGGTAACAACTCTTTAGCGCATATCTTGGCGGTACTTGCTGTTTTTATTCGAGCCATAATTGAGGTCGAGCCAAAACAGTGCGTTAACGCTTGGTAAATAGCAGAGCCTTAATTAGCGCGATACTCATTAGGGCCATTACTAACGAAAACGGTAATGCACCAATGATCATCGCTGATCTAAGTGCGTCCATCCCGCCTGCCGCGAGCAGTGAACTGATCGCGGCAACAAAGATCAGGCCCCAAATAATAATGTGTTTGCCGTTTTTTCGACGTTGATCGCCTGCCGATGCGAGTGTCGTGATGATCAGAATCGCAGAATCTACCGACGTTACTAAATAGGTCAACAGCAGTATTACGATCAGCACGGACATCGCAATTGCCAAGTTTGGCGGCAAGATAAGGTTGATCGTTTGAAATAGTTGGGCTGATATATCGGCACTCACGATTGAACCGTTCGCGACACCTGTTAGCTCTAGGTCGATGGCGGTACCGCCGACCAAGGTAAACCACGTGAGGCAAGTAAGCGCGGGGACAATAACGGCGCCCAATACGTATTCGCGGATCGATCGCCCACGTGATACTCGAGCTAGAAACAGTCCAACAAACGGTGCGAATGCGATCCACCAAGCCCAATAGAAAATAGTCCAATCACGTTGCCACTCAGCAAGTGCTTTTGATGTTTCAGTTCCTGTGTTGTGCCAAACGGTGAGTGACATCGATGGCAATGACACAATGTAATCCCAGATCGCATAGCCGAAGGATTGAATTGCAAAGCCGAGCGCACCAAAGAAAACGAAGAACAGCAATAGAAAAAACGAGAGGCTCATATTGATATTTGAGAGCCATTTAATACCCTTGTTAACGCCAGACATCGCAGACACGGTAGAAGCCGCTAAGATGATGGTAAGTGCGCTAATTTGAGCCGCGAGAGAGGGCGTTCCTTCGGCATTCATTAACCAGCTCATGGGGCTGATATTGTAGATGCCGGAGGCGAATTGAGAGACGCCATAACCAATTGTCACTCCGACCCCAATAATAGTTGCCAAAATAGCAGCGATATCGATAGCGTGACCGACTGGGCCGGATAAAGCGTTACCAAAGAGTGGTTGCAGCGGTGCTCTTATCGTTAGTGGTAAGCCGCGGTTATAGCTAAAGTAGGCCAGCGCGATGCCCACCAAGGCATAGAAACCCCAAGGCGTCAGCGCGTAATGTAAGAAAGCCCATTTGTAAGCATTGCGAACATTTTCGGCTGTTTGACCTTCGGCCAGCCCCATAATGGTCTCCGGGTTTGCAGCGAAATGAAAAATTGGTTCCGCGGTTGAGTACGTCAACATGCCAATACCAATGCCAGCGCCAAACATCATTGAAAACCAAGAGAAACGAGAGAATGCTGGGGTGTCCCCTGGTGCGCCCAATAACCGTTTCCCTGATTTTGGAAGCAGGGCCAACACGATGACTAAGGTCATAATAAAGGCGCTTAGATAGATGTACCAACCACCAAAGGTGTCGGTGGTCCAGGTTTGCAATGACAGCAGAATATCGCCCGCACGTTTTGGATCACTGGTCGTCCAAATTATAAGAGCGCTGATTAATAACTTTGGGACAATCGCGACGGTTTTGTTAAAGCCATCATAGAACCCGCCATTGGCTCTACTAATCTTCAGCGTGTCTACATGTGACTGACTTGCGGGTGATGATTCAGGCATGGACATAAGCTCTCTTATTTATGTTTAGCGACCAGTGTCGCTAAATGGGGTCGCGCGAGCTACCGAACTTACAAGAACTTGAACACGATCGCCGACGTTGATTCGCCCTAATTTATTGTAGAGCGCGTTTTGCCCAAAATATGTTTTTCTATCGCGACGACGATACTGCATGAGCGTTTGGTTGACCTGCATTTCCTTTTTAGCGGTTTCCGGGTTTACTGACGGCATGATGCAGCGCGAACAAGGTTTAACCAAAGAAAACTCAATATCGTTTATCGAAATGATCTGCCATTGGTCCTCGGCGTAAGCATCACCACCGCTTACTACAATGTTTGGACGAAAGCGTTCCATGCCAATTTGATAACCAAGTTTGCGGTTAAAGTCATCGAGCGATTCTTGGGTGGTTATCAGTATCGGAAAGCCATCGGCATAGCCGACCAGTTCTCTGTTTTTTGCATAGTTAGCATCGACTACGCGACTAAAATTTTCTGGCATATAAATCAAGCGACACGTAAAGCCTAGATAGCTTCCTAAATAGTCAGCCGCCTCGTCACCACAATCATGGCCGCTTACCGCGCTACCCCAAACGTTTGATTGGTGCTGTTGATCGCCAGCCGCAGGTATATCAATCGATGCGGCATTGGGTTTCGTCAGTCGTAAGGTTTCCCCGAGCAACTCAGTATGAATAAGGCAAAGCGTTGGATGTTGGCGTTGGGTGACAAATTTGCCATGTTGATTAATCAGCATCCAGCGGCGGTCTAAATGTGGGCCTCGGTCGCCCAACTGCATTGTGTCTAAGTGTATCCCTTGTGCTGATTTTAGCGGATAGACGGTTAGTTGGCTTACTTCTAATGGCATTTTCAATTGTTTTATGGATATAACTGTTTGATATTAATTAATAATTACAAGTATTGTCTTATTTTCTATAGGTCTATAGATTTATATTTGATTCCAACTATAATGCGACCCCATGACCAACCCTAAGAATACCATTGAGTTCCCACAAGCGTCGCGAGCAAAACAGGGCTATGCGCGCAAGAAGCGCGTAGCGATAGAGTCTGCGGCAAAGGTGTTTGCAGCAAAAGGTTTTCACGGCGCGACGACACAAGATATCGCGCAGGCAATGGGTATTCAACAGGGCAGCTTGTACTACTACTTTAAGTCTAAAGAACAAGCTCTTCAGGAGGTATGCGAGTACGGTTTTGACGAGTATGTTGAGCGCATGAAAAAAATATGCGCCAAGGACCAGCCATTTGAAACAAAAATTCTGGCGATTATCACGTCACACTTAACCAGCTACTCGCAGAAAGACAGTGCGATGAAAGTACATAACGAACAGCGTTTGTATTTGCCGGTAGAGAGAAGGGTGCATATTAAAGAGCTCGGTACGCGTTATCGTCAATTGCTTGAAACCACCTTGCACGGCGGTGTTGAAAGCGGCGCGGTACGCGACGATATCGACACGCACTTTGTGGCCTATTCAATTATTGGAATGTGCAATACCTGGGGTGCCAACTTAATTCGTGATGAGTCGTTAAACATATTTGAAACAATTGAACAGTGCTCTGACTTAATTCTCTACGGCACACTTAAGAAATAAAATTACTATGACACAAGACAAAGCAACCAATGTAACCTGGCATGACGGCGACGTTACCCGTGCAGATCGTTTTAATCGCCTCGGTCAAAAGGGCGTTACCCTTTGGTTTACCGGGCTATCAGGCAGCGGCAAGAGCACTATCGCAGTAGCGGTAGAAAAGGCGCTGCACAAGTTAGGTAAGCTAAGTTATCGTTTAGATGGCGATAACATTCGTATGGGCATTAATAAAAACCTCGGTTTCTCAGCTCAAGACCGAACTGAAAATATTCGTCGTATTGGTGAAATTTCTAAATTGTATTGTGACACTGGGATCATAACGTTAAGCAGCTTTATCAGCCCTTATCGCGCGGACCGGAAACAAGTACGCAACTTGCATGAAGAAGGCGGCTATAACTTCATTGAGGTGCATGTAGATTGTGCGCTTGCCTGCGCTGAAGAACGTGACCCAAAAGGGCTTTATAAAAAGGCTCGAGCCGGTGAAATTAAGAATTTCACTGGGATAGATGATCCGTACGAAGCGCCAGAGCACGCAGAGATAACGTTACACACCGACGAAATGAGCTTGGAAGAAGAGGTTGAGATAATTCTTAACTACTTGCAGGAACACCGTTACTTAATCTTATACCGCTAGAATTTCAAGAGACTATATATCGTGATTAAACCCCATGGCGCTGATGCGCTAACGCCTCTTTATGTGGCTGACGAAAATCAACGTAAGGCCCTAATTGCTGAAGCGAAAAGCTTGAATCAAGTTGTGGTAAGTTCTGCAACTGCGGCGAATGCGGTTATGTTAGGTGGTGGTTACTTCACCCCGCTTAATGGCACAATGACGAAAGCCGATGCCCTGTCCGTTGCTAGCAACATGACGACCGCCGATGGCACTTTTTTCCCAGTGCCGGTGATGAACCTAACCGAGAACGCGAACGCTGAAATTGGCCAACGTATCGCGTTGCTCGATCCAAATGTTGCTGATAACCCGGTTATTGCAATTCAAACCGTTACTGCAATTGATGTGTTCAGCGACCAAGAGTTATCGGATATCGCGCTGGCCGTTTTTGGCACAACAGACCCTGCTCATCCGGGAGTGAACGCATTTCTGGCGCAAGGGAATACCGCCGTTGCCGGGCCGTTAGAAGTACTTAACTTCAGTTATTTTGAAACAGACTTTGCAGAGACCTTTCGTACTGCGGTACAAATTCGTGAAGAAATAGCGGAGCTCGGTTGGGAAAAAATTGTCGCGTTTCAAACGCGTAACCCAATGCACCGAGCGCATGAGGAGCTCTGCAAAATGGCAATGTCGGCGACCGGTGCTCAGGGCTGTGTAATTCACATGCTCTTGGGTAAGCTAAAAGACGGTGACATTCCGGCCGATGTGCGAGATGCGTCGATTCGTGAAATGGTCGCAAACTATTTTCCCGCGAACAGCGTAATGGTAACCGGTTATGGCTTTGACATGCTCTATGCTGGTCCGCGCGAAGCAGTGTTACACGCGCTGTTTCGCCAGAATATGGGTGCGACCCATTTTATTATTGGCCGAGATCATGCTGGTGTCGGTGATTACTACGGTGCATTTGATGCGCAGACTATTTTCGAAAAAGAGGTGCCTAAGGGCGCGTTAGAAATTGAAATTTTTAATGCCGACCACACGGCGTATTCAAAAAAGCTGAATAAAGTAGTAATGATGCGCGACGTGCCTGATCACCAGTTTGAAGACTTTGTTATTCTTTCCGGTACCAAGGTACGTGAGCTTTTAGGTAACGGCATTGCGCCGCCGCCCGAATTTTCCCGGCCTGAGGTAGCGAAAATTTTGATGAATTACTATCAAAATCAATAAACGCTCAAGGCTTGTGAAAAATAATAGGTAATTCAGGTAAGTTTATGCGATATGTCGATTGTTTTAACGGTGATGCTGATGGCATTTGTGCACTTACGCAATTGCGTTTAGCTCAGCCGGTTGAGTCCGAGCTTGTAACCGGCGTCAAACGAGATATCAATTTGTTAGACCGTGTTAATGCTAAAGCAGGTGATCGGATTACCGTGCTTGATATATCGCTTGATAAAAATCGTGCTGGTTTAGCAAGCGCGCTTGCTAATGATGCACACGTCTTTTATTGTGACCATCATTTTGCGGGCGATATTCCCGAGCACGATAACTTAACTGCGATTATCAATACCACCTCTGACGTGTGTACCTCATTGTTGATCAACCAGTATCTAAACGGCGAGTTTTTAGAGTGGGCCGTGGTTGGTACATTTGGCGATAACTTGAGACGCAGTGCGGTACGTTTGGCGAAACCGCTTAGCCTTAGCGACCAGCAGCTAAACCAACTCGAGAACCTTGGTATTTACTTGAATTACAATGGGTACGGCGCGAGTCTTGACGACCTATATTTTCACCCAGAAGAGCTCTATAAACGCACCGTACAGCATGTAAACGCACTCGGGTTTATTCACGACGATGCAGACACGTTCGCTGTTTTGGAAAATGGTTACCATGAAGATATGCAAAAGGCGGCGTCAAGCGATACGGTTCATCAGACACCCAAGTCTGCGGTGTTCACGTTGCCGAATGAGTCTTGGGCGCGCCGAGTAAGCGGTGTGTTTGGCAATGATCTAGCGAATCAAGCACCGTCACGCGCCCACGCAGTGATGACTGAGCGGGCCGAGGGCGGGTATGTGGTCAGCGTTAGGGCGCCGCTAGATGATAAGCGAGGTGCGGACGAAATTTGCCGTGAATTTGACACCGGCGGCGGTCGCGCGGCGGCCGCGGGCATTAATAATTTAAGCGCCGAGCAGGTGGAGAAATTTATCACCGTATTTAGTGAGTTTTACCGTGATTGAATTAGCCAAAACTTCATTGCTATAAGCAGACTCAGTCAGTTTCTTCCGGCGCTGTTATTTATCTTCGCCACGGGCGCTATAAATTATCTTTCCTAGTAACACCCAAGCAGCGATCATTAACGTGCCTCCGATTGGGGTGATCGCACCTAGCCACGCTAAATTGGTCAGCGCCAAAGTATAGAGCGAGCCACTAAAAATCACGACGCCAGATGTCATTAGTCCGGTGAGCTGCGCGACACTCCGTACGCTATTCATATTTTGTAGTAGAGCGGTAAAGGTCAATAATGCTAGACCGTGATAAAACTGATAGCGGTTAGCAAGTTCAAACACCTGCTCGCGCTGATGCGCGACTAAGATATCCTTCAGGGCATGTGAACCGAACGCACCAATAGCGACTGCTAGTAAGCAGAGAGCCGCGCCGCAAAGCGCGGTGTTTCGATGTCGTATGCTTGTCATTACTGTGTTCTAGTTTGGGCTTTAAATTGCGTATTCATTTTTTTAGTCTGGCGATGCTTGGTATCAAGGTTATAAGTTACTCGTATAGATATTAACACCCTTATATAAGCGGTATTGCTAAACCCCCTCGAACACGATGCCTGCTCTAAAGTAAGGCTGGTATTAAGGATTTACTGCCTCGGAAAATACCGCTATGATAATTTGCTGATAATAATAAGAAAAACAATGTGTACACGGTTCATTTTTACTTGGGCGTTTCAAACACGAAGCACGGACAACAGCGGGCGATGGTAGATGTTTAAAAATAGACTTAGACGTTATACAGGCTTAATCGGTTTAATTAGCTTATTGGTCGCTTTCATTATTGTGGTGATTATCGGCAACCGTTATCTAGACACCAACATTATCCAACGCGACTACTTTAGCGCGAGCCGTATTGAGGTCCTTGACCAAACCCTTAATCGTATTGGCCCGCAAGATGCACAGTTGCGAAAAGACATTCTTGACCACGTACATCTGCTGCGCGACGGAGGTGAGCTGGTCAGCTTATATGGGCCAAGTTGGTATAAGCCGGCGATCACTGACGAACGAATTTTGGCGGCAATTTCAGATATTGATGCTGCCGCCGAAGCTGGAGACGACCAAGCATTTAAAGAGGCTTACCATAATTTTTCCAAGGTTAGCGCAACGGCGGACTTCGAGGCTCGGAAGCGCGTTGAGATTTTGCAGTACCTTATTGTTGGCATAATTCTCATTGGCTTTATCGCAATTTTAAGCCTGCTGATTTTCCGCCTAGGTCGCTCGGATGACAAGGCAATTAATGTTGAATCAGAGAATAGTCAAATTCTCTCGGCAATCGACGATGGTCTTTTTTTGATTGATCGAAATTACCGAATAGGTGAGCAAAAATCCGATGCCGTTGCCAGGCTATTCGGTAGCGCAGAGACGGTGTCTGGGAATTTTTTCGATGCAATGTATGGCTTGATTTCGAAAGAAAACTTAGACATGGCCCGCGAATTTATAGACTTATTATTCGAGGGCCGTGTGTTACAAGATTTAGTGCAAGATGTTAACCCGCTGCAAGAGATTGAGGTAGAGGTCGTTAACTCAGCCGGGGGCCAAGTTCGAAAATTTTTGAACTTCAACTTTTCTCGAGACGAGCGCTCTGAAAGCAACGACATTATTTTAGTCTCTGTTTCAGATGCGACTAAAGAAGTTAAATTGCGCCGTGAGTTGGAAAGCACCAAGGAACTGCAAAAAGAACGGATGAATCTGTTTGTCGGTTTGTTGCGCGTGTCGCCTGAAAAATTGATTGGGTTTTGTGATAGTAGCCTAGATGAGATGCGCGAAATTAATGCAGTGTTAGCGAACGAAGACCTAGAAGACAGTTCTATGCGCAGCAAGCTAGAGGATATCTTTCGCCGTGCTCACCGCGTTAAAGGTGACGCGTCTGCGTTGGGCTTGAGCTTATTCGAAAGTTCCATGCATCGCTTTGAAACCAAGATAGAGTCCTTGCAAAAATTAATGCGGATCGATGGACGCAACATATTGGAGTTAACGGTTCAGCTAAAAGACATGATTGCTGAAACTGAAATGATTCGTAATATCGCGCCAAAGGTAGAGGCCTTGGTTGGTGTCACACCCGACCTTGAAGCGTCCGCCGAGGCTGTTCAAGCCAAGGCGGCAGAAGCGCAAGATGAACAAGCGCCGGAAATGATTGGGGTATTGACAGATTTACAAGCGTTGGTGAACGTTGTAAGCGAGCGCCAGGGCAAGAAGGTGGTACTAGACGCTCACGGTTTAGAGATTCTTGATGATCAATCCGAGTTCTCGAAGAGCGTGCGTTCGCTCTGCGTGCAATTAGTGCGCAATAGCGTTGTGCACGGGGTTGAGACTCCATTGCAGCGCGCGGCTACTAACAAATCACCACTGGGCTTGGTCGGTGTGAGCGTACACCAAACTGAGGAAAATTGTTTACAGCTAGTCGTGCGAGATGACGGTCAAGGCCTTCAATATGATGCGATTCGTGCACGCGCAATTCAAGCCGGTTTGCTCACCCCAGAACAAGCTCACGGAATTCAAGATACCGCGCTATTAAAATATATTTTTATGCCGGGTTTTTCGTCAGTGACAGACGTGGGCATTGACGCAGGGCGAGGTGTTGGTCTTGATTTTGTACGCACCGAAATGAAGCGTTTGGGCGGAAAATTATCGGTAAGTTCAAGGGCCGGTGATTTCACAAAATTCGTATTAACTTTACCGATAGCCGTTTAATTTAGGAGATTAAAATGGTTAGCTTAACGAGTTGGTGGAGGTGTTCATGAAGTTTATGGTAGTTGACGACTCGATGGTTATTCGCGAGCAAATCGAAAATATTCTGTCAGACAGCCACTTCGACTTTGTTGGTTCGGCTAAGGATGGCCTAGAGGCTGTTAGAGAGTTTAAGCTGTTGCGCCCCAACGTAGTGACCATGGACCTGACCATGCCAAAGATGAATGGTGGTGAAACCATTCGCCGTATGATGACCTATGACTCTAGTGTGCGCATATTAGTGATTTCTGCACTCAAAGATAAAGCAACGGCACTGCGAGCCCTCAGCTCCGGTGCATACGGTTTCTTGCCGAAACCATTTACCAGTTATGAACTTAAAAGCGCGATCGAAAAATTGATCGCCGATATGGAAACCTAAAGTAATGCGAACAGATGAGATACAAGTCTTTGTTGACGGCACCATTAATTTTTTCAACACAGTCAGTAGTAAACAAGCACAAGTCGGTAGCCCTCATTTATTAGAGGATTTGTCAGAAAGTCTTTTCGAGTACACCGGCATAATTGGTATTACCGGTATTTACTCTGGCAATATCTTATTCTCTGCGCCAGAGAAAATGATGCACGAACTGCTAGTAGAGTACGAAGGGGTCGATGTACGCTCGGAACTTCTGTTGGATCTAGTCGGGGAAGTGGCGAACACATTATCCGGCAATGCGCGCGAAACTCTGGGTTCAGAATTTAACATCTCTCCGCCGGTTTTATCCCGTGGCAGCGTTGGTGAAATCACGACTGCTAAAGGTCTACAAACCTACTGCATTCCAATTGTCTGGGGCGAGTGGCGAGCAAATTTGATCTTGGCTGTGTCATAGAGACCTATATCAAGCGGCGCATGTTTAGCGTTAGCGATTACCTTATGAGCTTGAACGCAAAATGAATTTTTGCGATAGACGGTGATAATCCTTGCTCGCGCTTTGCTATTCAATGTTTCGGGATGACTGCAAGCGTGTTCGCATGGTGGCGTTTGGCGAGACAATGAGCCTGTGCAAATGATCAAGTTGAACGTGAATTATGGCCGTACTATCTATAATTGATTTCTCTCCGAGCCTTGTCCTCTATATTTTGGCGCGGTACTGAGGCAATACGTCGTAACGCCGGGCTCGGTGGAACACATTGCCCGTATTTTTAAACTCTTCTCGTCTGGATTGGGTCTTGCAAATTTGGCAACCACGTATTTGATTTGCTGCGAACGTAACCAAGATGTGAATGCATCTGAGCGAAACGCTCAATTTCACTGACTTGCGGACCTCAGGTCGCTAATTGCCAGCGTAATCACGGTGTGGTTATCAATAGGGGTAGGTGAGCTGGTTGCGGTATTACTTATATTGATGCGCATGCCTGTGCGTTTAGCCATCGGAGTGGCGGTGTCAGTTAGCGCGATTACGGTCTGGTTTGGCGTCCGATATGATCTGTGGTTTGAGCCACTTATCGACACGGGCGTGCTCTTGTTTGCCGTGCCCGCCGCGCTGATCAGCGGCACCGTTGCTAAACACGTGGTTAGCCTATTTTCTCTGATCCAACTAAACATATTCATCGCTAGTTGGATCTTGATCAGCGCGGTGGTTACATAAGCTATAAAAGTCTATTCGCTCAGCTCTTCTTTGAGCACAAATTTTAATACCTTGCCAGCGGGGTTACGTGGCAGAGCGTCGACAATGTGCAAGCGCAACGGGATTTTATACTTGGCTAAATGTTTCGCAGCAAATTCGCGTAACTCTTCAAGGCTCAGGCTCGCGCCTTCGTTCAGAGCCGCTACCGCTGTTACCGCCTCGCCCCATTTTTCGTCCGCGAGGCCGATTACAGCAACTTCGGCAATTGCATTGTGTTTAAACAAAACGCTCTCAACCTCGGCCGGGTATACATTCTCGCCGCCGGAAATCACCATATCTTTTAAACGATCACAAATAAATAAAAAGCCATCTTCGTCTAAGTAACCAACATCGCCGGAATGAAACCAACCGCCGCTATCGATTGCTTCCGCGGTTGCTTCCGGTCTGTTCCAATAGCCCTTCATGATATTAGGGCCTTTGATGCAGATTTCACCGCGCTCGCCCTGAGCGACTACCTGGTTGTTATCGTCAACAATGCGCAGTTCGTTATAGATTGGCGGCAGCCCGGCTGAGCCCAGTTTCTTCAATGCCCATTCTGGCGTCAAAAACGATCCGAACGGTGCTGTTTCAGTTAGACCATAGCCTTGGCAGAAATTAACGCCTAGACTATCGTATAAAGTAAGCAGGGACTCCGGTGGTGGCGCAGCGCCACAGACTAATGTGTCAATGTGACTGAAATCGGTGGCAGCGAAATCCGGGTGTTGCGACATAAATAAGAACATCGCGGGGGCGCCGAACATATGCGTGACCTTGTGTTCGGTAAACGCTGCCAATACCTCGCCCGGATCAAATTGACGCATCAGTATCAGTTTAGCGCCGAGCGTAAACGAATGCAGTGTGATTACATTAAGGCCGCCGATATGAAATAGTGGTGCGACGGTCAAGTTCACATCATCGCGCGATGCGCCAAAGGTGAACGACGCGTTGATATTGTTCCACATGATGTTGCCATGGGTTAGCATTGCGCCTTTGGGTAGACCGGTCGTGCCTGAGGTATACATTATTAGGGCCACATCATGCACCTGAACCGGAACAACGGTCTCTAGCTCTTCTGCGTTAGCCCGTTCACCGAGCAGATATCGCCAACCGTCTGCTTCGCTGTCGGCACTAAAGTAATTGCGACAACATAACGTTTCTCGCACCTCATCGATGGTCGGGCGTAAGGCTACGTCGCAGACTAATGTATGGATTCCAGCGTCATTAATGATGAAATTTAGTTCTTTACCCGTTAAGCGAAAATTTAGTGGTACAAAGATTGCGCCAATTGCGTTGGCGGCAAAAAGTGTCTCTAGAAAGGCGGGTTGATTAAACCCGAGAAAGCCTACTCGGTCACCAACGCTCACACCATTGTCTCTGAGCAGGCATGCTTGTTGGCGGATTCGTTTGGCGAATTCGCCGTACGTTTGCGATTCTCCCTCAAATACGAGAGCGGTTCGCTCTGGGCTCAGTTTGGCACGCTTTAGTACTGTATTGGCTAAATTAGTTTGCGGTTCAGGTGTGTGCATAAATCTCCTCAGTATCTTGGTTTTGTTGCCAGCATAGCACTTTTTAATTCAGCATTTCATGAGCGTATAAAACTCATAAGGTGTTGTGTTCCTGGCTCTAATTCGATGTAATAACGCACGTTTACCGATTGCTAAAAATTATGAATCAAGACTTGATGCCGGTGTTGATTGGAGTTGGCCAGTTTACCGACCGCTCATCCTCCGCCAACGGCCTAACGCCAGTCGAGATGATGGCCGAGGCGGCGCGCATAGCCATTTATGACAGCGGTACGAGATCGCTGCTCGACAATGTCGACTGTCTCGCAGCAGTGGGCTTAACGGTCGACGCGAAACAGGTAAGCACACCGGTATCCGGCATGTATAAAAACGTGCCTAAGACAGTTGCTAAACAATTAGGCATCAACGCGAATCGTTTAATCTACACTGAAACCGGTGGTAACACGCCGCAACGTTTAGTCAACTATTTTGCGCAGCAAATTTCTGAAGGTCAGGTTGGCACCGTCTTGCTTACCGGTGGCGAGGCGCTGAATACGATGGCAAAGCGTTTTAATCATTGGTCGAAGATCTTGTTACCAAAGGGCGCATGGCGAGATAACCCTGGCGGCATGCCCGAGACGTTTGGCGACGCGCAAGCGGGTAGTTCGGCAATGGAAGATCGCTATGCGATGAACCTGCCGGCTAACGTCTATCCGCTATTTGAGAATGCCTTGTGTGCTCATTACGGCCACGAGCCACAACAGCACAGACAGATAATGGGTAACATGTTTTCGTCGTTTTCCAGTGTTGCACAAGCGAATCCTCACGCATGGTTTAAGCAACAGCGTAACGCTGAGCAATTAATTACGCCCAGCGATGAAAATCGAATGGTTGCTTATCCGTATACTAAGATGTTGAACTCGATGATTAGTGTCAATCAATCGGCCGCGGTGATTATGACCTCGGTAACGAATGCTAAAGCCTTAGGTGTTAGCCGTGATAAATGGGTATTTCTGCATGGCTGTGGTGATGCAAATGAAATTTGGAATGTGAGTCATCGAGACAACTATCATTCTTCTCCAGCGATGGGCGCGGCGGCCAAGGCAGCGCTTTCGATGGCGGGCAAGAGCATTGATGAAATCGCTTTTTTTGACATTTATAGCTGCTTTCCATCTGCGGTCCAAATCGCTTGCGACGAATTTGGAATCGCGCATAACGACAGTCGCGGCCTGACGCTAACGGGTGGCTTGCCATACTTCGGCGGGCCGGGAAACAACTACAGCATGCACGGTATTGTTGAGGTGGTTAATCGAGCCAGAGCATACCCCAGCGAATACGGGTTACTGAATGCCAATGGTTGGTATCTTACTAAGCACTCGGTTGGCGTTTATGGTTGTCAGGTTCCGGTCGACCGAGTATTTTCTTCTTCAATGGCCGAGCCCCAGCAACCGTCGGTTGAATGTGTTGAACAAGCCAATGGTAGGGCTACCATAGAAACCTACACCGTGCTTTTTGATAAACACAATCAGCCGACTAAAAGCCTTGTAATTGGTCGACTCGTTAATGGGAAGCGCTTCATTGCGACAACCCTAAAGTCACCAGATATTTTTCACGACCTAACCAATCGGCAATGTGTTGGTCGTCAAGGAAGCGTTCAGTATCGGGGTGGAAAAAATATATTTTCGTTTGTTTAAACGATAAGTCGTACACGACCAAAAGTAGAGAAGATAGAGACTTAGGGTTGTTTTGACTCCAATTAACCCCAGTCATAATTAATGAAGATAAACTTTTCGATTCTGATTCTTGTTGTCGCCAACCTTATTTGGAGCAGTCAACCATTGGCTCATGAGTTAAATCAAACGCGAATATCCTCGAGCGATGTTTGGTCGCATACAGAACAAGTATTAGCGGTGCTGGACGAGAATTATGTTCTTCCCGAGGTAGCGCAAACAATGCGTCAGGAAATTACTCGAAAAATTGCAAGCTGACCTAGTAGAGGCAAGCGGAGATGGCCATATTAGTTTGCATCTCGCGAAGGGTAAGCTAGACGATGCGTCGCATATTTTACCGACGACTAATTCGGACGCAGGCATTTACCATGAGTTGCTTAGCGAGCAGGATAACGAGCATCAAATTGGTTATCTTCGCGTCGATACATTTAGCGGTGGCATGAAGATCAAAGAGCAAATCGGCACTGCGATGTTGGCGCTCTCTACGAGCGACTCTCTTGTTATCGATTTACGCCAAAATGGTGGCGGTGACCCAGATTTAGTGGTGTTTCTGGCGTCATACTTTTTGGCTAAAAACACCCCTCTTTGGAGCCTCTTAGACCGTAACGGAGAAACCGTATTTAAAGCTAAGAGTATCGACTCAGAGTACACCTATCATAAGCCGCTTTGTATTCTGACTAGTGTAGAAACTTACAGTGCCGCAGAGGCCTTCGCGTATACCTTAAAGCACCTAGATCGCGCGTGTATTGCTGGTGAAGCAAGTGGCGGCGGAGGTCATCTAGTTCATATGGAGCGTGTCAACGACGAGGTTGATATTCGAATTCCTGTGCTTCGAGCATATAACTCAGTTACTGAATCAAATTGGCAAGGCGGGGGTGTGATTCCCACTATCAACGCGGAGGTTTCTCATGCGAAGTTGGCGGCCATACAGTATCTTATCGCAAAAACTGAATAGGTTAAATCAGGTGCTTTAGGCACCTGTGCCGAACTTAGTTTTACGGTATAGCTCCAATATTTTCAGCGACATTAACGGCAAATATCGAGGTAATTTTTCACAACATTCTTCATGCCACTTTCAATGCATTCAATGATAAAAGCATGCCCGATCGAGACTTCTAATATGTTTTTAATCTCTAAAAATTTTGGCAAATTTAGTAAGTTGAGATCATGCCCCGCGTTGACCTCAATACCCAATTCTTGAGCGAGTAACGCGGTGTTGTTGAACTGTTGAAAAATAGTAGCATTCTCAGGCGTGCCGAACGTTGCGGCGTAACGCTCTGTATAGAGTTCGATTCTGTCTGCACCTGTTTTTGTCACTAATCTAACGTGCTCTGGGTCAGGGTCTAAGAAAATAGCGGTTCTAATACCCAATTTTTTTAGTCTCGCGATCGAGCTTCTAACAAACTCCATGTCTGTTGCTAAATTCCAGCCATGATCTGATGTCAATTGATTTGGTCCGTCCGGTACCAACGTGCACTGATGCGGTTTAATACTCTCGACCAGGCTTAGAAACTCGTCGGACGGATAGCCCTCAATATTAAGTTCAGGCCCGCCAGGTTCATCTAAATACTGACCTAAGTTGCGAGCGTCTTGCATGGTGATGTGACGTTCGTCTTGTCTTGGGTGGATGGTTATTCCGTGTGCCCCCAAAGCAACAAATTGCTTCGCAAACGTCACAACGTTCGGGTAGTCCCGACCACGGGAGTTCCTTAGAAGCGCAATTTTATTAACATTAATACTAAGCTTGGTCATTGATCAATCGGGTTCTCGGCAGCTTTACTTTTTAATTGGGCGATAACATACTAATTTAAATAGTAATGTATAGAATTACCCGAGGCCAGTAAGCATGTGTCAGATTATTGTCATTGCATCTTAATTATTTGCTCGATAAAGCTAAAAGGTACGCAATGAAGCCGATTGTAATGCGCTTATTTGTACTCGTGTCGGTCTCTGTTAGTTCGCTGGCGGTCATGGCATCCAGTCTAGATGTGACGGCCGAACTCGTCGATTACGGGGTAATTAACGTCGCGAAGAAAGGTTGGGCTGGTTTGGCCGCTGGTAGCTCCGAGCACGTTGACGCGGTCGATGTTGAAAGCACACTCGAACAAACTAGCCAGGTGCGGCTTGGACTCGGTGTTAATTTTGGTATCAAATTTCTTGTGTCTGGTGATAATGTTGGTGATGAAATTCGTGTGTTGGTCAAAGGAACTCACCCACCGATACGCTCACCACGCAGCGCTACAACGAAGTCGGAGTATCAATATCAAGCGACCGTTGTGATAGGGCAGCTAGGCTATGCTGGCTACGAATTTAACCGCAGCGAAGAGATGGTCGAAGGCGAGTGGGAAATACAGGTGTGGTATGAGAATCGCCTGCTTTGCTCCCAGGCGTTTCAATTATATCGCGATTAGAGTTGTGTGGGGCTCCAACTAGATTTTGACGGCATAGAATTGCAAGCTAATGCACTGGCGTTGCTTTACTCCGGTTGCGGCCCGACGGTTTAGCTTCTATACCGAGTTCTTTTATTCGGGCTTCTTGTCGCCAACACATCGACAACCGGTGCCCAGCATCTTTTAGCACCTTTGAATGACAGTCAGGGTGTGCGGCCAACATCTGCATATGATCAACTATTGATTGTTCCAAGCCGGCGTTCGGCGATTGACTATGGCGAGTCATTAAGTAAAAAATTGAGGCTATTAGTGTTTCCATTTTCGGCATAAGAGTTTGGTCGTTTTGGGTTAGTGGCTAATGCTATTTTCAGTCTGAGCTTCGCCTGGCTTTATCGTTGGTGACACATGTGCGGCACGAGCAGCGTAGGTTAATGCGACGAGCTGCTGTCTTACTTCCAGGCTGGTGTAGGCGAGTTCATTGAAAGGAATATAGAGAGGTTTCCCAGCGTCAGCCGCAACGAAACAACCGTCCGGGTTGATCAGTAGCATTTCTACCCGCATTGCGCGTATTGCGAAGTGGTGTTCACACATTAGTTGCATCGCGTCCATGTGATCCTCGTTCATGTGTTCAATCATGTTTTGTTCTGATTCAAGCCATTGAGGTGTGTCTAAGCGCCACTCTGATTCGCTGATCCAGTGGATATCACCAAAACCACCAATAAAACGTACGCGTTCCGTTCGCAGTCGATAAAATTTGAAATCGTGGGTTCCTTGGTATTTGCGACTGTCAGGATAGAGTGTAAAAAACCTTTCTTTGATTGATTCTGTTTCGCTGTTAGACACCACTGATGCGTTTCCCAAAATGCTTAGTCGCGCTCCAGCGTTAGGGTCTTCGACTGCGGCGTTGTGACGGTTTTCAGAATTGGTAAATACCGTAAAACACATTTTTTCGTTCTGATTTATATTTTTAGTGTGTTGCGCTAAGTCGCTTACGTAAAAAATAATATCGCCGGTGGCAGTGCTCATATAGGTTGATACCGAGCCAAACGGGTAGCCTTCATTTGCTTTCGAATGAGTTGATAAAACGCCAAGTTCGCATTCGCGTAAAAGGCGACGTGAGTTAGCAATCGATTTAAATTTATTCATGATTAGATGCGTTGGGGTTGCAAGCGAGGTTAGATCAGTGGGCTTATATTCTAGGTACAAGATAAGGCTGTTGAGTGTCTGGATGTGAGTCAATAAATACGTTAATGCCAAAGGTGTCGTTAATCCTTGAACCTTCGAAAACGATGCGTGGTGTATCGTGTTTGATCAGCGTGCCGCCTTTTAGCAGTAGTACCTTGTCGCAATACAATGAAGCGAGGTTAAGGTCGTGCAATATCACCAGCGCACCGATGTCTCTCATAGAGGCTGCGCTACAAAGCTCACGCAACATGCTGAGTATCGCGTACTGATGCTTTAGGTCGAGCGCGGAAGTTGGTTCGTCCAATAGTAAGAAGCGGCTATGTTCATGGTCATAGGCGCGTAATTGTGCGAGCACGCGCGCGATCTGTACTCGTTGTTTTTCACCACCAGACAATTTTAGGTAATCTCGGTTAACAAACTGCCGTGCATCGACCAACTTTAGACTGTCGTTAATAATAGCTTCTTGGTCATCGTGGCTAAGCGAGGTCAGCGCAAGCGCCAGGCGCACTATCTCACGAACATCCAACGGAAAATTTATGGTTGAGTGTTGTGGCAGAACTGCCCGATATTGCGCTTGTTGGGCAATACTCATGCTTTTAATTGGTCGGTTGTTGAGAGTAACAAGACCTTCAAAGTTTAAAGCGCCCGATAAGCAGTTCATTAATGTTGATTTGCCCGCGCCATTTTCACCAACAATCGCTGTCATTTCGCCAGAACTGCAAACGAAATTTAAATCATCTAAAACGATTTTATTGCCGAAGCGGACGGTTAGATTTTCTGCTCGTAAGCTCATAATCGGACCCCCAAACGTTTCTTTTGTTGTATCAGTAAGCCGATAAAAAATGGAGCACCAATCAATGACGTTAAAATGCCGATTGGCAATTCCGCGGGGGCGATTAGCATTCTCGAGGCAATGTCGGCTAACGCCAGTAAGGCTCCGCCGAGCAACGCGCTATTGACTACAAGGTAGCGATAATTTGTGTCTGAAATAGCGCGCAGAATATGTGGCACGACCAAACCGATAAACCCGATGATTCCACTGAATGCAACGGCGACTCCCACTGCGAGCGCGGTTAGCCAGAGTATTTGGTTTTTCACTCGCTCGATATCTACGCCACTGTAGCGCGCATTAGCTTCACCCAGCAAGATCAGGTTGAGTGCGTGTCGCTTGCGGTATATTGCCCAAACAACGAAGCCCAACGTCGGGGCGGTGATTGCAACCGCTAACCAGTTGGCGCTTGCTAGGCTGCCCATCATCCAGAACGTTATTAGGCGCAGCGCTTGGTCATCGGCAATGAAACTTAGGCCACCGATGATCGCGCCACATAAGGCGTTAATAGCAACGCCGGCGAGTAAAAACGTTGAAATTTGAATGTTGCCATTTACTTGCGCTAGGTGATACACCGAGAACGTGGCAATGGCAGCGCCAGCAAACGCGGCGATAGACACCAGATACGGGCCAGCGAACTCGAACGCAGGAAGGTAGGTGGCGAATAAAATCATTATCACTGCGCCGACCGCCGCCCCAGAAGAAATACCCAATAAGCCCGGGTCAGCTAGTGGGTTGCGACAGATACCTTGTAAACTCGCGCCGCTGACCGCTAAGGCGGCACCAACAAGCAACGCCATTAGTACTCGAGGCGTGCGTATATTAGCCACAATGTTATGAGTGACATTACTCTCCAAACCACCTGATACGAAGTCGTAAAACGCCTTCAAAGGCAATAAAAAGTCGACTTTCGATGCACCAATTGCGACGCCCATCCACGTGATCGAGCTTACGATAAATACTAAAAAGCTAAGCTCGATTAGGCGCTTGCGATTTTGCGCTAACGCACGAGAGCTTTTTGCTAAAGTCGTTGATATGATCGGCGCTGATACTTGCATAAATAGCCTACACCTCGCCTGCGTAGCCAATTATTTCGCTAACGGCTTGATCTAAGCGTGCGCCAAACCCCATCAGTAGCAAACCATCCATAACAAATAAATTACACTTATTTGAGGTAGCCATTTTAACTACCGGGTTTTTGCAAATTGCGTCCTTGCCGCCGAGACCATCGACGACATGCGACGGAACCAGCAACATATCAATTTCCTGCTTGGCTAATAGTTCGGTGCTGAAGGGTTTATAACCGTCAAGCGCGCTCGCGGCGTTGCTAAGTCCAGCCAACTGCATTAATAAATTAGGAACGGTGTTTTTGCCCGCCGCTATTGGGCCACGTTGGCCTATGCTTAATAGTGTTACCGCGTTTATTGTTCTAGCGTTGGAATTGAACAGACGTTGATGAGCTCTAAGCTTTGTCGTAACCTTGTCTATTAGTTCACTCGCTGCATCGGGCTTGCCAAAATCATTGCCGATGCTCGTTATCAGCGCTTGCCATGAACTCAAGGTATAGTTTGATTGCTCGTAGGTTTTAACCTTTACCCCTAGGGCCTCAACTTGTTTTATCACGACGCTTGGGCCCGCACCTTTTGCGGCAATCAACATGTCGGGCTCTAACGACATTATCCCTTCCGCTGCTAGGCTTCGAAAATAGCCGACCGTGGGCAGCGATGTAACTTTTGGAGGGTAGGCGCTTGAAGTATCGACAGCCACTATGTTCTCACCCAGTCCAAGTGCGTACATGATTTCAGTAATGCTTCCTCCCGCCGTTATGATTCGCTCGGCCTTTAACGCATTTTGCCCCGCATCCGCCAGCGCCAAGGTGGTATGCGCGAGCGCCAGCAATAAGATTGTTGTTCGCAGTTTTCTATTCATCATGGCAATTCAAGCGTGGTTCTCGTGTTCATTGATGGGAATCTTAATGCGAATCATTTGCATTTGCAAATAGAAGTGATATATTTCCGTCAGATCGCTGCGCAGGCATGTACCTGGCAGCGCAGCTTTTCATAATTAACTATTGAGCGGGTTTGACATGCGTGAAGCGAAAAAAGAAAACAAGGAAATTAGAGAAAATAGTAGGCTCGCGACGCATTTGCGCGCCCATCATAGGCTTAAAAAGTCGGCTATTAATAGTCTGATACTTGCGCTAATTGCTGCCAGCCAAAGCGGTATAAGTAATGCAAAGGGCGGCTCAACGGTCGAGATAGAAAATCAAGACGTGATTACCGTTACTGCCACCAGAACCGAAAGGCACGTCTCCGATATTGCTAACACAGTAAGCGTTATCGACGCTGCGCAAATTCAGCGAGAAATAGCGAATGGCATCGACGATTTAATTCGATACGAACCTGGGGTGTCGGTCTCTGGTAGCGGCCGGTTTGGTTTAAACAGCTTTTCTATTCGCGGTATTGGCGGTGATAGAGTACTCACCTTAGTCGACAATACCCCGACTGCCGACGAATTTTCGTTTGGTCCATTCTTATCGTCACGCAGAGATTTCGTTGACCTTGACGCACTTAAATCCGTTGAAATTGTGCGCGGGCCTGGTTCGAGTGTTTATGGCAGCAATGCTATTGGCGGTGTCGTCAATTTTATTACGAAAGACCCAGGAGACTATCTTAACGGTCAAGCATTTACGGGCTCGGTAAAGGTCGGCGCAAGTTCGGTTGATTCCAGTACGAACGTCACATTATTGACGGCGTTTGGTAACGATGTCTTATCGGCAATGGTTTTAGGAACATTGCGAGATAGTTCAGAGAACGAGGCCTTTTTTAGTGATAGTGCGTCCGGCCCGCAGCGTCGTTCGGAGAACCCTCAAAAAAATGAAAACCAAAACATTTACGCTAAGTTCGTTTATGCACTGAGTGACAATCAAGAAATATCACTAGTCGCTGAGGCCTTCGAAGCCGATTCTGAAACTGATGTGCTGTCAGCAGCGCAAACGGTGTCACGCGGAGTACTTACCAGCCAGCAAGTTGGTCTCGATGAACGAAGTCGTGAACGCGTTAGCATTGACTACGAGTTGTCTTTGGCCTCAGCTCTGGCTGACTCAATAAATCTACTTGCTTACTCTCAACGTAGTGACGCATTACAGAATACCTTAACCGAACGCCTGTCGCGCAGCGCTACTCAAGATCGAGTTAGAACGTCGACCTATGAACAAGAAAACATTGGGGTAAGGGCTCAACTTGGTAAGGCGTTTGATACCGGCGCACTATCGCACAACATCGTTTACGGGGTTGACTATGATCAAAGCGAGGCCGTTACCTTGCGCGAAGGTCAAACGGTAAACCGCGCGGATGGGTCGCTGGCGCGCGAGTTTAGTAATTTCCCGACCCGTGATTTCCCTAATTCAGAATATATAAGTCTTGGTGCCTTTATCCAAGATGAAATCGCGTTTGCGGACGGCCGGCTACGACTGATCCCTGCAGTGCGTTACGATAATTTTGAACTTAATCCAACCGCTGACGCTATCTATTTGTCCGGAAATACTGGGTCACCCACCCCTGAAGGCTACGACGAATCAGAAGTGTCAGCAAAGCTGGGTTTGGTGTATGACCTCAATGAGCAATGGACTGTCTTTGCTCAATACGCTGAAGGCTTTCGCGCACCCCCACTCGACGCTGTTAACACCGGCTTTACTAATTTTGCAGGCGGGTATACAACGCTACCTAACCAAAACTTACGGCCTGAACGAGGAAAGAGCGTAGAGCTCGGGTTTCGCAGATTTAGTGACTATGGCCGTTTTGAAGTAACGGCATATAAAAATACCTACGAGGACTTTATAGAGAGCTTAGCGGTCAGAGGCTTCAACCCGGTAACGCGTTTGCTTGAATTCCAAGCACGCAACTTAGACGAGGCCGAGATCAAAGGGGTCGAAGTAAAAACCCAATATCAACTCAGCGCACTCTCAGAAAAACTGAGCGGTCTGCAGGTTCGCGCTGCCTATGCCTATGCGCACGGTGAGAACATAGAGAATGGTCAGCCGTTAAATTCGATTGATCCGCAGCAATTGGTACTGGGTCTGGGATTTATGCCTACGAGTGACAAATGGAGTATCGAAGCAGTGATAACCGCCACTGATCGAAAACAAACGTCGGATATTGATAGTACTTCTTTGCAAGCGGTCGATGAACCCGTTATTGCCCCATTTGAAACGCCAGGTTTTGCTGTACTAGACTTAATTGGTCACTACACACTAAGCGACAAAGCACGTCTAAATTGGGGCGTTTTCAACGTAACTGACAAGCAACACTATCAGTGGAGTGAAGGCTTGGTGCAAAACCCGCTGACCACCAACTTTGATCGATTCACGGAACCCGGTCGCAATTATTCTGTGACGTTTAAATATACGCTTTGAACTTTTAGGGTCAACGAAATATGTTAAAGAGAGAGCTACGCAAGTACCCCCTTAGTATCGCTGTGCGGCATGGTCGCTGTGGGACATGTCCCAAAACCCTGACGCGATTTTTGTCGGTCTGCGAAAATGCTTGTCAGCGCATGAACACTGACCAAGCTCGCCACGCACAGATCGAAGTGTTGGGGATTATTCTCGAAACTATTTGCGATTCGATGGTCGACAAATGTTGGCGAGGCTGGTGCTTAGACAACGCTCATCGTCCGCTTAGAAATATTAGGCTTTTATCGAATACAAGAGAAGAGAAGGCGCACTTAGCCAAACTTGAGACTGAGATGCGCACCCTAAGTTACTATTTTCTCGTTTAGAGTATCTTAAGCTTGGTTTTTTGAGTTGTTTCTCGAATACACCATAATGTGTGTCATTCTTGGCGTTAGAAGCTTAAGAGTTTTTTAAGTTCTACCGTATTTCGGCGGCTTACTTCGATTACATGACCATCGCTCATCGTGAGGTCGTATCCGTCGCCTATACTCTCGTCGATTGAGCGGATTTGATTTAAGTTAACGATGTATTGACGGTTCGCTCTAAAGAAATGTGACTTGGGTAGTCGTGCCTCGATGTTGCTCAGGGCCTTTTTTATAAAAGGCTTGTGGGTTTCGAAGAACACTCGCGAGTGGTTTTTACAGCTTTCGAAGTAGCGAATATCGTTCAGCGAGACTAAGTGGCATTCGTCGGCGTCGTTGATAAATATTTTGCTGCTCATTTCTAATCGCTCGACGACGATTGCCCCCGTTGGCATACTGAGCTTGTCGACCGCGCTGGCGAGCCGTTCGGGGCTGATGGGCTTTAACAGGTAGTCGACCGGACTGTAGTCAAATGAGCGGTAGGCGTATTCGGAATACGCAGTGGTAAAAATAACTTGCGGGTTGTAATCAAGTTTATCGAGTAGGTCGAAACCACTTTGGCCTGGCATGTGAATATCTAAAAACAATACTTCAGGTCGCACTTCGTTAATTAGTTTTAGCGCAGAATCCGGGTGGTCCGCCGCGCCGACTAGTTCTAAGTTTTTGAAGTGTGAGAGCATGCGGAGTAAGCCTTCGCGCGCCAGTCGTGAGTCTTCAACTACAATTGCTTTCACTTAATTTTTCCTTGGGGAATTTTAACGTCTACGCAGAAACGATTATCCGCGACCTTGGTATTGATTGATCCTTGTCCTGCGTAAAGTAAGTCCAAGCGTTGGCCGATGTTAAATAGACCGATGCCCGGCTCCCCCCGATCTTTTACATAGTCTTTTGCTAAGTCGTTACAGACACGAATGTTCAATACTTGCTGGTCGACATCTAGTATGGCGTTCACATCAATTGTGCCGCCTTTACGAATATTATCAATACCGTGTTTAACCGCATTTTCGAGCAACATTTGTAAGACCATCGGTGGTAGCTGGCAGGTCGATAATGCTTCGGGTATGTTGAGCACAAAGCGCAGCCGTTCTTCGAACTGTATTTGAATTAAGTCGATGTAACGCTGACTTATCTCCAGCTCATCTTTAAGTGCTACCTTATCTTTTTTCGAACTCTCTAACGAGTAGCGCAACACACTCGATAGCGACATCAGCATATTTTCGGCGTTATCCGCATCCTCGTGAATCATGAAGCGAATATTATTAAGCGCATTGAATAAAAAGTGCGGGTTAAGTTGGTTCGATAGACTGCTGAGCTCGGCTTCTTTCAAGCTGTTTTGAAGACGCAGATTGTCGATCTCAACTTGGCTAGTCTTACGTCGGCTCGTGATGCCGATGTAGAGCATCATCCAGCACAGCAAGTAAAATGTGGTAGCAAACCAGTTTAGGAAAAGGAACTCGGCGATTACTTGCAGTGACGAAATGCCGCCGTCTTTAGTGCTTTGATAACGATATAGGTCATCAAAGTGCAATGGCATTGAAATTGCCGACATCACAATCACAATAAAGAAACTGAAAAACACGCAACTGGCAATCGCTTTGAATAGCACCGTTACGTGTGGCTGAGCCTCCCAATTTGCACTGCGGTAGTGGCTCCTGAGTAATAGGCCCGAGAGAAAAAATCCTGACCCCCAGACTATCGCGGCAAGCGTGTAAAATTTCCAAACATAGGCTGGCGTGAATACCGAGTTGAGTGTTATATCGAATAGCAGCAACAATACTATTCCGCCAATATGATAGCTCCAAAATTCTGGACTGGCTTCAAGCAAGGAATTGTTGAACGACGAGCGTATGTTCTCAGTGAAGCGCTTAAACTCAGCCCACGCTTCTTGTGCTTGGGGGTGACTCCAGACGGCTTTCAGTGGTTTGAACATAGTGTCTATGCTAACAATGGGTAGCATGCGTTAAAGAGATTTAATCGCCGCATCAAGCGTGAAATTGATCGTTTTCTTGGTAATTATCAGCGATTCTAGGACAATTATTTTACTGAAATGTGTAATGCGATGCGAGGCGCCGACTATTTGTAAGATATGCTCGCTCACAGCAATTTGTAATGCGTTTTCGCTCAATGTTGCTCGTAAGGTGTTTCCGCTTATTGTGGCTTGCGTCGCAATAGTGCGCAAACCAAGTTCTTGGTTTGGGTGCTCGGCTCTCACGCTCTGAAAAGATATCAACATACTCAAAGACGCGCTAAGCAATAATGTTACTAAGTCTGTTCGGTTCATCGGCATACCCTCATAGTTCGCGTCGCTTATGATAGTTCGCGTCGCTTAAGATAGTTCGCGTTGCTTAAGATAGTTCGCGTTGCGCAAGCATTATCGAGAATAGTAGTTTTACACAGCGCCGCGTTAATGAGTAAAGAAAGTGCCGAACGGCTACTATCTTGGATGAACGGCAAATTTGATAATCTTCGATCGCGTTCGAAGACCTTTGAAGGCCTTTGAAGACTACGCTAAACTGACCAGGCCAAGCGTGATCTATCGTTTTGGCGTCATCGATATTATGAAAGCCAAACTTATCAGTAAGGCATAGATACCTAACAGCAAGTGTTCGCTACCCTGAGGTGCGTAATGTAAGGTAGAGAAAATACCCCAGAATCCGCTCAGTAGGTAGACGCCAAGCGGCGTATGTGCAAGCACAGCGATGGTCGCAATTAGACCCGCAATTGAGGCGAGGAGTGCCCAGCGAATTGCTGGTTCGCTGATCTTGCCAAACGTTCTTTTTGTGATTTTCAAGCAAACGCCCAAGCCTAATAGTGCGGCGGAAAGAACTAGCAATAGTGAGCCTATTCGAGCCAAAAAGCGCGCGTTGGTTTTACGCTCGTTGAGTGCGTTAAGACAGTTATGATTTTCGTCACGAGCGTTGTAGTGAATAGTCCAAGCGCATTTTAAAGTTGGAATGAGTCGTTCGCCGCGCTCCGAATTAGTAAGTACCACTAATCCCGATTTAGTTTTTTTATCGAACGCAATATCCGCCCGCCAGCCTAAGTTCGACCCTCCGTGACCGACAACTCCGCTTTCTTTGTTGACAAAGAAGCCGAGGCCCGCCGACGCAAAGCCCGCGTCTATTTGCTCCGAATGCATTAGTTCAATTAGGTGGTCTGGCAAAACCGAATTACTTGCAAGGTTGGCGATCACAAATTTAGCTAAATCATCTGCAGTTGAATGTAGCCCTGCTGCGGCGCGCGCGCGAAAATGAAACTGGGGTATCGGTTCATCAACAACTCTATACGCTTGGCTGCGTTTTGCGCGCACGGGTTGAGTCGGTAGATAACTCGAGTTGGTCATGCCCAACGGTTGCAGCACAGCTTGGTCAATATATTGGTGAAAAGGTAGGCCGCTGACCTCTTCAATCATCAATTGCAGCAACGTATAGCCGCCCCCCGAGTAGCGAAAGCCAGTCCCGGGTTCTTGGAACAGACGCACATTGCCCGCGCGGTTTGTATCGCCCGATAACGACGCTTCTATACTCGGTAATGGCTCATGTTCGCTAAAGCCCGGGTAGCCGCTGAGAGTCAGGCCGGCGGTATGAGACAGAACCCTGCGAATGGTCACTGCTTTTGTTTGATAGTTCGATCTTGGGAGTTGCCATCGAGACACGTGTTTCGAAACCGGGTCGTCGAGTTTGATTTTGCCATCGCGCACTAAGGTCATAACGGCCCATGCCGTCACTGGCTTGGAAATTGAACCTACTTGAAAAACCGAATTCTCAGATACGCTTGGCGTTGCCAATGCGGCGTTATTCACCGCAAAGAGCTCGGCGAGTTTGTTATTTTCGATGCGGGCGACAACCGCTCCGGCGATTCGATGTTCTTGTACTTCTGAGCGTGCGTTATTTTTTAGGTCGAGGTCGAGTTGTGCATAGGTGTGCGTAACAAAATAGGCGTGCGCAATAAGATTAAGGCTAACGAATAATGCATACTTGAATTTTTTGTTAATGCTCATAGTTCGCAGAAATTAAATTTCTAAACTCTTAGAACGGCAGCGTGCTCTCACTAATTTGATTTTGATTGTTACGCTACCTAGTCATGAATGTACTGCTTGTTTTACAGCTACGACGTTATCACGTATCAACGAGTATCTTATTGCTCACCACCTTTGTAAATAGCGAGCGCTCTATTTATAAAATGCTGAATTTCCGCTTCACTGTTCGCCTTTACTGCTTGCCACGTTTAAACGTCCAGTAAAGTGGTAAGCCGGCAATCATCAGTACAACGCCCCAAAACAGCACATCTAAACCGGAACCGCTGGCGGCAATAAGTGTATAAATAGCGGTCAGGCACGCGACAATTCCCCAGCCGCGCGCGCTACGCCATGAATGTTTTAGCTCGGCCAAGGCGGATACGCCGTAGGGGGCTAATACGCAAAGTGTGGATATTGAAATTAGAAAAGTAAAGACTTCAACTAGGTTGTCGCTAAGGTTGAACAGCAACAATAGGCTACTGACCAAGGCTGAGGCAAAGAGCGAGAAGGTTGGTGCGTGGCCTCTATTCGTTTTCGCGAAGCGCTTGGGGGCAAGCCCGTCGAGCGCGACGGCCATTGGCATTTGGCCGGCGACTAATATGTCTCCGTTGAGTGAGCCGGCGGTGGCCATTAGCGCGCCGATGCCAATAAAAAGTGCCCCCCATGGGCCTAGTAATTGTGCTGCGTCGACAAACGGCGCTTCTGAGTTGGCGAGGGTTTCCGCCGGAACCAGCATCATTACCGCCAGTGTCACGAGAATATAAAGACAGGCAACCGTAATTGCCGCCCACATGACCGCTTTGGGAATGGTTTGCTGAGGGTTGATTACATCACCGGCTGGGATTACGGCGGCCTCAATGCCTATAAAGGCCCACATCGTTAACAGTGCCGTGGCGGTAATTGCGCTGCCTAGGTTCTCACCATTCGGGTTAAAATCGGGTAAGGTGTTTAGCGAGCCGGCATGAAAACCGAGAGTAATGATGACCAGCAATGGGACAATTTTGAGTAAGGTCAATATCAGCTGCATGGAAGCAGCTTCCGACACACCTTTAATATTGACTGCGGTCAGCGCCCATATGCTGACGAGTGCGATAAGGTTTTGTGCAAGCTTGCCACTAAATGACGGTACGAGGGCGCCGACATAGCCAGCCAAGGCAATTGCAACCGCGGTGATCGCAAGCGTCACGCTGACCCAATAGCCCCATGCAATTAGAAAACCCGTTAAGTCACCAAACGCATCGCGCGTGTAGGCATAGGGACCACCAACACCGTTCTCGGTTCGGTTAGCTAATCGTCCTAGCACCAACGCGATGCCAATCGCACCAAAGCTGGTTACTAACCAGCCAATTAAGCTAACTGACCCAAATGGCGCGAGTACCGCAGGCAGAAAAAAGATGCCCGAGCCAATCATTACGCCAACGGCCATCGCCCAGCATCGCCAGAAGCCCATAGTTGCATTTGACGAAACGTCATTGCTACCAACGATGTTATTCATTTTAGTCTCTTTTGTTTTTCGGCTAACGTGGCGGATGGCGTTGCGCAATGATATCGAATTATCGAGCGAACTGGGTGACTCAGAGCGGTATTAGTGCGTGATTCCTGCATGTTATCGAATATTCCGCGGTTAAAAATGCTATCGCAGCACAAAAACACCAAGCTGGCGATACAAAGTTGTATTGTGAGAACTAAATGGCCAGAATCGAGGGCTTAAATCAAATCCTAAGAGGCATTGATGGACGCATCATTCGCGAAGACTATTAGAGTCGACCCTAAGCGTTTAAAAGCGCTTGGCAAAAAGTCGAACGCGCATGGCTGGTTGCAGGTAGTGACGCATTTGGGCGCTATTTTGGTATGCACTATTTTTCTTGCAAGCGCCTGGGGCAGTTTGTGGGCAGTCCCCGTTTTTATCGTCCAAGGTATCCTAATTAACTGTCTCTATGCTGGGGTTCACGAGCTAAGTCATAATAGTGTCTTTAAAACACGGCGTTTGAACGAACTGTTTGGTCGACTTTTTGCGTTCATCTTGCTAATGGGTCGAGATCAAGATAAGTACGAGCATTTCCAACATCATCGATACACGCAAGATCTAGAGCGCGACGCCGAGATAGTGGGTGGCGAACCATTTACCTTCAAAAGCTACTTACTTTACGTTTCGGGCATTAGCTATTGGCCCGCTCGATTCTCTGAAGTTATCCGACTAAGCCTTGGTCGCACCGACAGTTGGCCGCATCTCTCAGAGGCGCAGTTCAAAAAGGTTCATAAAGAGGCGCGCTTAATGATTATTGGCTATGTGCTTATCGCGTTAGCCTCGGTTGTGAGCGGCTCACTCGCCGCGCTCTACTACTGGCTATTGCCAATGTTGATCATGAAGTGCTTCCACATGTTGCAAAACACAGTTGAACACACAGGAATGCCGCATGATGACAATGTTCTGCTTAATACTCGTACGGTTACGGCGAATCCGCTAATGATGAAATTGTTTTGGAATATGCCATATCACACGGCACATCATACCTATCCTATGGTGCCGTTCTACCGCTTGCCTGACCTGCATGCAGAAATAGTCGCAGCTAATGGCGGGAAACAGCCACCGACCACTAGCCATTGGGGCTTCCAAGTTCAGATGTTGCGCAAGCTTAAGCGTGAAGGCACGTCGAAATATACTGGCCAAGATATCAGCGCGTACTGATGCAAGCGTTAAAAATATATCAATCGCTTTGGGCCATGGCCTTGCGCCAACCAGGTTTACCGGAGCGCAGCGACAAAGAAAGCTTTAAGATGATTGCCGACGCAGGCTTCCACGGGGTTTGTTTAGACCCCGCGGTGCATGAAATTCAAGATTGTTTGGCAAAACAGCCCTTGTTTGAAGAGCACGGATTAGCGTGTTTGATCAATTCGTTTCCTAAAACGGACGACGATCTTCGAGCATTATTAGTGCTCTCTAAAGAATTGGGTTCGCCTGTAATGAATGTGATTGGAGTTACCTACCCACTCACCGCTAAAGAGGCAGCGCCAACCGTTCGACGTTGGCTCGATATCTCTGATGAAGTCGGTGTGCCGATTCTCTTTGAGACTCATAGAGATTGCATTACGAACGATATGTTTTTTACCCTAGAGCTACTTGAGCGGGTGCCTGAAATGAGGCTGTGTGCTGATTTCTCGCACTACGCGGTAAACCGCGAGCTGGCTATGCCAGTCGATGCTTTTTGGGACGAATTATTTGATCGCTTGATCAAACGATCGGATAGTTTTCAAGGGCGAATTGCCAGTCATGAGCAAATTCAGGTGCCGATCGGTTTTGCCCAACATCAGGTCTATGTCGAGCAGTTTAAGAACTGGTGGCACAGCGGCATGCGTCAGTGGAGCCAGCGATCTGCTGAAGACGCTGAGCTTATATTTTTGTGTGAGCTCGGGCCGCCCCCCTATGCAATCACTGGTGCGGATGGCGTAGAGTTATCTGATCGATTTGAGGAGTCACTGATTATTAAATCTTGGATTGAGGAAATATGGGCTGATGTCATGAGCTTGCGTCTGCGCTCAAGCGAAGACACATAAAAAAGGCCAAGTAAACACTTGGCCTTTTCATTGCACTTAAGCGTTCAGCACTATGCTGGCGTCATGTGAAAGAAGCACAATTTGTTGCCGTCTAAATCATTAACGTATGCGCCGTAGAAAAATGGCATACGTTGGCCTGGCTCACCGGCGTCAGTAGCGCCCAACTCAATTGCTTTATTGTATAACGCGTCTGCGCCTTCAGGTGATCCACCTGAAATTGCGATCATTTGGCCATTACCACAGCTTTGTTCGCCTTCGTCTGCAGGAGTACATACTGCGAGCATCGCGCCGCCCTCATCGGTGCCGTAAAATTTTATGCGGTCAAGCGCCATTAATTGCTTGCCACCAACTAATGTAAGTAGCTCATCATAGAATGCAACCGCTTTGTCTAGGTTTTTTGAACCAATAGTAGAATATCCAATCATGTTAATACCTCGTATTTAATATTTGGGGAGTTGAAAAAAATCGTTTTGTAAATTCATTAATGCTACTTAGATAAGTCTAAATGTGCACCGTTACGTTTGTGTGATTGCAATCTTGCCTATCTATTGATAGGTAGTCAAGCGAGATTTGTCAATTATTGCTTTTCTCCAAGGTAATGGTTTCTATTTGTAAATTTCCAGTTACGCATTTGACATTCGTTTCCTGAATGTTAATATATCTACCGATAGATAGACAAGCAAATTATTTACTATAAAGGTGCCCTATGTTTGATATGAAGAATTTGAAGAAAATTGGCTCATTTAAAGAGACTGCGCCGGACGCGATGGCAGGTTTCTTAGCGCTAGATAAAGCCGCATTGGCTGATGGTGCTATTCCTAAGAAATATAAAGAGTTAATGGCGTTGGCTGTTGGTCTAACCACTCAATGCGGATATTGCTTAGAAGTGCATCGCAAAGCAGCTATTGCGGCTGGCGCGACGAGAGAAGAACTTGCTGAAACAACATTTGTCGCTGTCGCCTTGCGAGCAGGTGCCGCATTAACGCATGGTACACATTTAATAGAAAATGACACGTAATCTGTGTTTGTGAATCATTTTAATGACATGATAAGCTAATTTTTAAGGTGAATTATTATGAAAATCAATGCTGAATTTGATCAACGTGTTGTCGTCCACAGCGCGGATATGGAATGGGTTGACTCGCCGATGCCCGGCGTCGCCCGCAGACCACTTGATCGCATCGGAGGAGAGGTTGCACGTGCCACTAGCATAGTCCGTTATGCGCCTGGCAGTAATTTTTCCAGCCACGTACATACTGGTGGCGAAGAGTTTGTGGTGCTTGAAGGCGTGTTCCAAGACGAGCATGGTGACTTCCCAGAAGGCTCTTATATTCGAAACCCTCCACAGTCTAGTCACACGCCGGGCTCGGAACCCGGGTGTGTGATCTTCGTAAAGCTTTGGCAGTTTGAGCCTGATGACCCGACTCACGTGCGACTAAATTCGAATTTCATGCGCGCGGTGCCGCATCGAGATATTCCAGGTGTCGCCGTGACGCCACTTTACGTTGATCAAGGCGAAGAGGTTTCGGTGCAAGAGTGGGAACCCGGTGCGCAGATCAGCATCGACGCACCGAGCGGCGCAGAAGTGCTTGTTCTAAGCGGTGACTTTCAAGAAGGTGGTGACACCTTAAAACAGCATAGTTGGTTGCGCTTACCGCTTGGCAGCGTATTGAAGGCGAAGGCGGGTAGCAGCGGCGCGCGAGTTTGGCTCAAACGAAACCATCTAAACCGGGTTGCGGCTGAGGCGGCTCGAATTGACGCGGTCAATTCAAAATAGGCGCTCGAGTGCGCTAAACTATAGGCCTGAATATTCACTCTGCAAGACGTTCCGAGTGAATCAATAGAATTCAACCGACGCGTGAAATATAACGATGGTAGATAGATAATATGAGTGATGATAGAGAAGCAGCAATTTTACAAGTGGCTGAGGATATGGTGCGCCAAGGAGGCTACAATAGTTTTAGCTTTCGTAATATCGCTGCGGCAATCGGTATTAAAAGCTCATCAGTCCATTATCATTTTTCTACCAAGGAAGATTTAGGCGCAGCGGTAGCCAAGCACTACACCGATAAATTCATTGACTCCTTAGGCAACTCCGATGAGCTGATTGCGGCGGGTAAAGACCCGATCAATGTCTACGTAAAGGGGTTCCGCAAAGCGCTGTCTGAAGACAAAGGCATGTGTTTATGTGGGATGCTGGGTGCAGAAGTAGAGGTTTTGCCTGAGCGAGTGGTTGCTGAGACTCGACAGTTTTTTACGCGCAACATTGCCTGGCTTGAAAAAGCGTATCGCGGGCTTGGGCATACGAAAGGCGCGAAAGAAAAAGCGGTTCAGGCTGTTTCATTACTTGAGGGCGCAATGCTTACCAGCAATGTTATGGACGAGATGCGATTCTTTGACATGGCTGCAAAGTTGCTCACTAAACCTGCTCACTAAACCTGCTTAGCTAGACCTGCTTAAAAAGTGTCGTAACCCTAGGTCGTTAACCTAGAGAAAGCTACTTAAGTGATACCGGGTCACCCGCGTTCGCTGAGATGGCGATAAATAAATTCTGGAGTCAGATATGTTAGATAAACCATTGGCTGTAATTCTGGGGGCAGGCCCCGGCTTAGGCGAAGCCTTGTGTCACACCTTTGATGGTGCAGGGTATCAGGTAGTTGGAGTGAATCGCACCAACCATTCGAGCGGTTTCGAAAACAGGGTGCTCGATTTAAATGATGCGAATGCGACTACCGAAGTGATGCAGGACTTGATTCGAGATTTTGGCGCACCCGCGGTCGTGGTGCATAACCCTGCTCAGCTTAGTATTAAGGGCTTTCTGGAAACCAGCAGCGACGAGTATCTAGCGTGTTGGCAAGCTATGAGCCAGTCATTGTTTACGGTTATGCAAGCCGTGTTACCCAGTATGCTGGCTGAGAAAAAAGGTTGTTTGTTAGTGTCGGGTGCGACTGCGAGTATTCGCGGTGGTAATAAATTTTCGGCGTTTGCATCGGCAAAGTTTGCATTACGCGGTCTTACTCAGTCGTTGGCGCGTGAGTTTCAATCGCAAGGCATTCACGTGGTGCACGTGTTACTCGATGGCATTATAGATACTCAGCGCAGCCGTGAAATGCATTCTTTAAGCCCAGATAAAATGCTAAAAGCTAATGAAATTGCGGAGCAATACCTCGCATTGGCACAGCAAAAACAGTCGGTTTGGACACATGAGTTAGATCTGCGACCAAGCAGCGAAAATTTCTGATGAGTAAAGTAGAAGTCTGTGTGATTGGCGCGGGTATTAGCGGTTTACACACCGCCCACGAACTGGCAAAGCAGGGTGTTAGAGTAAAGCTCTTAGAAGCACGCGAACGAGTCGGTGGCCGTATTCACTCTCCGTGCGCAGCGCGAGATTCAAATGCTCGATTTGACCTCGGGCCGTCGTGGTTCTGGCCTGGCCAAACTAACATTGAATCGTTAGTCATGGAACTTGGTTTGCAAGATTCCGTGTTCCAACAACATGCCCAAGGTGATGCAATTTACGAGCCTATCGGCACCGCAATACAGCGAGGCATTGGTGGTATTTCGATGGCAGGCTCTTATCGTGTGAACGGTGGGTTACGAACAGTGACTCAAAGTCTAATGACTAGATTGATTGAATTAGCCGGTGAGCACGCTCTAGAAACGGACGCCCAAGTAGCTAGCGTGGAGTTGACTGAGCAAAACGTTGTTGTACGCTATGCACAAGGTAAAGAATGCCACGCAAATAAGTTGGTGCTGGCCATGCCACCGCGCGTGGCTTTGTCGACTATCGCGTTTACGCCAGACTTAAAAAGTGAGCGTAAAGATGAGTTGAACGCGGTCGCGACGTGGATGGCGGGGCACGCAAAAGCGGTGATCATTTACCCGCGGCCATTTTGGCGCGACGCGGGTTTGTCTGGTGATGTTATTAGTCAACGTGGCCCATTATCCGAAATTCATGATGCTACGTCTTATCAAGGTACGCCTGCTCTGTTTGGTTTTTTTGCCACGCCTCCGGGCCATCGTAAGACTGATAAAACGGAGATAGAGCAGCAAATCAAGAGCCAGTTAGTGCGAATTTTTGGCGAACAAGCCAGCGCTCCAGACGAAATATTATACAGCGACTGGGCGCGTGAACCCTTAACTGCGACTGAGCGCGACCAGCATATCCTGAACCATCATCCAAGCAATTATAGGTCGACAATCGTTGAGCCTGATTGGCAAGCGCGCCTAGTTTGGTCTGGTAGTGAAGCCGCGAAGGGGCACTACAATGGTTATATTGAAGGTGCCTTATTGGCTAGTCGTGCCGCGCTTGCGGCAGTATTTACCGACGGCGACTAGCAGTATAAGACTCGGATCATAAATAGTATAATAAGGCGCGCGAAAAAAAGCTGCTAGCCCGTGATGTTGATGGCATTATCGGAAGCTTGTATCTCAACCAAAATCACACTAAAGCGCCCTATGTACGTGCCAAACCATTTCGCGATAAACGAACGCGAGCGGATATTAAGCTTCATTGAAGCGAACGCCTTTGGGCAGTTAGTGTCGCAGGTCGACGGACGGCCATTTTCGACGCACTTGCCGATACTACTGAATAAGAATAAATCTACGGTCTATGCGCATATAGCTCGGGTCAACCCACAGCATAAAGAAATCGTTGGTCAACAGGTATTGATTTCGTTGGCGGGGCCTCACGACTATATTTCGCCGTCATGGTATGTCAGCCCTGGAGTTCCGACTTGGAATTATCAAGCCGTGCACATTTATGGCGAATGCAAAACGTTTGATGACCCTGATCGACTCAAAGAGATGGTTGATAAGCTTACGCATAAATACGAAGCGGGTTTTGCCAACCCGTGGCAACCCGATTACCCGGCAAGCATGTTGCGGGGCATTGTCGGTATTGAAATAACCATCAGCGATATACAAGCCCAGTACAAGTTAAGTCAAAATCGCTCTATTGAGGATCGTCAGCGCGTGATTGCTGAGCTCGAGGCTGTTGGCTCGAGCGAGCTGGCCACTGCGATGATCGCTGATGTGCTCTAGTTCAATTGAGCGACTTTTAGGTATTTAACTTAGCGTACAGCTCGCGTTGCTTGGATCGTTTTTTGACGACGTGGTACAGATCGTGGTTAATCATTAAACTGCCTACTTCCGCACGGTTGGGAATCGCTAAATTAAGCTGGTTTTTTATTTCCAACCTGAGTCTTTGAAAAAGAATTTTGAGCTGCGCGTTGTCGGTGCTTGAGGCCTGCTTGGCGACCTCTAATAGAATATTCGGATCGCTTAGCCTGATAACCGTCCCGTCATGGGCGTGCAGCATTCGTGCGAATTTGGAAATAATCATAATGCAGACATTATTCAAATCTCTGACTTTGATATCGTGCAAACTAATTGTCATTAGACACCTCTACTTACTGGCTTTAACCCCATAGTAGTTGCGGCGTATTAACAAAATTTGGTGTTGACGCTTCTATTTTTGTGCAACTTAATTAGACAAAAGCCTAGCACGGGTGATGTCCTAGTGACGATTTGTGTCCAATTGGTAAAGCAAGCTTACGTCAGCGGCTTTAGGCTTTTCCGGTAATACGCACTGTTCGTGCGATAGTGTTGGGCGCCGGTCTTCAGCATAGCCTGAGATTTTTCGTCTAACTCTTTGACGACTTTGGCGGGCGAACCCAGCACCATTGATCCATCGGGAATCTCAGTATTTTCAGTAATCAGCGCATTCGCGCCGATCAGGCAATTTCTACCTATCTTAGCGCCATTTAACACCACGGCATTCATGCCAATCAAGGTGTTTTCACCAATTGTGCAACCGTGCAACATAACCTTGTGGCCAACGGTCACATTGGCGGCGATATCAATTGGGTAACCGGTGTCGACGTGCAGCACCGACCCGTCTTGCACGTTCGAATTTTCACCGATGGTAATCGGTTCGTTGTCGGCTCGTAATACGCAATTAAACCAAACACTGGCGCGCGCGTGCATCACGACCGAACCGATTAGATCCGCCGATGGTGCGACGAAGCATGATTCGTCAATCGACGGTATTTTGTCGCCAAGCTTATATCGCATCTAGAAGCCTGAGACTAAATTGATCATCACGCCAGCCGCGACTGCAGACCCTATAACGCCGGCGACATTAGGTCCCATAGCGTGCATCAGTAAGAAGTTTTGTGGATTGGCTTCAAGGCCAACCTTATTCGCGACGCGAGCGGCCATTGGGACTGCGGATACTCCCGCCGCACCAATTAGCGGGTTTATCTTATTTTTCGATAGTGCGTTCATTAATTTAGCCATTAATACACCCGCCGCGGTGCCGATGCAGAATGCGACGGCGCCTAAGGCTAAAATGCCCAAGGTTTCATAATTGAGAAACTTCTCGGCGCTCATTTTAGAACCCACACCTAAGCCCAAGAAAATAGTGACGATGTTAATAAGCGCATTCTGCGTGGTGTCGCTCAGGCGGTTTACTACGCCGCATTCTTTCATCAAATTGCCAAAGCAGAACATACCAAGCAATGGCGCCGCGTCTGGTAGCAGCAAGGCGACCAACACTAAAAGTGTCAGCGGGAAAACGATTTTTTCAGCGCTTGAAACTGGGCGCAACTGCTCCATTTTGATTTCACGCTCAGCTTGCGTGGTCATCGCTCGCATAATGGGTGGTTGAATAATTGGCACGAGTGCCATATACGAATAAGCCGCCACCGCGACTGCGCCCAGCAGCTCAGGCGATAGCTTGCTGGTAACGAAAATCGCGGTTGGGCCATCTGCGCCACCGATAATGCCAATTGACGCTGCGTCGCGAATACTGAAATCGAGTATCCCAAAGTGACCGAGCGCAACCGCCCCCAACACGGTGCTGAAAATACCGACTTGTGCCGCGGCGCCCAACAGCAGGGTTCGCGGGTTTGCTAACAGTGGGCCGAAGTCGGTCATTGCGCCAACGCCCATGAAGATCAATAGCGGGAATAAGCCAGTTTCAATGCCCGCGTGATAAATGTAATAGAGCAAGCCACCTGGGCTCGTCATTTGCCCGGCCGCATCGTACACCGGGGCGAGCTCAAAGCCGGCTCCAGGAATATTTGCCAGCAAGGTGCCAAAGCCAATCGGCACCAGCAGCAGGGGCTCAAAGCCCTTACGAATCGCGAGAAATAGAAGGCCTAGGCCGATCAGCATCATAAAAATCTGACCGCTTTGAACCTGCGCTAAGCCAGAGCTTAACCAAAGATTGTTTAAATTATCCATTGATCTAATTAACCTTATGCGATGCTTAGTAGGGCGTCGCCAACAGTGACCGTATCACCCTCACGCACACTGATTTCAGTTATTTGACCGTCTTGCGGCGCGGCGATATTAGTCTCCATTTTCATGGCCTCTAACATCAAAATAGTGTCGCCGGCGCTGACTTGTTGGCCAACCTTAACGGGAATATTGATGACATTGCCTGCCAAAGGGGCGGGCACGCTCTTGCCACCGCTAACAGGCGTGCTGGCTGCCGTTGCGGCGGGCACACTGGCGCCAATCGGGGTGATTCCGGAAATATCGCCACCGTCACTGACGGTAACCGTGTAGCTTTGGCCTTCGACAGCAACGGTGTAAATCTCATCACCCGCGTCATTGGTCGGCGCGCTGCTTTTCGCGTTGCCGGTAGGTATCGGTTCAAACGCGCTCGGGTTATTGCGGTTTTGTATAAAGTTTAAGCCAACTTGCGGGAATAGCGCGTAGCTTAAAACGTCGTCGATAAAATCGTCGCCTTGCTTTACTTCGAGGTTGTGCTCTTTCACTAACGCAGTGAATTCGGCGGTGAGGGTGTGCATCTCGTCGTCGATTAAATCGGCTGGTCGACAGGTGATTGCCTGTTCCCCGTCTTCAAGTACGCGCGTTTGAACCTCTTTATTTACCGGTGCTGGCGTAGCACCGTATTCGCCACGCAACACGCCCGCGGTTTCTTTTGCGATATTTTTATAGCGCTCGCCCATCAACACATTAATCACGGCTTGGGTGCCGACAATTTGTGAGGTCGGAGTCACCAATGGAATAAAACCGAGGTCTTCTCGCACTCGTGGAATTTCGGCGAGCACATCGTCGATCTTATCTTCTGCACCTTGTTGGCGCAGCTGATTCTCCATGTTGGTTAACATGCCGCCGGGCACTTGTGCCACTAAAATGCGTGAATCTACACCTCGAAGTGACCCCTCGAATTCGGCGTATTTTTTGCGAACTTCGCGAAAATAAGCCGAAATCTCTTCAAGCTTTTTAATATTTAAACCGGTATCACGGTCACTATCTTCAAAAATAGAGACTACCGACTCGGTAGCCGAATGGCCATAGGTCATTGCCATTGACGAAATAGAGGTGTCGACGTTGTCGATACCCGCTTCAACACATTTGGTAATTGTCGCGGTGCTCAAGCCGGTAGTGGCGTGCGCGTGTAATTGTATCGGAATTGACACGCTTTTCTTCAATTCGGTAACCAGTTCATAGCCTATATAAGGCTTGAGCAAGCCCGCCATGTCCTTAATACAAATCGAGTCTGCACCGGCGTCTTCTAACTGTTTTGCCATATCCAGCCACAGCTGGGTATTGTGCACCGGGCTTACCGTATACGAGAGAGTGCCCTGTGCGTGTTTGCCGACTTTATTCACCGCGCTCAGCGCGGTGGTGATATTGCGCATATCGTTCATGGCGTCGAACACCCTGAATACGTCTATTCCGTTTACCGCGCAGCGTTCTACAAACTTATCAACTACGTCGTCGGCATAGTGGCGGTAACCCAAAATATTCTGTCCGCGAAACAGCATTTGCTGCGGCGTTTTTGGCATGGCCTTTTTGATTTCTCGGATCCGGTCCCACGGGTCTTCGCCTAGAAAGCGAATACATGAATCAAAGGTCGCACCGCCCCAAGATTCCATCGACCAATATCCGATATCGTCGAGTTTTTCGGCGATCGGTAGCATATCGTCGATGCGCATGCGAGTCGCCAATAATGATTGATGGGCGTCGCGCAGCACGACTTCGGTAATTCCTAATTTATTTTTCGACATAATATGAATTCAGACTTATCGTTGACGATGAGCGGCAATAGCGTGTTTGATGGCGACCATGATTTGTGGACTTGGGGTAGGGCTATCGCTGGCTACAGTGTCCACCTGTTGGGTGTCGGGTGTTAGGCTTTGTGGTGCAAAGCGGGCGACTAGTTTCGACATTAGGGTGGTTGCAAACACCAAAATGGTAAGGAAAACAAACACGGTCCCCATGCCGAATAGCATAAGAGTGAACCCTTGGTCGATTAAGTTGTTTTGCATAGTTGTGGTTTGGATAGCTTGTTGTGGTTCAGGTAGCTTGTTGTGGTTCGGATAGCTTGTTGTGGTTCGGATAGACTTGTTGAATTAAATTTTAGCGATAACGCCGCAAACCGCACGATAAAGATAGTCGCAGTCGTGCGTCCCTGCGGTTTCGCGAATTGAGTGCATCGCCCACTGTGGCGCGCCAATGTCTAGCGTTTCAATGCCTAGTTCGGTAGCCGTGATCGGGCCGATGGTACTGCCGCACGCTAAGTCACTGCGAGTCACAAACGTTTGTACTGGAATGCTCAGCTTTTCGCAAATGCGTTTGAATTTGGCTGAGCTGATGCTGTTGCTCGCGTAACGCTGGTTGTTGTTAATCTTAATCACTGGGCCGGCATTTAATAAGGGACCGTGATTTTGATCGTGTTTGTCGGCGTAGTTAGGGTGAATGCCATGGGCATTGTCGCAACTCACCATTGTCGAGCGCGAAATTAATTGTGTTAGGTTCGACGAACTGTCGGTTAAACGTTCTAACACCGATTTTAAAAACGGCCCTTGCGCACCGCAAGCTGAAGCTGAGCCTACTTCCTCATGATCGGTTGACGCAAACAAGGCCGCTTGCTCGCTGCTAGTATCTATTAACGCACGCGCACAGATATAGCTGCTCAACAGATTATCAATGCGAGCAGCGCTGATAAACTCCTGATTTAAGCCCACTAGGCTCGGTTTTTGAACATCGTAGCACGACAGTTCGAACTCTAAAATTTGGTCGGCGTTAATACCTTCTTTAACCAGTTCGGCTATCAGTAGGCTATTGAAATCGATATTCTCGCCTTGACCAATAATAATAGGCAGATGTGTTTGCGGATTGATTACGCGCTTGGTATTTGCTTCTCGCTCAAGATGAATAGCGAGATTTGGAATGATCGCGATCGGCCGTTCAAAATCGACTAACTCGTGAAATAATTCGCCGTCTTTATTGACCCCGCTAACCCGGCCAGCAATCGAAAGATCGCGGTCAAGCCATGGCTGCAATAATACTCCGCCGTAAACCTCAACCCCAAGTTGCGTGTAACCATGTTTCTTGATTTCTGGATTTGGCTTAATTCGCAGGCATGGACTGTCCGTATGCGCACCAAGCATTTGTATTCCTTGGTTGATATCAGCGCCGGTGCGCACCGCAATAATTGATGAATCATTGCGAGTAACCACATAGGATTTATTACTTTCGATAGTCCATTCTTCGCCCTCGTTGAGGTATTCAAAACCCGCATCGCTAAACAGAGAGGTGAGGTTACGCGTTGCGTGAAATGGCGTGGGTGACGTTTGTATAAAATCACATAAATCTTGCGCAATGGAGTGGGTCATCTTCGAGTCTTGGCGCCGCAAAATTCACACGCGCTATTTGAAAGTAAGCTAATAGCCCTTATTATAGCAGGTGTAAGCCACTTTCAGGACTTCCATACTTGTTCAACTCTCTTCTTGTCATTGCCGCCCTTGGAGGCCTTTTTTATAGTGTCAAGCGGTGGCGCTCGCTCGCCGACGAACAGCGCGCGAGTTTCGCAAAAAAATCAGCCTTGTATGGGGCTGCTGCGGTTGTTCTCGGTCTTGTTCTTGCTGGCCGAGCGCATTGGTTGATGGGCATTTTAGCTGCATTGTTAGCCTTAGCCGGCCGAGCTGCGCAGTTAGCTCAATACGCACCCATGTTTAAGAAAGTGTTTGGAGACGAAGACCTGACTGGTGGCGCAGGTGGTCACGCCAGGGCCGCGCAAATTGATATGAGCAAGCAGGAAGCGGCCGAGATTCTTGGTATCGACGTCAGCGCATCGGTCGATGAAATTCGTACAGCGCATAAAAAACTAATGCAAAAAATCCACCCCGATAGAGGTGGATCTGATGGTTTGGCGAAACAGATAAATTTAGCCAAAGATATCTTATTGGCATGAGCGCCGCTATTATTGCGGCTGGTCGTTTACGGACGGCTTAGGCAACAATGGCGAGTTCAGGCTGGCTTCGCGAATTGCTTTAAACTCGTTGCCAGCACTCCACTGAGGCCAGTCCTTACTGTCACTAATCATCACGCCAATTCTGAAATGCGCATTTAAGTCTTGAAGAATGCCGCCATTATCCCATTGGGGGTGAACTTCATCAGCTGCTTTGTGGTAGCGCTCAGCCAAATAGCGTTCCGTTTCGGCTTGGCCGTAGCCCTCAGGCTTGCCACGCACTTGATTGCCCGACTTGGCGTACAACATCGGCACGCCTTTTTTGGCCAAGTTGAAATGGTCTGAGCGATAGAAGTAGCCTTTCTCAGGGGTGGGTTCGGGTACAAGTGCGCGACCTTGGGGAGCCGCCGCTTTTGTTAAATAATCGTCCATCTCCGAGTTACCAAAGCCAACCACAATGATGTCATCAGTCTCGCCGACGGTAGACATGCCATCGATATTAATGCCTGCGACAGTCTTGTTCATTGGAAAGGCGGGTGCTTCGGCGTATTGTTTTGACCCGAGTAGGCCAGATTCCTCAGCCGTTACGGCTAGAAACATCACCGAGCGCTCAGGCGCTCGACCAAGTGCCTTAAATGCTTGCGCTAACTCGATCAGCGCAGCAGTGCCGGTCGCATTATCTTGTGCGCCATTAAAAATCGCGTCTTCGCCTTCGGCCACCTGTTTGATGCCCAGGTGATCCCAATGTGCGGTATAAATAAACAGCTCATCGGCACGTTCGCGGCCCTTAATCAAGGCCCCAACGTTGAATGAATCGGATTGCTTGCTGCTGGTTTCTAAGCGGCTGCTGGCTTTACTATTAAGTGCCAGCGGTTTAAAGCCTGCTTGTCCGGCCGCGGTCACCATCGCGCTATAGTCGAGTTTGTTTTTAGCAAATAGGTCTTCGGCAGCGGGCTGGCTTATCCAGGATTCGACGGCTAAGTTGTCTTTGTTGCCATCGTCGGTAAATAAATTATATTGTGGGCCCGACCAACTGCCGCTGACCACCTCCCATGGGTAACCAGCGGCACCGTCTTCGTGCACAATAATGGCGCCGGCTGCGCCTTGGCGCGCCGCTTCTTCAAATTTGTACGTCCAGCGACCGTAGTAGGTCATCGTGCGGCCTTTAAATAAGTCGCCTTCGGTTTGGCGATAACCGGGGTCGTTGACGAGTATCACGGCCGTTTTCCCGGTCATGTCTATTCCAGCGTAGTCGTTCCATCCGTACTCTGGTGCGACCACTCCATAGCCAACGAATACCAGCGATGAGTCTTTAATCTCGGAGGCATCGCCAGTGCGTGAAGTGAAGACAATAGAGCTTTCTTTGTAGGCGAGTGACGTTGATGAACCATCTGCATGACTAAGCGTAAGCGCGGGACTGTTAGTAACATTGAGCTCCATTAACGGCACTGCCTGTCGATAGCTGTTGCCAAACGCGGGCTCTAAACCAAGATTTTTAAATTCTTGTTCTAGGTATGCTACGGTCTTTTCTCCTCCAGGGGTCGACGGCGCGCGTCCTTCGAATGCGTCAGAGGCAAGCGTGTTAACGTGTTGCATAAATCCCGCTTCATCAATCTGATGAGAGGCGATATCGACCATGGAAACGGTGTCGATGATCTTGGGTACCTCACCGACGGCTTGAACCCCGTTTACCGTGGAGTCGCTATTTGTTGTCGTTGCTGTGTCGTCCTGGCCGCACGCTGATAGGCCGAGTAGACTGGCGATTGCAAAGGTACGGAACGTAAAAGTAGCTGGCTTTCTCATGGTGATTATCCTACGCGTGGTTTTCTGTATTTGCTCTAATTGGAGGCCTTAGTCTTTTTGCGAGAGGCTGCTTTTTTGCTGCCCGCCTTTTTTTTAAGCGCTGTGCTTTTGCTTTTAACGGCAACCTTTTTACGGTTACCGCCCGCTTTCTTACTCGTTTTCTTGTGCACATCGAGTGCTGCTTCTTTGAGCTCGCTAAAGCTCTCGCGAACACAGTCCATAAAGAAATCCACATCAGGCATCGTGCGGCGACATGATGTGGCATTGAAGGAAATTTCGCCGTTGTAGCTGGTCACTGCGATAAACAGCCCCATGCGGTCGGCAAGCGGGCCTAAGCCAAGTGCGCCAACGCAACGTGCGCCGTTCATATACACCGGAATTTGCGGTCCTGGCACGTTTGAAATACACACATTGGTCATGCGACCTGCCATTTCAGAGCGCATCATGAGGCGTGCAGCAAGCAGTTGTGTGCCGGCCGGTATATGGCGCGTTACGTCCGTCATTAGTCGCGCTGAAATTCCGCGTCGGGCAGCTTTCTGTTCTTTGGTTTCAGCGTGAATAGCGGCAAGGCGTGCAACTGGGTCGGCAATATTGGTGTGCAGCAGGGGTGACATTGTGCTGATGTTGTTGCCCGGTTTGTCGGCTTCTTGCAAACTGCCTTTTGGAGCACGCACATTGACCGGCACAAATGATCGCAAACTTTCAGCCGGCAGTTCTTTGTGATGACCCAAATACTTGCGCAGCGCGCCTGAACAAATAGACAAAACCATATCGTTAATGGTGCTGCCGGGCACTAGACTCCGCATTACTTTGAAGTCTGCTAGGCTAAACCAAGTTGCATCAAATACGCGGTGCGGCGACGTTTCTAAATTGAAGCGAGTCATTGGCACGCTCTGCTTGGCTTCGCGTTGCTTCTCAACCACGCGACTTTTTATTTGCTGAACGAGACTGGGCGCGTAGCGCATCAAGGTGTTTGCGACTTTTACCGGTGAACGCACGCTGTTGGTTATGCCGCGCGCCGACATTTGGAATGGGGTCGGTTTTTCATAACGGTCGGAGTTAACACGATGCTTGACCGTCATTGCCGGAGTGCCTTTCTGGTCAATGTCCATTAAGCCGCCAAAGAAGTTCACAATCGCCATGCCGTCGGCCGCCGCATGATGAATTTTTGTCGCGATGGCGTAGCTACCTTTGGGTATACCAGGCACATTGTCGATGCCTTCGATCACGTACATTTCCCATGGAGCGCGTTGCATATCCAGCGGGCGAGAATGAAAACGCGCCAAATGAATACAGAGCTGTCGCCAATCAGCTGGGTGCGGCAAACGACCATGGTTAATGTGATATTCAATATCAAAATGCTCGTCATCAATCCAATAGGGATAGTCGAGCTCTAACGGCACATGATAGATTCGGCGCTTGTAAATCGGTGACGTATGCAGGCGGCTCCGCACATGTTCGATTATTTGCTTGAAGCGCACGGTGCCCTCAGGCGCGGTGGACGGATCAAATATAGAAACCGAGGTCACCTGAGACAGGCTTTTATTGGTTTCCATATAAAGAAATTGTGCGTCTTGTGCTGATAGCTGCTGCATAGTGTTGGAATTCTGCTGTGTTCAGTGATGCCCATGTTGGCTGACCAATAATCTTACTCCAAAATGACTCGTAATTTTAGGTTTTGAGGTGCTCGACCTTGCCGGCATTTGATAACCGACTTTGTGTTTTGTCGATTTGCATAGCGAGTCTGACCTGGAAAACCCAGTTCTCGTTGATAAAAAATTGTCGTGAGGTGCGTTTATTTAAGCTAGCGGCCATCGTCTTTCTTGTATTCGTTAGGCTTTACGGTAGTATTAAAGCAGCGTTGACCAAATCATTGCGAATAAACACGAATATTTAATTGCCACTAACACGAGCATCGAAAATTAAACGCCGACTCCCCGTCCATGGATTTATACACTAAAGTTACTAAAGAAGTTGATGCCTTACCTGACGGCCCGCAAATCGGCGCGTTTTTTGATTTCGATGGTACGGTTATCTACGGATACTCGGCGACTACGTATCTGCGAGAACAGATAAAGCGCGGTGACGTAACCGCCAAACAACTGCTTGAGTTGACTAAAACCATGACCCAATTCGGGATGGGTAACATGGGCTTTTCGGCCATGATGACCGTGGCGTCACAATACTTGGCCGGTATTAACGAGTCTGATTATTTAGAGTTTGCTGAGCAGTTATATAAAAAACATATTGCGAAACTGATCTATCCAGAGTCGCGCGCACTAATCGAAGCGCATTTGAAAAAAGGTCACACCGTTGCGTTGGTCTCGGCAGCCACGCCCTATCAAATAATGCCGGCCGCTCGTGAGCTTGGTATTGAACATGTCAAGTGCTCTCATTTAGAGGTATCCGACGGAAAATTTACCGGCTCGATGGTGCAGCCGACCTGCTATGGCATGGGCAAAGTTGATGCGGCCGAGCAATTAGCGGCGGAACATGGCATTGAGATTAGCCAAAGCTATTTTTATTCTGACAGTGATGAAGATATTCAGCTGCTGGATTTCGTCGGCAACCCGCGACCATTGAACCCAAACAAGCGCCTGCGGCGTATTGCCCGGGGGCGCGGCTGGCCAGTTCAAGACTTTAATAGTCGTGGTAAGGCATCGGTGTTTGATTATGCGAAAACAGTCGCGACCCAAGTTAGTATGCTTACCTCATTTGTGGCTGGGCTACCAATTTATGCATTAACCGGTTCACTGAACAAAACGCGCAATTTCTCAACCTCTTTATTTGCCGACACGGCGTGCGCGCTGACGGGTATCGAGCTGGACGTTGACGGTGAAGAAAATGCTTGGGCGAACCGTCCCTGTGTTTTCGTTTTTAATCATCAGAGTCAGGCCGATGTGGTTATTTTAGCTGCGCTCTTGCGGCGTGACCTCGCCGGTGTTGGCAAGAAAGAAATTGGCGACGTTCCCGTGCTTGGCAAACTAATGCAAATCGGCGGCACAGTATTGATTGATCGCGAGAATTCGAAGTCTGCGGTTGACGCCATGAAACCATTAGTAGACGTGTTGCAAAACGACGGTCGTTCGGTGTGCATTGCACCGGAAGGCACGCGTTCAACATCGACGAATTTAGGTCGGTTTAAAAAAGGAGCGTTTCATTTGGCGTTGCAAGCCGGCGTGCCAATTGTACCGATTGTGATTCACAACGCGATCGATGTGGCACCACGAGGGCAATTTGTTTTTCGAGCGGCGACCGTGAAAATCTCAGTACTTCCTGCGGTGGATACCAGCGATTGGACCGGCCCAACAATGAACCAGCATGTGGACTATGTTCGCGATCTGTTTTTAGAGTCTCTAGATCAAATGCAGTACCAGACTGCGCCACCAGTGAACGACAAGGTGGCTAGCTCGAGGGTGGTTGCAGCGGGTGTATCCGCTCGAAAACCGCGTGCGACAGTGGTTAAGCGTTCAAGCAAGGCGCGTCAAGCTAGCGTTGTAAAGAAAAAGCGCTCGGCTGTTGTTCATAGGACTAACGGCGACAAGGGCGAACTGCCAGCGAAAGACAAGGGGGTAAAGCGTAAACCAAAGGCCGTTGAGGCTCGCCGTAAGCCGCGTCGCAGAGTCCGTAAAGCCAGTACGCCCAAAGTATCCGCCAGATCACTTGACAGCCAATAGCCAATGACCGTTAACCCATGGCACGAAATTAACTCGGAACAAGTATTGTTCATTGTCGACGCCGCGCATCAAGTCGAAGAACGTTTATTAATGCAATGGTTAACCAACACCAAGACTCAGGTATCTTACTCCGGCTCGGTGAGCCATTGCGTTGTTCCGATCGCGCACGACCCCGAAAAAATTGAAACGCAAGGCCTGGAAATGGCATTGCAGTTAGACGCCGCCGCCTTAGTGGTGCCGGTACGGGTTGTTTGGAAAACCCAGCTCGACGAAATTAACGATAAACCGCGAGTAACAGATCTACTGCGTGGTAACCCGCGTCGCCCCAGCCAAAAGAAGGCGCAGCGCATCTTAGACGATGATCCGTCTCGCGCTTTATGTATTATGGGTAAGCCTGCAACTCTCAGCGACTTGACCGCACGATACGAACAACGCCGAGGTATTTGGGCGGTAGACGCGGACCTAGCTGATTATGTGGCTGAGCAAGCGAGTCTAGCACTTGAAGTTGCCGAGCGCCGCTTGCGTGGCAGTCGCTATAAGGTGCCGCGGCAAGTCTCAAAAGAAGTGCGAGCCAGTAATCGTTATAAGCAAGGTTTGCTTACTATTGCCGAGCAATCAGGCGAGACTGAAGAGTTTCTGCGCGCTAAAGCGCTACCGTACTTCAAAGAATTAGTCGCCACCCCACATAATTTTTGGCAAGACGTAGCGGGTGCGTTTAACCGCTGGGTGATTTCCTTAGGCTACGAGAACAAGCTTGTGGTAGACACTGAGAAGCTCGAGCGTTTTAGAAGCATTGTGCGCGAACACCCATCGGCGCTCTTATGGACTCATAAAACCCATATGGACGGCATCACCATGCAGTCTGTCTTATTTGAGCATGATTTTCCGCCACCACACACCATGGGTGGTATCAACATGGCGTTTGCCGGAGTCGGCTTTTTAGCGAGAAATTCCGGCGCAATTTTTATTCGTCGCTCGTTTCAAGATAACGCTCTGTATAAACTGGTCTTGCGTGAATATTTATCATATTTACTCGAGAAGCGTTTCCCACTTACTTGGTCGTTTGAAGGCACGCGCTCGCGGGTTGGTAAATTAATGCCGCCGCGCTACGGCATGCTTAAATACGTGATGGACGCCATGCAGGCTTCCAGTGCGGACGATTTACATTTGATTCCGGTCGCGATTAACTATGACATGAATAACGATGTCAAAGATTACGCCGCTGAGCAAAGTGGTGCGATCAAGCGGCCCGAATCTCTCAGTTGGTTCATTTCCTACCTGCGCAGAATGCGTCAGCCTCTGGGGCGCATCTATGTGGACTTCGGTGAGCCCGTCGTGGTCAAGAAATCCAGTTTCTATGACGACCCGTTAGCCTTACAGAAAACCGCATTTAAGATTGGTGTAGAAGCCAATCGAGTAACGCCAATTACATTAACATCTCTGATGTGCTTATCTTTATTGGGGGCGGCACCGCGCGCTCAAACGATTGAAGAGCTCAGAGATAATATGGACGATCTACGTAATTGGTCGAAGGAGCGGGACATTCGTTTTACCAGTGATTTTGATGATGATAATCAAAGCCACATGCAAGAGCTCATTACACACGTGGTGAATTCTCAGTTGATTAATCGTTATGACGAAGGGCCCGAGACGGTCTATGCCGTGGCGGCAGATAAACACGCAATGGCGAGTTACTATCGCAATACCATCGTCCATCACTTTGTTAATAAATCGATAGCAGAGCTCAGTTTGATTGAGGCCGCGAACTCGTCAGGGCCGGCGATTGATGCTTTTTTCTCTCAAGCTGATCACCTAAAAGACATGTTTAAGTTTGAATTCTTCTACGAGCCCAGTGACGAATTTCACGCAAATATTAAAAAGGAACTGACGTTCTTTGATTCTGACTGGGAGCAAAAAATGGACAGCCGTGAATACGTATTAAGTTTACTGCGCAGCATGAAGCCGTTGGTATCTCATTGCAGCTTGAAACCATATATTGAAGCGTATCGCATTGTTGCTGATGTCTTCGCTGGTTTAAAAAACGACGAGACGCTAGACGAAAAGAGCTTAACCTCTGCCGCGTTTAAATACGGTAATCAAGCTTACTTACAACGACGTATCAGCAGCCGTGCGTCGATCGGTCAAATATTGTTCAGTAACGGCTATAAACTGTTAGACAGTTATGGTTTGGTTGATGCCGGTGCGCCTGATTTGGTTGAGCGCCGTAAAAAGGTCAGTAAAGACTTGCGCGTGTTGTCGCACAGGGTTGAGCAGATTCGCGCGCTGAGTATGCCAACTGAACTAGATTGAAAACCCCGAGGAGTTTGCGATGAAAAAATTAAAGGTTGGCTTGATCGGTGGCGGTTCATGGGGCACGACGGTCGCGTCTTTAGTAGCGCGCAACACCGACATTTCAATGTGGGCTAGAAGCGAAGACACCGTCAAAGAAATTAATAAGAAACACACGAATAAGAAATACCTACCGGGCGCCGTTTTACCTAAGAATTTAGTGGCTCATCATGATCTAGAAAGCGTGGTCGCGGGCGCCGACGTGTTGGTGATGGGAGTGCCATCAAACTCGTTTCGCGAAGTACTCAAAAGTCTGGCCCCATTTCTGCGCCCCTGGGTGCCTGTGGTTAGTTTGACTAAGGGCTTGGAACGCGGCACCGATCTGCGTATGACCGAGATTGTTGAGGCCGAGCTCCCCGGACACCCGGTGGGTGTGTTGACTGGTCCAAACCTTGCCCGAGAAATAATGGCGGGACAAGCAGCCGCTAGCGTTATCTCAATGGACGATGAGATTATCGTTAAAGAGTTGCAGAAGGTTTTTAATAGCGGTGTGTTTCGCGTTTACACAAATAACGACGTAATCGGGTGTGAACTCGGTGGCGTGTTGAAGAACATCATCGCGATTGCGGTGGGTATGGGCATCGGGCTCGGCGCAGGCGATAACACGCGCTCGGCTTTGATTACCCGCGGCTTAGCCGAAGTTACCCGCTTAGGCGTTGCGCTAGGCGGCAGAGCTGAGACGTTCTCAGGGTTGACTGGCATGGGTGACATGTTAGCCACGTGTATTAGTTCGCAAAGTCGCAACCATCATGTCGGGGTCGAGCTTGGCAAGGGCCGCTCTATCGATGAAATTATTGAGGCTATGGTCATGGTCGCGGAAGGAGTCAAGAGTGCGCCGACCGTTATAAAGCTGGCTGATAAGTACGATATCGAAATGCCGATAGCGCATGATGTGCACGAAGTTATCGCCGGTCGTTTATCCGCAGAGCAAGCGTTTTATGGCCTGCTGAAACGCCGTGTTGGGGCAGAGATAGACCCGGACTAACCCATTTTCAGGGCACGCGGGCTCTAAAATTGGCTGACTGAGCCAGAACCTCTAAATCTCACAAAATTTTACTTTTGCGAGATTGTGTCTAGTCGGCAAATATGCCTAGTGTCATTATGTTTCCTCATTTTAATCATTCTGAAGGAAATATTATGAACGAAATTAATTACCAACTCCTGCAACAGGTGCATCAACTCAAACCAATTATTAAGACTCAAATGATTGGTGTTGGCACGTATCTACCTGATTATAAAGTCTCTTCTGAAGACTTGATGAAGGACATTGATACTGAAAAGAGATACGGTATGCCGTACGACTGGATGTCTACTGAGATGGGTATTCTAGAGCGTAGAATGGTAAGCGAAGATCAATCGCCATCTGACTTGGCGGTTAAAGCGGCCCAAAAAGCGCTAGACTCGTGTCCAGAATTGAACCCGGACTTAATCAACGCCGTGATTTTCTGCGGCATTGAACGAGATATGCCAGAACCCGCCACCGCACACGTAATACAGCGGGCTCTTGGTTTACGCGCGGACCATGTGTTTGACGTTGCGAACGCCTGTTTTGGTTTTCTTGAAGGCCTCAAGCTCGCGTCATGTTTGGTCGAATCAGGAATGATCGAATATGGCATTGTGGTTACCGGTGAGGTGTCGACTAAAATGTCGCGCCGAGTTGTCGAGCAGTTAAAAAAAGGCATTTCCAAAGATGCCGCAAAACACCTTTGGGGCATGCTCTCGGTGGGTGATGCGGGAGGCGCGATAATTGTCGGCCATTCGAGGAGCGGTAAGTCGGGGTTTATGAAATTCAGCCAAAAGAGCCAAAGTAAACACGTTAATTTGTGCCAGTACAAGTGGCGCGACGATGGTGATGTCGAGGCTCACATGAACATGGCTCAAATAGTCGCGCGTGGGCTCAAGCTTAACAAGCAGATATATCACGAAACGTTAGCTGAACTCGGCTGGGATGGCGTTGATTGGGCAATTGCTCATCAGACTGGGAGAACTGCGTTTGAGCACGCGGTGAACCTACATGGCATCGATAAACGCAAAATTATGAAAACTTATCCAAAGTTGGGGAATATCACGACCGCAACGCTCCCGATGAGCTTCCATAAGCTAAAAAGTTCTGCTAGCCTAAGAACTGGAGATAAAATTGGTGGCCTATTTGCAGGATCAGGTTTGGTTGCCGGTCAATTTGGATATGTAGTGTAGGCTTGGATACGCTCTGATAATTTGGATATTTAGTTAGAATTTAGGAGTGATTAGCGTCGATGAGTATATATTTTGTACCTGCATTAGCGAGTCTATTGTTTAAGTTGTTTGTGTTGGCCTATGTCCTTAGAGGGGGCAAGGTTTCAATTGTCTTCTTATCATTGATAGTGGTCTTTGCCGCACATAACGCCATAGAAATTTTTGGTTATTTTCAATTTGTGAATGGCGTCGTCGGCGATGTGTTTCTTCGGCTTTACTACGTGGCGACAGTCTTCACTATTTTGTATATTTTGCTGCATGGATTGTCAGTTAGTGTGGTTGAAAGCAGATCATTAACAACGACTTTGGTTACGGCCTCAACCGTGCTCTCAAGCCTGATTTTATTTACTGACCTGATTGTTTCAGGGCAGTATTCGATTGGCTACACAGTGAGCGCGGTTAAAGGCCCATATTATTGGCTGTTTGCAAGTTATATACTCGTCTTCCTTAGCTGTAATTTTGCCGCGCTTTTCTATGGCTACGGCAAGGCGAAATCGCGTTTAGACTCGGTTCGCTGTGTGCATAGCCTCTTTGCCCTCACGCCGGTAATGCTGGTGTTTATGGTCGCGACTATCCTCAAAATCGCTGATGTGGGTATTAATGCAACGGGTATGGTCCCGATCGCGACGGCTATCTTTTTGGCAATTGTGTTAAGGACCGAAGCTAAGCATAAGTTATCAGACCTGAGACGGCTTATGCCGCTATCTATGGAGCGCGCTACCTCTAATCAGTTTATGGATTTACTCGATGGTTATATTAATAACAGTAATCAAACTAATGCGTATAAGACTCTGCAGGCCGGGATTGAACGAGAGATCGTCTGCTACAGTCTGAAGAAGTGTAATAACAACGTCAGCCACGCAACCAAGATGATGGGTTTAACTAATCGAAGCACGCTGTATTCAATGATGAACCGCCTAGACATTGATATGAGTGAGTTAAAGAAAGAGCAAGCTTAAGGTTGGGTTCAGTGTGTTTTTAAGTCTGTGCTTTGCGTCCAGCGTTAATACGACTAACGGGGTCGCTGTTTGAAGCAGTGCAATGCTTGTGGCAAGTGCTGCGTAAAATATGGTGGTGGAAGATTGTCCGCATCTGATGAAGATCTTGCCTTATGGGAGAGTCTTCGTCCAGACATCGCTGAGTATATTCGCGATGGTAAAATTTGGTTCAGCCCGAACAGCGGTGAGTTGATTGAGCGCTGCCCATGGTTAAAAAAGGACAGTAATTCGAGTCGTTACCTGTGTGAGATTTATCTTGATCGTCCGGAGGACTGCCGAGTTTATCCAGCGAATGTCAGCGATATGGTTGCAGATGAATGCGAGATGCTAGAGCCAGTCGACCATAGTGATCTAAGGCGTGCGCAGGCCGCACTCGAAAAAATAATGGTTGAGGAGTCTCGGTAGCAGGAAAATACCGATAATGTAGCTCTACGATCACCCCAGCATTATAAATTGGCTGCCCCGGCCTGCGGCCGCTCGTTAGGCCGCAGCTTGGGGATCCGATTTACGGTACCAACCGAGCAGTGCTCTAAACCATCTTCGTATCGCGTGCTTTATCGAGCGGCCTACTAAGTAATTTACGGGTGTGATAACCAAGGTGATGATGGTTGCAAAGATAATGCCAAAACCTAAGGATGCGGCCATTGGTATCAACGCTTGCGCCTGAGTACTTTGATTTAACATCAGTGGCAGTAAGCCTACAAAGGTCGTTAACGACGTTAACATCACGGGGCGAAACCGCGTTTCACCAGCGGTGAGCACGGCATCCATGACGGGCATGCCTTCACTGCGTTTTTTATTTATATAGTCGACTAATACTAAGCTGTCGTTAACCACAATGCCGGTCAGGCCCAATATGCCCATAATACTGAGCATCGAGAAAGCCAGCCCCATTATGTAGTGGCCGATAATGGCGCCAACAATTGCTAACGGAATAATCGACATGACGACAATCGGTTGTCCAAAAGATTTAAACGGAATCGCCAGTAGGGCGTATATGAGTACAATTACCAGTAGAAAGCCGAGTAGGAAGCTGGCATTGGCTTCGTCCTCGGTCTCTGCTTGCCCCGCCATTTTGTAGGTAATGTCGGGTTCATACAAAAAAAGTTCGTTAAGAAATTTTGTCAAATCAGCGCGTATTACTTTTATGTCGTACTCGTTGATATCTATATTGGCGCTTACCGTTACGGCGCGGCGTTGGTTTTCTCGGTAAATTGCATTCGCCGCTTGTGATGGAATTAGGTCGGCCAACTCGAAAAGCGGAATCGTGGTGTCGCTATTGGGTGTATTGATTGGGATATTGTTGACGTCGGTAATCGACGAACGCGCGTTCAGTGGATAGCGAACCATGACTTTAATTTCTTCGTAACCGCGCTGAATGCGTTGAGCTTCAAACCCGAATAGTGCCTGACGGACCTGTGAGGCAATATCGTCTTGCGTTAATCCTAGAGTATTCGCCAGCGGTTTGATATCAAGTTTCAGTTCCTCCTTGCCGCTTGAAAGGTTGTCTTGAATATCAAAAACACCAGGATAACTGCGCAAATACTCGCGAATTTCGTCCTTTATTCTAGCGATACTTTGAACGTTTGACCCGTATAAAGCGACGGAAAGCGGCGGCCCAAAATCATTAAACGTAGAGGATAAGCTTAACTTTTCGGCCCCAGGAACATCGCCTATGCGTTGTCGTAGCTGGTCTTGAACTTTACGAATTGAGAAGCCGGGTGGTAAGCCGTTGTCACCCTGAACAAATTCCATGATGACCATGCCATTATTATTGCCGAATCTTGGTCCGGACGGGCTAAACGATAATCCGGCTATTGAAATAATGTACCTGAAGTAAGACTCTCCAGTTTCTGGATCGGCGTGTTCTTCAGCTAATTCGCCCGCGATATCCACCATGCGAAGAATATGGCCTTTAGTGGTGTCATAACCGGTGGTGGCTGGCATGGTCAGAGTGACATAAATTGCATTGTCTTCGAATTCGGGGAAAAACGAGCTGCGCAACCAACCGGACGTCATTGACACGACGGTAACGACAAATACCGCGAAGGCGGTCACCAAGGTAATGGTTTTATTGGAGATGCAGACATCTAAAAATGGGCGATAGACCTTGATGATTGCGTTTTCAAAACCACGTGAGAACCGTTGCTGAATTCGGCCTAGGCCTCGTATGTCGCTTTCATCACGTGGCTTAATTGTGCTCATGTGCGAAGGCAGAATTAATTTTGACTCGATAAGCGAGAAGGCCAAGACCGGAATTACCACCAGCGGTATTTGGGCTGCTAAGTTCGATAGCGCACCTTCAACTAATAATAGTGGTGAGAACGCAACCATGGTTGTAATGACGCCAAAGGTAACGGGTACAGCAACTTCTTTAGTGCCATAAAGGGCGGCGTCGGCGGGCGCCATACCATTTCGTTGGTGGCGATAGATATTTTCGCCAGTCACAATCGCATCATCGACGACGATGCCAAGTACGAGTAAAAACGCGAACATAGTGAGCATGTTCATCGTTAGTCCGAGCAGCGGCATCATTGCTAGGCCGCCGAGGAAACACACCGGTATACCAAGGCCAACCCAAAGCGCGACGGCGGGACGCAGGAACAATGAGAGCAATATTAAGACTAGAATTCCGCCTTGAATCGCACTTGAAATCAGCGTCGAGAGTCGGTCTTCTACTACTTCCGAGGTGTTTCCATAGGTGCCGAGTTTTAGGCCTTGAGGTAGAGTGTCTTGATAGTCGTCGATAAACTTCAATACCTTATCGGCTATCTCAATGGTACTTTGTGAACCGACTCGGTAGGCTTCAACGGTGATTGCTGGCAGACCCGCGTATTGAGTTTCTACTCGCAGAAGCTCATAGCCGTCGACGACCTTTGCAAGGTCGCGAATATACAAAACACGATCCCCTGAGTTAAACACCGGAATGGCCTCAAACTCCTTTTTCGAATAGGACTGACCGTTGGTGCGAACCAGGATGTCGCCATCGCGAGTGCGCAAATTGCCGGCCGAAATGTCTATCGCGTTGCGCTGAATCGCGGTGCCGATATCGGCTAGTGTTAGGCCGTATTGTTGTAGAACTTCTGGTGCCACCTCTACCTGAAATTCGCGTTGCGGGGCTTGCACATCACCTACTTGGGTAATACCGTCAACCTGCAGCAGCGCCTCACGCATATCCGAAGCGCTTTGAAATAATAGATCGTAGCCGACATCGCCGTAGACCGCCACACCCACCACTTGAATTGGAATATCGGCAAGGTCGATTACGGGGCGCTCAGCGTCTACCGGTAGCGTGCTTAAGGCGTCTACGCGATTTTTCACATCGCTAAGCAGCTCCTTGTCGTCGTAGCCTGATTGAACTTCAACCGACACCGTAGAAACACCCTCGGATGAACGCGAGCTCATTTTCTTGATGCCTTCTAGGTCTGCAATTGACTCTTCGATGCGCGAGGTGATCGTCGCCTCGATTGACTCTGGGTTGCCGCCAGGCAAAAACGTGGTAATGGTAACAATGCCGAGTTGAAAGTCGGGCATTAGCTCAAGCGCAATATCTTGCTTTACCGCGTTGTAACCCATAATCATAATGCACAGCATTAGCAAATTTGCTGCTACGTGATTTTTTGCGAACCATTCAATCATTGCATGCTCCTAATAGTTTGACTGAGCCTTCGAGCAAAAATTGAAGTACACTTCTTTGCTCGCTTAGCCCGCCGGGTAACCTTAGATCTGTCTTGGGTCTTCTTTGTTCCAGAAGTCGAGTGCGGCGATTTTCAAACGCCGAAATAGGCGTGCAGACCCATGTTTAAATCGACGCGCGGCGATGTAATTTACCGGCACGATGATCAAGGTTATTACCGTCGCGAAAATAATACCAAAGGCGAGTGAAGCCGCCATTGGTTTCAGAAACTTAGCTTGTTGTGAACCGTCAAGCAATATTGGTGCTAGACCGGCAAAGGTTGTTATCGAGGTTAGAAGGACCGGTCTAAACCGAATTGAAGCGGCCGTAAGGACGGCTTGTACTAGCGCCATGCCGCGTTGGCGACGCTTGTTAATATAATCGACCATAACCAGACTGTCATTTACCATTACGCCGACTAAGGCCAACATACCGAACAAGCTGAATGTTGATAGGTCTACGCCGATTAGAACGTGACCTATAATGGCGCCGATCAAGCCGAACGGAATGACCGACATCACTATCAACGGTTGCCCATACGATTTTAAAGGTATCGCGAGCAGAGCGTAGATCGCCAACATTACTAGGAAAAGACCGACAATTAACTGATTATTAGTTTCTCTGGTGTCTTCGGCCTCACCATCAAAACGATAGTTCATGTCTGGAAAATCTTGTTGGAGCTCGGTCAAGTATTGATCAATTTCCGCTAACACTAAGGGTACATTAGCGATTTCCTTATCCGCGTCGGCCGTCACGTTTAAGATAGACGTTCGGTTCAATCGATACAGGGTGCTTGGGCTTTCAAATGGCGTAATGTCGGCGATTTCGGACAACAATACCTGTTCTTGACTATTCGGAACGCGGATCGCCAATTGGTTTAGGTCTTGAATTGAGGACCGGTATTCCAGTGGGTATTGCACCATCACCCGCAGTTCATCGCGCCCACGCTGGATACGCTGCGCTTGAAAGCCGAACACCGCGCTGCGTACCTGCAAGGCAACGTCTTGTAGGTTCAAACCTAGATTGTAAGCTCTAGGTTTAAGGCTCAGCTTAAGCTCCTCTTTACCACCGCTGTAGTTGTCTTGTATGTCGTAGACCCCTGGGTAGCTTTTAAACTTTTCCTTGAGCTTTTTAATAACTTCAAAAGTGCGCTCTGGTTCACTTCCAGACAGCTCGATATTAATGGGTGCGTTGTCACCAAAGCGGAAGGCACGTACGCTCAAGCTTTGTGCGCCAGGTATGTCGCCAATGAGCGCCTTAACCTCACGACCAATCTGCGATGTTCGCACGTCACCAACGCGCGCTTCACCGGGTTGTAGCTCGGCGCGTACTGACCCAACGTTCGACTTTACGGTTCGCCCCTGACTGCCACTGGTCGCTAAAATGTTGATGATTGCGCTTTCACCCGTGTCTGGGTCGGTATACTTTTCTTGTATTGTTTTAAAGTGACGAACAATGTCTTGTATGTGTCCGTTTGTCGTTTCAAAACCGGTCGATTCAGGCATGGTTAAATTTATCCTAACCGTCTCGCCTTCTATATTGGGCGAGCCTCGAAAACGAATATGTCCTTCGGTTACTGCGGCCAAGATTACCACTGAAAATGCGATCATGGTGATCAACGTGATGGTCTTATTACGTAAGCATTTTTCCAAGAATGGGTGATAATAGCGCTCTACCAACCGTTCCAAACCGCGCGAAATATTTCGTTGCGTACGGCCCAACCACGACACCGAATCATCGTCTTTGCGCGGAGTGATGTGACTCATGTGCGAGGGCAATACCAGCTTCGACTCTACTAACGACATCAACAATACCGGTATTACCACCATCGGCATCTGACTGCCGATAAACGCTAAACGGCTGCCTTCTAGAAAGTTAAGTGGCAAGAATGCGACCACCGTGGTGAGAATCCCGAACGTTACGGGAATGGTTATTTCTTTGGTGCCGACTATGGCCGCTTTCTGCGGTTCCATGCCGTCACGAATTTTTCGATAAATATTTTCCCCGGTCACAATGGCGTCGTCCACCACAATCCCGATCACCATGATAAAGGCGAACAATGAAATAACATTAAAGCTACCGCCGACATACGGCATAAACAAAAAGGCACCCATGAAGCTCACTGGAATGCCTAGGAACACCCAGAATGCGACGGCGGGGCGCAGGAATAGTGATAATAAAATGATGACCAGCAAACCACCTTGCCAAGCGCTACTTAGAACCGCGTTAATACGAGTCTTGAGATACGCTGAGTCATCGTCCCAATAATCGACGCTCACGCCAGACGGTAGGTTCTCGGAAAATTCCGCCATGTACTCTAGGGTTTGTTCCGACACTTTGATGGCGCTTTGCTCGCCCACTCGACGCACTTCTACCATGATGGCCGGTTCGCCATTAAAGGTCGTTACCAGAGATTTTTCTTCGAAGCCATCGTCGATTTTCGCGATTTCGCCCAGCGTGATGGGCTTGCCTTGCGAGTTTGATAAAATCGGGATGCGTGCAAACTCTTCAGCGGTGTAAGCCTGACCGTCGCTGCGCACCAGTATGTCGCCATTTCGAGTCTGCACATTACCCGCCGATACATCACGTGCGCCACTGCGGATTGCCTGACCAATTTGAGCCAAGGTTAGGTTGTATGCGTCCAACACCTGAGGCGCTACCTCGATGTTCATTTGGTAGTTCGGCACGCCCTGCAATTGCACATTACTGATCTCGCTTTTGGTAAGCAGACCTTCGCGAAACTGGTCTGCCACGCGGCGCAGCACTTTAGCCGCAACGTCACCTTGAATTGCTACGAAAATCACGGTGCGATTCCACTGGTTCAACGAGACCACTGGTTTTTCAGCATCGGCGGGCAGGGTGTTAAGTGCGTCAACTCGTACTTTTATGTCGTCTAAGACGTCGCGTCGCTTGTATGACTCGTTAACCTGCGCGATTACCGTAGAGCTGCCTTCAGAGGAGCGTGCGGTGATTTCTTCAATGCCTTCGATATCCGCAATCGCTTCTTCAATTCGAAGGGTAATACCGTCTTCGACTGTTTTTGGTGTGGCACCGCGGAATGACGTGTTAATTGTCACCGCATCAAATTCAAAGCTCGGAAATGTCTCAACCGGAATTCGCGTGAACGCCGATACCACTCCGGCGATCAACAAGCCAAACATTAGTAAATTGGATGCGACCGGATTTTTTGCAAACCATTCGATCATAGATATGCCTCTAGCTTACGATTGCGCTGCATCTTCTTTATTCCAAAACGCTAACCAACGTTTCCATCCATTTTGTGCCAATTTCTTGGACGCCTGCTTAAGCTGATACCCAAGAAGATAGTTAATCGGCACAATAATTAACGTGATTGTGGTGGCAAACAGAATACCAAAGCCCAGAGAAATCGCCATCTGCTTAAGAAACTCAGATTGTGTACTGCTGTCGAGCAAAAGCGGAGTAAGCCCCGCGAACGTGGTAACCGACGTCAACATCACGGGTCGAAAACGTGCTGCGCCGCTGGCGAGCACTGCGTCGAACACGGCAAGGCCTTTTTCGCGTTGTTTATTTATATAGTCGACTAAGACTAAGCTATCGTTCACCACTACCCCGAGCAGCGCCGTCATACCAATCACGCTGAGTATCGATAGATCGTAGCCAGTAATAATATGACCAATTAACGCGCCAATAAAGCTGAATGGAATTACCGACATCACAATTAAGGGTTGTGCATACGACTTAAACGGAATCGCAAGCAAGGCATAAATTGCTACCAATACTAAAATGCCACCGGATTTAAAGCCTGCGTTGTTTTCAGACTGCTCTTTAGCTTCGCCTTTAAATTCGAATTTTATACTCGGGTCGAGTTGTACTTGCTCCTCTAAATAGGCTCGCAACTCGTTTAAAATGGCGGGTACATTCGCGAGGTCTTTGTCGGCGTCCGCGGAAATGCTTATGGTGCCTTTGCGGTTTATTCGAAATAAGGTTGTTGGGCTTCGCACCGGCGCAATGTCAGCCAGATCGGAGAGGGGTATCGCATCATTTTGTGGCCCAACTCGAATTGACAAATTATTCAAATCTTCTAGCGATGACCGATGTTGTGCCGGTAAACGTACCATCACGCGAACTTCGTCGCGCCCGCGCTGCACGCGCTGTGCTTCTAGCCCGAAAATTGATGCGCGCACTTGGCTAGCCACTTCTGAAAGATCTAAGCCCAAGGCATGTGCGCGCTCATTTAAAACAATGTTGAGCTCTTCCTTGCCCCCTGAAAAATTGTCTCGAATATCGAACACTTCTGGATATTGTTGTAAGCGACTGCGCAGCTGTTCGGCAATGCGTTGCGTTTTCTGGCCTTCGCCGCCGGTTAGTTCAATGCTGATTGGGTCGCCACTGCGCGCCAACTCGGCGACGACGCTGAGCTGCTCTGCGCCCGGAATTTCGCCGATCAAACCTCTAATCTCGCGCGCAATTTCTGAAGCTCGAATATCGATATGACGTTGTTCGGGCCCGATCAGCTCAGCTTGTACTTGCCCAACACTGGGTTTGATGGTCGCGCCGCCACCGCCATTGGTACTTTGGCTGCTTCCGGCAGTACTAAAGGTGCGCCGAATTACCGAAACGCCGGTTTCGGGGTCACGGTATTTTTCTTGCACCTCGAGTACCTTTTCTGAGATGAAATCGATATGTTTTTGGGTCGTTTCGAAGCCCGTGGTGTCGGGCATAGCTAACGAAAAGCTGATTTCCTCAGATTCAACGCGCGGAAAAAATGTGAACTTTAGATGACCGGTCGCAGCCCACGTGACGACCACGATCGCGACCGACAATATACTGGCGATTGTTATCGCTTTGTTGTTTAAACATCGCCTGAGAAACGGGCTGTAATACTTTTCGACGGATTCCTCTAAACCACGTGACACCCTCATTTGAAACTGCGCTAGCCAGCCTCTCTTTGCAGAATCGTCGCGCGGTTTTACGTGGCTCAGGTGGGACGGCAATACTAACTTGGATTCGATTAGGGAAAACAATAAAACGGGAATAACCACCATTGGAATTTGCGCGGCGAGAAAGCCCGTTCGATTCGAACCGAGGTCCGCCATTGGGCTGAACGCGACCACGGTGGTCAGAATGCCGAAGGTAACTGGAATTGCGATTTCTTTGGTGCCGATGATCGATGCTTTAATCGGTTCCATACCATCACGCATCTTGCGATAAATATTTTCACCCGTGACAATCGCGTCATCCACTACAATTCCTAACACCGTAATAAACGCGAACAAGGAAATCATGTTGAAGGTACCACCGACAAACGGCATGAAAATAAACGCACCCATGAAACTCACCGGTACCCCTAAAAACACCCAAAACGCGATAGCGGGGCGTAAAAATAGCGACAGTACCAACAATACTAAAAGGCCACCGTACAGGCCGCTGGTTAATAAGGTCTTGAGCCGGGCACGCAATACACGCGAATCGTCATCCCAGTATTCGAGTTGTATGCCGTTCTCTAAGCGCGCGTTTTGCTCTTCAATGTATTGTTTTACGGTATTTGAAATGGCAATCGAAGACTGTTTTCCGGTGCGAGACACATCCAGCATAATGGCGGGCTTGCCATTAAATTGTGTCACTAGTGGTTGCTCCTCAAAACCGTCATTTATAGTTGCGATGTCAGCCAGCAATACTGGGTCTGCGCCGAGTTTAGTGATTATTGGAATGCGCGCAAATTCTTCGCGAGTGTAGGCTTGGCCGTCAGCGCGAACCAAGACATCGCCATCTCGCGTTTTGACATTGCCGGCAGAGATATCGACCGACCCACGGCGAATGGCGCTGGCAACTTGCGCGAGAGATAAATTGAAGTCGTCCAGTATGTCCGGTTTAATCTCAATGCTTATTTCGTAGTCGGTGACGCCGATAAGTTCAGCCAGGGTAATGTTTGGCTTGGAGAGTAAGTCTCGTAACACACGGTCGGCTGAGTTACGCAACACCTTTGCGTCAACATCGCCAATAATCGCAACCTGCATGACGCCTGGGTTAAACGCTGACAGTGATACCACGGGCTTTTCAGCACCACCGGGCAAGGTGCTTAGTGCATCGACACGCAGCTTTACGTCGTTCAGAATCTCTCGTTTGTCGTAGCCTTCTTCAACTTCCGCGACCACCACGGACACGCTTTCGGACGATTTAGAGTTAATTTCCTTAATGCCTTCGATCGTGTAGATCGCTTCCTCAATACGTTTGGTAATTCCGTCTTCTACCGAATGAGGGGTGGCGCCACGATACACCGTCTGGATGTTGACGGCTTCTATTTCAAAGCTTGGGAAAACTTCGAGAGGAATTGAGCGTGAGGCCGAAAAAAGCCCGACTATGACGATCGTAATCATCAATAGATTGGCGGCGACCGGGTTGCGAGCAAACCATTCAATCATATTTGTAAGTGCTCATTGCCACGCATGGTTATTGCCAAGCCTAAATCTTGGCGAGATTAAAGTTACTACTGACTTGGGCTCGCAGCTGATCCGCCACCTGACTCCGTTGTTTCGGCTTGCGTCGGTGCTTCAACCGTGTTGTTTTGTTGACCGTTTTTTAGCTGAGATTCTTGCGGCACAGAACTGTCTTCAATCGTATTTGTTGACGGTGCTTCGGGTGCTGCGTTAGGTTTTGAAAGCACTTGCTCGGATGCTTGTGCACCACCCTCGGCCAGTTTAGCGCTTGCACCTGCAAGCGTGCTGTTGAGTGAGGTGGTAACCACCAGTTCTTGTTCTTGTATACCTTGGGTAACAAGTGCATTTTGGTCGTCTTGCCAAACGATGTTGACGCTTTGCTTAGCGAGCTTGCCATTGCGCACCACGTATACATAGCTGCCTTCGCGCACGCTTTTATTTGGTATCACGAATACATTATCCACGGTACGCCCTTCAATTCGAGCGCTTACAAACTGGCCAATCTTAAGTGCGGGCTGGCCGCTTTTATGTCCAAACGGGTCTTGTACTTCGGCGATCACATCAATCTGGCGAGTGTTGATATCAAACACACTGTCGGTGCGCGTGATGGTGGCATCCCATCGATAAGCTTGATTGCCGACACTGGACGTGATTGAAACTAGATAAGGGCGTTGTTCCTCGCTGTTTGCCAAGAAGCTGTCTAAGCCTAATTGGCTGAACTCTTCTTGGCTGATAGGCAAGCGAACTTCAACGCCTTCAGTAGCAAACACCTCGGCGATGGGCGTGCCGATACTTACGTACTGGCCTAGCACCGCTCGACGTTCAATAATACGTCCGTCATACGGTGCGGTAATCGCGGTGCGGCCCAAGTTGAGCTGAGCGGCGTCGTACGCGGCCTGAGCTGAATCATACTGTGCCTTCGCCGCGGTCAGTTGTGGCTTACGCAGCACAAGGTCTGGGGCCGGGCTGGTATTACCTAAACGTTGCCAGTCGGTTCGCGCCTGCTTAGCCGTGGCTTGTTCCTGACGGTATGCCGCTTTAGCTTGCGATAAATTAGCTAATGCCCCGCTAAGTTCGGCTTGATAGTCGCGTTGATCAAGTTGAATTAATAAATCGCCTTTTTTGAACGAGCCACCAGTTTTAAAATTTTTTGAGACGGCAACGATTTCGCCACGAATTTGCGCAACTAAATTGCCGCGCGTTTCGGCCTCTACCGTGCCATTCGCACTTACCACAATGGGGTAACTTCCAAGTTCAGCGGTAACGGTTTCAACCTTGACTACGGTTTCGGGAATTGGGCGTTTGCTCGCTTCAGGTTTGAACGCGTTGAGCATGAATACAATTAGACCTGTCCCCAGTACGATACACGCTACGATTCGAACTTTGCGCGGGATTTTATAAATCATGCTGCGGCTGCTCGAGGCGTTGCTACTCTCGGAGTCGTCGCCCAATTTAAAATTATTTTCACTGCTCATAGATATTTACAATCTTTGTTGATTATTCGCTAACGGCTTGGTCAGTTTGATCGGTTCCATTCACTTGTGCCTGATCAGATTTAGTGGCGGTTGGGAGCTTGACGCTGTTCGATTCGCGTTCACTATCAGTTGCGAAGTCGCCGCCTAATGCGAGATGAATACCGATGCGATTTTGCAATAGGGCATTGCGCAAATTCAATTCATTACTCAACGAGTCGAACAGATCTCGCTGTGATTGCAACACCGTCGTGTAATTTTCGATACCTGATTGATAGCGGTCCAGAGCAAGGTCTAAGCCACCCTGAGCGAGCTTTACCGCTTCTTTAATAGCGCCATGTTGCTCGACTAGCACGGTTTCACGAGACAATGAGTTTTCGACTTCTTCAAATGCATTTAACGTAGTTTTTAGCAATGAAGCGTAGGCAATTTCAGCATCGTTAAACGCTCGTTTTTCCTGTGCCTTCAACGCACCTGAAGCGAAAATCGGTTGGGTTAAGGACGCCAATACTCGGCGCACCATATTGTCGGTTTCAAACACGCTATTAAAGGTGTCGCGACTCTCGCCTATTGAGCCGGTGAAATTTAAGCTGGGAAAACGATCGCGGTGTGCCGCCTTGGCATTGGCGATTTGCGCTTCATAATTAAGCTTACTGGCTTTCACGTCAGGGCGACGCGTTAACAATTCCGCTGGTAATCCGGTAGGTATTGAAGCACTCAACTCAGGTAGATCAACGCTGAACTCCATGGTTGCGTCTGGGTATTCACCGAGTAACGTCTTGAGCGCGCGCAACGCTTGAATGTAGTTAAACTTCGAGTCTGCAGCTGCCGAAACTTGGCGTTGCACATTGGTGCGACTCAGATAAACGTCTAAGGCCGAGCGCAGACCGCGTTCATAGTTTTCTTCAATTAATTTCGATGTATTCTGAAAGCTTTCTAATCGCTTTTGCGATAAGTCCAATTGCAGCTTGGTGGTGGCTAGGTTGTACCAAGCGCGGCCGACGTTAGCGACAAGCGACAGTTCAGCGGCTTTATATAGCTCAGTTTGCGCCTTTGCGCCCAGCGCGGCGGCTTTTTTACGTTGGCTTAATTTACCCCATATGTCGGCTTCCCAACTTATGTCTAAGGTGCCGCCGATACTTTTGATTTCAGTTGTGTCATCGCCATCGCCTTGCGCCGCACCGCCAGATGCCGTTGCTGCGCTTTGTTCCGAGTTGCGATAGTTGCCGCTAAACTGTAGCTGCGGCCACAAGCTAGAGCCGGTAATGGTAACCTGTTCTATCGCGTTCTTTAGTTGCGCGGCGGAACTAATTAGATCAGGGTTGTTCTCGAGTGCCTTGCCAACGTACTTGTTTAATTCGTCGTCATTTAAGCTATTCAGCCAACCGTTTGTAACTGGCTCAGGCTCTGGTTCTGCGCTGGGCTCGGCTTGCGCAGAGTCCGGTTTAGTTGGCGCAGGTTTAATTGGCGCGGGCTGAGCTTCCCAGGTTTCAGGAACTTTAACTTGTGCTTCTTCGGGCAATTGCCCGACTTTGGACATGCAGCCTGAAAGCATCAATAGAGCAGCCAGGCTTACAATTTTTAGTCGAGTGGTGCTGTCCGACTTGATTCGATCTAGATTAACGGCAGTTGTCATACAAGATTTATTTGGCTGAGACTCAGTTGGTGAGCTCTTTGCTGTGCTAATTCTGTTCATCATGTTCCTATGATATCCAATAGTAAGGTGCCTAATTAGATGCATTGAGAACACACATAGATTCATTTTATACGAAAAATATCTCAATAACCTGTGCTTCACGGTACAAAATGTCAAATTATGGCCGCGACCAGCATTATCTACTTTGTTTCGTGTAGCGAATGCAAAGCCGCGGTGCAGAGCACCGCCTACGTTAGACCGCACAGGTAGTGATATACTTATGCTTCGTTAATTGCCTATCTGGGCGCTGCCCTTACCATTTTAAAAACCATGTCTGAAGCCACCCAAAATGTTGCCCAAATATTGATCGAGGCGCTACCTTATATACAGCGTTTTCATGGTAAAACCATTGTTATTAAATATGGTGGCAATGCAATGATCGACAAGGGCTTAAAGGAAAGTTTTGCGCGTGATGTGGTCATGCTCAAAGCGGTGGGCATGAATCCGGTGGTGGTGCACGGTGGCGGGCCGCAAATCAGTGGCACCTTAGAGCGAGTTGGCAAGTCCACTGAGTTTATTGATGGTTTGCGGGTAACCGACTCTGAAACCATGGATATTGTGGAAATGGTCTTAGGCGGCTTGGTAAATAAGGAAATAGTAAACCTGATTAACGCGCATGGAGGTAAAGCTGTGGGCTTAACGGGAAAGGATGGCAATATGATTCGTGCGCAAAAAATCAGTTCAGGTAAAGCCGATGTAGACTATGGTCACGTGGGTGAGGTCGCCTCTATTAATAGCGCCGTCGTTGAAACCTTGGAAGCGGACGGCTTTATCCCAGTCGTCGCACCAATTGGAGCCGGTGTCGACGGTGACACCTATAATATTAATGCGGACTCAGTTGCTGGCGCCTTAGCCGCTAAGTTGCGGGCCGAGAAGTTAGTATTGATGACAAATACCTCTGGTGTGCTGGATAAAAGTGGGGCGTTGTTAACGGGTTTATGCTCGGATCAGATATCCGCGTTGAAAGCCGATGGTACGATTCAAGGTGGCATGATGCCTAAGGTTGATTGTGGTCTAAACGCCGTGACCAGCGGTGTAAAGACCTCACACATAATTGATGGTCGTGTTAATCACGCGTTGTTGCTTGAAGTACTAACCGACAAAGGTGTTGGTACCCTGATTCGACGTTAAGGCGACGGAATGCAGCTCTTTTTCTCTTTTCTTGTTCTCGTGACATTGCTCAGCACAACGTTTGCGAGTCGAGCTTGCGGGAATGCGGCTGGCGAATTGAAGGTGGCCGTCGCAAGCAATTTTGCGACTACGGCACGCTTGCTTGTTGAACTGTATGCGCAGCAAAACGGTGACGCTGTGTTTTTACGTATTGGCTCTACCGGCAAGCACGCGGCACAAATTCAACATGGTTTAGATGTCGATGTGTTTTTGGCGGCTGATTCAGAGCGACCCCTGTTACTGGCGCGACACGGGTTTGCGACGCCAGACACTCACTTTGAGTATGCTCATGGGCGACTCGCATTATGGAGTTATGATCCGTCTCTAGTTAAGGACAAGGGGCAGGCGCTTAGGCGCGGCGAGTTTAATCACCTTGCCGTCGCGAACCCTAAGCTTGCGCCTTATGGGCGAGCTGCACTCGAGTTTTTGGACAAGCAAGGGCTGCTGGCGAACTTGGCGAATAAGCTCGTAAGAGGTGACAGTGTTACGCAGGCGTTGCAGTTTGTTAGCAGCGAAAGTGCCGAACTTGGTTTGCTTGCTTACTCGCAGATAAAACACCTTGCTGCAGGATCGCACTGGTTGATTCCTGGCGATTTGCATTCGCCAATTGTACAAACTGGCATCATTGTTCGAGACTCAACGTGCGCGCGCCGGTTCGTTGCCTTTCTGCAAAGTGACGCGGCGTTGTCGATTATCGAACAACAAGGCTATCAACGGCCGTGATGCTATCTACTGCCGATTTAACCGCGTTGCTGCTGACTTTGAAGTTAGCTGCCATTAGCACACTGATTTTACTTATTCTCGGTACGCCCGTCGCTTGGTGGTTGGCAAAATCACGCTGGCGCTTTAAGTTTGTTGTCGAGGCGGCCGTCGCGCTGCCGCTGGTGTTGCCGCCAACAGTGCTAGGGTTTTACTTGTTGCTGGTGTTTAGCCCGGCTGGCAGCATCGGTGGGGCTTACACCGCTCTATTCGGGCAATCATTGGCGTTTTCGTTCAGCGGGTTAGTTATCGGCTCGGTGATCTACTCAATGCCGTTCGTTATTCAGCCTTTGCAAAACGCGTTCTCAAGTATTGGCCAACGCCCGCTGGAAGTGGCCGCTACCTTAGGCGCATCTCGCTGGGACACCTTTATTAGTATTGTTCTTCCGCTCGCCAAACCTGGGTTTCTGAGCGCTGGCATTCTTGGCTTTGCACATACGCTTGGCGAGTTTGGCGTGGTCATGATCATTGGTGGCAATATTCCCGGCGAGACACAAGTCGCGTCAATCGCAATTTATGAACATGTCGAGAGTATGCAAATCGCGCAGGCTCATTGGCTGGCGGTGACACTACTAGTGATTTCTTTTGTTTTATTGATGCTTGTCTATGCAGTCAATCGTCGTTCTGGCTCAAACGTCATGCGGGTCTAGTGATGAGCATTAATTTTTCGTTCAGACAACAGCACGGAGAGTTCGATCTAGAGCTAGATCACGCTATTCCTGGCGACGGTATCACCGCTGTTTTCGGGCCATCGGGCAGTGGTAAAACTAGTTTGTTGCGGCTGATAGCAGGCTTAGATACGGTGCCAGATGGTCGCATTAGTTATGGGGTGCAGCAATGGCAAGACGAGTCGGTGTTTTTAGAGACGCGCTTGCGCGACGTTGGGTATGTATTCCAAGAGCCTAGCTTGTTCGAGCATTTAAGCGTTCACGAAAACCTTGCGTACGCGGTAAAGCGTGCGTCCAACAAGCGTGATTCTAAAACTCAAAGCGCCGTTTATATTAGCTATGAGCATGCGGTTAAGCTAACGCAAATCGAAACGTTGCTCGAGCGCGACTCGGCGAGTCTTTCTGGCGGTGAAAAACAGCGTGTAGCGATTGCTCGCGCATTGTGCGCAAGCCCCAGAGTTTTGTTAATGGATGAGCCATTGGCGGCTCTCGATCGTGAGAGCAAGCAGCGGATCCTCGCGTTGATCCCAGTCTTGAGTCGAGACCTTAGTATGCCCATTGTTTACGTCAGTCATGCGCTTGACGAAGTCGCTCGTATAGCTGATCACCTCTTATTAATCCGGTCTGGAAGAGTACTTGGTAGTGGCGATGCTCAAACTATGTTGACCGAACTGGATTACCCATTGGCTCAGAGTGCAGACGCCGAGTCGTTGGTTGAAGCGGTGGTGGCAGAGCACGACACCGCGTTCAATTTGACGTACCTGGATTCGAAAATTGGTCGTTTCTCCGTGGCTAAGCAGACTCTCTCGATTGGTGAAAATGTGCGGCTTATGCTTGCCGCCAGAGATGTGAGTATTACCAAAGATCGTCAAAGTGGCACCAGTATTTTGAATATATTTGCCGCACAGGTTGACGCTGTCGTCGATACGAATGCGTCGCAGGTAACGGTAAAGTTAATGTCTAATGGGGTGCCACTCTTAGCGCGGATCACAAAAAAATCCGCGTCTTCGCTAGGTCTGGTTACTGGCGATTCGGTTTTTCTGCAAGCTAAAAGCGTCGCGCTCTTGTAGCCCTTAGGTAGCGCTCTCTTATGGTTTTAGAAAATTTCGGTGAAGTGTTTGCGTTAGTGTGTGCACTGCTTTGGGCGTCGGCAATTATCATCTTCAAGCAGGTTGGCGAAAGCATGAGCGCCAATACGTTAAACCTGGTTAAGAACCTGATTGGTTTGTCCTTGCTGTTACCAACCGCGGTGCTTGTTGAAGGCTTTGTGTTGCCTCAACTTAGCCCTCAAGACTGGGGCATTTTGATTGTTAGCGGCTACTTTGGTATCGCGGTAGCTGACACATGGTATCTGCTAGCCTTACGCAACTTGGGCGCCGGGCGCACTGCCATCGTTGCTAGCCTCTACAGCCCGTTTGTGGTGCTTTTGTCTATTGTCTTTCTGGCTGAGCAGTTGGCGGCTTGGCAATGGTTGGGATTTGTACTGGTTCTGGCCGGAATCTTGATCGTGGTGTACCAGCGTAACTACCAATCGATTGATCGCAAAGCCTTATTTATCGGTATAACGCTCGCAGCGAGTTCGGTTTTTCTTACCGCCGCTGGCGTAGTCGCGATGAAGCCATTACTTGTCAATAGTGGCTTTTTCTGGATGGTGAGTTTAAGGATGCTTGCAGGCATTGTTGGTATGCTCATTTTTCTCGGGTTGCGGCGGCAACTCAGGTCAACTTACCGTGCTGTTCGTCACGGTGAGCACAATTGGCGTGGCATAGCAACCGCGAGTTTCTTAGGTTCCTACCTCGCCTTATTGTTTTGGCTGGGCGGGTTTAAGTATGCAGATGCTTCGGTTGCGTCAGTTCTAAACGAAACGGCGAACATATTCATCGTGGTGATGGCCTGGTTGTTTCTGCAGGAGGGTTTAAGTAGCCGTAAAATTTGGGGTGCCTCAATGACGTTTGCTGGCGTACTGGTTTTCTTAGGCTTGATCGGATGACACCCAGAACTATGATCGCCCAGAACTATGATCACCCAGAACTATGATGACACTTAAAACGTCTTTGCTATCAACGGTCGCGCTTATCGCGTTTGCCGGTAACTCAGTGTTGTGCCGCCTAGCGTTGGCCAACGGCACAATTGATCCGGCAAGTTTTACCAGCGTGCGCTTGATGTCTGGCGCCGTGACCCTGTTGCTATTGGTGCTTATTGCTAAGTTAAATCGTCAGCACTCTCACTCGAGCGACGGTGATTCAAGCCTGGGCCAACCATTAATCAAGGCAGGTTGGCTTGGCCCGCTCTCGTTGTTCGTATACGCCGCGTTATTCTCATTTGCTTATATCACCTTGGATACTGGGGTTGGGGCGTTGATTCTCTTTGGCTTTGTGCAAATAACAATGATCGGGATCAGCGTCTTTAGAGGGAATAGACCGAGCTTACTCGAAATTGCTGGGCTCTCGTTGGCGTGTTCGGGTTTGGTGTATTTGGTTTACCCTGAGTTAAGTACGCCCTCTGTCACTGGTTTTGTGATGATGGCCTTTGCGGGCATTGGATGGGGCTTGTATACGGTCAATGGTCAGGGTTCTTTAACGCCGCTGCGAGATACCGCGTCGAATTTCGTTAAGGCCGCGCCCTTTGCTATTTTGCTCGCGGTGATATTCTTCGGCGCGTCGCAGCTCAGCGCCCAGGGTCTGATGCTGGCGATTGCATCGGGGGCAATTACCTCAGGCATGGGTTACGCGGTTTGGTACGCAGCATTACGCGATTTAAGCTCAACGCAAGCCGGTGTGCTGCAATTATTAGTACCCATTATCGCGGCGGTGGGTGGTGTGCTCTTTGCCAATGAAGCTTTAAGTAGCAGGCTTATTATTTCAGCGACGCTTACGCTCGGTGGTATCCTAATCGTTATGTTAGCGAAAGAGAAAAAGAGAAGCACGTGAGCAAAAAAGTGATTAACTTCGCCGAGAAATTTAGCTTGTTCAATGAACACTGGTCGCCAAAAGTGATCGCGGAGATGAATGACTATCAATTTAAGTTGGTAAAAGTTCAAGGCGACTTTGTATTTCACGATCACCCAGATACTGATGAAACCTTTATCGTGTTAGAGGGCACCTTGCGCATTGACTTCAACGACGGCCAGGTGACATTGAACGAGGGCGAAATGTATGTCGTTCCCAAAGGCGTTAAACACAAGCCGTACGCTGAAAGTGAAGTAAAAATGTTACTAATTGAGCCTAAGGGCGTTATCAATACGGGCGACGAGCGAGAGACCAGTCAGACAGCACAAGGTGATGTTTGGATATAAGTTACTGAGTTTATGAGCTGCTTTGCGATCAAAATTAGAGACCATAAATTAGAGTTCAGACCTTAAAGACCAAAGAACTTGGTATAACGTCGCTCACTAAAGCCCTGGACCGTTTTCCCATTCATCACCAACAATGGCACGCCTCGCCCGCCCATTTGTTTGTGTCGCTGGCGTGCTGACGCAGTTTTTTCGATATCGTATTCACGATATCTGATTTTATTAGCATCCATAAACGCTTTCGCTTTTTTGCAGTAGCCGCAACGGCTTGTCGAGTAAAGCACGACCGCCGGCGAACTCGGTACGGGGTCTACTACGGATCTGCTGCCTTTAATCTCATCGGATTTAAGTTCACTTGGTGGACGTTCACCGTAGTGTGAGCGGCCATCTTTATCCACCCATTTCTGAATGCCCGCAGCGTGTGATGCTGAGGTGCTTAGAAAAACAATAAATAGTATTGCTGACAATGGTTGCACTTTCTATGTCCCGTTGATTAATTACTCCTTGGTTGATTCTAGCAGGGTCGGGCTCAATAAAGCCACGCCAGTGCTGCATTGCTCGTGCAGCCTTTTGGTGTTGCTAAGCTTATGAGCATTAATCAACCGTGGTATGTTGGTGTAAGTGAGCTGCCACGTGCTTGTGTTTAAGCCTTAATTCGGAGTCATTTATGAAAGAGTTCAGTATGTCGATAGATGCGTGTGCCGCACACTATGGCGCGGATGCAGACGCGATGCGTAACTATCTAATTGAGGGCCGAGAGAAGTCACTCGCGTTGGATAATCGTGGCCCCTTGAGATTTAGCTCAGAAGGGCGCTTGGAAACTGAAATTCGTCAAGCCTATGAAAAATATGGTTTCTATATTTTCGAAGGCGTGATTGATGAGAACGAGCTACATGATCTCCGTGAAGACTTAGAGCAAATGTCCGCGAAGTTTCCGGTTGATAGCTCGTCTAGGTTGACCGCGTTAGGAGAACTCGGTTTAGGCGTCGATTGTAAAGCGCCGAACTTAATATGGGCAAAACCTTTATCTGACCCGCTTGGTGGAACCCCGATTGCTAATGGGCGTCATCAAGTGAAATTATTCGAACCCGAAGCCTCGAAAGACGCGCCGAAAGAAGCACCATTCGTCATTCTTGGTTCACTTCAATTTTCTGAAGCGTGTTTACGCGTCTACGCGCACCCGAAGTTGCTTGCACTCGCGGCGGAGATAAACGGTGAGGATTTCGCGCCGTTTCACGAGAGCTTGTTTATCAAAGAGCCGGGTGTGGGGGCGGCGGTTTCTTGGCACCAAGACGGCGACACTCATTGGGACAATCCCGCCTTTGACTCTGGCATACATGGCTTTAACTTTATGGCGCAAGCCTATGGCAGCACTGCCGTGAATGGCGTTTGGGTTGTCCCTGGCACACACGCGCAAGGAAAAATTGATATCAAGAAGCTTATCGCAGAGTCGGGTAGCGAGCGAATCGAAGGCGCAATGCCGATCCTATGTAATGCCGGCGATGTGGTGATTTGTAACCGCCAACTACTGCACGGCTCATTCGCGAATACTGGTTTCGAGCGACGCATTACCGTCAATTTTGGCTTCCATCGTCGTCAATCAGTATTGAACGTGAAGGGGGCAGGTATTCATAGCGAAGCGGCAGTTTACGATGCGGATTTCATTCGCAATCGATCAAAAATCATCGGCTATGCAATAGCCGCTCGTAAGCAACAATACCCATCAGAGACGCCTTATCAATACCAACCCCATGTGCAGAACGAAGAGAGCTTTGATTGGGGTGCAGCGGGTTTGGACGTTATTAAAGATTATAACCTGTATGATCTAAGTATTTAGGTGTAAAAACTGACACTCAATCTGGCGCTACAAAAACGAGGTTAGACGAAGTTTAACAACGGAGCTTTACTTTTCAAAAAGATAGAACCATATTCAAAACGGGCATTTGATGCCAATTTCTCTTTTTGAGAGTTCGGAAATTAAATTGTATAAAAGGCTTATGAAAAATGGCGAAATTTAGCGTTTTCTAATATTAAGATCACTTATTTTCCAAGAAAACGAAGTAGGCCCTGAGTGATAGATCTTGAGTACATTGTTTCATGAGTTTCGTTTTCCATTGAGAGGTATTCGATAGAAGAGGCGGGTAAACTGATTTTCAACTCGTTACTAAAATCATTAGCGTTTTTTGCCATACAAAGAGTGCGGTCTTTAACTGCTTCTGTGCCTTGGGAGGATATGAATACATTTGTTTTTATTGAAGACGTGGTGCTCTCAATATTTAGTATGGAACGATCGTGATACCAAAATGAAGGGTCGCTTAATATGTAGTAATCAAAAATTTGTGGTTTTGTTTTTAAAATAAAACCACCAAAAAGGCCGCCAAAAGAATGGCCAATATAGACCTCCTTTTTCGGATTGATTCTATATTTTTTTCTAAGATACGGCAGAAGCTCTTCGTTAATAAGTACGAGGTAATCTTTCGCACCACCAGAATTTTTGCGTGCTTCATCTGAATATCCATTTTTTTCGTCCAGAGATTTGGTCGGCGTATAGTCTCGTGTTCTAGAGATCTGCCAGCTGGTTTTTTTATCGTAGGAAATACCAACTATTATTGGTTCTTCGATAACCCCTGCACTGCTCATTTGACGAGTTATACTGCTGGCAAGCGGGAATGACAAGTGGCCGTCATTTAGAAAAGCTAGCGGATAGCTTCTATCTTTATTTGAGGAATATGAGCGAGGTGTCTTGATATAAAGTTCGTACTCACGTTCTTTGTCTTCGGAAACAAACGTTATTACTTCCGACCGTTCGATCATAAAGGGTTTAGTTTCTGCTAGCGCAGAGCTCCACGCAACCAGCATGGTGAAGAAAAGCAGAAGTCTATTCATAGCTCAAGTATAGTCTTCATAATTTCAGGTGAACAACCTATTTTAATCGAACGAACTAACTGGAACATCCATAGTTAGGTAGATTTAAGCTAGGCCTTTTTGCCAATTTTTTGTGTTTTGAAATGATGGGGTTTAGCGCAGCTTTCGAGGCTTTTTATCTAAAAATTCGCCTAGCGACTCGATTAACGAAATTCTAGGCGAGCCCCTTTCTCGCTATCGCGCTGGTTATTACCTGAGTGTTTCACTGTAAAACTAATTCAGACGGTCAGGGCAAAAGACATGTATGAATCGCCCCTGTCTGTCAATCGCGTTTTTTGAGAAGTTAGGTTGCGGCAATGTATCCGAGCTATTTGCGCGGAACTACTTGCCGCTGCTCAAAATGATAATTCGCACATCACTATTCTTATAAGACTTTCAGCTTCGAGAGCTATTGCCTTTTACAGATTTCAGTAGTGTGGTTTAACCTGTCTTTCTCATTTAACGTTATTGCAAACCTGGTGAGATTAATTCGTTTATGTTGTGAAGCAATCGCTACGCGATAGCTTCATACCGTTCGTTTTTAGCCAGAACAACCCAAATCATTCTTGCCATCTTATTCGCCATCGCAACCGCGACAACATTTGGTTTCTTAGTGGCCTTGAGCGATTGAGCCCAAACACTCCACCTCGATGGTTTATTAATATGCCATTGCAGTGCCGAACGCGCACCGTGTATTAAATTACACCTTAATCTAGTATGCCCTCGCTTTCCAATGCCAATGAGATTTGTATTGCCTCCGGTTGATGATTGCTTTGGAACTAAACCAATCCACGCGGCCAAAGCTCTGCCCGATTTAAACTGTTTTGCATCTCCAACCCAAGCCAATAAACAAGCCGCTGTGATTAAACCAACGCCTTGTATTTCCAACAAACGTTGGCCTTTGTCGTCGTTGCTTACTAGCGCATTCATATCTTCTTCTACGTCGGATATTTGCTCGCACAAGTTTCGATATTCTTGCGCAATTCGATAAAGCATTACAATCATTGAGGCTGGTAGTTCACCTTCATGCTGGTCGATAATCTCATTAAGTCTCAGCACCGTTTTACGCCCCTTTGGGTACTCAATTCCAAACTCCAACATAAAGCCATGAACCTGATTTATCGCCGCGTTGCGGCGACGAACCAAGCTTTCTCTGAACTTTACTTGAGCCCCTAATGTTTGCTGCTCTGGTGACCTAGGTGTGACAAACCTCATACTTGGTCGCTGAACGGCTTCGCAGATCGCTTCAGCATCTAAGAAATCGTTCTTATTCGATTTTAGAAATGGCTTTACAAACTTGGCCGCCATTAGTTTGGGCGTATGCCCGAACTCTTTGGCTTTACGCGCAAGATAATGCGCCCCACCGCAGGCTTCCATACCGATCAAGCATGGTTCTAAATTGCTTAAGAAAAGCAGCAGCTCTTTACGCTTTAACTTCTTTCGAGTGATAAGAACTCCGTTTTTATCAACAGCATGCAAATGAAAATACCGCTTGCCTAAATCGATTCCTAATACTTTAATGGTCATGGTGACTCGCCTCGTGTGGTTGAACTCACGACCCAGTCTAATCGGCTAGGTGGGGCGAGTCATCTCATTAGACTTGACCCCTTATTTATGTATGTCCTGATTATTGATTCTA